>DASWFF010000103.1:0-50299 GCA_036394375.1 Puia sp.
TCATCTACCACAATGATCTCATCCACCATTTCATTCCGCTTGGCCTGCTGAATAACACTGCGTATCGTCTTCTCTTCATTTAGCGCAGGAATGATGACTGTGATCATGGGTGTCCTTTATTTTTTAGGTGAGGTTAAGATGGCTAACAGCAATGCCGAGGGGTCAGCCCCTAAAATTATGCCAATAAAATTCCTATAATAGTTTGAATAACAGTCATTAAATTTGAATTAATGTAAATGCGGTTGATTTATGCCTACCCTCGCCGGACGTATATAAAAAGATCGTAACAGGCCCGGCAATGGATGGCGGGGGGTGAAAAGCAATTTTCGAGAACTCTTTACTGGCCGGATCTCTTAGCTTTATCGCTTAAATCAATCAAATATGATCACCAAACTCTCTCACGCCACCCTCTTCGTTCTGGATCAGCAACGCGCCTATGATTTTTATGTTACGACCCTGGGATTTAAAGTCGGCACTGATGCCACGATGGAAAACGGGTTTCGCTGGCTGACCGTCATTCCGCCCGACCAGCCCGATCTGGAAATTGCCCTATTGTCTCCTTTGGAAGGCAACATGTACCCCGACCCCGAAACCAGGGCGGCTTTTAAAACACTATTGGAAAGAGGGGCCTTGGGTGCCGGCGTATTACATACTCCGGATTGCCGGGCTACTTATGAAGAGCTGAAAGCCAAAGGAGTGGCATTCAAATCGGAGCCCAAAGAGCAATTTTATGGGATCGAGGCAGTGATAACTGATGGACTGGGCAATTGGTTCAGCATGACCCAGCCTTCTGCCCGCTAATCCACCTGCTGATTCTGGTCCGCCTTGAAGGTGAAATTCTTTTGCGTCAGGTAACTAAAAGAAACTACAATGACCGTGGTCAGCACTTTAGCCACCGTAGGATAAATATGCCACTGCTCCACGAAGAGCTTGATAAAGATATAGTTCAGGAACAGGCAGATGATCACCAGCACGAAATACCGGAACAGTTGTACCCTGCCATGCAGGGTGGACTGGGTGAAGACAATATTGCGCATCAGGAAAAACCCCGTAGGGAAACTAATGCAAAAGGAAATGAATACGGAAGCCGAATAAGGTTTCAAAGCCATAAAACCCAGGTTCAGATCCTGTTTATGCAGGATGAAATTATAACTGATAAAGAAAATAAAAATATCCAGCAATGTATTCGCTCCGCCACAGGCGGCATAGCGGAAAGTCTGCAGGGGCATGATCCTGCAAAAGGGAGGATAGAAAAAATCAATAAACCCGATGATCATTTTTTTTGCCATCTGCTCAGATATGGTTAATGTACAAAGATAAATATAAATGTGTGTTTTAAGCGTTAAAATCCAATAACAAACGACATTTTCGCTCACATGCATTATTTTTGCAGCCAATTAGCGGAACATGGACATTATAGATCAGATCAGAACAGCGACCTGTCAGGTACTGCAGGACAGTTATCAATACAGCATGGATGCAAAAGACATCCAGGTGAATGAAACCAAACCCGAATTTGAAGGCGATTATACGGTGGTGTTGTTCTCCTTTATAAAAACCTTAAAAAAATCACCCGAAGGTTTGGGAAATGAACTGGGGCAGATCCTCCTCAGCAGCTACCCCGGATTATTTGCGAGGTATAACGTTATCAAAGGGTTTTTGAATTTATCGATAAAGGATGCTTATTGGTTTGAGTTTTTGGCTAAGTATTATGCAGATCCCCTCTTTGGGCAAAAGGAGAGGAACAGACAGAAACTCATGGTAGAATATTCTTCCCCCAATACTAATAAACCTCTTCATTTGGGGCATCTCCGGAACAACTTCCTGGGTTGGAGCGTGGCCGAGATCTATAAGGCCAATGGTTATGAAGTGGTCAAGACCTGCATAGCTAACGATCGGGGTATCCATATCTGTAAAAGCATGATTGCGTGGCAGTTGTTTGCCAACGGGGCCACCCCGGCCAGTACAGGCATCAAGGGCGACCATTTTGTAGGAGATTATTATGTATCGTTTAATACCGAATACAAACGGCAGGTAGAGGAATTGGTGCAGACAGGCATGCCTAAAGAGCAGGCGGAAAAAGAAGCACCGATTATGAAAGGCGCCCAGCAGATGCTGGTCGACTGGGAAGCAGGCAAGCCAGAGGTGATCGAACTCTGGAAGACGATGAACAACTGGGTCTATGCCGGTTTCGACGTCACGTATAGAAGGATCGGCAGCGATTTCGATAAAACCTATTACGAAAGCCAGACCTACCTTCTAGGCAAAGAGTTGGTGGAGACGGGGCTGCAAAAAGGCGTCTTTTTTAAAAAAGACGACGGCAGCGTATGGATCGACCTGACGGCCGACGGACTGGATGAGAAGATCGTGCAACGGAAAGACGGCACCGCCGTCTATATCACCCAGGATATTGGGCTGGCCGTCAATAAATATGAAGAATACAAGGCTGACCGGAGCATCTATGTCGTGGGCGACGAACAGAACTATCATTTCAAGGTACTGAAGCTGATCTGCCAGAAACTGGGGCTTCCCTCCGCCGATGGCATCTATCATTTGAGCTATGGAATGGTGGAGCTTCCCTCGGGCCGTATGAAAGCCAGGGAGGGAACGGTAGTAGACGCTGACGACATCCTGGATGAAATGGTGCGGGAGGCTGAAAAAAAGACAAAAGAACAAGGTAAAACCGAAGGGTTTACTTCGGAAGAATTGAAGGAATTGTACGAGACGATCGGGCTGGGCGGTCTGAAATTCTTTTTGCTGCGGGTGGATCCCAAAAAGAAAATGCTTTTTAACCCGGAAGAATCCATCGACCTGCATGGCTATACAGCCACTTTTATACAATATGCCTACGCCCGGATACGCTCGGTTCTCCGCAAGCAAGGATTCAACAATCTGAACAATGCCTTTTTCCCTATCCTATCAACAGAGCCTTTTCTCTCCCTGGAGCGATCATTGGTTATCACGTTGGAAAAATATCCTTCGGTCATCGAACAGGCAAGTGTGGAAATGAGCCCCTCCGTGATCGCCGGCTATGCTTTCGAGCTGGCCAAGACGTTTAATTCTTTTTATGCCGAACATTCCATTGCCAGTGCTGAATCAGCCGAAAAGAAAATGCTGCGCCTCCAGCTATCTCAATTAACCGCCACCGTCCTGCAGTCCGCCCTGCGGCTCCTGGGGATCCGGATGCCGGAAAGAATGTAAGCAACTCAGCCGACGTGTGATCACTCACTGGCATGCAAGCTTGCCGTGCCCTCTTATTTCAGCACGATCGCCCCCAATGGCGGCAGATGCACATTGAGCTCATATTTATTTTCGGCCTCGTCCACCAGGTGCAGGCCTATTTCGGGATTGAAAGTATCGCCCGTACCCCAGTATTTTTTATCATCGCTGTTAAAGACCTCTTTCCATTGAGCTTTCCCCGTTGCATAGATCTTCCAGTTCTTCCTGACCACCGGCGTCAGGTTCAGGATCACCAGCAGGTCGTTCGCCGGGTCCTTCCCCTTCCGGCGATAGACGATCACACATTCATTCCGGTGCCCCAGGTCCACCCACTCGAAGCCAACCATAGAAAACTGGTTCTCATATAAAGCGGGCTCGCTTCTCAGCAAGCGGTTCAGGTCCCCCACACAATCTTTCAAACCGCGATGGCTCTCATACTGCAGCAATTCCCACGGCAGCTCGCTCTTGTAATTCCATTCGGTCGTAGCTCCGAACTCATTGCCCATGAACAGCAGCTTGCCGCCCGGATGAGTGATCATATAAGTATATAAGGAACGCAGGTTGGCAAATTTCTGCCAGTCATCCCCCGGCATCTTGTAGATCATGGGAGACTTGCCGTGAACAACCTCATCATGGCTCAACGGTAGCATGAAATTCTCATCATAATAATACATCATGCTGAAAGAGAACTTATCCTGGTAAAACTTCCGGTGGAGAGGATCCATTTTAAAATAATCCAGCGTATCATGCATCCAACCCATCATCCATTTCATGCCAAAACCCAGCCCCCCGGCAAAAGTGGGCCGGCTGATCCCCGGCCAGTCCGTTGCCTCTTCCGCGATCGTCTGCACATCGGGGAAGTCCCGAAAGATCGTCTCATTCAGGTCCTTGATAAACGCAATGGCTTCCAGGTTCCCATCTCCCCCATATTCATTGGGCTCCCACCCCCCCGCCTGCCGCGAATAATTCAGCTTCAACATCGAACTGACGGCATCCACCCGGATCCCATCGGCATGGAACCGGTCCAGCCAGAACCGCGCATTACTGATCAAAAAGGATTTCACCTCTCCCCTTCTGTAATTGAAGATATAACTGTTCCAGTCCGGATGGAACCCTTTACGCATATCCGCATATTCATACGTGTTGGCGCCATCGAACATATACAGCCCATGCGCATCATACGGAAAATGAGAAGGCACCCAGTCCAGGATCACCCCGATCCCTTCCTGGTGGAATGCTTCCACCAGCGCCATAAAACCCTGGGGATCGCCAAACCGGGACGTAGGAGCATAATACCCCGTACCCTGGTAACCCCAGCTCCCATCGAAGGGATGTTCCATCACCGGCATCAGCTCCACATGCGTAAACCCCATCTCCTTTACATAAGGCACCAGCCTCTCCCGGATCTGATCGTAGGTATTATAGCGTTCTTCATCGTTTTTGTCGGGCCGCATCCAGCTGGCCAGATGCACTTCATATACGCTCCAAGGCGCGTCCAGGGAATTATGCTGCTTTCTTGTCCCCATCCAGTCGGAATCCTTCCAGGCATAATCCAGCTCCCAGGTGATGGAGGCCGTATGCGGACGCTTCTCCCAGAAATTGGCATAAGGATCTCCCTTATCCAGCGCCTTGCCCTCAAATCCCTTTATATAATACTTATAAGCTTCCCCCTTGGGCAAGTTGGGAATGAATCCTTCCCAGATCCCCGACCGGTCCAGCCGGACAAATAACGGGTGCGTCTGAGGGTCCCAGTTATTAAAATGACCGATCACGGAAATATAGGTCGCATTGGGCGCCCATACGGCGAAATAATAACCCGCCGTTCCCAGCACCGTAGCCCGATGAGAACCCAGCAGATTATAGAGCCGGTAATGAGTGCCATTTTGAAAATTATGAATATCCTCTTCTGTAAAAAGAGAGTAATTCCATACGGATTTCGTCGAATCCACGAAGTGGATCTCTTCATATAGCTTCGGGGGAGATGGTTCCAATCTTTTTTATTTACGAGGTTTATGGAATTTCCTGTTCACTGACTCTAAGTCTTTAACGTAAATTTAAGGCTTCGTTCTTGCATATCCCTGTTTTTAAAAATAATTTGTATGCGCTAACCCATTGAACTGTCAAACATCCTTATGCCTCGTCCCATAGCCTTACTCCTGCTTGGTTTCATGTTATCCCGTTATTCTTTCGCCCAATCTGTCCCTGCAAAGGACAGCGTTTCTGCCCTGATAAATGGCAAAGTAAAGGACACCCTTGAAAAAAAGACGCTCTCCAACGCCTCCGTCCTGCTCCTGCGGCAATCCGATTCCATCCTCGTTCAATATACCCGCACAGATAAAACAGGCAGCTTCACCCTTTCCTCTATTCCACCCGGCCACTACCTGCTCCTGGTGACCTACCCGGCTTATGCGGACTATGCCGATTCCCTGATCGTAAAAGATGGCTCCGGCATCAACCTTCCACCGATCGCCCTGTTTTTGAAAAGCAAACTGCTGGAAGAGGTCGTGGTCAACGGCAGCAAAGGCGCTATTCATATTAAGGGCGATACCGTAGAATTCAAAGCGGACAGCTTTCATACACAGGCTGGGGCCACCGTAGAAGACCTCCTGAAGAAATTGCCCGGCATCCAGGTAGACCGCAGCGGTAAAATAACGGCCCAGGGAGAGAAAGTCCGAAAGGTGCTGGTAGATGGGGAAGAATTCTTCGGCGACGACCCCACCCTCGTCACACAGAACCTACGCGCAGATATGGTGGATAAGGTGCAGGTATTCGATAAGAAGAGCGATCAGTCAGAATTCACGGGCATCGATGACGGCCAGAAAAACAAGACTATCAATCTGAAGCTGAAAGACGGTAAAAAGAACGGCTATTTTGGAAAAGTCACTGCCGGAGCCGGCACGGAAGGATATTATGATGCCCAGGTCATGGTCAACTTATTTAAGAAAAAAAAGAAACTGTCCGCCTACGGTATCTTCTCCAACACGGGCAAGACCGGCCTTAACTGGCAGGAAAGAGATAATTACGGACAAAGCTTCTCCGGCATGGCGGACTACGATGAGAACTCCGGTTATTTTACTCTCAACATGCCCGGCAATGACCTGGACTCCTGGGATGGGAGATACAATGGCCAGGGCTTCCCCACCGTAAAGACCGGAGGCCTCCATTATAATGACAAATGGGATGATGATCGCAGGTCCTTCAACGGCAACTATAAGGTCATGCAACTCGGCGTCAATGGAAGCAGCAGCACCAATTCCCAATACATCCTTCCCGATACCCTCTATTACAACCGGCAAAATCAGACATTCCGGAACCAGATCCTCCGGCATAGCCTCGACGGAAGCTATGAGCTTAAATTCGACTCCACTTCTTCCCTGAAAATAATGGCAGACGGAGGTACAGACCATAAGACCTCCAACAGCCACTTTTCTTCCGAATTCCTGGCCATCGACAGCAGCCTGGTCAACCAGAACACCCGCTCCGTATCTAATAGCAGCGACAGCCGCACCGTGAACAGCAATCTCCTGTGGCGAAAAAAACTCCCCAAAAAAGGAAGGACCCTCTCTGTCAACATACGGGAGAACTATTCTCTTCATTCGTCCGCCGGTTATCTGAATTCCGCGACGAATTACTTCAGCAACGGCATTCTGACCCATGATTCCCTGATCGATCAATATAAAAAAACCCATACGGAGAATACCTTACTGGATTCAAAGATCACCTATACCGAACCCTTATCGAAGAGCTCCTTCCTGACCGCGAATTACGGGATGTCCGTCGACAACAGTCAATCGGACAGAAGCTCTTTTAATAAGTCCAATGGCGGTAAATATACCGAGCTGGACTCTCTTTACAGCAACAACTACCAGTTCAATGTGTTCACCCAACAGGGGGGGCTGGCCTACAGCCTGATCAAAAAGCGACTTCGTTTCAATGCCGGCACGAACCTGGGTTTTACCAGCTTCCATCAGCGGGACCTGCAGATGGATACCATGACCAAAAGGCAGTTCACCAACTGGTATCCCCAGGCCTCCTTTTCTTATTCCTTTTCCAGTCAGCGAAGGCTCAGTTTTCAGTATAATGGTTATACCAGCCAGCCCAGCCTCCAACAGATCCAACCCATCCGCACCAACGAAGACCCCCTGAATATCACCGTGGGCAATCCCGGGCTGAAGCCCCAGTTCAGCAACCGGATGAGCCTGCGTTTTTTCGACTATAAAGTATTGACGGATCGCAGCATCTGGGCCAGCCTGTCCTACGACTTCACACAAAATGCCATCAGCGACCGCTCTACCGTGGATACTTCCGGAAAAAGATTCTCTCAATCCATCAATGTGAATGGCAACCATAATCTTAACGCCAATATCAGCTATGATTTTAAGTGGAGGGCCCCTGACCTGCATATTGGCCTGTTCACCGATGTCAGCCAAAGCAATAGCGTGAGTATCGTGAACGATCTGCTGAATACGACCCACAGCGGTAATTACCAGCTCGGTTTCAATATCTATAAATCCAAAGAAAAAAAGTACGAACTCTCTTTGCGTTCTTCCGCCACCTATACGCAGAGCAACTCTTCGATCAATACAGGGATCAGCACCGATTACTGGACCTATAATATCAGCCCGGGAGGGGATCTCTTCCTTCCCCTCAAATTCCAGGTACATGCCGAAGGCGAACTCTCTTTGCGGCAAAAGACCCCTGTCTTCACCACCAATAACAATGTGGTCCTGCTGAATGCCTGGATCGGCAAAAAATTCCTGAAAAATGACGCCCTGCTGATAAAAGCCTCCGGAAACGACCTGCTCAACCAGAATATCGGCTTCAACCGCACTGTCAATAGTAACTTTATAAGCGAGAATACTTATAGCACCATCAAAAGATATTTTATGTTCTCAATAGTCTGGAACTTCACCAAGGCGGGCACCCCCGCTCCGGCAAATGGAAACTGATCACCTTATAAATAGTTTAAAAACATCCTATGCATTTTTTTCGCTCCCTGTCCGCCCTCATCCTGCTCTCCATTATCGTGCACGGGCGGGCTACGGCGCAAAACACGATCTTCCTTTCGGAAGGGAAAATAGAATTTGAAAAAAAGATCAACCTCTACGCCCGGATGGATGAAGATAACTCCTGGACGGAACTGGAGAAAAAAGCCATGCCCCAGTTCAAGACTACCTACTTCGACCTCCTCTTCACCCGCAGTAAGAGCTTGTACAAACCCGGAAGAGAAAATACGGATAACAATAAAATATGGGAACAGCCGGCGGAAGAGAATGTCGTGTATTCCGACCTGGATAACGGCAGGAGCGTCAGTCAGAAAAAGGTATTTGAACAGTTATTCCTCGTACAGGACAGCCTTCGCAGGATCAAATGGAAAATAACGGATGAGACCCGTGTCATTGCCGGTTTCAACTGCCGCCGGGCCAATGCCATTATCATGGATTCTATTTATGTGGTAGCCTTCTATACAGATGAGATCCTCACGCCGGGAGGCCCGGAATCCTTTACCGGCTTGCCGGGAATGATCCTGGGGGTCAGTTTGCCCCACCAGCACCTTACCTGGTTTGCCACCAAAGTGCAGGCAGTCAAAATAGCCGATACGGAGATCACAGCGCCTCAAAAAGGGAAGAAAGTAACGAACCCGGCGCTGAAACAGACCCTGCAGGAGAGCCTCAAACAATGGGGCAAAGAGGGGCGGAATTATATCCAGGCGGCGCTGTTGTAAAGGTCCGGGCAAACCCTCCAGTCATCGCCCGGTTTCTTCCGGTTTTATTTCTTCAACTCCAGCACCCACATATTCATCCGGGCAATCTCCATTTTTCCGGCAGGCATCTGCTTCCCGGACAGCACATCCACCGCCCTGGTGAACCCCGCCGTTCGTTCGGCATAATGACTGAAATCGACCGTCGCCGAAGTATCCCCGGTATTCATCACACACATGATTGTTTGGTTCGCGTCATACCGGAAATAGACATACAGCCCATCCTTTGGCACATATTGCATGAGCTTTCCCGTTTTCAGCGCGTCAGCATGCTGGCGGTAACGGCCCAGCGTCCTCACCAGCTGCTGCACCGATGCTTCCTCCTTGCTAAGCCCCTGCCCGGTGAACGCATTTTTCGCATCCCCGCTCCATCCCCCGGGAAAATCCAGCCGCACCCGGCCATCCGGGTTGGCAATCCCCTTCATAAGGACCTCCGTCCCATAATAAAGCTGGGGAATGCCCCGCGCCGTCAGCAGCCACTCGATCCCTATCTTTTGCCGGGCCACATCCTCGCCCACCTGCGAGAAGAAACGGCTCATGTCGTGGTTGTCTAAAAATATCACATTTCGTGTCGGGTCCTTGTACAGGAAGTCATTACTGAGCGTCGTATACAATTTATTCACCCCATCCGTCCATCCGGGTTTCTCCGTCAGGGCCGGTACGATGCCGGCAAAATTGCACTGGAAGTCGACGACCCCTTGCAGATTACTTTTAAAGGCCGTATGGATATTGTTATCCGCAAAATAAGCCTGGTTGGCCGTTCCATGCACCCAGGTTTCTCCGAACATCGTGATGCGCGGATATTCATCCGTCAGCGCCTTGTTGCAACGATTCATAAAATCCAGGTCGCAATAAATATACGTATCGATCCGCCAGCCATCCACCCCGAAGGTCTCCACACACCAGATAGCATGCTGGATGAGAAAATTCGCGACATACGGATTACTTTGATTCAGGTCGGGCATCTGGGGGGTGAACCACCCGTCAGAAACAATCTTTTTATCTAGGGCGCTGGCATAAGGATCCATCAGGGGCTGATCCTTATAACTCGTTTGGGTGAATTGGGGCCATCGATGCAGCCAGTCTTTGGAGGGAGCATCCAATACGAGGAAATGGTAAGAACCGACATGATTATACACCGCATCCTGGATCAGTTTCATACCCCTCCTGTGTAATTCGGCGCTTAACTTTTTATACTGGGGGGCGCCTCCCAGCCGGGGCTCGATGGTATAATGATCCGTGAACGCATACCCATGCTCGGTACGATCAGGCATATCATTTTCCAGCACAGGCGTCATCCATAACGTGGTCACCCCCAACCCCTGTAAATAATCCAGGTGATTGAGGATCCCCTGCAGATCACCTCCGTGCCGTAGAAAGATCGAATCCCGGTTCAGGGACTGATCCCGCATACCGGGAATCCTGTCATTGCCCGGTTCGCCGTTACTGAAACGGTCCGGCATCAGGAAATAAATGAAGTCGGAAGAAGTGACCCCCTGCGCGAACTCTGTTCCATTACCCTGCCTGCGCGCCTGTAACGGATAGCTGATCTCGGTAGCCGGACGGCCGTCCTTGTATACCAACCGGATCTTCATCAGCCCGGGCTTTGCCGAGGAGGAAATACGCAGATCGAGGAACAAATAATTGGGATTGTCAGCCGGCTGTACTTTCATCAATAATACCCCCGGATAAGACAATTGTACCGAAGGCGCTTTCCCGACGGCAGCCCCATGGATCATCAGCTGCAGGTCGGGATTCTTCATACCCACCCACCAGTTGGTGGGATAGACTTTGACCGGGCCTATGTCAGGTTGCGCCGCCGTAAGTTGTGAAAGCAGGATCACCCCGCAGATAATTAAAATACTATTTTTCATAACTCTTTTCATCTATCAGCCAATAACAGATCACCGCCGCCAGGAACATTAGCCCCCCGCCGATCTGCACGGCCAGCAAACGGTCGTTGTGCAGCAGGTGTTTCATCACCCAACCAAACCCCAGCGAAGCGATGATCTCCGGCAATACGATAAAAAAATTAAAGATCCCCATGTAAACGCCTATCTTATTCTCAGGCAACACGCCGCTCAGCATAGCATACGGCATAGACAGGATACTGGCCCAGGCGATTCCCACCCCGGTCATACATCCGAACAGCATGTATTTGTTGGAAACGAATGCCACACTGACCAGCCCGATGGCGCCGCACAATAAGCAAAGAGAATGCGTTGCCTTTCTGCCTAGTTTTCCTGCAATGGAAGGAAGCATGAAAGCAAAGACAAAAGTGACCACACTATAATAAGATAAGGTAAGGCCGGCAAAGCTCACGCCTTCGCTGTACAAGGCCTCTGTTTCACTGGTAGCGCCAAATATATTTCTGGCTACGGCCGTGCTGTAATAGAACCACATCAGGAAAAGGCCCGGCCAGGTAAAGAACTGCACAAGCGCCAGCGTCTTCATGCGTTTGGGCATCGTAGCAATGGATTCCGTGATCTCCCGGGCGCCTGCCCCAAATCCCTTTTTGGATTCATTGATCTTATCTTCAGTTGGAATGTCGGCAGGCGGATACTCTCCCGAAGTGAATACCGTATATAACACCGCCGATAAAAAGAAGAAAGCGCCGATATAGAACGACCATTTAACATTGTCCGGAATCGTTCCGCTGGCCGCCGTATTTTTAAAATGCAGCCAGTTGGTCATCACCCAGGGCAGGGCCGAAGCGATGCTTCCTCCCAGGCCGACCATCAGGCTTTGCATAACAAATCCCTGCGTACGCTGTTTTTCAGATAGCTTGTCGGCGACGAAGGCCCGGAAAGGCTCCATAGCCACATTGCCGAATACATCCAGTACCCATAATAATCCCGCCGCCATCCACAAAGCGCTGCTGTGAGGCATGAAGACGAGCGCGATCGTGCTGACCACAGCCCCTGCGAAGAAGTAAGGCCTTCTTCGTCCCCAGCGCGGATGCCAGGTATGATCGCTCATATAACCGATGACAGGCTGAACCAGCAATCCGGTCAGCGGAGCTGCCAGGAACAACAGCGGGATCGTGTCCGCATTGGCATGCAGGTATTCATAAATGGGACCCATATTGGCCCTTTGCAGATCCCATCCGAACTGGATTCCGAAGAAACCTACGCTCATATTCAGGATCTGTACAAAGCTCAGCGTGGGCTTTTCCGGGGAGAGAGAGGACATAAGCAATCGTTTAGTTCAATATGTAAACCGTACCGCGCCCCCGGGGCTCAGATCACAAATCCATTCGGCAGCACGGCCCCTTTCTTGATCACGACGACTCCCTCTTTTACATTATACAGGGAATGATCGGTATTTTCCAGGTGATGGCCGCCGTTGATCCGCACATCGTCGCCGATACGGCAGTTCTTATCCACGATGGCATTGCGGATATAACAACGATGACCGATCCCGACCGTAGGCAACCCATGCGAACGCGCCTGCTCGATCTCTTCGATCGTCTCATAGAAATCCACCCCCATCAGGTAACTGCTCACGATCGTCGTGCCGGTGCCGATGCGCGTGCGGATACCGATGACACTGCTCTCTATCCGGCTGGCATTGATGATACAGCCCTCTGCAATGATCGTCTTCTCCAGGGTAGTCCCGCTGATCTTTGCCGGGGGCAACATACGGGCCCGGGTATAAATGGCCTTTTCATTATCAAATAAATTGAAATCCGGAATATCCTTGGTCAGGCCCAGATTGGCCTCGAAGAAAGAAGGGATATTACCAATATCGGTCCAATACCCATCGTACTGGTAACTGACGACTTTATACTTTTCCAGGGATTGGGGAATAATTTCCTTACCGAAGTCGGTGGATTCCACGTATTCATTCTGCAAAAGCTCAGATAAAAGTTGCCGGTTGAAGATATAGATCCCCATGGAAGCGAGATAATGCCTTCCTTGGCCATGCATCGCAGGGCCGGTATCGCTTACCCAGTTGGGTAATATGTCTTTTTTGGGCTTCTCCGTAAAAGAGGTGATATAACCGCTCTCATCCTTTTTCATGATCCCGAAATCAGAAGCTTCTTTATCATTTACCGGGATGGTGGCAATGGAGATATCGGCGCCCATTTTTTTATGATTGTCGAGCATCTCCATAAAATCCATCTGGTATAACTGGTCGCCCGAGAGGATCAGTACATATTCACTGTCAAAAGGTCCCAGGTGACGGAGACATTGTCTCACTGCATCGGCTGTACCCTGGTACCAGGTAGGATTGTCCGGAGTCTGTTCCGCCGCAAGGATATCGACAAAGGCCGAACTAAAGGCGCTAAAATGATAGGTGTTTTTAATGTGTCTGTTCAGAGAAGCCGAATTGAACTGAGTCAGTACGAACATCCTGGTTATGCCTGAATTCAGACAGTTGGATATAGGAATGTCTACTAACCGGTATTTACCGGCAATGGGAACGGCTGGCTTCGAACGGCTGGCTGTAAGGGGATACAATCTTGTACCGGCGCCTCCTCCTAATATCACGGATAAAATCTCTTTTGACATACACAAGCGTTTTTGTTAGCTGCAAGCAACAAGCTGCAAGCCGGATTGTTTTTAAAAGTTTAATATAAATAACAAATTAATAAGAGCAACTTGTAGCTTGCGGCTTGAAGCTATCCCCCTACGACGCGTAAAGCTCCAGGTAAGCCCGGACACTGACCTCCCAGCTGAAATCAAGCTGCAGCACCCTGCGACGAATATCTTTCATTTTTTCGGCTTGCTGATATAATTCCACCGACCGCCAGATGCCATGCGTCATATCCCCTACCGTCGCATTATTGAACCGGATGCCATAGCCGTTCTTATCGCCGTAGTCGACCACCGTATCATGTAATCCTCCCGTATTGCGGACCACCGGGATCGTGCCATAACGCAACGCATACAGCTGGTTCAGGCCGCAGGGTTCCACCCGGGAAGGCATCAGGATGAAATCCGCGCCGGCATAGATCAGGTGGCTCAGCCCCTCGTCATACCCGATATATACATTATAATCCCCCCTGGTCAGCCCCTTCATCGCCACCAACCTCGCTTCCACCTCGGGAAACCCGCTGCCCAGGATGAGAAAATTCATCTTCCGGCCAATATAATAGAAAGAATCTTCAATAGCCTGTGGCAACAGATCCGCCCCTTTCTCCCCCACCAGGCGGCCGATAAAAGTGATCAGCGGCTTCTTTGGATCCAGGTTAAACCGCTCGCAGAGCAACGCCTTATTCTTCTTTTTCCCCTCCTCTACCGTATCGGGTGTATAATGATCCTCAAAATAAGTATCCGTGGACGGATCCCAGACCACCGTATCGATCCCGTTGAGGATCCCCGAACATTTTCCTTTTTCATACTCCAGCAGCGCCTCCAGCCCATTGGCATTTTGCCGCATCTCCGCCAGGTACGTAGGGCTGACCGTCGTCACCTTCCAGGCGCATTTGATACCGCTGGCCAGGGGATTGATCGTCTTGTTCCATTCCAGTAAACCGGTCTTCCAGCTATCCCAGGCCGGCAGATAATGGCTCTTATCCCACCCCATCCATCCCTGGTACTGCGCATTATGAATGGTCAATACCGTGCGGATATTCCTGAGGTGTTGATAGGCATAGCAGTATTGGAGCATAAAGGGGATGAGAGCCGTATGGTGATCGTGCACGTGCACAATATCCGGATAATGCTTCCAGACGGAAAGCCAGTCCACTACCGCCACCTGGAAAGCGGTGAACCGCTCCGTATCATCCCCATAGCCATATATTTTTTCCCTGTCCAGCAACCCATAAATGTCTACCAGGTAAAGATCGAAGCCAAGTTTATTGGTTTTTTCCTTAATGACCGTATAAGGAAACCACCAGTTACCCAGATGAGTATACCCCTTATGAACCGTCTCCCACTGATTATTATAGAGGAATTTCGTCCGGTACATGGGCATCACCACCTTGGCAATGTGCCCCGACTCGTTCTGATATTTTGGCAATGCACCGACCACGTCACCTAACCCTCCGGCCTTGGCCACCGGGTAACATTCCGCGGATACATGTATTATTTCCATTAAATCTTATTAATGCTTATGCTGGAGGTTATGATATAATTGCCATTCAATTTAGGAAGGTTTTTCCTTTAATATGAGTTCGGCGATGAAAAAATTTTTCCCTTCGGCAAAACCTCGGTATTTTCAACCCTTAATTCAAAACTGCTCCGATTATGGATCTTTCAGGTGTATTGCCAATGAAAAAGACGAACTGGACTCAATTCGGCACTCTTATCAGCGTATTCTTTTTCTGGGGCTTTGTAGCCGCCAGTAACGATATCCTTATTCCTGTATTCCAGGAAAAATTTCATCTGTCGCCGGCTCAAAGTCAGCTGGTATCCTTTGCCTTCTATGTGGCTTATACCGTAGGCTCCATCATTTATGTACTGATTTCCAAGGCCGTTGGAAGCGACCTTCTGAATAAAATAGGGTACAAAAATGGCATAGCCGCGGGATTGCTCATCTCAGCGATCGGCACCCTGTTATTCTACCCCGCCGCCAACACCTCTTCCTTTGCGCTGATGCTGTCAGGCCTGTTCATCGTGGGACTGGGATTTTCCCTGCAACAGATTGCCGCCAATCCGCTGGCCATCGTCATCGGAGACCCCGCTTCCGGCTCGCAACGGCTGATCATGGCCGGCGGTGTCAATAATTTCGGTACCACCATCGGGCCTTTGCTGGTCAGCTTTGCCATCTTCGGAAGCGTAACGAACAGCCATCCTGTCGCCAGCATCGAAAGCGTAAAAACACCTTACCTGATCCTGGGCCTCGCCTTTGTACTGGTAGCCGTTTTCTTTAAATTTTCCTCCATCCCCAATAAGATCGACCTTGAACAGGTGGCAGCGGAAGAAGCGGGGCATGGAGATAAGGTCCTGCACCGGAAATCCGCGATCAATTACCCCCAGCTATGGCTGGGAATGATCGGTATCTTTGTTTATGTGGGCGTCGAAGTCTCCACCGCCAGCAACCTGCCCAGGTATTTAAAACATGATCTGCTCATTTCCACCGATAAGGTAGCCCCCTTTGTTTCCCTATATTGGGCCAGCTTAATGATCGGAAGATGGACAGGCTCCGTAGGCGCCTTCGGCCTTAATAAGAGCGCTTCCCAGATCCTCCGGTTTGTAATGCCTTACCTGGCTTTCTCCGTTTTCCTCATCGTCAATAAAGTGGCTAATCACGATATTACCCCCTTCTTTATATACGCCCTGGTGATCGTAGTCATGATCATCGGCGACCTGTTAAGCAAAGGCAATCCGGCCCGTATGCTGCTCATCTTCTCCGGACTGGGCATCACCTCCCTCTGTATCGGCATGTTGACCTCCGGCATGACCAGCGTATTCGCCTTCACCAGCGTAGGCCTGTTTTGCAGCACCCTCTGGCCCTGTATCTTCACCCTGGCCGTAGCCGGACTGGGCAAACATACCAACCAGGGCAGCAGCCTGCTGATCATGATGATCATGGGCGGCGGCTTTATCAGCCTTTTACAGGGGCTGGTTTCATCTGACAACATACTGGGGATCCATTATAGCTATGTAGTAGGCGTAGCCTGCTTTGCTTACCTGGCTTTTTACGCCGTAAGGGCCAAATCCTTACTAAAATCTCAGGGAATTGACTTCGACGCCCTCCAAAGCGGCGGAGGACATTAATTCTTCCTATATCTTTGCAACCCTCCCTGCACTAATAGATGCGGGAGGGTTGTTTTACTAATTCTACTCTCTAAAAAATAGCGCTCATGGCAAAGTCCTCTTCTTCCCTTTCCTATGAATCATTAGCCATTGGCATTGATATCGGAGGTACCGGCACGAAATTCGGCATTGTAGACCGGAATGGAAATGTATTGTTCTCCAGCGAGATCTCGACAAGAGGCCATGCCCAGGTGGAAGGTTTCATCGACGAATTGCATAAACACCTGGTAGTGCTGATCGACAAAGCGGGTGGTTCCGGCAGAATGAGGGGAATAGGAGTGGGCGCCCCCAACGGCAATTATTACAGCGGTACGGTAGAATATGCGCCCAATCTTCCCTGGAGGGGTATTATCCCGCTGGCCAAACTGGTACAGGATAAATTTCAGCTTCCCACCATCCTCACTAACGACGCCAATGCCGCAGCCATCGGCGAGATGATGTACGGCGCCGCCAAGGGAATGAAAGACTTCATTATGATCACCCTGGGAACAGGCGTAGGCAGCGGCATCGTCGCCAATGGGAAACTGATCTATGGGCATGACGGCTTTGCAGGAGAGCTGGGACATACCATCATCATCCCGGAAGGACGCCTGCACCAGGGCACCGGGAAAAAAGGCTCCCTCGAAAGCTATGCTTCCGCTACCGGCGTTAAGCTCACCGCCATCGAGATGCTGCAGAAAAATCAGGAAGAAAGCCTTTTGCGGCGGGTGCCCCCGGAAGAGCTGGACTCCAAAAAAGTATATGACGCGGCGATACAAGGCGACCGGCTGGCTAAAGAGATCTTTGATTTCACCGGGGGGATCCTTGGAATGGCCCTGGCCAACTTCGTCATGTTCTCCAGCCCCGAAGCGATCATCCTCTTCGGCGGCCTCACCAAAGCCGGAGACCTCATCTTAAAGCCTACCCGGGAGCACATGGAAAGCAACCTCATCCAGGTATTCCAGAATAAAGTAAAGATATTGGTCAGCCATTTAAAGGAATCCGATGCCGCCATTCTCGGGGCCAGCGCATTGGTATGGGATATGAAAGGATAGGTGACTTTCTTCCTTCGATTGCTTAGGGTTTCGCGCTTTTGATCAGGAAAACCGCCGGCACCGGCCGCTCCCCTTCCTTGTCCGAAGGTTTGATCGTTTGTTTGCCATTCACCAACAGGCAGCTGCTCCCTCCCCCGTCCAGGTTCAGCGCCTCATAACAGCCCAGTTGTAATAATATGATTGCTTCCTGCTCCAGCGTAGCCCCTTCTGCAATGCCTGGAAACCGGCCCTGGACAGCAAGAATGATCAGTCTTCCATCCCGGGTATAACCCATGGCCGTCCGGGGATGCTTGTCATTCTCTCCCCGGGGGAATAACTGTTCCTCCTTATTCGTGATCCGGATCTTTCCATCATGGATCAGCACAGGCCCGCCGCCGACAGCCGTTCTTTCCTTCCACCACTTCCATTCGATATCTTTCAGATCGTAGATGCTCGGCGCTTTCTCCTCGCCTTTGGCGATGACAGGAGCGTCCTCAAAAGCATAAGGCTTGCGATGGGTGGAATCGGTAAAGATCCAGGCTACATCCGCCTTTCTTCTCCGGTCTATTCCTATGGCGCTGCGGGTGGGATAATAATAAAGAAGTGAGTCGGGACCTGTCCCCCTGAGAGAGACAATGCTATAGGCCACCAGCTTCCCGTCCTTCATGACCATATTCAGGTTCTGATTGGTCTCGAAAGAAAAAAAAGTACAATTCACCACCACCAGCGGGAATTGCTCCAATTGATAATATTGGGAAGGCGTCCACCGCTTCGTTTGTCCCGTCTGGTCAGTAAAGAGCAGCTTTTTATCTTTTAGTACAGCCGACACATAGTAAGCAATGAAGGGGTGACCATCCAGGGAGTCTGTTGACCGGAATACATGTAAGGAGGCCGGCAGCGGCCCGAATGCCGTATCGGCATTTTTCCAGGACAATTGCGCCCGGATACCGGTCCCCCCGCCAACAAGCAACAAGAGTAATAAGGATAGCCGCATTAAACAGCTTTTTGCCGGAGCCATTCATTCCTGCCGTATCCGGCTATTACATGGCGCTCGCTATGATAGGAGGACCTTACCAGGGGACCGCTCTCCACGTAATCGAAGCCCAGCTCATAACCGATCTCTCTCAGCTCGGCAAACTCATCCGGATGAACAAAACGTTCGACCGGCAGATGTTTTTTAGTGGGTTGGAGATATTGCCCCATCGTGATCACGTCCACGCCGCTGCCGCGGAGATCTTTCAGGGTCTGCACCACTTCTTCCTTGCGCTCGCCCAGGCCCAGCATAATGCCGCTCTTGGTGCGCATATTTCCCTCTTTCAGGATCTTCAGGGTTTCCATACTGCGCCAGTACTTGGCTTGTATACGCACCTGGCGGGTGAGCCTTTCGACCGTTTCTATATTATGAGAGACCACATCGGGAGCAACCTCCACGATACGGGCTATATTCTCCTGCTCTGCTTTGAAATCGGGGATCAGGGTCTCCAGCGTCGTATCGGGATTGAGCGCTTTTACGGCCCGGATGGTATTCTGCCAGATAATACTGCCGCCATCCTTCAACTCGTCCCGGTCTACGGAAGTGATCACCGCATGCTTCACCTTCATCAGGTGGATAGCTTCGGCAACCCGCTGCGGTTCATCCCAATCCACAGGATCCGGGCGACCGGTAGCTACGGCGCAAAATCCACAACTGCGCGTACAGATATTGCCCAGGATCATAAAGGTAGCGGTGCCCTCCCCCCAGCATTCGCCCATATTGGGGCAATTGCCGCTCTCACAGATCGTATGTAATTTATGGGTATCTACCAGTCCGCGGACATGTTTGTAACTTTCACCAATGGGAAGTTTGACGCGTAACCAGTTGGGTTTCTTTATTTTAGAGTCCATTTGCGGCACACATGCCTGTGCCTCCGGACCGATGGGTAGTTCTTGCATACTACAAAAATACGTCACTTTCGGCTACCAAAAAGTAGGCAGACATAGGCATTGAAGAAAAATTGCTTCTGGGGCACTAAAGTCACCTGGGGGATCTTCCCGAAATAGAATTCGCCGGTTAACCCCACTTCGATGGCAGAGATCGTTTGGTTCAGACGGCCATAGTCGAAGCGCATCGCTGTTTTGGCATTCAGTCCCGGTTTTACCGAGAGATGCCCCCAGCCTACAAAAGGGCCGGCGGCCCCGGTCACTACTTCCGCGGAGGTATCGGATTGAAGCTGGGTGAAGGTCTTTTGAGAGGTCTGCCCGGCGGCATTCTGTACATTGACATAATAAGGCTTTATCAATCCCAGGGACACCCCTCCTGAATAGAGCGCCGACACGGATACGCCGTTCTTATTCCCCTTTCCGCCGATCAGGCGCATCTCCCCGATGGATGCCTTCAATTCATAAAAATTATTCAGCTTGTAAGGCACCACCGAACTGTAGTTATAGCCGTCGGGGGAGGTCGTGATCTTATGCTCTTTATTACTTTTCTTTTCGTTCAGCTCGAATTGATATAAGAGCGTACGGGTGGGTGTCTTGAACTTCCCTTTTTCAAAATAAAGCCCGTAGCCGTCCGTAGCCAGCTTGATCCCGAATACGGCATGCTTGTTAAAGATAAGATCTCCCTCTTCTTCCATTTTCATCATGTTCTGGATCCTTTCTTTTTTAGCGTTTTTTTTGTTTCTCATCGGCGGCTGAGAAACGGAGGTGCTATCTTGTGCATATAAGCTCACAAGGAGGGTCGAGGCAAGAATTGACAGGAAAAGTTTCTTCACTGCTGATGATTTAATTTATCTGGCGTAAATTTAGGAAAATTTAAACAATGACTTCTACTGTTATTTACGAAGGAGACCTGCGAACGGTTGCCACTCACCTGCAATCAGGTACAGCCATAGAGACGGATGCTCCAGTCGATAACCAGGGTAAGGGTGAACGCTTCTCCCCTACGGACCTGGTAGCCACTGCCCTGGGCGCCTGTATGGCTACTACCATGGGCATAAAAGCCCGGGATCTGCAGGTAGATCTTCGCGGAATGCAACTTTCCATCCTTAAGATCATGAAACCCGATCCCCGGAGAATTGCCGGTATTAACGTAATATTTCAATTTCCCGATACCCTGCAGGTGGATGAAAAGCAAAAGGCCATCCTGGAAAGAACGGCGCATACCTGTCCCGTCATGTACAGCATCCATCCGGATCTGGAAGTCAAGGTCGAATTCAACTGGAATACAGCCGCCGTCACGCAGGCCTAGTTCCTGGATTTCACCGGTCGGCCCGGCTCGTCCGTTCCCTGCAGCCTGGCCTCAGGAACTCTAGCCTGCCCTGGCCTCACCCAGCAGGAAATTGCCGATGGCACATTCCAGGCATTTCTTCGGGTCGCAGTAGCGGGTCTTCAATTCCAGCAAAGCCTGCGTATCCACGGCAGTCTTACTATATACGCCCTGGCGGCCCCATCCGGCTACCAGGGCATTTTTTTCGGCGCGAATAGCCGCCAACCACCGGAGAGCCTTGTCCCGCAAAGCCTGCTCCCCCCGCAGCCAGCCATAGGCAAAAAGAAGCGGAGAACAGGTATTGATCAGGATACTTTCTTTCATTTGATCTCCCAGGTTCCTGGGCTTGGGCAGAGACCGCCCGCTCCCCCACCCGTAATGAGTATCCCAATAACCGCTGGCTGTAACGGCCAATAACTTCTTTAGTTCCCCGGGAGAATCCGCCTCTTTTATAGTGGCCCACCAGGAAGTGGACAAGGATAAGAGCCCGGCCAGCTGAGCCAGCCGGATGGTTGGAAAATTACCCGGCCGCATCCGCAGAAAGAGAACGGCGGGATGAATGACGGGAAGCCGGTATTTTTTTCGGAGATAACGGAATTCATTTTGCAGGAATAACGGGTACTCTTCCCCGAAATCCCCTTCCAGCAGCCCGGCCTGTCCCAATAGCAACGCCTCCAGTTGTTCGACCCGATCCTTATGCCGCGCCAGCAAAGAGAGCGGTAAGCTCCGCGCCACCGCTTCAAAGGAAGCGGTATTCACCGGGAACCCAAAATTCCGGGCAAGCAGCCACCAGGTAGTCTCCTCCCAATGCTGATGATTTTGTTCCAGGCAGTCCCGGATAAAAAGCGCTTTTCTATACAACCGCTCTTCCAGTAATTGCTGCTTCCAGGCCGGCCAGATCTTTTCCCCTACCTGCGGCAATTGTCGCTCGCAGGCGACAAACGAGCGGTTATTCATCCACTCCTCATATTTACTCAGCAATAATTTCGGGATCCTGTCCTGGAGGACCAGCAAAGGGATCTCCCTTTCACCAGCCGGCTCTCTCCGGCCCGCCTCCGCCGGGAGATCATTTTCCCATACGACATGTAAAATGACGTTCCGGTAATGCTTGTCTTTTTGATGGGCGTGCCTGTTCCAGTCGGAAGTCCGGATATGCAGTTCGATATTGCCGGCCCAGAAAGTATCCCCGATCCGGATAGAGGCGTTGAGGAAATCAGGACCCTGATGCGTGTTGATCTCGCCGGGAGCAAGGATCTGCAAGGGCTCGCCGGCTTCTGTATGGAGCTGTGGCCGATGGAAGTACTGGAATCGCCAGATGAATTGTAGCAGCTGCTCTTTCATGGACCCAAAGGTCCTCCTAATTGCAATCGCAAAATTTCTTTTTTTTACACACCCTCCTGCATCCGCAGTAACTCCCTCACCACCCGGCTAACGGGAAGGCCCATCACATTATAAAAATCTCCCTGGATGCCCCGGATACCCACCACACCGATCCATTCCTGGATGGCATAGGCGCCGGCCTTATCGTAAGGTTTGTATTTATCCACATAGTCTGCGATCTGCTGCCCCGTCAGCTCATGAAACCACACAGCCGTAGTATCGGAAAAAGCAATCTCCTGCTCCCCCCTTACCAGGACCACCCCGGTGATCACCTCATGCTTGTTACCTGCCAGCCGGGAGAGGATCGCGATAGCATCTTCCCGGTCCCGGGGTTTGCCGATGATTGCTGAACCCAGCACCACTACCGTATCCGCAGCGACAATGATCCGCTCCGGAGGAACGATCCCTTTTACAGCCAGCGCCTTATTACGGGCGATGTGAACAGGCACCTGGGCGATCGCCATTTCCGGGGGATAGGATTCGGAGGTTTCTTTCACCACCACTTCAAAATCAACCTCCGCCCACTCGAGCAATTGCTTACGCCTGGGAGAACCCGATGCCAGTACGATACGTTCCATATATTTATAAAAATTCAATGAAGATCATAGATAAGATACCCGTCAGCATCACGCCCTTGATAACACTGCTCAGCAAATGATAATCCGCGACAGACCGGGCCTGATATAACTTCCGAAGGATCCAGAACAGGGGAACGATCAGCAGCAGGATACAATACAGGACGAGAAAGCCCCTGCGATACTGTAAGACATAGAACTGGATGACAATCAAAGACCCGATCAGCACGACCAGCCAGGTGGCGGCAAACACCTTGGCCGTATTCACCCCCCATACGATCGGCATGGTACGGCATCCATACCGGGCATCCCCATCCATGTCCTCGATATCCTTCACCACTTCCCGTATCAGGGAAAGAATAAAGGCAAAACCGGCGTAAAGAATAGCGAATTTAAAAAGCCTGGATAAAGCATAGTACCAGCCCGGATTGTCCAATTGGCGAAAACTGAATTCACAGGTATACAAGACCAGGATGACCCAGGCCGTGAGCAGGGATATGATCACATTGCCGATCAATAGCTTTCTCTTGAAAGTCGTACTGTAAAACCATAACAGCGCCACGCATCCCAGGTTAGCCAGCCCCACGATCGGGTTATGTAATTTCCAGCTGACATAAAAGCCCAGCAGCACCCCCAGTCCCGATAAGATCCAATGCCAGAGGATAGTCCACCTTCTCTTAATGATCTTGTCCACTACCAGCTTGTCAGGTTTGTTCACCCGATCGATATTCAGATCGAAATAGTCATTGATAATATAGCCGGCAGCGGCGATCAGCACAGAAGAAAGGGAGAGCAAATAAAAAAGGGGGGGCCGCAGATTATTAAGATAAACCTCGAATCTACCGGCACGGAATCCCGGCAATAAAATAAAATAATAGAACAATACCTGGGTAACTGCGATAAAGACCAGGTTAGGCCAACGGACAAGTCGAAAAAAAGCGCCGAGCAACCGAATCATAAAGGATATTTTTTTCATTTGGAGGCAAGGGAGGTATCCAACTCCCACTGGCCGTTCAGCTTGAGGACTTTTTCTATTACATCCCTTACGCAACCATGTCCACCGGAAAATGAGGAAATATAGGCGGCAATATGCCTGATCTCAGGAGCCGCATCCGCCGGTGCACAGGCCAGCCCTACCTGCTTCATCACCCCGTAATCCGGAATATCATCCCCCATATATAACATATCCTTTTCTTCCAGTCCATGCTCACGGGCATATTCCCGCAACTTCTCCAGTTTATTCTCCACGCTCAGAAATACATCGTCAATACCCAATTTCTTCAACCGGAGCCTTACCCCTTCCGAGGAGCCGCCGGAAATGACCAGGATACGATACCCTTTCTTTACCGCCAGTTGCAGGCAATAGCCATCCTTGGTGTTCATCGTACGTAGCTGTTCACCCGTATCGAACACCTGCACGCCGCCATCCGTCATTACGCCATCTACGTCGAATACAAAGGTCTTGATCGATTTGAATTTTTCGAGAATGCTCATTGCTGATTAAATGCGTAAAGTTGCAAAAGTACCTTAATTCCTATAATTGAAGCGGAATTTCACCACTCCGGTGATAAACCTCAATTTGTTTTGTAAATAAACTGTATAACTCTCTAAGGTCATTATGATTAGCCAATAAATTCAAATGCCTCTCTATGCTACTTTTATCCCCCCGTATAGCTGGCCCCGTCTGCACATCCCGGGGCTCAAAATGAGAGAGCCGGCCCGCCGTCTCCTGTATCAACGGCAGCAGCAGGGAAAAATCGGTATTCTCCTCCCGGCAGAAATCGGCCGTCAGCGTATACAGGTAATTGCTGAAGTTATTGACCAGCACAGCGCACAAGTGTAGTTTTAACCGCTCCGCATCATCCGCCTCCCGGACCTGCCCGCTGATCGTCCGGGCAAAATCGCGTATCCTCACCCGGTCTCCACCATCAAGAGCATCCACCAAAAAAGGGATTGCCGGAAAAGGGCGGATCTCTTTTCGCAGGCTTTGCAAAGGATAAAGCACCCCACTGTTCTCACTCACGGTTCGTAGTACCTCCTTCGGGACCGTGCCAGCCGTATGCGCGACCAGTTTCCCGGGAAGGGACAGCGCTGCCCCCAACCCATAGAGCGCATCATCCGACAGCGCCACCAGGTAGAATTCTCCTCCCCGGTCGATGGCTGACCAGTCAGTGGCATACCCACAATGCAGATCTGCCGCAAGCCGGGCCGCATGAGCCTCCTGCCGGCTGACTACCTGCAGAACTTCATGTCCCGCCTCCAGGATCTTCGTACCTAAAACAGTAGCAGTATTGCCCGAACCTATTATGACAACTTTCATTGCTGTATTTTTGCTGAAATGAAGTTAAAGGAAAAACTCGCAATCAGTTATATACGCGCCCAGCTTAATATCCTGGCCCTTGTTTCCCCAAAAGCCGCCGCCCAAAAAGCCTTTCAATTATTCTGTACCCCCCGGAAGAAATCCGGGAAGAAGCCCTCCCTCGCCGAAAAGGGAGAACGGCTCTCCTTTAAACAGGATGGACATACCATCCGCGGGCACCGTTGGCTGCCTCACCAGGCTTCAACAGACACCCTCAAAAAAGTATTGATCGCCCATGGCTTCGAATCCTCTTCCCGTAACTTCGATCAATATATCCTCCCCCTCCTTAAGAAAGGATATGAAGTCCTGGCTTTCGATGCCCCGGCTCATGGACAGTCCGGCGGCAAAAGGATCACCCTGCCTGCCTATATAAAGAGCCTTCAGACCATTAATGAATTATACGGTCCCGTCCAGTCCTTCATGGGGCATTCCCTGGGAGGGCTGGCCCTTACCTTGCTGATCGAGCCCCTCCCCCACGATGCGGACGTCAAACTGGTATTGATTGCCCCTCCTTGTGAAATGGTCGCGGCCGTGGATTCTTTTTTCCAGTTACTGCAGACCGGCAAAGATGTGAGAAAAGAATTCGACGATTTGTCCTACGAGCTTTTTGACCGTCCTTTTTCCTGGTATTCCATCCGCAGAGCCCTGCACCAGGTCCATGCGGACATATTATGGCTGCAGGATGAAGAAGACAGGATCACTCCCCTGGAAGATGCCCTCCGGGTACGGGATGACCAGCATCCCAACATTCAATTCGTTATTACCAAAGGATTGGGCCATCGGAAGATTTACCGGGATCCGGCAGTCATAACCCGGATCGTGGACTTTTTATAGCGGCCGCTTCGCATCCTTTGACTCCTCGCGTCCTCCCAGCATCGGTACAAAAGAAAAATCCGCAAATATTTCTTCCAGCGCAGTCCCATCGGCCTGCCTGGTAAGCCGCAGCATGCGCTGCACATTGCCTTCTCCCACCGGGATCACCATTTTTCCTCCCGGCTTCAGCTGTTCCAACAGTTTTGGCGGAATAAAAGGCGCAGCGGCCGTGACGATCACCTTATCGAAAGGGCCATACGTAGGCAATCCTTCAAATCCATCCCCATAAAAGAATTTCAGGCTCAGGTATTTTTTCAACAAGGGGAATGACTTATTGGTCTCGAACAACTTCTTTTGACGCTCGATCGTATACACATGCGCCCCCATCTCCGCCAGTACGCAGGCCTGGTAAGCGCTGCCCGTGCCGATCTCCAGCACTTTTTCAAAAGGCTTTATTTCGAGCAGCTGGCTCTGGTAGGCGACCGTATAAGGCTGGGAGATCGTCTGTCCCTCCCCAATAGGAAAGGCCCGGTCCTCATACGCGATCTTGTCAAAAGCGGAGTCCATAAAAAAATGCCGGGGAATATGCAAAATAGCATTTAGCACCCTTTCGTCTGTAATTCCTTTCTGTTTGATGATATCCACCAATTGTCTGCGCAGGCCTTTATGCCGGTAAGTATCGTCGAATGTTCTCATAATGCAAATTCGCCGGGGGATTGTTCCAAAAAATTTATCCCCCACGGCTGCAAGATAAATGCTTTAATAAATATTTACCCGAACCATTTTTCAGTTGTAACTTTTCGGCCACAATTTCGATCAATTATGAATCAAACAACACGTATTAAATTATCCGCCCTTATGTTCCTCGAGTTCTTTATCTGGGGAGCCTGGTATGTCACCATGGGAACTTACCTCGACAAAGTGCTGCACGCTACCGGGCTCCAGGTAGGAGCAGCCTATAGCGCCATGGCCATCGCTACGATCATTTCACCCTTTTTCGTGGGAATGATCGCCGATCGTTTTTTTGCCGCTCAGAAAGTGCTGGGCATTCTGCACCTGGCCGGAGCCGCCCTTCTCTATGAACTAACTACCGTCAGCAACCCGGATAGTTTTTATTGGGTCGTACTACTATATTCCTTGCTTTACGCTCCAACCCTGGCACTGGCCAATTCCGTCGCTTTTCGTCAAATGAAGGACCCCGGCAAGGAATTCGCCTCCATCCGCGTATTGGGTACGATCGGATGGATAGTCACTGGCTGGCTATTGGACAAAGTATTCAAAATAGGCACCGATCAGCTGGGGTTCACTTTTAAAATGGCGGCGGTCGCCTCTGCAGCCCTGGGCCTGCTCAGTTTTTTCCTGCCGGATACGCCGCCGAAAGCCAAAGGATCCAAATCCACTTTCGCCCAGATCCTTGGGGCGGACGCTTTCGTATTACTGAGAGATCGTTCTTTCACCATCTTTTTTATCGCATCCGTCCTGATCTGTATTCCCCTTTCTTTCTACTACAGTCTTACCAATCTTTTCCTTACAGATGCAGGAATGAAAAATGTGACCAGCAATATGACCTTCGGCCAATTTTCGGAGGCCTTCTTCATCCTGCTGATCCCTTTCTTTTTCAGGCGTCTCGGAGTCAAGTGGATGATCGCCTTCGGCATGGTCGCCTGGACGGTACGATTCCTTTGTTTTGGATTCGGGAATGCCGGCCCCGGAGAATGGATGTTGTTTGCCGGCATTATCCTGCATGGCGTCTGTTTTGATTTCTTCTTTGTCACCGGCCAGATCTATACAGACAGCAAGGCGGGGGTAAAAATACAAAGCTCCGCGCAGGGCATGATCACCATGGCTACCTATGGCATCGGTATGTGGATAGGAACGCTGCTGTCAGGTTATGTCAAGGATCATTATACCCTGGACGGTATCGCTCAATGGAAAAGCATCTGGATGGTCCCCGCCGGAATAGCAGCAGGCGTTCTTATTCTTTTTGCCCTGCTCTTCAAAGACAATAAAAAAACAGGACTGCGGGAGGATACCCCTGAAATCAGCCCCGCTCATTAATTAAAAAATTCTTCATAAAAAAAACAGATCGCTTATGCAAAGGATCGCCATGCTGGGCTCGGGCTTTATCGGCCGCTTTTACGCAGAATCCATTCTCGGACAAAGAAGCCGTGACTCCATCGTCTCCGTCTATTCCCGCAGGGAAGAAAGCGCCCGCAAATTCGCAACAGACTACCGATGCGCCCATTGGACCACCGAAATGGAAGAATCCATCGCTCACCCCGATGTGGACCTTGTCTGTATCTCCCTTCCCAATAATTTACACGAGATCGCCGTATTGCTCTGCTGCAAGCACAAAAAGGCCGTGATGACCACCAAACCTCTTGGACGCAACGCCACAGAAGCAAGACGCATGCTGGAAGCCGTCGAAGACGCCGGCATCTTTTCCAGCTACCTGGAAGACCTGGTGTATACTCCCAAATTCCTCAAAGCTTATGAGAGCGTAAAGAATGGCGCCCTGGGCCGGATCCTCTGGGCCAAGTCCCGGGAAACCCATCCCGGCCCCCATAGCGATTGGTTCTGGGATATCGAACAGGCCGGAGGCGGCTGTATCCTCGACCTGGGCTGCCATTGCGTGGAGATCGCCCGCACCTTTATCGGAAAAGATATCAAACCCATCGAAGTGATGTGCTGGGCCGATACCCAGGTAAAACCCATCGATGCCGAAGACCACGCCATTGGCCTGGTCAAATACGAGAATGGCGCCATCGGCCAGTTCGAAGTGAGCTGGACCTTCCGCGGAGGCCTGGACCTGAGAGACGAGGTCATGGGCACCGAAGGCACCATCTGGATCAATAATTTCCTGCGCACCGGGCTGGAAATGTTCACGACAGGCAAGGGAGCCGATTATGTGGCGGAAAAAGCCGAAAGCAATACAGGCTGGCTCTTTCCCGTAGGCGATGAACTAAATGACCTGGGCTACAACCATATGTTTACCGACGTATTCAACGCCCTTGAAAAAGGACATGCGCCCAAAGAAACCTTTTATGATGGCTATGTGGTCAATGCCATCCTCGACGCAGCCTACCGGTCGGCCAAAACCAAACTCTGGGAACCTGTGCAGCTGGATATCTGGCGGGGCAAGATTGGCGTAAGCAAAGACAGTCACCTGACGGAATACGACGCCGATCATTACCTGGTAAAAGAAGAGATGACCCATTACGGCGCCAAAAAGATCATCCTGAAAAACAAGCAAACCGGGAAGATCATTGAAAAGGTGGTCGACTGATCAGCTGATTCTTTCTTACTATTAAACGATCCGCGAATGTCCCCGAAAAGGTTCTACGTTATTTTCATTATTGTTTGCGCGATCGTATTTGCATATGCTGCTTACAGGGATATCCGGTACGGCGCAGCGTCCTCCGGTGATCTTCGGAACCGGGTCGTTGCGGCCAGGCTGGAAAAAGACGGCAAGCTCCCCTATTTCTATAAATGGCAGCAGGGAGACGGACTCCGTTATTATGATCCGCAAAACTTTGATAGCCTTGCCGTCTCTAATATTACCGCTTCGCCGTTCTTTCATCAATTATTATATCCTTTAGCGGAATGGGATGAGCAAAGGATCAAGGGTTGGTGGCTGATCCTCGAATATGGGATGCTGGTCCTTATGACCGGAATGGCTTTTTCCCTGGCGGGCACGGACCTGCAGCGGGGCGCCGTTCTGGCCGTTACCTGCCTGTTCTTACTGACAGATGCCTGGAAGGCCCATGTCGATTACGGCCAGAATTACATCTGCATTTCTTTTTTTGCCATGGTCTGCTATTTTTTTATCCGGAAAAGATCCCCTGCCTTCTATGCATTGATGGCAGGGATCCTGGCGATCATGTTGGTGCTGATACGGCCCAATGCCGTTTTCTTCTTCATTCCATTTTTATTCCTTTTACCTACCTATGATCGCCGTCAACTGATCTTTTTTCTCATCCCGGTATTCCTGCTGACAGCCTGGACAGTAACGGATAAAAATGAAAGAGCGCTGTGGCAGGATTACCGGTTATCCATGGTGGAACACCTTAAGGAACACCAGAACCTGCATCCTGCTATCCGGCGAAATGATCCCGACCCGCATTATCCCCGTTGGGAAGGCGTCGACGTTGCGGCGCAGGACAGCGCGGAAGCCAAACACCCGGTGAATATTCATTCGGAAAATGGGAACATTTTTGTCATAGTCCGCAACATCTTTCACCGGAAAATATCGCCCGCTCTTTTGTTCATCCTGTCTCTATGCAGTATCTTTTTGCTAACGGCGCTGTTTTATTTCCAGGGAGTAAGAAAAGGGAACTATGCTCCTGCGGCAGTGGCCATACTGGGATATTGCCTGTATATGATCTCAGACCTTTTCTCTCCTGTCTACCGGCATCAGTATTATACCCTGCAATATGGATCTTTCCGGTGCTGCTGGTGGCTGCGATGGTTCGCCCCCCTTTCAAATGGCCGTTCTGGCTGATGATAACAGGCCTGCTTTTAAATATTTCAAAAATAAATTTTATCAGGATGCAGCATACAATAGGTGAATACCTGATCCTGGCGGCGCTCATAGTACTGGCCCTTCGTACAGATGGGTGGCAACGCGACTCCACAAGTGGGTTTCCACCCTCCTGCTGACCGGCCTGGGCCTGAATATTATCAACACCAGTCTGACAGGCCTCGAACACAGTCTGGGGGAATACCTCATGCTGGCAGCACTTATCAGCCCCCTTTTAGCCGCAAACCCTTGAAAACAGGGCTTTCTTACCCACAAACCGAATGCCAATAAGGCCTCCGAAAGTTGTCCCAAAAACTATGCACACTTAGTGGATAAACTTACCATTGTTTTTTATCAGGCTATGTTATTTTCGTGTTAGATCTTGAAATTGCTGTTAAACTCCTCCCATCCCGGGAGAGCTGCCTTTAACGGTTATGTTAGGACCTCCCCGAATGGGGTTCGGCAAAGGATTCGTTATTATCGGAATTATCTGAGTTTTTCGGAACTATCTGGATTTTTAATCGGAAACTATCTGTCGGCGCGCACAAGTTGTTAATCTGCAATCTATTTGACAATGGAGAACGGGAATGAAATTTTATTGAAGGAGAACAAGGACAGATTCGTCATTCTCCCTATTAACTACCCCAGGGTATGGGAAATGTATAAGAAGCATGAAGCCAGCTTCTGGACCTCCGAAGAGATCGACCTGAGCGGCGATGCACAGGATTGGGCCCGGCTCAATGATGGTGAGCGCCACTTCATTTCCCATATATTGGCCTTTTTTGCCGCCAGCGACGGTATCGTGAACGAGAACCTGGCTGTAAACTTTATGAGCGAAGTGCAGCTTCCCGAAGCACGCTGCTTTTACGGTTTCCAGATCATGATGGAGAATATCCATAGCGAGACCTATGCGCAACTGATCGATACCTACATAAAAGATCCCCAGGAAAAATACCGCCTTTTCCATGCCATCGAGACGGTGCCCGCCGTACAGAAAAAAGCCGAATGGGCCCTCCGGTGGATCGAGAACGGTAGTTTTGCCGAAAGACTCGTTGCCTTTGCCGCCGTGGAAGGCATCTTCTTCAGCGGTAGCTTCTGTTCCATCTTTTGGATGAAGAAAAGAGGCCTGATGCCGGGGCTGACCTTCAGCAATGAACTGATCAGCCGGGACGAAGGACTGCATTGCGAATTCGCCTGCCTGCTCTATAGCATGCTGGAACATACCAAGCTCTCCCAGGAACAGGTCTTCGCCATCATCGGCGATGCCGTGAAGATCGAAAAAGAATTTGTATCCGAATCTCTTCCCGTAGACCTGATCGGCATGAATGCCAAACTCATGCAGCAATACATTGAATTCGTCGCCGACAGATGGCTGGGCGAGCTGGGCTACCCGAAAATGTTCAATGCCACCAATCCTTTCGATTTCATGGAAATGATCTCCCTGCAGGGGAAGACCAATTTCTTCGAGAAGAGAGTCGGCGATTACCAGAAATCGGGAGTCATGTCCGGAAAAGAATCCCAGACCTTCAGCCTGGAAGAAGACTTTTAGCGCAAGCAAACCTATTAAATCTATTATATATGTTCGTCAACAAAAGGAACGGAAAAAGAGAATCCGTGAAATTCGACAAGATCACCGCCCGTATAGAAAAACTGTGCTATGGCCTGGACAGACGCTTCGTTAACTCCATCGATGTCGCTAAGAAAGTGATCGAAGGATTATACGATGGCGTAACGACTACCGAGCTGGACAATCTTGCCGCGGAGACTGCCGCCTCCCTTACCGTGAAACATCCTGACTATGCCTTACTGGCCAGCCGGATAGCCGTTAGCAACCTGCACAAGAACACCATCAAAAGTTTTTCCGATACGATGAAGCTGCTGTACGAATGCACGGACAGCAAGACCGGCAAGCTGGTTCCCTTACTGTCCGATGATGTCTGGGAGATCATCGATCAGCATGCCGAATTACTGGACTCTACCATCATATACGATCGCGATTACGGTTTCGACTATTTCGGATTCAAGACCCTGGAGAAATCCTACCTGCTGAAAGTAGGCGGAAAAGTAGTGGAACGCCCCCAGCACATGTACATGCGCGTGGCTATCGGCATCCACAAGGAAGACATCGACAACGCCATCAAGACTTACCACCTGATGAGCGAGCGCTGGTTCACACACGCTACCCCCACCCTTTTCAATGCGGGTACGCCCAAACCCCAGATGAGCAGTTGCTTCCTGCTCACCATGAAGGATGACAGCATCGACGGAATCTACGATACCCTCAAACAAACAGCCAAGATCTCCCAGAGCGCAGGCGGCATCGGGCTCTCTATTCATAATATCCGCGCCACCGGCTCCTATATCGGAGGCACCAACGGCACCAGCAACGGCATCATCCCCATGCTGCGCGTGTTCAATGATACCGCCCGTTATGTAGATCAGGGCGGCGGCAAACGCAAAGGCGCTTTCGCCATCTACCTGGAACCCTGGCATGCCGATGTATTCGCTTTCCTGGACCTCCGTAAGAACCATGGCAAGGATGAACTGAGAGCCAGAGACCTCTTTTATGCTATGTGGATCCCCGACCTGTTCATGAAACGCGTAGAAGCCGGCGGAACCTGGAGCCTGTTCTGCCCGCACGAAGCGCCGGGCCTGGCGGATTGCTGGGGAGAGGAATTTGAAAAATTGTACAATCAATACGAATCGGAACCAGGCCGTGCCCGCAAAACGATCAAAGCACAGGACCTCTGGTTCGCCATCCTGGATGCACAGATCGAGACTGGCACTCCCTATCTCTTATACAAAGATTCGGCTAACCGCAAAAGCAACCAGCAGAACCTGGGCACCATCAAGAGCTCCAACCTCTGCACCGAGATCATTGAATATACCGCCCCGGATGAAGTAGCGGTCTGCAACCTGGCTTCATTGGCCCTGCCCCGCTATGTGATCAACGGCAAATTCGATCACGATAAATTATACGAAGTCACTTATGAGGTCGCCAAGAACCTCAATAAGATCATCGATCATAATTATTATCCCATCGAAGAAGCCCGTAACTCCAACCTGAAACACCGTCCTATCGGACTGGGCGTACAGGGACTGGCGGACGTCTTCATCTTACTGCGCCTTCCCTTCGAAAGCGATGAGGCAAAGAAATTGAACAAAGAGATCTTCGAGACCATTTATTTCGCCGCCATGACGGCTTCCAAAGACCTGGCAAAGGTCGAAGGCGCTTATCAGACCTTCCCCGGCTCCCCCGCCTCCAAGGGTATCTTCCAGTTCGATATGTGGAATGTAGAACCTACCCTCCGCTGGGACTGGTATCGCCTGAAAGACGAAGTCATTAAATTCGGCGTACGTAACTCCTTGCTGGTAGCGCCGATGCCAACGGCCTCTACTTCCCAGATCCTGGGTAACAACGAATGTTTCGAGCCCTATACTTCCAACATTTATGTCAGAAGAGTACTGAGCGGAGAATTCGTCGTGGTGAACAAGCACCTGCTGAAAGATCTTGTAGAGCTGAACCTCTGGAATGATGACATGAAAAATAAGATCATCCTCCACAACGGCTCTATCCAGCAGATCGAAGAGATCCCCGATTCCATAAAAGAGATCTATAAGACGGTTTGGGAGATCAAACAACGCAATATTATCGATATGGCCGCCGACAGAGGAGCTTATATCTGCCAGTCACAATCCCTCAACCTGTTCGTCGAGACACCCTCGGCAAGCAAACTCACCTCCATGCACTTCTACGCCTGGAAGAGCGGGCTGAAAACCGGCATGTACTACCTTCGCACCCAGGCTGCTTCGCAGGCCGTACAGTTTACGGTAGAGAAGCAAGGGGGCAAGATGGTGGAGCCTCTTGTCAATCAACACAATATGAAGGTCATCGAAGGAAATGGAGAAGAAGTGACGGATGGTCCGTCCTGCAGCATGGAAGACGGTTGCGTCACCTGCAGCGCCTAATCAACAATTGCAATCACCGCTCTTTTACATTTTAACTTTTACATAAATCAGGTTCACCTGCCAGTTGGCCACATAGCCAGCCGGCAGGTGATTAAAAAGGAACCATGTGCAAATCATGGGCTGTCGCGCAACTGTAAGTAACTCAGCAGTTTTATCCAAACAATGTTCATTGTCCGCCCGCCGGCGGATGAGAAGAACGGATAAAATGTTACAAGCCAGGAGACTTGCCTCATTTATAAAAGGATGCTTTCGCGGAATAAAGTCATCCCTGCCAGTAAAATCCGGACCATCCCTTGGTCCGGAACGATCCAGCCTGCCCCGCAGTCTCCTGGTTTGCTATTTCCTGTCGGTATTTTTTGGTTGATCTTTTCTCCCCGCATAAGCGTCATAAGCGTAAAGGGCTTTTTTATTCATCAAAAACCATTTACAATGCAAACGCACAACTTGGGCTACCCGCGAATTGGTAGTAACAGAGAACTGAAAAAAGCCAATGAACAATTCTGGCAGGGCAAGATCACACAACAGCAATTGAGCTATGCCGGTAAAGAGATCCGAAAGTCTAACTGGCGCCTTCAACAAGCCGCAGGCATCGACTGGATCCCCTCCAACGACTTCTCCTTCTATGACCAGGTATTGGATATGACCCTTACCGTGGGAGCCATTCCGGAAAGATACCAGGACATCTTGCTCGATGAGACCCGAAGCGACCTTGACCTCTACTTCGCCATGGCCAGAGGATACCAAGACGGGACTATCGACGTGCCCGCCATGGAAATGACCAAATGGTTCGATACCAACTACCATTATATCGTCCCTGAATTCCGCCGGCAACAATCCTTTAAGCTCCTGTCGAATAAGATCGTTCATGAATTCATCGAAGCCAAACAGGAAGGTATCCTTACCAAGCCGGTGATCATTGGCCCCGTATCCTACCTATTGCTGGGCAAAGAGAAAGAGCCGGGATTCCATCGCCTCGAGCTCCTGGACCGGCTTCTTCCCGTCTATTTTGACATCCTGGCCGCACTGGAAGAGCAAAATGCCCCCTGGGTACAGTTCGACGAACCCTTCCTCGCGATGGACCTGGACCCGCAAGCCCGGTCCGCCTTCGAAAAAGCCTATGAGGCCATCCGGCGAAAATTCCCCCGGTTAAAATTTATCCTCGGCACCTACTTCGAAGCTCTCCGGGACAACCTGACCCTGGCAGTCTCCCTCTCCCCCTGCGTCTTACATGTAGACCTCTCCCGGGCGCCCTGGCAATTGGAAGAAGTCCTGGCAGCTATCCGTTCCAAACCGGAAATATCTTTGTCCCTGGGTGTCGTGGACGGCCGCAACATCTGGAAAAATGAACTGGAAAAATCCCTGATCCTTATCCAGGCCGCCATCGGACAGTTAGGAATGGAAAGAGTATGGATCGCCCCTTCCTGCTCTTTACTACATAGCCCCTGCGACCTGGACCTTGAACCCGTCACGGTCTCCCTTTCCGCGACCATCAAAAGCTGGATGGCTTTTGCATGCCAGAAGACCCTGGAACTGGCAACCCTGAAACAATTAGTTACCGAAGAACCTCCCGAAGAAGCTACAAAAGCCCTGCAGGAGAACCAACAGCTATTTGCCGCCAGAAGGCAATCTCCACTGCTTCACCAGCCTTCTGTACAGCAAAGGGCAAGAGAGGTCCGGGAATCCTTCCTGCACCGGCAGAGCGGATACCCTGTCCGCAAAGAATTGCAGAGAGAGAGCCTGCGACTGCCCCTGTTCCCCACCACCACGATCGGCTCCTTCCCCCAGACCAAAGAAGTCAGGGCCGCCCGGGCTAAATGGAAGAACGGTGAAATAACCGCTGCCGCATATGATGAGTATATCCGGGAACAGATCCGTTCCGTCGTGCAATGGCAGGAAGAGATCAACATGGATGTATTGGTACACGGGGAGTTCGAACGGAATGATATGGTGGAATTTTTTGGCGAGCAGCTGGAAGGATTTGCTTTCACCGGCAATGGATGGGTACAGAGTTATGGCAGCCGTTGCGTGAAACCCCCGGTGATCTATGGCGACGTACAACGGAAAAAAGCCATGACCGTCGAATATACCGCCTATGCACAATCCCTCACTTCCCGTTGGGTAAAAGGCATGCTCACCGGACCGGTGACGATCCTGCAATGGTCCTTTGTCCGGGATGACCAGCCCCGCAAAGACACCTGTTGGCAGATCGCCCTGGCGATCCGGGATGAAGTGACGGATCTGGAATCGGCCGGCATCCGGATCATACAGATCGATGAACCTGCCATACGGGAAGGTCTGCCGCTCCGGAAAGAGAAATGGAATGAGTACCTCCAATGGGCCGTCGATGCCTTTAAGATCAGCAGCAGCAACGTGGCCGATACGACGCAGATCCATACACATATGTGTTACTCGGAATTCAACGATATCCTGCAAGCCATCGCCGACATGGACGCCGATGTGATCACCATCGAGACCTCCCGGTCACAAATGGAGCTCTTGCATGCTTTTCACGATTTCAAATACCCGAATGATATCGGCCCCGGCGTATATGATATTCATTCGCCCCGGGTGCCTTCCAAAGAAGAAATCCTTCTGCTGCTGAAAAAAGCGGAAGAAGTTATCCCCGCTGACCATCTCTGGGTAAACCCGGATTGCGGCCTGAAGACACGCAACTGGTCGGAAACCCGCACCGCGCTCATCGCCATGACGGAAGCCGCCGTCGAAATGCGGTCACACGTTACCGTTGATAGATAACAATAAAAAAATAGCATTCATGAGGCCCCGCCTGCGGGGCGGGGCCTCTTCCAAAAACCGGATTACTAAATAAGATACCTAGAAGCCTGTAAAGATCGTGTAAGGAATGAGCTGCGTGCGCCGGGGTTATTTCATTTCTTCGGTAAGCTTGTCGGGAGTTCCGTACTGTCTGATGAATGCCTGGATGTATGGCTCGGCTTCTGCAAGCCTTTGGAGAAAAATAGGATTTTTCTCCCACTCGTAGTCATCGGGTATACCGCTGTTGACTACCGAAGGAGTAGGATCTAAGGCAGTTCTAATAATTTTTGTCTCTGACATAAAATAATTATTATGGTTATAAAGATAATAAATTTCTTGGTCTTAATAAGAAGGCACTATAGTTATACCCGGTCTGAAAGGATTGCCATCTATTCCGGAAAAAACCGTCTACCTCAAAAAGAGAACAAATTATTGTTAAAAATGATGCAATGCTCATTTGGTATAGCCTTGTTCTGGATGGCGTGCTGCCAGCGGCAAATATGAAAGCATCAGGGTTTTGATTCGTGAAATTAACTACTGTGGCGGCAACCGTCGCCAGTATTTTTTCCCTGTCTCCGTTATTCGTGACAACACGATCATCAATCCAATTTATTTTTTCATTCCAATCCCCGAAGGAAAGATTATATAGGGGATGTTTAGTTTCTCGCACTTTATAATAGAACACAGCCTTTTTAATTTCTCCCTTAGGGCCTTGGCTAACAAAATCATATCGGTTACCTTTCACTTCGAACTCATATCTTTCCAGATGCATATCGATCAATTGCTTGGGTTATATACAAAAAAATAAGGACCACCGTTACTGGTAGTCCTTATTTGGCTGAGGTCATTACCCCCTAATGTTTCACCTCAATGGGTGTATTTATAATTTGTCTTATTCGATTTAGAATTCAAACCTACAATTTATTTCAATGCACCAAAAAAAATTATTTCCCCACCTCATACTTCCCTTCTTCCGTAATTCCCTTCCACTGATCGGTCCGGAACGGCGACGCAGGAAACCCCTCCTTATTAAAGAAATTCCCTTCCCCGGCATCATCGGCCCATCCATAACGGATAGCTGTAGGGGCACTTACTCCGTCCTGCCACACTACCACCTTATCCCCCTGGACCATGGCCCGGGCATAGTAAAATTGCTGATCGGACCCGGCGATCTCAAACCCTTTGAGATAACCATATTTATCATGCACCACCAACCCGCTACCCGTATGCGTAAAAGTCAAAATGATCTTATTTCCCTCCGTTTGCATGGATTGATAGACAGGACCGCTGTATTCCGCCTTTTGCCCATAACAATTGTTCAGGGCGATGGCCGCCAGCCTCCACCCCACATCCTGCTTGTCTTTCGGATGGATATCTTTGGAATTGCCGATATCGGTCGTCACTGCCATCCCGGTATTGGGAAGAGCGAGTGTCATTGCCTGCGCCTCCCTCAGTTCCGCCCAGGTACTACCCTGGGCACTATTGCCATTATTAGCATTCCAGCTGGATAACTCTACAAAATAGAATGGAAAATCTCCCAATCCCCAGCGTCCCCGCCAGTCTGTGATCAACAAAGGAAACGCCTTCCGGTATTGATAGGCCCGCCCCGCATTCGCCTCTCCCTGGTACCAGATGGCCCCCCGGATCGTATAGGGAATGAGGGGACTCACCATCGCATTGAACAGTAAAGTGGGTGCGTTATTAGGATTAACCGAATTGCTGATGGAGACCGTAACAATACGAAAAGACCAGTCCCCGGCCAGGGGAATCGTTTTTCCGGCAATCGTAAAGCTCAGCTCTCCCGGCTCTCCATAGATCCCCCCTCCGCCGCCCGTATCCTCTACCCTTACGGCAATCACATTCTTCCCAGCCTTCAGCACTCCTGCCGGGATCGTATAATGACGAGCTTCATTATAACCTTTGGTAGCTCCCACCTTCACCCCGTTTATATAAGCTTCATCCGCATCGTCGATCTTTCCCAGTTCCAGGACAGCCGGCTTACCGGCATCTTCCTCCGCTACCCCGATCGTTTTGCGGAACCACACGATTCCATCCAGGTCATTAAGTCCCAGTCCGGCCTGCTCCCAGAGACCCGGCAATTTCATATGAGCCCAGCGGTCATCGGCATAGGCCGCATCTTTATACTGCGCCTCCTCGCCCATTGCGGGTAAGGATCCCTGTAAGGTAGTAATGGTCTTAAGCAACGCTGCCTTTTTTTCCCCGGCAGCAGCCGTTAGCCCATCCCCCGACGGTAAGGTGGCGATCATACTTTTGAATTCCTCGCTTTGTTCAAAAGCTCCCCGGCTGGTCCAGGTCTCCACATGCGTTCCTCCCCAGGATGTGTTGATCAGCCCGACCGGAACATGCAGCTGACGAACTAATTCACGGGCGAAAAAATAAGCCGTTGCACTAAAATTACCGGCCGTCTCCCTGCTGCATATTTTCCAGTCTCCCCCGGGAAGATCGTCCTTCGGAGTCGTACTGACGGTATTGGGCACCTTAAAATGGCGGATGGACGGATAATCGGCAGCGGCGATCTCCTCCAGGTAATTATTTATTTTGCCCCAGCCCTCTATCGGCATTTCCATATTGGATTGCCCGGAACAGATCCATACCTCCCCTACCAGAACATTGGACAAGGTTACCTGGTCTTTTCCTTTTACGATGAGTTGAAAAGGGCCGCCGGCCGGCTCGGGATCCAGGTGGATCATCCAATGGCCTTTCTTGTCGGCTTTCGTAGCTTTTGATTGCCGGTTGAATTGTACCGTTACCTTTTCTCCCCCGTCCGACCATCCCCATACGGCAATGGGCTTGTCCCGCTGAAGGACCATATTATCTCCAAAAAGCACGGGTAAGCGCACATGCGCCCAAAGGGAAAAAGTTCCCAACAGGGCGAAGGCGAGCAAGCATATTTTTTTAAACATATACAATCGGTTAGACGCGCTATTCAGCCGTTATTTCAACTTCATATCCTGTATAATTCCGTCGATGCGCGCATTCAAAGAAGCATGCACCCGATCGAAATCCGCGGCATTATCGAGCCTGGTATGCACGCTGAAATAGAATTTGATCTTAGGCTCTGTACCGGAAGGACGGGCAGAGATCTTGCTTCCGTCTTCCAGGATAAACTGCAGCACATTGGACTCCGGAAGCTGGATAGGCCAGGACTCACCGGTCTGCAGATTTTTGCCGGTCCTTAACTTATAATCGAGTAATTGAACGACCGGAGAGCCATTGATGGCCGCCGGAGGATTCCTGCGGTAGGCGCTCATCATATCGGCTATCTCCTTCTGTCCGTTCATCCCTTTCTTGGTGATAGAAATAAGGGACTCCTTATAAAAACCATACTGGACGTATAGCTCGATCAGCTTATCATAGAGGCTCCGGCCCTTATCCTTTTCATAAGCGGCCATTTCACAGAGCAGGGCAACCGCACTGACGGCATCCTTGTCCCGGATACGGTCGCCGATCATCAGACCATAGCTTTCCTCTCCCCCGATGACATAATGCTCCGTCCTTTCTTTCTCCTTGATCAGCTCCGCGATATATTTAAATCCGGTAAGTACGCTGTGACATTTGATATCATAGCGCTTAGCTATGTTCTCAATGAGATCGGTAGTTACTATCGTCTTGACTACCATGTCATTAGCCTGCGCGATCCCTTTCGCTTTCCGGGCTTCAATCATATAATTGAAAGCCAGCACAGCCGTTTGGTTGCCATTTACAAGGACCCAGTCCCCTTTCTTGTCCTTCACCCCGATCCCCACCCGATCCGCATCGGGATCCGTTCCCAGCAGGATATCTGCGTCGATCTGTTTTGCTTTTTTCAGCCCAATGCTCATCGCCTCACTTTCTTCCGGGTTGGGATAGATCACCGTTGGAAAATTGCCATCCGGAGTAGCCTGCTCATCTACCACATGCACGTTGCTAAAGCCAAACCGCTGCAGCACTTCCGGTACCAGCTTGATCCCCGTACCATGGATTGGAGTATATACAATACGCAGATTGTGTTGTTTTTCAATAATCTCCGGGTAGACACTCAGGTCCCTGACCATGCTGATATAGGCTTCGTCCATCTCTTTTCCGATCATGGTGATATTCGCATCCCCCCCACTCCATTTCACAGCATCTACTGAAGCGATCTTTTCCACTTCTTTTATGACATTCTTATCATGGGGGGGCACCAGCTGTCCTCCATCATCCCAATAGGCTTTGTAACCGTTATATTCTTTGGGATTATGAGAAGCCGTACAGACCACCCCACCCTGGCAATGCAACGTACGGATCGTAAAGCTCAGTTCAGGCGTAGGCCGGAGGGACTGGAATAAAAAGACCTTTATTCCATTGGCTGCGAATATGTTAGCGGTGGTCTCGGCAAAAAAACGGCTGTTGTTCCGGCTGTCATGCGCAATGGCGACCCTCACTTCCTGGCCGGGAAAAGACTTATTCAGATAATTAGCGAAACCCTGGGTGGCCATCCCCACGGTATATTTATTTATCCGGTTCGTACCGATGCCCATGATCCCCCTTAAGCCGCCGGTGCCGAATTCAAGATTTCGATAGAAGCTCTCCGTGAGTTCTGCAGGATTTTCCTGCTGCAAACGGCCGATTTCATCCTTCGTAGCCTGATCATAGTTCCCTTTGAGCCATAAATCCACCTTTTCCTGTATAGCAGCATCCATATCGTTCATTTTTCTGTTTGAAAGTTAAAACGTTTTAGTCGGTCCGGGAGTTATTTAACCCGAGACCCGGGGCCGATCGGTCCCGGGCGGCTAATTTCGGTAAGATCGATAATATTAACAAATCTGACCAGAAAGATTAGCCCGGACTATAATAATATTAATAGAAATGCTAAATTTGTCTCAGCAACCCCTTTGAATAGCCTACCAGGAATAACTTACTATTCACAATATCCGGCGAAAAATTTGCTATTGTTATCCATATCCCTTTGATTTTTATCGAATATTCTATACCTCTTAACCGGCACTTGGATGACGAAGTATTTGTTGTTGCGTGATAATAAGGAAAGCGGTCCCTACTCCTTTGATGAATTAAAGGCAAAGGGCCTGAAAGCGTATGATCTTGTCTGGGTGGAAAATAAGAGCGCTGCCTGGAGATACCCCTCTGAAGTGGAAGAACTAAGCTCTTTCGCTCCCGCCGTAGAAGAACAGCCCTTCGATCGTTTTTATAAGAAGCCTTCCCAGGAAAATAATGCTTCTGACCATTCTTCTGTTACCACTACAACCGTTCAACTTAAGCAGGCCGGATCTTCTGTTTTTTCAGGAGAGCCTTCCGCCGTTTCCGGGAAAAGGATTATTTATGTCACCCTGCCGGCAGGTAAGAGCGTATCCGCGAAGGACCCGGCCCCCAGGGAAAGCGTCAAATCCCCCGCCGTCATCCAGGACCAGGACAGGCCCTTTTCGTCTTACGGGCCCATCTCTCCCGGTAATGCTTACATCCCCGCCTCACCCGAACAATCCCCTTTACCGGCCAGCACGGATCTCCCTGAGGAAAAATTGGCTAAGGCCCACGGGAACCCGAATGCCGGTGTAGAAATAATGCCCCGTACCGGGAAAAGACGCAATGGGTCGAATATCCTGCAGCCCGTTGCGGTAGTACTATGTGTGTTGGCATTACTGGCCGCAGGTGTTTTCATCGGATTATCCATTAACAAGGATAGCCTGGGATTCACACAAAAGATTGCTGCAAAAAAGGACCCGGTTAATCCGCCCCCACCTGTGGATCATGCTACCGGCAGCTTATCCGCTTCTTCGGCTGCCCCTGTCAGGCAGGTTCAGGCTCCTGTCAAAGATTCGACCCATACAGCCAATCTGACAGAAACGGGAACGGCTATTGTCAGCGCCCCCAAAAAGCCCGTCGGTATCAGGGAGAGATCTTTACAGTCCTCTCAGAAGGCCCAATCCGCTCCGCCTTCTCCTGTTAAAGATTCTGCTATGACCCTGCTTCCCGTTGTCCGCCGGGAAGCCAGTCACCGGGCCGATATGTCGATCGACAAGATCGATAAAGATGTCATCCGGAACAACCTTTCCAACCTCGTGTCCGTAGGTACCAATGATTATACGGTAGGTACATTCGGAGGGATCTCCAGAGTTCAGTTAACGGTCAGCAATAAGTCTATCTATCCCCTGGATCTGGTAGTCGTGGAAGTTCAATACATACAAGCCAACAAAAAAGTATTTAAGACGGAGAATCTCTATTTCCGTAGTATCGGCCCCGGATCTGCGCTCATGCAGGAAGCCCCTAATAGTTCGCGCGGTATCAAAGTTCAATATAAGATCACCCTCGTTAATTCAAAAGAATTAGGGTTATCCTATTCGGCCCTTTGATTCATTATTCGACTCATTAACAAATAAATAAAACATTTTTTCTAATATTTCTTCTCATTTGGCATAGTAGTTGAAAATGTACCATTCCTGAACCCGCCACCTGTTCAATTTCTTAATTAATAACCTGTTTCAGCATGCACACCCGCACCTGATTACTGATTAGTAGCTGTATTAATTAATTATGAACGCTAAAAATCGAACTGGTATGAGAAATGCAATGGTCCAATTATGTCTGGTGCTGATAGGAGTTACCAGCGTACATGCGGTCAAGCTGTTACAGACATGTTCACTTCATGTAACTATATTGCCGGCGGAGGAAGCCGATAAAGTCTGGGCCGTCCAGGGTAATGATTCAATCAAAATGGCAGGCAGCGATGGAGAATATTATCTCTCGACCATGCATCCCGGACGTTGGCAAGTACATGTCGAAGCTAAAAAGCCTTATCGGAATGCCTGTTTTGAAGAAGTAACTATAGGCCCCGGAGTAGAAAAAGATATGGGCGAGAGGAGATTACAAAGATAAAAACTCCGGCTTGGATTTTAGGTATTCTGAATAATCGGCAACAACGGATATTCCTTCAATAAGACCGAAGCCGTCGCCGCCCGGTCCACGCCCAGCCATTTTTCCAGCAGGCTGGCATACAAAGCCCTGAAATCATATTGCATGGCTATATTGTCATTGACCGTGGCATTGGCAGGTAATATTGGATTACTCCCGATAATGCCTGGCTGTAAGCCGCTTCCAAAAAGTAATACGGGCGCTGCCGTCCCATGATCCGTCCCCCCGCTCGCATTCGATTTTATACGCCTGCCGAATTCAGAGAAGGTCATACCAGTCACCCGCTTTTCCACCTGCAGCAGGCAGAGATCATCCTGGAAAGCGCCAATAGCTTCGGACAGCTTCCCCAGCAGCTTCGCATGATTGCCCGTGGTCGTATCAGTGGCATCCGTCTGTTTGGCATGCGTGTCGAATCCCCCCATGCTCACCAGGTAGATCTTTGTCTTCAACCCGCCCGCCACCAGCCGGGCCACGATCTTCAATTGATCTGCCAGGGGATTCTTCCCCGCCGCAGGATATTTATCCGATTGTTTCGTCACCTTCTGCGCAGCCGCCTTGATCACCCCCGCATACTGATCCGTCTTCACCGACATCTCCCGGATATAAGCCAGCTGATCTCCCGCCCTGGTAGCCGGAGCCGCTGCCGCCCGGTCATTGATCAGGTCATAAAAACTATTCGGATTGCTGATCGCCATTCCCATCGTTAAAGCAGGTCCCTGAAGCGCCGGAGATACCAGCGACCCGATCTGTATGGCCAAAGGATCCGGCATATTCCGGTTGGGATAATCCTCCGGAAAATGGGGATACTGCTCATTCAGATACCGCCCGGCCCAGCCTGTAGGCAGGATCTGCCCCGTATCTGCTCCCGAAAGCCAGATATCGGTGGCCCGGAAATGTGAAAAATTGGGCTGCGGGTAGCTCACCCCCTGGATAATGGTCAGTTTTCCCTCATTGAACAGGCTTTGTAATTCAGGCATGGCCGGATTCAGCCCCGTCTTATCAAAACCATTCAGCCGCAGGATCTTGTCTTCGGGGATAGCAATATTGGCCCTTGCCGCATGATAAGCATCATAGAATTCCAAAGGGATCACCATATTTAAACCATCATTGCCTCCGTTGAGCTGTACAAGGATCAATACCTGATCCCGGTTCAGTCCCCCTGCCGCCTGCGCCAGGGGGGATGCGGCCAGTGCCCGGATGGAAAAGCCATTTATCAGCGACGGCAATAACACCGAAGGCATCGTGCGCAGGAGAAAATCTCTTCTTTTCATATATTCCGTTTAATATATTTACCCCCTTTCTGGAAGAGCTACATCAATTGATATTCAGGTAAATCCATCAGATACTTAAATAATAACTTTAACTTATTCGGCACAATATTCTTATTGTTCTTATCCGTAGGATTGGCCTGATAAGCCTGCCAGGCCATCGTCCAGTAATGATCGGAAGCCATCCCTACCAGCCCTGACAAGAGAATATTGGTCTTGATAAAATGTAATTGTTCCGCCGGCAGCTCTACCCGGTACAACGCCCGGACCGCTCCGCTGATCAACTGATCGGGATCCTCCGGACTGGGCAGACCAGCGGCAAAAGCCACCGGGTCAATAACGATCTTCTTATCCTTTCGGGCAAAACCGCCATTGATCATCCGGTCTGTAAACTGGTTACGCCTGGGCAGCGTGTCCGAACTGATCCAAAGCTTATCATACTCCGGCTCCTGGTAATAGGCCTGCCAGCCGGCTACATTGGGTGGATCGCCGATATTCTGCTGCAGCCCGGCCGCCTGATTGCGTAGCTGCTCCCAGAACCCGTACTGATCCATATAGTCCTGCGCATCCGGGAAAACAATATTGAATTCCCGGCACAATCCCACCGTAAAGTCCACCGGGCTCTTGATCATACTGCCATAATTCGCCGGATCGAAAAAATGGCGGCTGCTGAAGAGTTTTTCCAGCACCGGCCGGATCTCGTAATTTTTCTTCCGGAACAGGGTCGCCAGCGGTTCTATTACATTTTTCTCCGTCTCCCCGTCGATCGTATGATAGACGAAGAACCGGTAGAGCTTACGGCAGATAAACCGGGACACTTCCTCCTGAGCAAAGATCATATCCACCAATTCATCCAGTTCGGCCCTGGCTTCCTTTCCTTTTATTCCCTTGATGATCCGGTGATCATAGAACTCAGAGAACTGTTTGTCCGTATCATCATGCCGGTTGGGATCAAAGGAGGATGTAAAGGTCTTGTAATTGATGGTATAACCCGTTAATACGCGGGCAGCGGCTTTCACATCTTCTTCCGTGTAATGGGAACCGGGCCCCTTTCCTACCGTAAATAACTCCTGCAATTCCCTTCCGTAATTTTCATCAGGCGCTTTCCGGGTATTGGCATATCCGTTCAGATAACGCAGCATGGCCGGCTCCACGGTCATCGCTTTGACAAGCTCTTTGAAATTACCCAGCGCATACTGACGTAATAACACATTGTACTGGTAACAGAACAGCGCGTTGTCTACCGTATTGCTTTCCGTTACAAAATGATTGTGCCAGAACAACACCATTTTTTCCCGGATGCTCCGGTCCTGGTAGATCATTAATCCCAGCCACCAGGATTTAAATGAATTTTTCCGGCGACCATTATTCATCCCATCGTACTTAAGGGAAGTGACCCAGGTCTCTCCGGCCGGGATCTCCGGATCGGTATACTTATCGTCATTGTAATTATTAATGGGGGGAGCGGGAAGAGGGGTTTCTGTATAGAGCAGTGCCTTAACGGCCTTTTTCAGGGATTTTTTGTGAAAGTGGTCAAGATCCTCTTTTTTGACCCCGAATAAGGTCCTTTTTAGCAAATGAGCAGCCTGATCGGCCTCCCATTTTCCCTTGTATCGCTTAATGCCAGCTGTTACCGGTGCGGAACTGTCCATAGGAATCAATTTAAATGGACGGGCGACCCTCCGGTCACCGGCCCTTTCCTACTATGATAGAATTATGCCAGCAAGGTTTAATGCGCATGCATTTATAGTCACTTAACAAAACGTCTTACCTTGTGATGCCTATTCAACAGATGAATGTTATATATATGAAGAAAATACTCTTGTTTGGCGCCGGCAAATCGGCAACCTGCCTGATCCATTATCTTATCGGGGAGACGGCCTCCCGGGGTTGGGAATTGGTGGTAGCAGAGAACAATCTTGCCCTTGCCCAATCCAAGATCGGCGCAGCTCCCCAGGCAACAGCCAGGGCTTTGCAGGTAGAGAATGAGCCCGAAAGAGAACACCTGATCCGGGAAGCGGATATCGTTATTTCCTTACTCCCGCCGACCCTCCATTTTCTCGTAGCCGTCTCCTGCGTTAAATGGAATAAAGACCTCCTCACGGCCTCCTACCTGGATCCTGCCATCAAAGCGCTCGAACCCGCCCTTCTTGAAAAAGGGCTTTTGTTTATTGGCGAGATGGGACTCGATCCGGGGATCGACCATATGAGCGCCATGCAATTGATCCATCGGATCCGGGAAAAGAAAGGCCGTATCCTGTCCTTCCGTTCCCATACAGGCGGACTGGTAGCCCCGGAGAGCGACAATAACCCCTGGCATTATAAAATAAGCTGGAATCCCCGCAACGTGGTGCTGGCAGGCTCCGCAGGAGCCCGGTACAAGGAGAACGGTCAGCTCGTCACCCGCGACTACACGGACCTGTTTGAGCATTGTGAAGAAGTCGCCATTGAGGGCATTAAAAATAACCTTAGCTGGTATCCCAACAGGGATTCCCTGTCTTATATTCCTGTTTACGGCCTGGAGGAAGCGGATACCTTCATCCGGACCACGTTGCGATACCCGGATTTTTGCAAAGGCTGGAAAACGATCGTAAAGGCAGGACTAGCCGACGACAAAACCCGCCTCCCCTCCGGCCTCTCTTTTGCCGCCTGGTCCGCCCCCATCCTCTCCTTTGTCAACGCCGGCAACCGGCAACAACTGGAATTCCTGGGTCTTTTCGATGAGACCCCTGTGCCCCCCGGAGCGCAGGTCTCCGCCGATATCCTGCAGCACCTGCTGGAGACCCGGCTTGCAATGGAGCCCTGCGATAAGGATATGATCGTCATGCTGCACGAAATAACCTACACCGTGAACGGCGCCCTCCGCCGGGAGACCAGCAGCCTTATCGTAACAGGAGAAGATCCCCTTCAAACCGCTATGGCGAAAACGGTAGGCCTACCCCTGGGGATCGCCGCCAAACTGATCCTGGAAGGAAAAATGCAAGGGCTCACCGGCCTTCATATCCCCATCCTGCCGGAGATCTATGAGCCGGTACTGAAAGAACTGGCGGAAAAAGGCATTCGCTTCGAAGAAAAGACCTCGGACTAATCGCTGTCGCCACCCGGGCCCGTCGCAGATCGGTCGCCTAATTAACTTCAATATTCAGCGTACTGAGGATGTGATAATCGATATCGCGGAACAACACCGTATACTTTCCCTTTTTCAGGTAGAGCAGATAACTCTTCTTACCGCTGGGAATATAGGTCTGGTCTGCAGGCACCAGCTGCCAGGGCTTATTGTCATTCCCCGCTATTTCATCCTGGTAATAAGCCTGCACTAAGTAGGTATTGACGGAAGGCGGCTTTACATAGAAAGGCTGCCTGGTCCCTCCCAGCGTCAGCCAGGTCGGTCTCCCATCCTGGTAGCTGGCCGGAGGATGAATGACGCAGAGATCATACAGCTCATTACCCGTGACATTCACCGGCTCATTATTGAGCAGGGCGATCGAAGCGGTCTTTTCCGGATACTTTTGCAGATAAGCCTGGTAAAAGACACGGCCATACCCAAAATTACTTTCTTCCGTCATATCCGTCTGATCGATAGTGACCGGATTGATACCTGACAGATTTTTAAAGGCCAGGCCCATCGGGATATAGCCATCCGGCGATACCTTTTTACTGATATGCGCATAAGAGGCATACACGAGTATCCTGGCAGCCGTATCCTCCTGAAGCACCTTGTATATATTCTGCGCCTGGATAGAATCCCTCTGCCCTACCGTATGTTTGGAGGCGGCCGTATCCTCATAGGATACGAGCGTATAACCCATCGCGATGGCGGATCGTACCAATTCACCGGCCACCGGTTCAGCTGTGAAATAACCCGTATGTAAAGTAAGTTTGGACAGCGTGTGATTGGAGAAATTATTCAGCATTTCCATAGCCAGGTAACGAAACCCCTGCCGGTACAGATCGCTCAATAAGGACAGTGCGAAAGCCCGGTGCAGCGCCTTGGAATTAGCCTCGTTGATCATGATCACCCGGCTGCTCTTCGCGATGAAATTGATATAGCGCCGGGCATCGGCATGCTCGATATTTTTGATCCCCTCGACCGTCCTGAATATTTTCCGCCGGTTGGCATCATCGACGCTGTCATAACTTTTCACCAGGTACTGCTGGGCCGTCAGGTAATCCCCGGCAAAAGAAAAATACTGGCTCAGCTCATCGTAATATCCTTTGTCGGAATAGATCTTTTTAAATTTGTCCTCGTCTTTAAAAGCATGATAGAACGGGAACAGATAATGCAAATTCCCTTTGGGGGTGAGCGTCAGTGTATTGAGACGGGGACTATAACCGGCTGGCGTATTTCTTTTGGAATAGGCTATCAGTTGTTCAACAGGCTGAGACGCTTGCGAAAAGGAGCATTGCACCACGAAGAACAGGCCGAGTGATAAGTAGATCTTTCTGATTAGCTCCATTTGCCTGCAATGTTAGGCAACTCTTTGTTAGAAAAAGCCTAAATCTGCCCTCCTTCCGGCATCCCCCTCATCAGCGCAAGTATGCCAGCTTTTCCTGCAGTTCCTTCACCCCGAGGGAAGCCGGCTGCTCGATAGTGGTGAGATTGTGAATAGCCGATGTATAGGGGATCTTTTTGTCTACAATGAACTTGGGGATACCCCGAAGCGCATAATCCACCAGCCCGGCAGCGGGATAGACCACCAGGGAAGTCCCTACCACGACAAAGATATCGGCAGCCCTTACCAGGGGAACCGCCTCCCCGATCATCGGCACTGCCTCCTCAAACCAGACGATA
>DASWFF010000104.1:0-139178 GCA_036394375.1 Puia sp.
TTAGTCAAGACTTGACCCAACAGAAAGGGATTAAAAGTTAAAGGTCAGTCTTACAAATCTAAGGTCAAAATCACTCCACCTTCAAACTCTTCACCGGATTGGCGGTGGCGGCGCGGAAAGCCTGAAAGCTGACGGTGAGCAGCGCAATCACCGTCGCTGCTATGCCTGCTAGCACGAAGACCCACCAGGGCATCGAGGTACGATAGGCGAAGCTCTGCAGCCACCGATGCATGCCCCAAGCCGCCAACGGGGCGGCGATGATGGTTGAAAGCCCCACCAGGACGATGAATTCCCGCGACAGCAACGACACCAGGTGAGGAACGCCGGCACCCAGCACCTTGCGGATGCTGATCTCGCGCGTCCGCTGGTTGGCTGTGAACGCCGCAAGACCGAAAAGGCCCATACAGGAAATAAAAATGGCGATGCCCGTGGCGATGTTCATGATCTGCGCCGTCTGCCGTTCCTCCGTGTAAAGCTGCTCCAGCGATTCGTCGAAGAACCGGGACTGGAACAGGGTTCCGGGATATATTTTTTTAAAGACCGATTCCATATTTGAGGTCAGTGTACTCACCTTGCTGGCGGAGACGCCGTCGCTGGAAAGTTTTACGCTCAGTTGGGTACCGCCACCGGCTTCCGTTGAGAAGAGAAAAGGTCGGATCTTCTCATGCATATCGTCCGAATGGAAATCCTTCACTACACCGATTACGGGGCCCGTTATGCCGCCCAAACCGCTGCGCACCTGCCGACCAACGATATCGGCCGGCCGGTTGAAACCAAGCGCCCTTGCCGCCGATTCATTCAAAATGAAAGCCCGGTAGGCGGGTTGCGCGGGGGCGGACGCTGAAGCGGGAACATTCCTCCGCGCCGTGTCCGAAAGTTGGAAATTCCTGCCGGCGACAAGTGTCATCCCGTATAAGGATAAATACCCGGTGTCGATCAGATCACCCCCGGGTTGGATGTTCACGTCCGTGGCACCCTTATATTCAAGCGACGTGCCGAACATCATATGGTTCGTCGACTGGGGGCTGGCCGTATTGAGGCTCACCTGCTGAACACCTGCGAGATGGCGGATCTCGGCGGCCAGCACATCTTTCCGGTTTTGTGGCTGATCCCTGGGAAGATCGATCGTGACGATAGCGTCTTTATTAAAGCCAAGATCGGTGTTGAGCATATAATGGAGCTGCCGACCTACCATCATCGTGCCGATGATAAAAAGCAGACTCACCGTGAATTGAAAGACGATCAGCCCCTTGCGGAGATAACTTTTTGAGTTCAGCTGCTGGACGCCAGGTCCCTTCAGGCTGATCACCGGCAGGAAAGAAGCCAGCGCCCGCGCGGGGTACCAGCCCGCAAGCAGACACGTGACCAGGCTCGTGGTCCCGATAAAGAGCCAGGTGCCGGGATTGCTGTGCAGCCTGACGCCTTCGGGGATAAAGCCATGTAAGACTTTTATGACAGGATTGGCGAGTAAGAGCGCGAGTGCCATGGCGGCAAGGACGATGATACCGGTTTCGATCAGGAAATGCAGGACAAGACCGCCGCGGCTGCTGCCCAATACCTTCCGTATGCCTACTTCTTTTGCCCGTAATATGGACTGCGCCGTGGACAGGTTGATGAAGTTGATAGCGGCAATCACCAGGATGAAGAGGGCAATGCCGGCCAGTGCGAACAGTGACGGTTTATGCGCCCGGCGGCCGTAGGGGTCACTATAGGCAGAATTAAAATGGATGTCCGACAGCGGCTGCAGCGACCGGGTGATCTTGAATCCGGGAGGGAGATGCCAGTGCTTTTGGAAGAAGGCGGATAACTGCTGTTTCGCCTGGGCGGCTGTCATACCGGGAGCCAGCTTAACATAGACATTGGTATTGCTGCCTGCCCTGTCCCAGTCTTGTATGTTGGTTTTGAGAAAGCTGTTTTCGAGGCTATTATAGGAGATGAGGTCTTTGAAGCCAAAGTCCGTATTCTGGTCCCAGTCTTTGACGATGCCCGTGACGGAAACCGTCAGCGAATCTTCGTACACGACGGAACGGCCGATCCATTCTTCAGGCGCTCCGCCCTGGAAATAGCGCTTCCCTTCCGATTCGGTTAGCACCACGGAGAAAGGTTTCTGCAGGGCCGTCGCGGGATTGCCCGCCAGCCACTGATAATGGAAGAGTTTCAGGTAGTCCGTGTCCGCAAAGGTGATGTGATATGTTTCGTTGCCGCTGATTCCGGGTATGACCCGGTCCGGCTTACCCGCCACCGGGATCAACACACGGGTGTCGTCGGTAAAAAGGGTGGTAGCAGCGCTGAAGGCGGTAGTCTCATGCCGCAGACCGGCGCCAACGGGTCCCGCCATCATCGCATCATCAGCTTGCATACCGGGGCCGCGTACCGAATTCACCAGCCGATAGATGCGATCGGCGTCGGGGTGGAATTTGTCGTAGCTGAATTCGAAGGCCACATACAAGTAGATCACCACGCAGGCGAGGATGCCGAATGTGAGGCCGAGGAGGTTGATGCCCGTAGTGAGCTTATGCCGGCCGAGACGGCGCAGCGCGAAAAGCAGTTGTCTTTTTAACATGTTTAGAAGGATATGCCAAAGCGCCACCAAAAAGGAGCCATTTTCAAAACAGGATGACAATCTGTTGATTATGGTCGCGTTCCCACCAAGTCTGTCCGTTTTCGATACAGTCAGTGTCCGAATCTCTCAGCTCACCCTATTATTCATTGGTTGAATGTAAGATGTACTTATTCCTCAGCAATCCATAGTGTACGGTCAAATAATGGCTATTTCATATTATTCATGGGAATTTGCATAAGCTTTGATCTATTATATTATATATTATATTATAGGCAATAGCCGCTCGCAAGCTGGATCAAATATTTTTAAACATATTATATATGAAGGATTATATTTATCCTTGTCCTTGATTTAATGATTTCCCCAACCGGAATGATAAGTACAAAAACGTTGTACCGGTTGTAAAAATAATGATAGGTAAAATCTACCTTTCCATTTAGTGTCTGCAAAAGTATAGACCCGTCTTTGTTTGCTGCCTTCATTTATAACTGCATGTCGTCGCCGTTGACTGATAAAAAACTTCAGTGAAATACAAGCATTTTCGAATTAGTTATAGCAAACCCGAATTTATTGGCAAAGCCATTTTATCAAGAGTGATCATTTCTATTGTAATCCGTTAAAAGAATCGGTTTGCCAGGGGATTGATAGTGCATATTAATAAATTCTTTTAGATTTCCGCATATAACCTGAAATCGCACATAATATTCCTTTTTTACCCTATTCCACGGTTTTTGTTTTTCGGATAAAAAGTGTACTCCATCCGGTCCTAATACTAATGGATCTTCAAACTTCCCCAATTCATTTTTGAGACCAGCATAAGAAAAATCAGTAAGTTCAAATAATATATACTCGCCTTTGATCTCGAAATTTATTCTGAATGATACATCTCCATTTGTTTTATCACTAGAATCTATTTTGCCATTTTTCTTTGCCAGGTATTGGAGCTGCCCACTTTTATAAAATTTCCCACGTTGTGTCTCATACTCATATATTGATAAAAAACCAAGAGTTACTTCTTTCTCCCTCTGGATATAGCCAAATAGCTTTTGTGTGGGATTGTTATAGGCTGTGTAGTCTCCCCATTTACTAATAAGCTCCTTTGCTCCAGAAACAGGGTAATTGGCACCTACCTTTACCGAATCAAGTATACATATTAGACCTGTTGATGGGTTAATAGGTAAATCCAGCTTCCTTGTCTGCCCAAAAGTAAAATGCCCAAGAATTAATATTGGTATAACTTGTAAAACTCGTTTCATGAAACTAATATATAATTTACTTTATACTGTTTGAAGATTTAAGTTGTATTGATTCGAATACACAGTCAGGTTGACTTCTGGTACTCGAATCGCACATTCTTTGATAATAAACCACTTACAAAATAACAATTAAAATCACGGAAACTACCGAACGCAGAAAAACCTTCAATCAATGACTTGAAGGCTCAGGAATTCAGCCTGCTCAACCTACGAAGCTACACACCCTCAACAATTATCATTTTCGTTGTGGCTGCTCTCTGCCTAATAGCTTTAGCTTCAGAATATGTTTCTGAATTCCACCACTCATTAGCTCGGTCAACAGTCGGAAATTCCAGCACAACTAGTCTTTCCGGCTTCCAATCGCCTTCTAATGTTAGTGTCAGTCCTCCACGGGCGACAAACTTTCCGTTAAAAGCGGCAATAGTCGCGGGCGTTAGTTTTTTATATTCTTCGTATTCTTTGTGGTCTTGAATAGAGACGTCCACAATTACATATGCAGGCATACAAAATAATTTTATTTCAAAATTTTTTTTCTCTTAACCTCATTAAGTTTACCTTTTAATATCAATTTTCTTTTTAGTATACAAGTCCTTCCCAAATTCATTCATTAGCAGTTCATTTAATTCCTTGTATTGGTTTTTACGTAAGCCTCTTGCCCATTTCATTTTTCAAATATTTACAAGATAGCAATTTTGTCACAGAAACACCTTCAAATCAATGACTTGAAGACGTTTAATTTCTTTGGTGAACGAGATGGTACAAAACTCGCTTTTAATCCAATTATTTATAGTCTGTGTTATTGATGGAGAAAATATAAATCGTATGATTAGATCCGTCATCTTGTTCCCTGTAGGATATGCTATTATTGCCTTTTCTGTATAACATAGATGTAGATGAGCTCTTAGCGCCTATATCTGGTAGCGATAGATTTGCTTTTTTAAAACCTGTCTTTATGAGCTGATCGATGCAATTCAGTGCATCTTCTTTTTGCCAGACGCCATATTCTAATTCACTATAGCTGATTTTAGGTCGCTTGCTAAAATGCAAGGTTCGCTGGACAAGCAAACCGTTCTCAACATTATTATATAAATAGGTAATAATCGTAAAGTCACTATTTTGCGCAACTACTTTTTTCGCATACCCTTTTTCTTTCATAGTAGAGTCGATTTGCTCAATTCCTGCCTTACGCATCCCAATCATGTCATTGATCTGAAGATTCTGGGCACATAGGATCGCAGAACAACAAAGGAAGCAGAGAACCTGGAATAATCTTTTTTTCATTGTAGGCGCTTATTATTGTTGGTTCGCAATCTCCCATAAGGTTGACCTTTTAGAACTCGAACCACGCAAGTACTGAAAATTAATTATTTACAAGATCAGCAAAAAATATGAAAGACAAAAACGTCTTCAAAATCAATGATTTGAAAGCGTTTAAATTCTTTGGTGAACAAGAGCCTTCAAATCAACGGTATAGCAGGCAAAGAACTTTTGCCAGACGACCTCGAACGTACGCTGAAAGCACGATCCATTCATTTCATCATCGAACCTTATATCCGCTTCAAAGGCCTGCCCGGTGAACAGGCGACCATGTTCTTCCTTGACCCGCCCGGCAATGCCCTTGAGTTCAAGGCCTTCCAGGACATCAGTCAGCTATTTGTGAAATAAAGAGTAGAGTTAGGGGATTGGACACAGTCATCGGCAGGCCGGTTTGCCACACACCTATGAGAAAGCAGGAAACAGTTATCCGTCCGTTCCTGTAGGTACCTTTCCATAAGCTTTCCGACTGCATCTTATTGGCTTTCAAGGAAATATATTTATCAGTCCAGCTTTACTCAATTCAGCACCCCATCATGCTGTTCAGGAAACAGGAGCAAGTTAAATTTCATGTCACACCCGTTCTCGACGATATTGTAAAGATAAAAAGTCAACATCCATTCGCCCGTTGCGCCGCCATCGGTATATTTTATCTGTTCCACCGTCAGCTTGCCCGAACAGGAATCAAGTATGACATCGTCCTGAACGATCCCATGCAGGGAAAAATGATAATTTTCACTTTTTTCATCCGTCAGATCCAGGGGCAGGGAAGGATATAAGGCGCTTTCGACCCTCACCCACTCCTGCTTCCCCGCTTCCCGCCTTTTCCGGACTTTTTTATTGGAAGCCGTCATAAACATCCAGCTCCCTTCCAGGAAAAAATTTCCATGCTCAAAGTCAATCCTGACATTGACCAGCGGCAAGGGCGAAGACCTGCGGTCTTCCCGTTGAAGAAAGTAATGCGGGGAATTATTGTCCTCTGAATGCAGGATGGAGTATTCAAAACTCCGGAGAAGTGGGTGGTGTTCCATAAGCTTCATTTTATTAGTTCACCTTGAAGCTAGGATGCAAAAAACAAAAAAGATCCGGTGAATCGCTCAATGGGCACAAACTGTCGGCGGATCATGCCAAATTTTCGCCAATCTTGGTTCCCATTCAGACAACGGCAAAGAAAAGACAGATCATCGGTTCGATCTTTCCTGAAAAATTGACTTTTGACGACGAAATCTATGCATCCCCCCAGCCCCCCTTACGCAATATCAATCACCACCGTATGCATATAATCCTGTTCCTCCACCTCCTGCACCATCTTGACAATAGGGTTATTATTATACCGCAAGATAAGCTTCGTAACGCCTATCTGGATAGTATCCTTTTCTTTCAACCGGGTCTTTTCCGTCAATCGGTTGTCATCCGCGTTGATGAAAATACCATTCTTGCTGGGCTTGCCTTCCTCCCCGGAAGGGTCGCTAATAAACAGGCCGGCTTTCTCCGCATACAGGACGGCATGGACCTTGCTGATATAAGGATCTCCTTCCACCTCGATGAAAGGGACCAGGTCAGGCCTGGGCTTCCTCCCCAGGAAATTTTTTCCCGGATATAAGGGGAAGGTCTTGGCAGATTGATTTTCTGTGTGACGTATTAACCAGGCAACCGGCGCAGGCTCGCGCTCCATCGACTCAGCAACCACTTCGGGTTCAACAACAGGATCCAATTCAGCAGCAATCCCGGCCTCTATAACTGGATCAGGCGTAACAAACGGCTCATCCATAGCAATAGGTTCACCCCTGTCGACAGCTTCAGGCGTAATAGCTTCTTCCGCCTCCTCTTGAACAAACTCAGGTTCGGGATTCGGCTGCATAAGGGGATCCAGCTGAGACGGAGGCTCCGGTTCAGCCACCATAACAGGCTCCGGTTCAACCGTAACAACTGGCTCCGGTTCAGCCGTAACAACAGGCTCCGGCGTAATAACCTCCTGCACCGGCGGAACATAAGACGGCCATTTCCGCGACGCCATTTGAATCTCACTCACTTTTGCCGCATTTCGGGCATGAAGCCTCTTCAGGAAATCACTGGGAGCCTTTTCACTCAATCTCTCAAAATAAGCCAGCTTGTCTTCCACCCTCATTTTGATCTCACTGTCCGTAGCTGTTTCCGGTAACTCCAGAAATTCCAGCGCTTCACTTTTTGTCATGGTTATCTGTTTATATTTTTATGGATTTCGCACCGCTCAATGATTAAACTGACCATCCCCGCCAGAGAAGCATCCACTTCCGCCAGATCCGACGGAGCATACAGCAGCCTGTCGCAACGGGAATAAAAATTTCGTACATCTTCCACCAAAGCCTGATCCTGCGTATTCCGGTAGAGACTATCTGCCAACTCATCCCCCGAGATCCCGGATGTTGGCCAACTCTCCTGCAGGAACCCGCTAAGGATCGCTTTCACTTTTATAATATATTGCTCTTTATCCTGCAAACCCCTCAGCTCCTCCAACTCCCTTCTGGCATTGGCCGCCAAAAAAGCATCCCGCTCCGCCGCACTCATCTCCCCCGCCTGACCGGAGGCCGCATCCCCGAAGCCCACCGCACCACCCGCAAGCGCCCCCGCCTCCCCTATAGGCGAACTTACCGGCATCTCCGCCCCCATATAAGGATGACTCCGCCTCCTCAACCACCAAAACGCAAGGACGCTGATGCTCAAAGCCCCCAGCGACCACAAGACCCAGCTATAATCAGCACCATTGACGACAGGCGGAGGAAGGACGGCCGGCTTCTTTTCCCCCGATCCCGCCAAAACCGGTAGTATATCCAGATCGATAGCGCCACTCTGCAGCTCCCGGTAACCCTTAAGGGAAGGATCAAAATAGGCCCACCGAACAGAAGGGATGCTAAAATGCCCGGCATGATGCGCGACAAAAGGAATATTTACTGTTTTCTTGCCCGCCGGAGGAAAGGCATTCTTAACGGATACCCATTTCTCCTTAAAAGGGAAAATTTCCACACCCGCCGGCCATTTTATCGCAGGTAGGGTAATAGCATTCAAATTTCCCGCCCCTTCTATTTCCAGGCAGAGACTGTCCGTTTCCCCGGCAGCTATCCGGTTCGACACGACAAAGGCCCTGAAGCTGAACTTTCCTATCGCCCCGGAAAAAATTTCCACCCCCTGGTATGCCGGCAGAGGCAGAACGGTCAGCACGATTTTATTGCTGTTGACAATACCGGAATAAGAATGGGTTTGATTATCCGAAGCATAACTTACTTCATTGCTCACCGACAAGGGATCGATCGTCAAATCCCCCGGTTGGAAAGGATTCAGCTGCACCTGCCATATCGTAAAGACCCGGTAGCCTTTCCCCTCTTTTCTCTTTAAGAGAGGCCGCTCATTATTCAGCGGTCGTTCCTCTACATTGAAATTACCCAGCCCCGGCTTTTCCGTAACCAGGCTTTTGCTTTGCAGCGCTGAATACAATTGATAGGTGAGTAGCAGGGGCTCCCCGGAATAACAAACGGATTTATTCAGCGAGCCTATGATAAATATATTTTTCTTTATTTTTTCTTCCCCGCTTTCCCCGTTGCTCAAAGCAGAATTGCCGGCCGCGTCATCGATCGGCAGATCGGCAAACAACGAGTTGACATTTACAGGAGTTTTTTGTTTCTGGGCGCTGACCGGCGCAGGAATAAACGGACCTGCAAAAATGACAAGGACTGACAAAATTCTATGCAGCTGCATGAGCATGACCTGATTATTATTTATACCCGGAAGCCGCACGCCTGAAAGCGTCGAGATCAGCATTAGCCTGGATCAACTGAGACTTGGTGGTATTCAGATCGGCCTCCAGCGTGCTGATCTTATCCGCTTTCTCCTGAAGGCTTAACAGGTTTCTCTTCCAAAGCTGCAGGTCGCTGAACTTCTCGACGATAGCCTTATCCATCTTGCCGTATAGATTATTATCCTTTTGTTGCAGGCCGGCCATTTCCGCCAGTTTACCATTCAACTGTAAATTGATTTGGTCCGCATTAGGTCCCCCCTTTCCCAGGGAATCCAGTAACACGACGGCCTCCTGCATTTTTGCCACGAACTTCATCTGGTTCATATCCTGCTGACGTTGCGTTTCGATCTCGTCCTGTAACATCCTATTCTCCCTTACCGGCAACCTGAAATTAAAGTAAATGGCCAGGATGACCAGGATAAGCGTCACCACAAAAAAGACCAGGAATTTCAGGAAAGCTTCATTCCTCTCCTTACTATTTAATACTTGTTGCATATAACGGGCATTTTAAATTTTTAATCGGCTAAAAAACTCCTCCTCTTCGGAACCACCGGCGTCTCCGAAGACTGGTTAATAACTTCCTCTTTTACAAATATTCCCGACTCCTTCCGCTTGCCGATATACTCCAGCCTGGCCAACTGATGGAAAAGATGCGACAATATCTTGGTGAAAGCCGATATCTTCTCTACAGACTTATTAATATCCAGGTGGTCATACTGATGGGTGGCCAATGCCACAATCGCCCCTTCCAGCTCACCCTGGCTGATATTGCACCATTCCGTAAAATAAGTGACCAGTTCCTCTTTCCCGCTGCCCATATAACAATCCAGGTTATTTTTAATCAGCCTCGCCAGCGCAGAAGCCTTACTCACCAGGTAGACAGGAGCCTGGATCAAACCCATCGTTTTAAATTCAGCCAGCTGTGAAGCCGTGAAGAACAGGATCTGATCGCATAATTTCTGGACGATGACAGATAGTTCGTTTGACTGCTTCTTTTGCAGGATCTTTTGAATGATCTGCAGCGAATAAGTCTCGATCTTACTGTAAAACTGCTCCAGTCCCGCGTGGATCTCCAGCAGGTCGACATGACTGCTGACCGAACAGGAAGGCGGGATATAATCATCTTCCAGCAATACCCGTTGCTCCTCGACCCTTATTTTACCGACCGGTAACTGGAAGTTCCCTAATTTATTCCGGACCACATCCGCCACCGGCACCAGGTCGACTGCAAAAAAGGGAAAGGTATAGGGTATCCGCGGAGGCGCCTCCACAGGATTGGCAATGCCGTAAGGAACCCGTTGATAAGGATTGATCGTCAATACGACATAGAAGGAGGAGGACTTTCCCTTTAATTCCTTAAAAGGTATGGGAGAGCTGACTACCGGAGTCAGCAAATTATTGCCCTGAACAGACGTATCTTCACTGAACTCGATATAATAGCCGCCCGCCGTGATAGCCCGGCATTCCTGGATCCGTACCTGTACTTTTTGCTGGTTATCCGTACTAAGGAATAATTTAAGCCCGGCCCCACCCTGGCTGGAAGGCAACACCCCATAATTGAACTCATTCAGCAAACTGCCCGCAGCCTGCGCAAGCTGGTAAACCAACGCATTGTCCTGGGCCAGGAAATGTGATTTATTGATCTTCATTCCATCGATCCAGTTTACCGGCAAATAAATAGTTTCCTGCATAAAACGGTTTTTTATATGAGAGACCTCGTGCAAATGATCACGTCATTCTCTTTAATATGATTATTATAGATGGTTTTCTCGGCATCGATATACTTTGTTAACACCGAATACCAACGGCCTTTTTTATAAAATATCCAACCATGCGGTTCCCCGGAAGGATTGACGAATTCAATTTTTCCGCTAGGATGTCTTTCATTATAATCGTTGATAAAATAATAGAACAATTGTCCCATGTCCATATCCACCGGCGCTTTCGCACGGAAATTCGTAAAATGCGGGTCATTGGTCATTTTTTGAAACTCAAAGCTGATCACCAGCAGATTCTTCATTTTACTGTCCTCCGGCTCTTCCATCTCCTGTTGTACCGGGTAGAACCATTCCTTCAATATCTTAGGAGGAATGGCGATCGCTCGCTGGAAAGTATGGTAAAAAAAGAAAGGAATTAAAAAGAAGAGGATACTTCCTGCCATCACGTATTGAAGCCCGTTCCGGTTGACAAGATGATAGATCAGCAAAAAACTGATACTTCCGAAAAGACCTATCAGGAAAGTGAATAGCAGCTCCAGCCAAAAAGCCTTCTTATTCACGCTCCAGGGTAAATACTGATGCATAAAATAAAAATGCGCCGCCCCAAGCAATAGGAAATAAGCCTGAAAAAAAACAAAAGTGCCCGCCCTGCTATTAAAGAATCCGGGATAAGCAGCACAGGCCACAATGGCAAAAAACAGGAGGCCGCATAACATATACAACAAAGTGGCTTTCCGGTAAGGCTTAAAGCTTCCCTGTATTTTCGTAATCATTTTTGCCAATACCGCAGCAAGGCCCACTGTTAAAGCGCCTAAGACAATCAGTAATCTAGCCAGTTCGTTATTAATCACTTTTTCCATATTGTAGTTTCATACAATTTGAGGGTTCTTTATTTTCTTTATCACAAGACACTCGAATATCCTAATATCGGCTCCCTCCCTTTTGCAAGGGTCATATTTTGTCTGTCCTCCGGTACCTCAACGACGATTCGATAGTCAACACCAGCCGGCACGAAAAACTTTGTAAAAGTCTCCAATAAACTATTTCTATCCCCACCCTCCAGGTAATCCCCCACCCGGGAATACACCAGCGGACCGATCACAATTTCTATCCCCGGAAAATCTTCGAAAAACTGCTCCCCACAGACCATGTCCATTCCTAATTGCGCATTTCCCAATCCCCCGGTGGAACCCGCCCCCTCCAGGCGGACAACGGCGGAGCTTACCTTGCGCACGGACACTTCTTCCTCCAACAGATGCTCCAGGCTTTGTGCGATCAGCGACAGATTGCCGGCAATCTTATAAGCATGAGGGATCAGCAGGATCAATGGCACCACATATCGTCCGGGAATGGAATCAGGGATATTCCAGAACTCCTTAAAATATTCGTTGAGAATATCCTTTTGCAACCCCTCCAACAGCTGGCCTTCCTCCAGTTCTATCTGCAGCCGTTGCCAGAAGAAATCATTTTCGAAGGGCTGAAAGAATTTCCGGATCTCTTCCTCCTTTTTCTTATTTCCTTTATGATCGGCAGCCATGTCCGTAGCGGAAAAGCCACCACGCGGTTGTTCCTGGGGCTGGAAAAACAGCCCTTCGGGCAACTGGTCGTAAATGCCGCTACGCGAAAGATGAACCTGCAGAAGATATCTTTTCCGGGCATCCTCCTTTATTTCCGCACTCATCACATCCTTACTATACTCCCGATGAAAAAGACTGTCGGCGCTGATCATGAAATCATCCGGCAACAATCCTTTCTGTAACGCCAATGCCAGCTGCGCCTCCGCTCTGGCATCGCAGGACGTTTTTTTAAACTCCCGGAAAAGCAATTCTATCAGCGTAACATTATCCATAATTGATCGGGATCTCAGGCAGCCTGTTGTATGAATACCCGGTAAGGCAACAGCGCCGCCGATTTTTCTTCCAATAATAATTTCAGGTTATCTTTCCAGAAAGGGATTTCCCCTTTTTCCATCATTTCATCATAAGCAGCCCGGTGAATCCCGATCACCACGTCGATGGTCTTTACAAACCCCTGCTGCTGATCCGGATGGATCATGATCCCCTTCTGAACTTCGATATTTTTCACCCGCCCCCCCAACTGGTAGTGGCAAAAGGCCCTGATATCCTCCATAGTGATCAACCGGTCCCTTGACAGCAAAGCGCTTTTATAAGCCAGCACCGTTTCTGTAGTTCCAAGCCGATCCCGTCCCCCCCGCGTCGTCGTCACGAGCATTACCTGGTTCTTTTCAATACCGCTGCCCTTATAGAGACGTAAAGTATTGCCGGCTTTTATATTATTCCCTTCGGCGCCACAGGTGCTCCAGTAATGGATGAAAATATTCTGCCATGAGGACTTCGAGTTGTTGCGTATGACAAGATAAGGAGTCTGTTCCCGGCGTAACTGGCGGGCGAAAAGCCGTTGCTCTAATTTATTGATCGTTTGCTGCAGCTGTCTCATTTCGCTGTTCATGAAATCATTGCCAAGCGTAGAGAAGGCAGCGCTCTCATCCCTCAACAGCTGCAGCAGGTAATCCACAATGGCTCCCGCATCCCTTTCATCAAAACGCCCTACTCCCCCATTACGCAATAACAAGGTCAGCGCTTCTTCCCCCGTCTTTTCAAAAGAGCGGGTGTTCAGTACTTTACCATCGTCACTGATCACTTCGGCCAGGTCGAGAAAGAGGTCTTCCGTCTGCAAAGGAATGATATTAATGATCTCCTGCAGGCGAAAAGTAAGTTCATGCAGACGACGGTTCACTACCGGAAAACAGTTCATCACACAAACCACGTCATGTAACAGACGGCTGCTGATCGTCTGCGGGAAATCGATGCAGATCCAGCGAAGGCGATGCTTTTCCAGTTGTTGCAGGGCTTTTGCCGGAAAAGAATCCTGGATCATGGCAGTCAGTACGCTATTGTCCAGGCTGGTCGTCAGATTGCCTTCATCCAGCAGCGTGATGAAATTCGGTTTATAAAAAGCGTTGACATGTTTTTTGATCTTTCCGCTGGTATCGTCGTCCCGGTTGAGCACCGTTTCCAGGTCGATCTGTTCACCGCTGATCATTTTCCTTCCATAACCGGGAGCATGAGAAATAGGCTGATCGTTCCAATACCAGGTCGCCTTCGGCAGCTGATGATAGAACAATTGTTTATCGGCTTCATTGCGAAGATCGAAATAGAACTGAGTATCCTTAAGGCTGATACCGGGCTCATCGATCGCCAGCCAAAGCGTGCAGGCAGGAAGTTCTTTACCCGGCTCCGTATGCGTTAGAATTTCTTTACTGATATGATTGCTGACACGGTAGAGCGCATTGCCGGTCGCCATAAAACGGATGCTGGCCTTGGTCAGGCGAAAGTCCGCCGTGGAGGAGAAATAAATATCTTTCCAGATAGCTTCATCATTTTCCGCAAGGCCCTGCAGTTTACGCGGTGCATAATATTGAGCTTCTTCTTTTAATTCCAGTTTGTCTTCCAGGGGAGTAGTGCAGACAATGGCATGGGCAGGCAGGGCGCCGGTGAGCGCATCCGGTGACAGTAGCTGCACCAGCCTTTCCAGGATCCTGCCGCGGGAAGCTTCTATCTCTCCCGATATTTTTTCCAGTTCGGCGGAACAGGCCGTCAACAGCATGGAAACCAGCGGATCGAAATTGCTTTCCGCTTCCGTTTCCGAATACCCCCAGGCGCGGGCGGCATTTTTTAGGAGGCGCGTTTTAATTTGGTCCCTGGATTCCTGCATGCGTACCTGGTAAATTAAAATGGTTAGCTAATATGATAAAGGGCCAACGAAAAAGCTGTCCCTGTAATTAAATCGTTCATTCGTCAATTGCAAAATACCGGCGATGGTAATATCTATTTTCTTCTTAACCCTTCGTCCGTCAGGTCCATCGGGCACTTCCTCCTGGCGCAGCAATATCTCTACCCGGACATTCGCCAGCCTTTTCTCATGTTGCTGCACGGATTGTAGCAGGGACTGCCGTATGAATTCCCTCAGTTTATGCGCGCTGGTGACATTATCGAAATCATGGTCCCAGATACCACAACCATAGCCTTCATCCGCCGGGAACTCCCCAAAAGCCGTGATCAGGATCAGGTGCAGGTTCTGTACAACAGACTGCTGCAGGGAACATTTAGGATGCTCCTGCTTACGCATGATCCGGTCTACTACCAGGGGCAATGAATAGAATTCCAGTTGCATAAAAGGTCTTTACAGTATAAAACGCTAACAATCAGCACTAAAGGGTGGACGAGCTGTTTCTTTATACAAGGTTCAAAAGGGGTTGTCTTGAGGGACTTGTACTGGTCAAAAGCAGTGATTCTCAAGGATTATGGAGGAAATGTAAGATAATATAAAGTTGCCGGATATACAAGGGGGCGAGGCTCCTAAAATAGGGATTCCGATATTTTCAAAACACCACTGTCATGCCGGAATCGAATAGCTTCCTCCCTGGTATCCCCCCCGGCAATAAATTGCATAACCGGACCGAAGAACTCCAGCACCTGGTCCTTATCACAGGTGGGTAAAAACTTTTTCAGAACACGCGAATCATAAAACCGAAAAAAATATTCGCGCCCATCGATAGTCTGATAAATAAATTTTCTCAGATGCGCGGAAAGTGCGTTAATATCCGCGTTTGATTCGACCAGCAACGTGAATTGCATCGACAGATCCGTTTCATCGATGAGTTTTTTTCCCAGATCATTATCGACCTGAAATACCCACGGAGCCACGTCTATAAGCGCTTCATCCTTTGTGTCTTTGAAAAGCGACTGATTTACCTCAAAATATTTCTGCAATATCAGTAAAGTCGGAACAGCGTTCAATGCCGTATCGTAAATTAAATATTTCATAAAGGCAATGGTTGTGCAGGCATCACATTTTCCTTTTGTTTACTCCCCGCCTGGTTGTATTTATATTTACCGGTGTCCGTAAATTCATTATCCAGCCCTACGGATTTCTGATAATCCAAAAATGTTGTTTGCCGGTCTATGCAAAAACAAAGGGCATCAGGCATGTTATTGAATAGTAGGTTGTGAGAATTGAATATGAAGTATTGGGAATCTTCCTGTAATCCGAAATTACTCTTATTGAAATACCCTTTGATACGGCTTACCTCCTGGTTGTTTTTTTCAATAGAGCCTTCCAATTTGGGAGGATAATTAATGTTCAGAGATTTTAAAGGTCCGGCAGGTATATCCGTCAGTTTGTTGGTCGTTATGTTTTTGGTAAGCTGATCAAAATGAGCGAAGCCATCTGCCATCGTCAGCAGTTCCTTGTACACCTGTTCTTTCGATAGGGTCATAGGACGCGCCATTAAAAAAATAGCTTCCGCCAAAGCTATTTTTTGATCATCACTGAAAGACTTGATATCATCGCTCTTTTCCGCAGATTGGGCAATCAGGCTTTTAGCCTGTGCCATATAGGAAACGGCCAGATCGGGTACAGGATCCTTTACCTTATTGAGGAACTTCTGGTAATACGGGTCCGATTTGGAAAGATCTTCATAACCTTGATCAGCCGGGGCATAAACCTTTGTAACCCCCGCATTGTCTATAATTTGCCGGGCAAGATCCATCCCCGTTTTCTCCTTGTAATTAAAAAGGGACAGGGTTTTTGTAATATGATCAAAAAGAGGGCACAGGCAATTCAACACATTGGCAAGATCCTGCGGGCCCAAAGAGACATTAGCCTTTTTTACCTGATCACCGGCCTCGCTTATAAATTGGTCGATAAATGAAGTAAACTCTTTCTCACACTGGCCGGGAATTTCTCCATAACCATCCATCATTTTACCGAATTCAGGCAAATCGCCCAGCTTTATGAAAGCGGCGGTATCCGTACTGATTTTTTTTATCAGGCCGACAATATCATCCACCATTCCGGTGATCTCGGATTTTATCAGATCGAATTTATTAAGATCATCCTGATTGCCGATGCTGATATTTAATCCTCCCAGTACCAGTGACAGGATTTTGATCACCCTCAATTTAACTTTGCCGACAGCCAGCGAAAGGGTATTTTTATTCGAATCCTTTATCATCTGCACCAGCTTATCATTGGGCTCAAAATAATCCACGGCATGCTGGGTCAGGTCAAAGTTATTGCCAAAAGAAAATACCTGGCCTGCTCCTTTAAAGGCATCCGTGTTTAATACATGTTCATTTTTATAAAGCGATGACCCTGCATAAATGACAGACTTTACACAGCATTTCTTTTCCGATTTGAACCCGCCGTCTTTTGCCAACAGGTCCGTGCACTCATTAACTACATGAGCACCCTGACCGATTCCGATAAAATGGATCCATACAGGATACCCGCTCCATTCGGAAAGCTTGCTGCTGACTTTTGAAAAGAGGTTTTTTGCGTCTTTTTTTCTGCCATCGGCATCGGTAGAGCTGAATTCAAACGTATCGGTCTTGTTATTGGAGTTTAATTTTTTGAGATTAGGGCCAACCTGGCTGAATTTTGAATCCCAATCGGAATAATCGTATTGGTAATCTTTTTGGGAAGTGCTGTCTTTTTTCTTTTCTTTAATGAACATTTCCAAACCCGGAATATTCGACATAACATCCTCTATAGCGCCTACTGCAGACTCTATTGCTCCCGTAACGCCTTTAGTCATACTTTCAGCCGCCGATAGATCTCCAAATTTTTTTTCGGGAGGTTTAGGCTTATATCTGACCAGCACCATCAATTGCCGCACTTCTTTATTCTGAAAAGTGTTGTCTGCTTGCGCGCCTGCGGGCTTACCGGCTCCGCCCATACCTGCCGCCTGTTGCGGTGTCACAAGACCTGCCATAACTTGGTGAAATTAGGTATTAAAAAAGGTTACTCTGCAATCAGCCGGCGTAACCCCGGAAATATTTGCTGTTTTGCCGCTGCTGTCGGTTTTTCCCTTGTATTTTTGTCCATCTGTAGTTTCAATTTCATAGTCGACATCCTTTACAGGCTTCTCCGCTTCATCGATAAGCGTAAATTGTGCCTTCAGATCTTTTTTTTCTGTCCTCGGCGCTAACCCGTCACCGGCAGCAGCCGCTTCCGTCAACGCCTGCTGATTTAAAACATTCTTCAGGACAGCAGCTTTCAATTGATTCTTCATGGCCGCTCCGGCAGTCTTGCCGGCAGCGCCAACACTCCCCGCTCCGCCTGCGCCTGCAGCGCCTGGAGAAGCTTCTCCTATCAGCACCGTCGGGCAGCCAAGTATAATAGCTCCTCCATGTGCACACTGATCGCCCATCCGGGCAGCTGGCTTTCCCCCGATCATAACTCCTGCAGAGCCAAGCACAATCGTATCCGGTGGCCCCACACATACGCACATATCACCCAATACCGCCGCCGGCATCCCCCCGATCAGCACTGTCGGGCAACCAGGTCCCGTAACAGGACCTCCCACATGAGGTATCGGGGGAAGCCCCGGTGTAACCATCGGGCAAACATGCATATCTCCGATCCGTGCGGCAGGCTTTCCCATTTTATAAAAGATTTAAACTGCGATCGTACTTGTTAAGGATATTCCTTGAGATAATCCGGAAAACATCGTTTCCTTCATAAGCCGCCCAATAAATCTCCTTAAGGATATTTATCCTGCTTCTTAACTCCTGCATCCCTGCGGGATTCAACCCATTGCCGAATAATTGTATCGTAGATGTCTGTCTTATTACTGAACTATTTTGTTTTGCCCTTACCGGGTTTATCGCATCCCGCATATATAAAAGCCTGGTTTCTTTGGTATGCAAAATAGAATTATACCGTTCTTTATGTTCTTTCTTATGGATCATGGCCGTCGGAAAATTTTGGTAATCACGTTCCAATTCACCCAGAAAAGAAATGTCCGCCATATGCTGCTTTTCAACAATATGATGGAAATCAAAATCGCCCGCATTTAAATGCCGGTATTCCGGCATACGTTTAAGCGCATTGATTATTTCGCTTTTTCCACTGTCCCGGTCTTTAAATGCGCAAATAAGGAATTCCGTATTTGCTCCTTTGACTCTGTAAAAACGCTCGGTTTCACTCTTTGAATAGGTCAGAGTTCTGAAATAATCAGTAATCATAAAATGAATTTTAAACCAGGATTTTTCTATACTTATCCGGGTTCCCGGACACCTCGCTACGAACATAGGCCAATAGCTTGATGGCAAATGCTGTCAATTCAACGTTATGATCGCTCCCTGCACCGTCACCTTTCCACTGGCGCTAACCGTCGTTTGCGCCCCGGCTTTTACTTTTGCTTCCACGCTGGCATTGACCGTCGTGTTCATCCCATCTACCTTCGCCTCATTACCCTGCCCGTCCGCCATAAAAGACGCCTGCCCGCTGGCCATCGTAGCTTTCTCATCCGCAGTGATCTTAATATTTTTCCCGGTCAGCTCGATCGTCCCGTCTTTTTTCATCTCGATCTTCGCATTGCCACAGGTAAGAACGATCGTTTCGCTGGCCGTTATCTTGACATTACCGCTCCCGTCTATCAACAGGTCGTTACCCTTGGCATCAGCCACATGTACACTCCCGTCCTTGTCATTCATGACGATCAGGTTACCGCTTCGGGTCTGTATGGCCTTTACATCATTTTGCTCATTGCTATAATCCGTCTTGGCGTTCCCGTTGTATACCGTTCCGATCACGAAAGGCTTGGTAGGACTGTCATCTTCGAACCCGACCACCACCTCCTCCCCTACTTCCGGTATAAAGAAAGAACCTTTGCCGTTGCCGCCATGAGTGCCGGTGATCCGCAGCCACGGGGATTTTTCATCGTCGCCCATCCAATGGAACCGGACCCGGACACGCCCAAGGCCGCCAGCATCATGGTTGTCAGTGACCACGGCGCTTTGCGCCTCGCAATGGGCTTCCTCGTAAGAAGTCAGAGGCGGCATCTTATTACTGGCCGGGATGGCCACAAAATCGTTCGAATAATTACCCTGGCCATCACAATAATGGTTGATAGACACGATCGTAAAATCGCCGTAAGTCTCATGCCCCTCACCATATACGTTCGACCCCTCGATATGCGCGGCTCCCCCTATCTGTAGCCCCGGCTGCCCGCTGCTCCCATTGAACCGGACCATATTGCTGCTCTGGGAATAAGCCCTTGCTTTCACATAATCATCCAGCTGCTTCTTGCTCGTAAGGAATTGATTATGCCATTGCTTGGGTTTATTATCGTAAAATTTATCGCTTTTCTGTAAGGCATGCTTCCCCCAATTATTCAATCCCGCGTTGCTGGCTGTATCCGATGGGCTTCCATCATATACCTGGTCATTTATATAATCGTAGGACTTTAGCTGAAATTTGGAAGGCCACAGTTGCAAGGCCATACTGAAGCTGTGAAGGTCGACCCCATAGTTCATAGAGACTTTACTGCCCTGCGGAGGTCCCAATACCAGCTTTTGACCGTCATAATACAGCCATTCCCCATAAGTAGCACAAAGCCGGTTGAGAAATTGCCATGAAGATTCCTTGTATTGCACCGTATAGGAGAGCGTCTCTCCATAAGAAGGATTGATCTTCGGCTGCAGAAGATTCTGTGGGAAATTATTCAGGACATCGGCGGCTATATTCTTTATCGCCTTTTTTTCCCAGCTTTTACAATTTGGGCCGTTATCCAGCAAAATAGTAGGACTGTATCCGCTGATAATAATATCGCCGACATGGCCGCTATGCCGGGTAGCTTCCAATTGAGTGATAACACCAGAGAATTTAAGCGTCTCTTCGTTGTTGTCGACAGGTTCGACCTGTATCGTGATAGCCGACCCGATCATGTCCTTGGAGGTATTGAATATCTTTCCGGAAGTCCCGTCGATACCTTCCGTCGGACAGACCACACTGAAAGTATGATGCTTAAAAATACTCTGGGTCAGGGAAAAAGAGGAAATTTGCTCGATCTCTTTACCATCGATACTGATCTTAACATATACGAATTGTGCCATAAAGAGACAGCCTTATACGGTGAGGTAAAATAATCATTTATAAAACAGTGCGGACCTACTTATGCTTGGGCCAGTTATTCGTGAATTCCGAATCATTCAACTTCAACTCATGAGCGCTGAGCGTCAGCTGTATCTGCATCGGAGTCTCTCCCGCATGATCGAATGTCTCATAATAATCGATGCAGACCGCATCCGTGAACTCCAGCGTTTTCAACTTACTCATGCTGTCCCTGCGGTAAAAAGTGATACTCCCGTTCTTCAGCTGGGTAGGACTGATCATCCAGTCAAAAAGATCCGTCGAGCCGCTACTCTCCACCAGAATATTAATGCTTCCTCCCTGGGGCTTGGCAGTGGGCTTACCTGTATTATCTGTCATCTGGGTAAACCGGAAGCCACAATGCAAAACATTGATTTCCTCTCCGTCCAGACGCAACTTGGCAATGAATGACATAAAAATAGATTAAGATAATGTCCCGCAGACAAGAATAATAAGGGACGGGAAGCCAGGGCCGCCCGTCCGGATTAGAATTTCTTCCATCTTCCCGACTATGCTCCTACCCATTCATTAACATGCTTGCCTGTACCCATCGTGATCTCTTTCGAGCTCAATGTGAAGGACTCCGTAACAGGATTGACGCCCGTGCTGTCGAAATTCTCATTGTATTCCACCAGGTAGGCTTCCTTGAAACCCAGTTCTTTTAAAGTCGCATCGGAATCCCTTTTGAAGAACACGACGGATCCATCCTTCCTTTCAAAACTATTACACATCCATTCGAAGAAAGTGGTATCACCCGTCGATTCAATAGTGATATTTATCTTTCCACCCCGGGTAACCGAAGAAGGGCGTCCTGTGGCATCCGTCTCCTGGTTCAATGTATAATGGAGACCCAATACATTTAACTCCTTACCGCCCACTTTTAATTTTGCTTTGAAAGACATAAAAAAGGTTTTAAAATTGACTAAATTGGTATTAAAAATCGAATAAATACTCACATGTTAAGCATACCTATCCTTAGTCGGAATTTTGCCGGTTTTCAGCAACATCCCGATAAAAATATTTTTTGTAACGTTTCTCAGCAGGTGTAAAGAGGAAGGAAACGAATTAAGCTATTTATCCTGTGCATATTCGGAAGCCCATTCATTCCCATCATCCCCCTTCTGCCCTTCCAGCTTCACCAGGAAGGTCTTTGCAGGGAAATAAGGTTTCAAATGTATATCCAGGTAAATTTTGTCCTTCTGCACAGGATCTTGCTCAAATCTTCTGATCGTAAAATTCTCGATCAGTTTATTAGGACCTGTAATGCTATCCAGGAATTTGACGATCTGGCTATTCAGGTCTTTCCGGGTGATCGCATTGAAATTTTCAAAAGCCCGCCGGTTTAAGAAATCCATCATCACCTTCGCCACATAGTCGAATACCCGCACGACCGAATAGGTCTGCAATCCCAGATTGTCGCCATTGAACAGCGTTTTAGCGGAGAATGCCATCACCTTTCCATACTCTTTCACCATCGGCACCAACCCCAATTTCTCCAGGCTGGCAATCTCGCTTTTCTTAAGATCGAAGCGGACGCCGTCGATCTCATTCATCCCGCCATGTTTCTTTCCCGCCGTCACCTGTGACATCAGCGTATTATAAATCTTCCCTGCCAGCGCAGAAGCCGGCGGAACATAAAGGTCCTCTTCTTCCCCTACCTCATCGAACTTGCCCCTTCCCACCAGCCAGTTACAGGACATGATCACATTCGACCGGTAATTGTCACCCCCCGTAAGATTGGCAGCCTCGAACAACTCCATCACATCATCGGGAGCTTCCAGGTCCTCGAAATCAGTTACCAGCATCGCCTTGTTCTCATAGGCGATCTTAGCCCATTTCTCCACCACCTTATTCGAGCCCAGGTAACCCGGCAATACCACCAGCCCATAGTTGCTGCGCATATCCAGCCGGTCATAATTATCCACCAGCTCGGCCTGTATCGCATCGATGAAACGGGTATTGTCCAGATCCTTCAACTGATCCGGCTCCGCATTGATAATAGAGATATTCTTTACTTTCGTACTCTCCGTATTCTTATAGAACAAAGCCACCGACCGGTAAGAACGCTCCAGTTCCTTCGTACTCCCGACCGCAGCCTTCAGGTTTCTCTTCAATACCTGGTCGGCCAGATCCGACTTCTCCTGGCAGGTCTGTATCATATCGGCCAGATCGTCCGAACTGTTGAGGATCTCACTCCACCATTGCAAGGTTTTTTTCAGCGCCTCCCTCTCCGCCTTCTTAGCCGACTCTTCCAGGAATATTTTTTTCCGGGCCTTCCTTTCGGGATTGATATTCTGTATGCCATCGATGGTCGATTCAAGCAGGTCGAACCCACCGAACTTTTCCAGTTTCTTCAAACTGCTTTCCAGCACCTCCGCCGGTTTATCGATACTTTTAACGGCTTCCTGTACCCTGCTTTGTATTTCTGCGGCTTTTGATAGTTCCTGCGCCATAGGGAATGTTTGAATTATTTAATTTTTATTACTTCGCCTCTTCCAGCTCTTTTATCAAAGCATGTAATGCATTGATCACCCCTTGCTTGGAATCTCCATCGCTCAACGCCTGCTTGAGCAGCTTATTCGTTTTTAACTGCTTGATGATCTTCTGGTATTGCTCCTTTTTCAAAGTCAGCTCCTCCAGGAAACTGCTTTGAGCCGTAATTCCCTTAACCCCGAAATCACCCAGGGTTCTGAAATGCAGCGTTTCCTTTTGGGAGGTCCCTTCTTCCGTCTCAAAATCCATGTCGATCTTAGGCTTGAAATGTCCGAATACTTCTTCTACCGTAGTAAGCCCTTCAATGATCTCAGGCTTTACAGGCGTATTCGCCGTCAATTTCTCGGCAAGCAGAACCCTATTCTGAGGTATGTCGGCAAAAGCTTCGAAGGCTTCATTTTCCGATACGGTACCGCCGATAGTATATTTCTCAACAGCCATATTATGTATGTTTTTTTAGTGCTTGTGAGGGGTATAGATCAGCAACAGGTTTATCAAGGGAGGGAAACCGAACGGTTTTAAAAATACTTCCTTTTTTCGAGACTTCTAAATATCCTGGTGAAATTCACTAAGAAATACTATTAACCGGGTACTCCTATACCACCATTTAGTGAGATTCATTGCCCGATTTTCCAGGTGATCGCGTCCTTCTCATCCGCATCCACCTCCACCAGGCTGCCCGGCCCGATCTCTCCGCTGATGATCTTCCGGGATAAAGGTCTCCTCAATTGCGACCGGATCACCCCCCCTAATGGCCTCGCCCCATACTGCGGAGTAAAACCCATCTGTGCCAGTATTTTATAGGCCTTATCCGAGATACTAAGCCGGATGCCCTGCTTTTCAAGAGCGGCATAGAGCGATTTCAACTGTATACGCAATATATTCTGCACCATCTCCGGGTTCATCGGAGCGAAAGGAATGATCTCTGTAAGCCTTCCCAAAAATTCCGGACGAAAGTGCTTCGCCATGATCTCCATTAACGAATTCGAAGAAGGGATCTCCCCTTTGTTAAAGGAATCAACCACATGCTGACTCCCGATATTCGACGTGAAGATGATGACGGCATTGGAGAAGTCCCCCTCCTTACCCAACTTATCATGCAGCTTCCCCTCGTCCATGATCTGCAGGAAAATATCGAAGACCGACGGATGCGCTTTTTCGATCTCATCGAACAGCACCACCGAATAAGGCTTCTGCCGTATCTTATTCACCAACAGTCCCCCTTCTTCATAACCCACATATCCCGGAGGCGCGCCATACAACAAAGCCGCAGAATGCTCTTCTTTAAATTCCGACATGTCAAACCGGATCATGAAAGACTCATCCTGGAATAAAAAGGAAGCCAGGGCCTTCGTAAGCTCTGTCTTACCCGTGCCCGTCGGCCCAAGGAAAAAGAAAGACCCGATCGGCTGCCCGGGTTTGCTCAGCCCCGACCTGGATTCCAGGATAGCCTCCGCAATACTCTTGATCCCGTGATCCTGCCCGATCAGCCGTTGTTTCAATACCGCTTCCATATTCAGCAGCCGCTCTTTCTCTTGCGTCTGCACCTTTCCCAGCGGAATACCGGTCTTATAAGATACGATAGCCGCCACATCGCTTTTCTCCAATACGGCATGCTTGTTGACAGCGCCGGCCTGCAGCGCTTCCAGCGCAAGACCGATATATTCCTTTACGGACTGTTCCGTCGTCATGGCCGCCGGATCTTCCTCGGACTGGAAATAAGCCCAGAGAATGGGACTCAGCTTATGTTTCATTTGCAGGTGCATCCACTGCCAGTCTTCCAAAGAATGCGGGGTAGCGCCCTGATCGTCGAGCCCCCATTGCTCATATTGGCTTCTAAGAGCTTCCAGATCGGCTCCCGCCGTGTCATTGATCATCCGCAAAGCAGCCATCGATCTGTCTACCAGGTCAATCGCCGCATCCGGCAGCCGCCTGTCCTTGATATATCTCTTTGCCAGTCGCACACTTTCCTTTATCGTTTCGTCGGACACCCCGATACCATGATGCTTCTCATAACGGGGAATAATACCCTGCAACATCCGGAAACAGACCTGGTTATCCGGCTCGTCCACCTGCAACAGCTCGAAGCGGCGGTTGAACGCCTCATCGCTTTCTATATATTTCCGGTATTCATCCAGCGTAGTAGCCCCGATCAACGTGATCTCCCCCCGCGCCAGCTCAGGCTTTAGCAAATTAATCGCGCCTCCGGCCGGCCCATTCTTGTCGATCAGCGTATGGATCTCATCGATAAAGAGGATCGCCTTATCGAACTGTTTGATCTCGGACAGAATGCTTTTGAGCCGGTCTTCCACCTCGCCTTTGTAAGAGGCGCCGGCAATAAGAGCCCCGGTATCCAGCTCGAATATGCGGGCGGTATAAAGATGCTGCGGAACTTTTTGTTCAAGGATGGCCTGGGCAAATCCTTCTACCAGCGCCGATTTACCAACCCCCGCCTCCCCTACGACCAGCACATTCGGCTTGGAGCGGCGACAGAGGATCTCTGCCATCATACGGATCTCCTTATCACGCCCCACGACCGTATCCGTTTTACCTTCCTTTGCCTGCAAGGTCTTATCCACACAGTATTTCAACAGGGCATGCTGACCTGCTTTCCCATTCTGATTTTTAGCGGCGCCGGCGGATTTTCCAAGCACCGATTGTATTTCCTCTGTCTCGGTCACCGTCTGTATCAGCTCATCCCGCCTGAGGGGAAAGGTCTTCAGCTGTTCGTAGGTGAACCCGACACCCGGTGTACTGATGGCCGCCAGGAGATGCAGCGGCTCGATCGTGTCTTTCAACATCTTCAAACGGATATTATCCGCCTCATTCATCACCTCTTCCAACGCCGCATCCCCGCCGATCATGTCTTTGGGTGAAGGTGACTTGGGAATAGACTCGATCCGCACTTCCGCCCATTCTTCAATATAATAAATGTCTTTATCCAGCTTCTTCAGAAGATCCTGCAAACCCGCTTCCTTATGAACAAGGGCCTTTAACAAATGCGCAGGAGTAAAAATGGCATTTATATTTTCCCGGGCGATGGCCTGGGCAATTTTCACCACCCTTTTAGCATCGTCAGCGAGCAATATGTCCTGTGTTACAACCGGCATAAGCTTTAATTATTGAAAGGTTAATCAAAAATGATCCTTTCCAGGAACACTCTATAATCCTAAAAAGCCTTTTTTCTTCTCCACGGTCACAGACATGGAAGTGATGCAACCCGTCGCCTCACTTTTGAAAAGCAGTACAGTGATCTTCTTGATCTTCTTCTTCTTTATTCCTTTTAGCTCCTGGCACAGGGCCGTGAACGTTATATTACCGGAATTATAACTTACCGGAATATTCAGGTTATTACTGCACACATAAGCAGAGAAGTCTTCCGGCTTTTTATTGCCGTCCACCACATCCATCAGCATACCCTCGATCTGCTCATGCGACACTTCGATCTTAGGCTTTTCCTCCGGCTTCTTAGGCTGCTCGGTAGGATTGGGAAGGGGCGCCGTCGTAGGATTGGCAGGTAATACCAGCGGGATCACCTTTGGCCTGGCAGTTTCGACCCTGGCCTGTCTGGCGGCATTCTTCTGCGCCTCCCTGTCTATGACATAGATCAGCCGGCCGGTGACCAGGTCCGCCTTGCCATTGACCTTCAGTAATATCTTTTTAGGGCCCGCCGTCGTATAAGTATGAGAGGCCTTCCGGGTCTTGGCATCGATCGTACCCGCATCTTCAAAATGCCATTCCCAACTGGTAGAATTGATGGAGATATCTTCATAACCCGCCGATTGATTCACATAAGCCGTATCCGGACCGATGAACATCGGCAGCAAACTATTATTGCTCACCACCGGCGCTTCGGTGATGACCACATTCTGGACTTCCGTGCATTCTCCGTTCACAATAACGGTGACGGTATATTTTCCGGCATTTTTATACACATGGGTGGAAGAAGATTCATGTTCCTCCACGCCGGTATTATCCCCGAAATTCCAGGCAAAGGCCTTGCCCCCCTGGGTCTCCGCTTTAAAAGTGATGACATTGCCTTCGATGAAGGCATTCGCATTGATCTGAATATTTATCGGCGAGCAGGGATGGGAAGTTGCATAACGAAACGCTAATGTCACCAGCGCAACAACGCAAAGTACGGCCATGGTAATATATACCTGCTCATCCACCCGGAAAGTAGAGGATGATCTTTTGTTCATGGTAAAGTCTTAAACTAAATTATCATTAAATAGAGTCGGATGCCACTAATCCGGATAAAGGATAGACAGGTTGATTCTTAAGGGAGCAGAGAGTTGCAAGCGTGACAAGATAATAAATAAAACGAGAATATGAAAAGGTATAACCACGTTTTCCTGAAAATTAATGGTAACTTCAATTTACCTTTTAGAAGATTTACCCGACTAACTGCTGAAGACTGAATGATTTATATCTTCTATCCGTGAAGGACCCCAGCTAAACTTATCGATATGGCCTGGTATAAATTCACCATTTCCGGCAGCTTTTTATTACTCCTTCTTTCGTGTAGCTCTACGAAAAAGACACCCCATACCGACAGTGGAGATATCATAGTAGAATCCACCCCCGCGAAATCGACTCCTTTCCCGACAGCCTCCGCTATCCGGCTCGACTCCCTGCAGGTGAAGTATGCCCGTTACCTCAATACCAGCCCCGCCCAGATCCGGAATATCCGCCTTTACCAGTTCATCGACCAGTGGCTGTATACTCCCTATAAATGGGGAGGCGACAATGAAAAAGGCATCGACTGCTCCGCCTTTATGCAAAAATTACTATCCCAGGTCTATAATATCGAGATACCCCGCACCTCCGTACAGCAGTTCTTTACCCAATGGATCGACCGCTTCGGTTCGACCAGATACCTGTCGGAAGGAGACCTGGTCTTTTTCAGGACCATGGACGACAAGATCATTTCACATGTAGGACTGTACCTGGACAACAGAATGTTCGTAAATTCGTCCTCTTCCAAAGGAGTCAGCATTGCCTGCCTGGACGATCCGTATTGGAAAAGATGTTTCGTAGGCGCCGGCAGAGTTAAGTTATCGCTTCTTCCCGTCAAAAAACAATAACGGAGAATCCATGCGTTCCGGTAATTTTGTGCCCACCATTTATGAATAATAGCCTTGTTCAGCTTAGAACCGTTAATGTGATCCGTTATGTCACCCCCTTGCGGGAAGGCGGCTCCCTGCCCGCCATAGCAGAAGCAGATGATGAATTCCTGTACGTACTCAAATTTCGCGGCGCCGGACAGGGCGTCAAGGCGCTGATTGCCGAGCTGATCGGCGGTGAGATCGCCCGGACCCTCGGCCTGAAAGTGCCGGAGATCGTCTTTGCCAACCTGGACAGCGCATTCGGCCGGACAGAACCGGACGAGGAGATACAGGACCTGCTGAAAGCAAGCGTAGGGCTCAACCTGGCCCTGCATTATCTTTCCGGCGCCATCACCTTTGACCCGATGGTCACCACCCTCCCTCCCCTGCTGGCTTCGCAGATCGTCTGGCTGGATTGCCTCCTGACCAATGTGGATCGCACCCCCCGCAATACGAACATGCTTGTCTGGAATAAAGAATTATGGCTCATCGATCATGGCGCCTCTCTCTACTTTCACCATTCCTGGGACAATTATTTTGCCGGGGCGCGTTCATTGGAAGATAACGCTTCCGGCAAAATGTCTAATGATGGGCCTTCGGCCGAGATGCCTCCGGCATCTTTGGAACAACAGGCCCAGCGCCCCTTCACCCAGATCAAAGACCATGTATTGCTGCCCCGGGCCTCCGAACTGGATACCGTCGACCCGGAATTTCGTTCCATCCTTACCCCCGAACGCATCCGCGCGATCGTCTCCCTGATACCCGACGAATGGCTGACGGGCGGAGCACAGACAGGGACGGCTGATGAACTCCGGCAGGTTTACACCCGATTTTTAGAATTACGGATCGCCGCCTCTCAAATTTTTGTAAAAGAAGCTCAGTATGCAAGAAAATCACTTATTTGAGTATGCCGTTATTCGCGTAGTGCCAAGAGTCGAACGGGAAGAATTTCTCAATGTCGGCGTCATTCTCTATTGCCCGAAACAGAAATTCCTGCAAACTTTATTCACCCTCGATGAAGAACGCCTTCGCATCTTCTCCCCGCTTTTAGATATCCCGGAAGTGGAAGAACATCTCCGCGCCTTCGAACAGATCTCCCTGGGCGGCCCGGAAGCCGGCCCCATAGGCAAACTGGACATAGCCTCCCGCTTTCGCTGGCTCACCGCCACCCGAAGCACCGTCGTACAAACCTCGAAAGTTCACCCGGGATTCTGTGAGGACCCTCCCGCCGCACTCCAAAAACTCTATACCCGGCTGGTCCTCTGACCCCCACCCTTGTCGCGATCAACCCCTGAAATTGCCGTATTTGCACCCCCTGAAATTTAATTACGGCTAGTAGCTTTGAGGGTATGGTGGAAGTTTTCAAAACGAATGTTCAGCAACAAAAACAAGCGGTCCGGCTCCTGGCAGCACTGTCGCAGACATTTCCACTATGCCGCATAAATTTTGACCTGGACGACTGCGACAGGATTTTAAGGGTGGAAGGCGACAATATCGCCCACGAAAAAATAATTGAACTTTTCGCTACCAACGGTTGTCAATGTGATGTTCTGGAGTAAAAAACAATTTCCTGGAAACCTATTGAAGAAAATTGGTCTTTATCGTATCCACCACTTCCCCGATATCCCCGCTCATCATCTGCCTCCACATATACAACCCAAATCCTTTGGCTTGCTCAAATTCGATTTTTGGCGGCATCGTCAGCTCCGAGGGATTCACATGCACATTCAGCAACACCGGCCCGTCATGCGCCAATGCCTCCGTTATGGCGGCAGCCACCTGGTCCGGCCTTTCCACCAGGATGCCTTTTATGCCGATAGCCTGCGCCATCAGGGCGAAATCAGGGTTGGTCAGATCCGTTACAAAAGGCGGATACCCCTGCGCCTTCATCTCCATCGCTACAAAACCCAAAATGCCATTATTGAATACGACGATCTTAACAGGCAGATTATATTGTTTGATCGTCAGGATATCCCCCATCAACATACTAAAGCCGCCGTCCCCCGACAAAGAGATCACCTGCCTTCCCGGATAGGTAAATTGCGCCCCGATAGCCTGGGGCATCGCATTGGCCATACTTCCATGATTAAAGGAACCTAAAAGACGACGGCCCTTTTTCATCTGCAGATAACGGGCGGCCCAGACCGTAGGCGTACCGACGTCACAGGTGAAAATGGCGTCATCAGCCGCCTGCCGGCTCAATTCAGCCGCTAAATATTCCGGATAGATCAGCGTGTCGCTTCTGTCCTTATCGGCTTTCTTATCGAGCTGCTTCCTCACCTTCGCATAGTCATCCAGGCAATACCGGAGATGTGTCTCATCTTCCTTGTTATTCACCAACGGCAGTAAGGCGCTGAGGGTTTCCCGGATATCCCCTACCAGCCCCATATGCACCGCCGTCCTTTTCCCCAGGTTCTGTCCGCGGATATCGATCTGCACGATCTTCGCCCCGGAAGGGAAAAAATCCTTATAAGGAAAATCCGTTCCCAGCATCAGCAATACATCGCTTTTTTCCATAGCGATATAGCCAGAATGGTACCCGATCAGCCCCGTCAGACCCACATCATAAGGATTGTCAGCCTCTACATACTGCTTACCCCTTAATGCGGTGACGACCGGCGATTTCAATTTGTCGCAGAGCGCAATGACCTCGTCATGCGCATCCCGGCAGCCACTGCCGCATAATAAAGTGATCTTATCATGCGAATTGATCAAAGCGGCCAGCTTGCTCAACTCAGCATCCGCCGGACGTATCACGGGATCCTGCAGCAACAGCTCATGCCGCAGGAAGGTCTGCTTCACCTCCTCCACGGCCACATCCCCGGATAAAACAATAACGGCCACACCCCGCATGCTTACGGCATGCTGCATAGCCATCTGCAGGACCCTGGGCATCTGCGCAGCCGAAGAGATCAGCTCGCAATAATGACTGCAATCCCTGAACAGCGCCTTCGGGTCCGTCTCCTGGAAATAACCGGTCCCTATTTCTGTGCTGGGGATATGGGTGGCAATAGCCAGCACGGGCGCCATACTGCGATGTGCATCATACAGGCCATTGATGAGATGCATATTGCCCGGCCCGCAACTGCCGATACAGGCAGCCAGTTTGCCCGTCAATTGGGCTTCCGCCCCTGCCGCAAAAGCCGCGGCTTCTTCATGCCGGTAATGTAGCCATTTCATTTCTTTATTCTCCCTGACCTCGTTGGCAATGGCATTAGCCGAATCGCCAACCAGTCCATGGATCTGGCTGACACCCGCCTGAACAAGAATATCTACAAGCATCCTGGCAATCTTCATAGTCGATCGTATTAGGGTAATAAAATAGGTTGCGTGAATCCCGAAAATCAGGTTACGTGAATCCCGGTTTTCTCTAAACAAACAGCCGGGAGATAAGTTACTGAAAAAATAGTTTTTTTCCCCATTTAACTCCGATAAAGTAATTTACGGCAAAGCAGCCGGAGACCGATGAAGATTCCACATCTTAACAAACCGATATTTCTATCCAATATCCCTTATCTGCTAAAATGCCTGACAGGAGTTATAATTTGTTATGTCTTGTATAAGGAGATTCCCCAATATCCCTTTTATTGGGCGATCGTTTCCGTAGTGATCGCCCTGGCGCCCGACAACAGCAACCGCCAGGCCTACGACCGGATGAAAGCGAATATATTGGGCTGCATAGTAGGCCTCTGCCTCTATCCGGTGCATGTGCCCAATTTATTATTGTTATGTATCGGCATCACGCTTACCATCGGGGTCGGCATTTCTTTAAGGCTTACCAGCACCCTGCGCAGCGCAATGGCGGCATTGGTGATCGTCCTGATCCATGAGGAACAGGTAAAACAATGGTACCTACCCCTGGAAAGAGTACTTTGCGTAGTAGCAGGATGCCTGGTAGCGTTGATCGTCACCCTGGTCTTCAATAAGATCCCCCGGCTCTTTAGGAGCAAATAATGGGTCAATTTTTTACTGAAACCCAAGCACCGTATGCGGTTGATAAAGCTCCTCCAGCCGACCAATTTCTTCGGGCGTCAGCCTGACAGACAACGCAGCTACCGCATCCTCGATATGCCCGGGTTTGCTGGCGCCGATAATAGGTGCCGTCACGGCAGATTTGCTCAACATCCAGGCCAAAGCAACCTGTGCATTGGGGATCCCTTTTTGCTCAGCTATTTCCGTCACACGATCCACAACGGCAAAATCCGAATCCGAATAAAGCGTCTTACCAAAGGAATCCGTTTTTGCCCGTTCCGTCTCATTCCTCTCTTTTGACCTTTTGCCCGTCAGTAATCCCCGGGCCAGCGGCGACCAGGGAATGACCGCAATCTTCTGATCCACGCAAAACGGGATCATCTCGCGTTCCTCTTCCCGGTATACCAGGTTATAATGCGGCTGCATGGAGACAAACCGGGTCCACCCATGCAGATCGGCCGTGAACTGTGCTTTGGCAAATTGCCAGCTATACATAGAGGAAGCGCCGATATACCGCGCCTTACCTGCTTTTACCACATCGTGCAGGGCTTCCATCGTCTCTTCGATGGGTGTATCATAATCCCAGCGATGGATCTGGTATAAATCAACATAGTCCGTACCCAGACGCTTTAAACTGGCGTCGATCGCACTTAGGATGTGCTTGCGGGAAAGCCCCTTATCATTGGGTCCCGGACCCATCGGGTTAAAGACCTTGGTTGCCAGTACGATCTCATCCCGCTTGGCAAAATCCCGCAAGGCCTTGCCAACCACTTCCTCACTCGCTCCCGCTGTGTATACGTCAGCCGTATCGAAAAAATTAAAACCCAGCTCCAGCGCCGTTTTGATAAAAGGCCGGCTTTGCTCCTCGTTCAATGCCCATGGCCATCTTTCCGTAGGCCGTCCATAGGTCATGGTACCCAGGCACAGCCTGGAAACCATCATACCCGTATTGCCGAATCTTACATATTCCATAGTCGTCTTTTTTTAATAGTTCCTTCTCATTAAAATATACCCCCGGCAGCACCCTATAAAGTAGCCATATCGATTACAAACCGGTACCGGACATCCCCCTTAAGCATACGATCGTACGCGGAATAAATATCTTTGATATCTATCAGCTCGATATCGGAGACGATATCATGAGCGGCACAGTAATCCAGCATTTCCTGGGTCTCCGGCAATCCGCCGATCATAGATCCTGCCAGGCTCTTGCGGCCGACGATAACACTAAAAGAATGAAGAGGCGATGGTTCGGGAGGAGCTCCCACGCAGATATGCGTACCATTCGTTTTCAGCAGGGACAAATACAAATTCATATCATGGTCGGCGGAGACCGTGTCCAGGATAAAATCAAAATACCCCGTCACAGCCTTTAATTGCACGGGGTCGGTCGTTACCACAAACTTATGCGCCCCTAATTTCCGGGCATCCGCCTCTTTTTTAGGAGAAGTGCTTAACACGGTCACTTCTGCTCCGAATGAAGCCGCAAACTTCACTCCCATATGCCCGAGTCCACCCAAGCCAAGTACAGCCACCTTATGCCCTTTGCCCACCTTCCAGTATCTTAAAGGGGAATAAGTAGTGATGCCTGCGCAAAGCAACGGCGCCACAGCAGCCAGATCCAGCTTTTCAGAAATACGCAGCACAAAGTCTTCATGTACTACGATCGTATTCGAATACCCGCCATAGGTAGGCGTTTTCTTATCCTGCTCCAACCCATTATAAGTCTGGGAATGACCATTCGTACAATATTGCTCCAGCCCCTCCTTACAATTATCACAGATCCGGCAGCTATCCACCAGGCAACCCGTTCCGGCAAGATCGCCCACCTTGAACTTCTTTACCAGATTTCCCACTTTCACCACACGGCCCACGATCTCATGGCCCGGCACCATCGGAAAGATCGACCCGCCCCACTCGTCTTTGATCTGATGCAGATCGGAGTGACAAACCCCGCAGTACAGGATATCGAACTGTACATCATAGGGTTTTAATTCCCTTCTTTCAAAACTCCATGGAGCCAGCTCGGTATGCTGGTTTGGTGCTGCGTATCCCTTTGCTTGTATCATATTGAAAATGTTTGTAGTTACCAATATCCTTTCGTCCGATAAAAGTAACTATAAACATATTTTCACATACGACTAACAAAAGAATTAGTCCGCTCGGTTAACGAAGCCCCTCGACTATCACCCCTTGGAGTCGAGTCCCTGCCGCATGAATTTTACATATTCCGGCTCCGTCATTTTTTCCCTGGCCTCGATCCTCTTCATAAAACCTTCATTGCCGATCACATACCGGAGCCTGTCCGTCCCATCGGTAGCAGCCTGATAGATTACCTCCGCCACCTCATCTGCCGTAACGGACTTCCATTCCCGCAAACCCGCGAACACCTTCCCGGCCGCCGCCATGAAACCATCATAATCGTTCAGCGCCGGACTCTGCAACATCTTTTTACTGGTGACATTATTGAAATTGGTATCCGTCCCCCCGGGCTCTATGATCTTTACGATAATATTCTGAAACGAAAGTTCATAAGCCAGCGCCTCGGAGAACCCCTCCAAGGCAAACTTCGACGCAGCATACAGGGAGATCAACGGCAGCGTAAAACGACCGGCCCCCGAGCTTATATTAAGGATCAGGCCGGCCTTGTTCTCCCGGAAATGAGGCAGGATAGCCCTTATCACATTCATGACGCCAAAGACATTCACCTCAAACTGATCCCGGACCTGCCCCTCGCTCGCCGCCTCGAAAATTCCGAACAGGCCATAACCGGCATTATTGATCACCACATCGATCTTACCGAATTTTTGTATACCCGCCTGCACAGTCGCTTCAATGGTAGCAGTATCCTGCACATCCAGCTTGCTTACCAGCATACTGTCCGATCCTGTTAGTTCCTTTTCTTTCTCCGGCGAACGCATCGAGGCAATCACATTCCATCCCTTGCCTGAAAAATAGATAGCCGCCGCCTTACCGATACCCGAGGAAGCCCCGGTGATTAAAACCGTCTTGCTCATAATACTTATTTTTTGTGGAAGCAAAGGTCCTCCAAAGCCGGCAACCCGAGCTGACGAAAATCACGATAAGAATGGCGAATTTCAACTTTGCCGCACACAAAACCATCTCTTTTTCACCTCTCCCGATATTCCACCCTGGTAGCTTCTCTTTCCAACTTATAGTACCCCTTATGTAATAGGATGCCAACAATAAAAACAAATCCTGCCAAAAGCCAGGGACTTACATGGGATTTTGTCAATCCCGTGGCAAAGGAATAGGCCAGCAGCGCCCAGAAAAGCGAAAATAGAATAGAAATAATATATCTGAAAATCCTGATCCTAAAAAACAAAACACCTAAAAGAAAAATAATACTAAAGAAAAGTACGATTCCAATTATCCAATCCCAGGCATATTTCTTACATAACCAGACAGAAACACCCAGAGATGCGATCATCATTTCAATCACAACAAGGGGCATGCGCCTTTTTCTGATAATAAATTTATTTGACATATGATAAGGTTTTGTTGGCAGATTGCTTTCAAAATTTACTTATTTCAGTCAAAAAAAACAAAAATATTCAACTTAAGCCCTTCCCCGAAACTGCGCCGGCGTCTGCCCGGTATATTTTTTAAAGAAAGTCCCAAAATGAGTCGGCTCCCGGAAAGCCAGTCGGTAAGCGATCTCTTTAACGGTAAGGGCACTTTGCAATAGTAAAGTCTTAGCCTCGCCGAGGATCCGCTCATGCACCAACGTAAGCGTACTTTCTCCCGTCACCCGCTTCACGACCGCATTCAGGTAACTGGGATGCACAGACAGCTCCCCGGCAAAAAAACTCACGGACCGGTCGGCATCGGTTGCCCCGGCGGTGACCTGCTGGTCCAGCAAAGACCTGAACCGGTTATATAACACCGTATCGCTTTGATTGGCCCAAACCACCAACCCATCATCGGTCCCCACATATTTCTCATACAACCGCCGAATGTGTAATAACAAGATGCGAATATAAGAGGCCACCAACTCGAATTTGTCCGGCAAGCCGCTTTGATATTCTTCCCGTATCTGCCGGAAGATCTTCGCCAATGCATCCCGCTCGCTGTCATTGATCCCAAACGGAATAGCCCTGTCCATTTGCAAAAAGGGAAATTCATGTACGATATCCGTCAGCTGACGGTTCCGGAGCAGGAAATTTTCGGTGAACAGCAGATGCCAGCCCCTCTTCAGCCCCGGCTGTATATTCCAGGAGATCACCTGGTAAGGAGATTTGAATAAGAGGAACGGCACTTCAGGCTTACGATGATAATAACCTACATTCAGCTCCATATCCAGTTGCTCTCCCAGGCAAACGGAGAAAAACCGGTGCCGGAAAGCAGGAATATGGGTAGCCGAAAGATGGTCCCGGTAGTCCTCGATCCTGTTGACATCAAAATCCCTGTCCAGCGGCGGCGCCGCATGGATATATTGGCTAAATGCTATAAGATCCTCGAATTCGGGTATTTCCATCTTATCACTTCTTTAGATTTCTCACGATCAGTTCGATCCTTGCCATATCAGCCCGCCATAACTTGCTTTCAATAGATCGCTCGATCTCTATTTGTTTATCGACATCGCTCCATTCATACAAAGGCAGGCAAAAAGGCCCTTTCGGTGATTTGTCCCGCACATAAGTAGCTAAATGAATATAAGGAGGCACTTGCCCCCGGGTAACTTTCACCTCCAATTTAGCAAAAACACCGGGATCCAGGCATTTCTTAAGATCGTCCCATAACCGGATCGCAGCCACTCCCTCCGATTCATACTCCAGCAGAGCTGACAATCCGGGCAATCCCTGCTCTTTGAAATAGCCCGCCAGCCATCTTTTAAAAGGCCCGTCCAAACTGTCCAGCAAGTCCTGGCTATACATTTTATACTGCTGCTGCAGCTGACGCAGGTTAAACCGATCCGCATTCCGGGTTATAAGAAAATCGATCGCCCGCCTCTCCAGCGCATCCACCTGGATCATAGGCATCTTCAAAAAATCATATTTCGGCTGGGAAAACAAGTCGAAATAATAACTTTTAAAGAAAATAGTTTCCCGGTCATAGGTCACCTGCACGTACAAAGGCCAGGTCTCCTCCCCCTGAAATACCACGTCTTTTATACGGGTATTGAAATACGTCTTGTAACTGATATCGTAGAATTCCTTGGCCATTCGGGTGTGAACCGTTTCAAAAATAAAGTTAAATTGTTTTGATAAATAAAACTAAAAAACAAAACTTTTGTAAATTAGAAGATCGGTGCTCGTTGCTAGTAAACATTTATTAAACCTTTCCTATAAAATTAAGCATTCATGGATTCCCCTCAAAAGGTCAGGCTCCGCCGCCTCAACATCCGCCTCTCCCAGCAGGAATGGGACAAAGTACATCGGCTGTCTTCCAATACCACCTGCCGCAGCATCAGCGAATATTCCAGGAAAATATTATTGAACAAGCCGGTTAAAGTATTCTATCGCAACCAATCCTTCGACCATTTCGAAGAACAGATGACCCGGCTCCTGCCCCAGTTGGAGACGATCGGCGACAACTTCGACCAATTGGTAAAAAAGATCACCCCCCTGAAGAATATACCGGAAATGAAATCCGACCTGAACCTGGTCTTGTTCTGCTGGGAAAATCTTTCAAAAACAATAAAAGAGATCAAAGTCCTCATCGAAAAAATAGCCGACCATGAGACCCAAAATAATGCCCTGTAAGAGCATCGCCCAAACGCTGCAGTACAACGAACAGAAGCTCACGCTGGGGACAGCCGAATGTATCCTGGCAGGCAATTTCCTGAAAGACCTCTCCCGTCTCACCCCGGAGGATAAGCTACGTTGTTTTGAAAGACGGATGGAACTGAACGAACGGGTCATCACCAACCAGCATATTACCCTGAATTTCGACCCCCTGGACAAATTGTCCAACGAACAGATGCAAAAGATCGCCAAACGCTACCTGAAAGAAATAGGGTTCGAACGACAGCCCTACCTCGTATACCGCCACCATGACGCCGGCCACCCCCATTGCCATATCGTAACCACGCACGTTCGCGCGGATGGCAAGCCCATCGAACAATATAATATCGGGCGTAACCAGTCCGAAAAAGCAAGGTTATTGATAGAAGCTGAATTTAACCTGGTCACAAAAGAAATGAAGCAACAGCTCAGGCAGCAGGAACAGAAAATAGACGGGATTCAGAGAATCAGATATGGTGAACAATCCATTGCCCGGTCCATGTCCAGGGTACTGGAATATGTTACGGAGAATTACAAATACACTTCCCTGCAGGAGTTCAATACCGTCCTCCGGTTATATAACCTGGAAGCCTACCGGGGAAAGGAACAGTCTCAATTGTACCAGCATCGCGGCCTGCTTTACCGGGTACTGGACGAACACGGTAAGTACATCGGCGTTCCCCTGAAAGCCAGCTTCTTTGACTGCAAACCCACCCTCGATAACCTGGAGAAAAAATTCACCCTCCACCAATCCCAAAAGACGGAATTAAAGCAGCGCATCGCCACCCATATCCACTGGGAACTGATCCAACATCCGGATAACCTGGAAAAGCTCACGGATGGATTGCGACGCGAAGACATCGGCATAGTCCTGCAAAAGGACAAAGCGGGAAATTGTAAAGAAGTTTCCTATGTAGATTTCGGGACCAGGTGCATCCTCAACGGCCGGGACCTGGGCGAACACGGCAACCGGGAAGCCATACAAAAAGTGATCGACCAGCAGAGAACAGTAGAGCAGGAGCAATCACTGGAACAGGGACTGGAACAAGTCCACAGGCATCACCATAGCCACAGACTGCTATAGAAAGCCTATCCGCCCCTCTCACCCACGCTTCTTCTGCTCAAAAAAGAATACTCCCTTTTTATTGGCGACAATAATATCCATCAATCCATCCTGGTTAATATCCTTTGTAACGACCTGCAACCCTACCCCTGAATTATCATCGATCAGATGAGGGATCCATACAGGGGTTTCCCCCGGATGAAATTCAAACCAATAGAGAACGGCCGGTTCAAAGGCTCCCGGATCTTTTTCGTTGTGGGCAAAATACCGTTTCCCGGTAACCAGGTCCGGATGCCCGTCCCCATTGATATCCGCCATACCCATACCATGGGATTGGGAAAATTCCTTGAAAATGATATGATGCTTCCAAACCATCTCGCCCTTTTCATCCTTTGTTTGCTCATGCCACCAGATGCCATAATTATGAGCCGAGGCACTGACAAAATCCCGGTCTCCATTACCCTTTGCATCCAGGGCATAGATCTGCGAACAATCCTCCCCCAGGTCCATCGGGTGAAATACCCAGTTCGGCTGCCTGGGATCTACAGGACATTCCCACCACCCCTTCGTAATGATCACATCCCGTCTTCCATCCCCATTCATATCAGCCAGCCCAAGTCCATGCGTATACCGGTTTACCCCGGGTATATCCCCTTTCCCGATAACAGTCCGCTGCCAGACAGTATCGCCTTTGACAGATGGCGACTTCAGCCAGATCATCTCTTTGGCCACCGGATCATTGCACAAAAGATCGGGCCTGCCATCCCCGTCAATATCTACAAAAGCAGGGGACTCATTGCCGCAATTACTCAGCAATGCATGCATGGGCCAGTGCCCGGGTTTATTTCCAGGGTTTTCATACCATACAGCCTCCTCACCAGGCAAACTGATACGTATCAGATCGACCCATCCGTCCTGGTTGACATCCATACTGAAATTCAAAAAGGAATTGCTGAACTCAGTAGCAGGCGAGTAAGTCCGTCCCGTAGCAATCTCATGCCGGGTCCATCCGGGAGCCTCGAACCAATAAGCGCCCGCCAGGATATCCAGCTTGCCATCCCTGTTGACATCTCCGACGGCGACCCCTTCAGAAATGAAATCATTGGTTATTATATGTTTTTCCCACCGCGGGTCAAAGACTGCTTTCTCTGCATTCTGGGCAAAAGAGAATAAGGCCCGAAAGCTCAACGCGATGGAAAATAATATAATAGATAGGTTCCACATATACATAAATATAAGCTATGGCTGCAATTCCTCAAAATTGCAGCCATAGCTCCTGCCCGTCAATTCGTCGGAATGACCTTTTGGATCGTCCCATCCGGATTATAATACAGCTTGTCGACACAAATGGACCGTAACCAGTCGAAATGGGAGAGGGTGCTGGTATGATAGAAAAAATACCATTGCCCCTTGTATTCGACGATGGATCCATGGTTGGTATAACTGTCCGTGGGGTCCATGAATATACCCTGATATTTCCAGGGGCCCAGCGGGCTGGTGCCGGTAGCATAACGCATGCGGTTTTTCAGCTTGGCCGAATCATGATTGTCAGAATAGGAAAGATAGTAGATCCCGCTGCGCTTATGCACCCAGGTAGCCTCATGGAAATCTTCCAATCCTTCCATCGGCTTCATTTCACCATCTATTTCCATCATGTTGTCCTTCAGCTTTCCGCCCTCGCAATGGCCGCCGCCGCCATAGTACAGGTAAGCCTGTCCATCATCGTCCACGAATACGCAGGGATCGATCATGGATTTCAGCCCTTGGATATAACCCTGGACCTTGAAGTCGCTGGCCGGTTTCTTACTGGTGGCCACCCCGATCTTCCAGGTGTTGTTCCACTCCTTGCCAGGACCGCTGGGATGAGGGAAATAAAAATAATAGGTGCCGTTCTTATAGGCGCAGTCCGGCGCCCACATAAATCCCCCTTCCGGCCGGCCCCAGGGCACCTGGCTGGATTCGAGGATCTGACCATGGTCTTTCCAGTGCACCATGTCATCGGTAGAATACACGTGGTACTTGTCCATCAGGTCACATCCACGCGGCGGAGCGACGTCATGCGAAGGATACACATAGAGACGGCCGTCAGCCCATACATGGGCCGACGGGTCCGCCGTATAAATATCCCTGACAAACGGGTTCTGCGCCCTGCACAACGAAGGAACGGAGAAAAGGAACATTGCGACAACTAGCCTTACTCGTTCGCTAATTCTTATAGTCATAAATTAACAATTGTTGACAGATTAAATCAAGCCGATCATAAACCGGGCTCCGCCGCCCGGTTCGCACACGAGACCGGCCCCGCTATTTGACGGGCATTACCACCCCGACTATATCGGAAAAGTTATACTGCTTATAGCTGTCGTTCACCCGGACGCCGATCCTCGCATAATAAGTCCAGCCGGGCTGCAGGTTATGAACGACCGTCCGGTACGTTGTCGCTGCGATGGCACTACTCCAGTTGCTGCTGATGCTTACCGTGCTCGAAGACTCATCCTTGAACTTCGAAATAAAAGCGCCGCCCCCTACCAACGTCGTATTGTTTACAAACTCGGTGGCGTCGATTATTTGCGGCAATCCGTTTGTCCTGGGTGCTTGCAACTGGAAGGTCATCACCAGCGAGTCCGCATCCTGCACATGCGTAAGGTTGACGATCTCCAGGTAAGGCACTACCGTAAAATTCTGGGTGGTGGTGCCGCTGATGTCTTTCAAGATGCTGTCCACCGGCCAGAAAGCGCCCTTGGTAGGGATCACGCTGTAATGCCCGCTGTAGATCATCATATTTGAGTATGTGCCGTCCGGTTTGGAGGGAATATAATAAGGATCGGGATTGTCGCTCCAGCTCAGTTGCTTGAGCTCGATCTGAACACCACTCGCTTCCGTCAGCAAGTTCTTTCCCGTTACGCTATCGATGATATTCCCCTCAAATGTCGCATTCGGGGCGGCATAGTTGTCTACCTTGGTGCAGGAATTGCCGGCCAACAGCATCGAGGCGGCGATGATTCCATTTATTATTTTGTTCATAATAATAGCATTTTACAGTTTGTATTTGCGCCATAGGCGCTTGGTTAAAATTTCGCCCATGGCGCAAATACCGCCAATGATGGGCCTTCGGCCAGTGCGCCTGTGGCGCACTAATAACCTGGGTTATTGGGAAATAGATTCGGGTTCTTTCCCAGTTCTCCCCCCGGCAGGGGCTCGTAATACCACATTTTCTGGAAAGTATAGGTCCGCTGGAAAGTTTCCACCTGTTTCAAAAATATATACTTGTTCTCCGACGATACATAATAAGGCATCAGACCGTACAGTTTCCTGTTATCCAGCACCTGATCGGCAGTCCTCCATCTCCGGATATCCCACCAGTACTGGTGCTCGAAAGCCAGCTCTTTACAGCGTTCGTTTCGTATCGTATCGATCGTCATGCCGGACGAGGCGGCAGGCGCTCCTGCCCGGTCCCTGATTTGGTTGATATCAGTGAGCGCATCGGCCGGGTTACCCAGTTCCATGGCAGCTTCCGCATGGTTCAACAGCACCTCCGCATACCGCATGTCGATATAAGTCTGGGTGCTCTGGTAAAGACCGCAGGCCGACGCAGGCGCATTGTAATTCACGTACTTCCGAACATAAAAACCAGTACGGGTGTTGTCGTCACCCGTTGACGGGTTGAAGCCTACCTTCCCGATAATACGGCGGCCTGCATAGGTATCATTCGAGCTGGACGTAAATATCAGATTGGCGGTGCTGTTTGTATCGGGATAGGGCGCATTGGCGTCGTTGGGCGTATTCAGGTTGTTGCTCAACTCCTGTGCAGCGCTGCCGGTAAAGGTTTTATAAATCCCTCTTTGCTGGTCAAAGGTCAATCCCCTTAAGGTGGCGCCCGGAAAATACACGGTTGCCAGCAGCCGGGGCTCCAGCCCGACGGTCAACAGGTCTGCCAGGTTGGTAAACCGCCTGGGTGTTCCGTCGCTGTTGACAATCGGCAGCGAACCGAATCGCTCTACATAATCCTCCGAAGGATAGGTTCTGGAAAGACCATCCCCCGTCATGAGGCGATTGGTCATAGTGGCGTCCCAGCTATGCGGCCCGGCGTTGTCATTGTTCCTGTTGGGGTCGGACTGGGAATATTGCCGGACAAAAATATCTTCGTTGTTGGGTTTCAGGAACAGGTCGACATAGTTCTGCTGCTTGTCGGGATAGCCACCCGTGTAAAGGCTGAATTGTCCCTGCACCAGCTTAGCCGCATCATAGGCCGCCTGGAAGAATTTATTCGCGTCCCCTGCCGGAATGCCTGCAAACCCTTTCGTCCTTGCATCTCCATCGACATAATTGGTTGATCCATACCTGGCGATGGTTCCTGCATACAACATGGCCCTTGATTTGTAGGCCGGCGCCGCATATTTACTGGCGGCCCCCTGCTGAATCGCAGGGTGGTTGTTTGCACCCGGCGCCCACATCAGGGCATATGCGCTGTCGAAGTCCGAAGCGATGAAATTATACACATCCTCTTCCTTATCCCTCGGTACCTGGAGACTGGCGATGCTGGCATTGGGATCCACCACGTCCTTGACGATCGGGACACCTCCGTAACGTTTCACCAATGCAAAATAGGTATAGGCCCGGCAGAAGTACGCTTCCCCCAACCATTCGTTCACCTGGTCCGCGGAATACTGGGCAGGGGAATAGGTGAGGGCGTACTTGGGCAGGTCATGGATCAGGACATTGATAGTGCGGATCTTATCATAAGGCCAGAACCCGAAACCCTGCGCCGCATCGCCTGTACCGCCGAAAGGGCCTGCCATCTCCCCATCGATGGCGTCCGTATGATAAAAACACTGCCAGCGTCCTCCGTTGCCCGTCATAAAACCGCTGTTGGGCTGGTACACAAAGTCTTCCATGGGCAGCAAAGTGTAAATATTGGCCAGGTAAGCCTGCACTCCGTTTGCAGTGCTGAAAACCTGATCTTCCGAGATGATATTCAAAGGCGGCACATCCAGCTTATGGCAAGATCCCAGGATGGCTATCGCCAGTAGGACAATTATATATTTTAATTTTTTCATGATTTGAAGTTTTAGAAAGAAACAGAAGCCCCCACGCTGAATGTCCTATTCATGGGATACAGATAACCGCCTTGTGAAACGTTCCAGTCCTCGTTTGTCCTGGAGTCCGGATTCGAGCCCTGGTTTGTCCCTGTCTGTCCCGGGTGTTCCGGATCACTGTATTTCAACCCGGTGAGCGTGGCGAGGTTATAGCTGTTGACATAAACGCGCAGGCCTTGGATCCCCACCTTGTTCAGCAGGCTCCTGGGCAGGGTATACCCTATTTCAAGCGTTTTTACCCGCATGTACGTGGCGTTCTGAACAGCTGCCGTACCTTGCGCGATGGGTGAACCGGTAGTAGGATATTTACCCGGGACCCAAACCGTATTGGGGTCAAACATATTGGCATTCGGATCCGCAGGATGCCACCTGTCCATAAACTGAACCAATGCGCTCTTGGAGTACATCAGGGGTTGCGCCAACTGCTCCGCATACTGTACGTGAAAGTCGGTGGCGCCCTGTAACAGCACGGCTATATCGAAATTCTTCCAGCTGGCGCCCAGTGTCAGGCCGAAGTTGATCAGGGGGAGGTCCCGTGTACCAATGGGCACCATGTCCTTTGAATCGATGACACCGTCATGGTTCAGGTCCTTGTAGTAATAGTCGCCGGGGACGGCATTCTGGTTGCCGCCGCCCGTATTTATATTATATTTACGTATCTCGTCATAGCTCTTGAACTGGCCAGCGGCCACATATCCCCACCAGATATTCGAATACCGGCCCGTCTGGGAATTTAGGTATTGGTCATATTGGCTGCCAGGGCGTGTTTCCTCGATAAAACCATACTTGATCCTGCTGAAGCCGATATTACCGCTGACATTATAGGTCACCTGGCGGATGGTATGATGATGGGTAAGCGTGATCTCGACCCCTTTTGTAACGTCGCCGTTCAGGTTAGCCTGCAAAGGTTGTAAACCGGAGGTCCCGGGCACCTGGGCGTTCGGGATAGCCGGTATTCCTGTCCGCGTCCGGTTGAAATATTCGACGCTTCCGCCGATAAGCCCGTTGAGCAGGTCGAAATCCGCCCCGATATTGAAGGTCTTGGATTCCATCCAGGTCAGGTTCGCATCGGGTATCCCCAGGGGGGAGACACCGCCGGTATAGTTCCCGTTCAGCATGGCCCCGGGTCCGGGGTACGAATACCCCGATACCCACTGGTAGTTCAAGGCTCCGTCATCGCCCAGCTTGCCGTAGGAGGCACGGAATTTCAGGTTGTTCAGTACGCCGGGTGAAATAAGACGCTGCATGAAAGGCTCGTTGCTGATGCGCCAGCCGATCAGGGCGCCCGGGAAAAATCCCCAGCGTCCGGTGGGGCTGTATTTGCTGGAACCGTCTTCCCGGAAAGAAAACTCCGCCAGGTACCGGCCCTTGTAATCATAATCGAATCGCCCGATCACGCTCTTGGTCACCTGGTCTATAAGACCATTACCGTCCTGGGTCACTGTCCGGTAGTTGACATCCCCGGAATTGCCCGCAAAAAGATAGGGGATGCCCAATGAAAAACTCTCCTGGGCCTGGAAATTATCTCCCGTACCGTGGTTTTCTTCATACAGGACCAACCCCGTCACGTTATGGGCTCCGCCGAACTGCCGCTTGTAATTCAGAGAGAGCTGCATCAGCGTATTGGTGTTGGTATAGTACTGGCGCTGCACCGTGGACGGCGAATGGACCGTGGTCGGCAGGTACGCATTGTTCGGCGCATCGTAGGTGTACAGGTTAAAGGCCTTATTGACAATCGTATTGTCGGAGACGCTGTATCCATAATTGTACATGCCCTTTGCCATGAGGCCGGGAATACCGGGAATATCGTATTCCAATTGCAGCTGGCCCTGGAAATTTTTATTTTTATATATGTTCTGGCCTACCATATCGGAATTGGTCATCACCACCGGGTTGGCATTATCCGGCTCCAGGTGGGGGTATTTCGGGTTATTGTTGGCATAGATCGGGTCCGTCGGCAGCAGGTTCTCTGCATATTTGAATATGGTCCATACGGCCGAATTCGGGGCGTTCTTGGTGTCCGTATATCCGGAGACCAGGGCCGCTCCCCTCAGGCGCCTGGTAAAATTGACGTTTACGTTACTTCGGAAATTCCACCGGTCGTAATTGATGCTGTTCGTCCTGAACAGGCTGCCCTGTGTAAGATATCCCAGGTCGAAGAAATAATTCACCTTGTCGCTGCCGCCGGACATGCTTAAATTATGCTGGGACTCCGGAGCAAAGGTCCGGTTTATCGCCTTCATCCAATTAGTGGATGGCAACTTGCCGGTAGCATATTGCTGGATAAGGCTATCGGAAAAGGAAGGAGGAGCGGTAGTGATTGAATTAGTCGCGAAATTCCGTTTAATGGATTCGTTATACAGCTCCATATATTGTGCTCCGTTGACGGTTTGGGGAACATCCAGGAATTGCTGAAAGCTCTGGGAAAAGGAGTAATTGATATTGAACTTTCCATTGGCATTCCGGCCGCCGCGTTTGGTCGTCACCAGGATCACCCCGTTGGCCGCCTTTACTCCGTAAATGGCAGCGGAGGCGTCTTTCAATACAGATATATTGTCGATTTCAGAGGGGTCCATCCGGGAAAGATCACCGCTGCCGCGGGGTACCCCGTCAATAATGATAAGGGGCGGACTGGGATTACCGGTGGCGCTGCTGCCGTATCCCCGGATATCGTATTGGGTGTTAAAGGACCCGGGCTCGGAGCTCATCTGCTGTATGCGCATCCCCGGCACTTTTCCCGTCAGCATGTTGACGACGTTCTCATTCTTGGTCACTACCAGGTCCTCCGCCTTGACCACCGATACGGCGCCCAGGACATTCGCCTTTTTCTGTGTGCCATACCCTACGACGATGACGTCATTCAGGTTAGAACCCGGCAGGGCTTTTAAAAAAATATTAATGTCCCGCGGCGGGTCACTAATAATGTACTGGCTTTGCGTAAATCCGATATAACTGATGATCAATTCATCTCCTGGCCGGGCCATCAGGGCAAAATGACCGGAAGAATCTGTCGAGGTTCCCCTATTGCCCTTTTTCAGTTTGATGGAAGCGCCGGCCAGAGGCTCTCCTTTGTCGTTCGTGATCCTACCCCGGATGGCAAGGAGAGGCCTTGCCGGGGAAGATCCCGGTTGCTGGGCGTTTACAGAAGTCAGTGATAAATAAAGAAGGACGAAGAGGCCTGCCGTTCGCCTGAAAAAGGCAGACGCTGGCAAAAGCAGTTTTTTCATACTTTAAGCATTTTGGTTTAATAAAAAAGGTTAATGGTCTGGAAATAGCTACGGCATCAAAAAATAACTACGGCATCGAAAAGAGATACCGGGATCGGAAAGGAACCATTACAGAGGAAGAATGGGAAAGAGAGGTGTAAGAGGGGAGTCCCCTGACTAAGGTCAATTTTTTCATAGCAAGATCGTTTTAGACGTATACCTGCAAGAAACAGTCAGGGGATTAATTGCCGGTATAACCCTGCGATTAATTTTGAAATTAATTCCGCTTTTTAAAAAAAGATGATTAATAGAAGGGTTAATTATTCAATAATTACTCGCCGGCAAGGTAGAAAACCCCGGGAAGGATATACGCTTTTTCGTAGTCTGACGAAGAGTACCACGAAATTTCGTAGCCATTTCATAGCTCTTATTTTCATAACACGTTTATTAAAAGCTATTTACAATAACGGCATAGGGTTTGGCCTAGTGAATTACCCTTACAAAAAGGGCCTCATCTCCTCATCATTAATTATTCAACCGTTATGAAGGTATTATTCACCCGATTTTCCCTGCTGACAGCCGCCCTCCTGGGATTCGCAGCTGCCCATGCCCAGGCAGTTAACAATGGGCAACTTCGAATGACACAGCAGGAAGTCATCGCCCTCCGGGCAACCGGCGCCAACGCGCCGGGGTCTTCCAATTACAGCGCCGTTCAGGAAATAGTGCTCCAGGGCGATCCTTCCAAAGCCGGGCTCTATACCATTATATTAAAGATAGCGGCTAACACTAAAATTGCCGCCCATCTTCACCCTGACCAGCGGATAGCCACTGTCATATCAGGAACCTGGTATTTTGGGTATGGCGATAAATTCGATGAACGTAAATTGAAGAGACTGCCTGTAGGCAGTATTTATTCAGAAGTGAAAGGACAAAATCACTTTGCCATGACCAAAGGACCCGTCGTTGTAGAGATCACCGGTTACGGGCCTTCGGGAGTGACCTACGTGAATCCGGCTGATGACCCTAAAAAATAACCGGTCAGCGAGCCGCCTCCACTGCCTTTTGAAGGTCCGGATGTAAGGTGAAGAGCATCTGTATCGCTTCGGGGCTCAGGGACTTATCCGCTTTCACTTGTTTGACAAGCTGCACCGCCTTATTCATGTCGCCGGCCCTGGTATAGGCGGCGATCAATTCGATCATCCCCTTGCTGAAGCCAGGCATGTAGGCATGTAACCGCTCAAAACATTCAAGAGACTGCGTCGTATCCTGCATCAGCTTGTACATAAGCCCCCGGTAATAATCCTGGAAAGGGTCTTTATCGATGAGCGAGTCCAGTTTATTGACGGACTCCAGCGCCTTGGCATAATCTTTCTTCAGCACATAGACATCCACCTTCATCAAGTACATATTAGGCTCGTTGGGAAACAAGGACTCGTATTCATTCAAGGCTGCAGCATAACTTTCCGTTCCCTGCCCCTCGCTGATCCGGATATGGATCAGCTGAAAAATTTTTTGTTTCTTGAATTCGGCAGGGAGCTCATCATACACCTGCCCGGCTTTTATAAAATCCCGCTGTGCCAGCAAGGCCTTGATAGTATTGATCTTATTGATCTTCTCCTGGTCGGCTTTAGGCATGTCCCGCATGTTACTCTGCATCATCATCAGGGTCTGGGCCAATGTTTTACTGATATTTTCACCACTCATATAGACGAATATGTCGATCGCCTTGATAGTATCCCCCCTTTTAACTAATTCATAGTCATGGTAATTGATATTGCCATTCCCATACAGGCGAAACAACAGGTGCTGATGATTATCTTTTTCGTACTGTTTTACTAATTGATAACTCCCATCCGTACCCAATCCCTGCACGATCTGTTGCCCGAAACGCGCTTTCTGGACACCCTCTATGGCTCCTTCCAGCAGCCCCTTATCCAACGAAATATTAGTTTCCGCCCTCACGCGCCTGGCAAATCCCCGCTCGTCAAAGATTTTATCCAGTAACGTAGAATTGTGACGGGCGACCGATTTCTCAATTTTACGCGAAAGCTCCATAGCCTCTTCTTTCGTCACCGGTCTCTCCGGCATCGTACAGGAATGCAGCAGGACAGAGCCTATAAAAAGAGCAAGGAGGAAGGAAAGAGCAGGAGGCCGGTGTACCATATTATTCGTTTTCCAAATCAAAATAGACAAATAATCAAACTTTTCCTACTTCACCCCGTGATGGTCCATAAGAACAAAACCAGAAATGCAATAGCGCAATAAAATCCCGCGCCCGTTAGCCGGGCAGTATATCCAAAGCGGCAATCTCTGACTTGTATTTCACCGGCAACAGGAGATCCCTGACAAACCGGTCACACCGTAACCACCGTCCTGCCTTATAGAGTAACAGCACGGGCCATAGGAAGGGTGCCGGGGGCAATCCGATCAGCCGGCGCACCCGGACCGGCGCCAGCAAGACCTGGACCTGTAGTAAGAGTTGGTATCGGAAAGCCCCCAAGCTCTTCCGATACCGCCCGTACAAGTCGGGGGTGAAGACACTGCGAACCAGGTTCTTCTCTATGTTTACCGCCCGCTGATCCTTCCAGTCCCGGTAGTTACCGGGAAGTCCCTTCAACCCCATCCGCAATCCGACGCGATAAAATACATCGAAGACCTCCTCTTTTTCCACGTCCTTCAATCTGCGCTCCAATAACTCAAAAGACCGGATCGAATAATCGATCAGCATGAAGAGTACATCGAGATAGGCATCGTCGGGTATCCGGGCGCCCCGGCTTTTCTCCACACCCTGGTGCACAGCCGTGATCTTGTCGATAGCAGCCAAAGCGGCATTGTATTCCGCGAAAACGATGTCCTGTGCGTACCGGACCGTGGAAAACAACCTGCCAAGGGGATCGGCAGGCAACCGGCCGGTAAAATACAGCCAGTCCACAGCCTTATTCAGGGCAAACTCCGCGGAAGCCCCCGCAAAGATCAGCAGGACGGTATCCCCCCTCCCCCAGATCTTCCGGACAATGGACTCCTTCTGCACAAAGAATTCCGTCATATTTTAGGTTTTTACGATTTGCCTCACAGCCCTGATTCATCTCCTCCCCTATCAGCCCCCCAACCCATCTTCCTCGCCTCCTTTATCAATTTCCCCCTGCACTCCCCTTTCCAGGCCCAACACCAATAGAATCCCCAGGGTGTACGCAACGATATCCGTCCAGGTGAAATAACTTCCCAAAAGAACACGGCCCAGCGAATGCCCTTTGAAGCCCAGGCGATCAGCCAACCCGAAATACTGCCCCGTTTCGACCAGGTAGGCAAATAACAGCACCGATATAGCGGTGGGCAGGACAGGGAAATCCCCACAACTCCTCACCAGGCAATATAGGAAGATAACGACCAGAAAATCCCCCCCGTACGGACGTATAATGGGGTCATGCAGGCAGGCCCCGATGAAGATTTCCAACCCTAACAGCATGACAGTCAATAGAAAGTACCGGCCATGGAATCGAAATATGCGTTTTGTCATTAAAAGCACTTTGAACTACAAAGTAATGTAAAAAAACCATATTTGCAAAATGCTTCGTAAAAGTGTACCATTGCGGGAAGTACATGAGGAAAATCAGAGGAAAACATAAAAACAAACTATGAGCGAAGGGAAGTTTTTGACACTTTGGATGAAATATCTGCCAGCTATTAGGATTCTGCTAAAGAAATCGGTCAATGAAGATCAACAGATCTCATTGGGCAAAATGGAATTGCAAACACTCGACAACAGGAAAAATGCCAACTTCTCATTCAATTTAGCTATTACAAAAGGTAAAGTTGAAAATACCATTGGCGTCGCCGCCATTGGAAAAGATCTTTTTAACGTCTTGAGTAACGATTCAATAATCAAGAGCTTTATGGACGATAAAAATATCATGATCCAAATGACGAGGGCGTCCTTACTAACGCTTAAATCTACTCCGATATAGCAGAAGCAGACTGAGTGGCCTCCACGCACTGCTTTACCGCCGCCGCCGATACGCCCCACCAGCCTTTCGTCTATCCGTGTATGCTATTGACCTATCCGGACAGGGAGATGGTCAAATACGCTTGTGCCCTATCCCCACCCCCAACAGTTCCAATCTTAATTTCTCGTTGAATCCTTTTGCAGGATCACCGTGGGCGCTGTGTCATCATTCTTCTGGATTTGTATATACTTGTTCAGTTTTGTCTGCTCCTTCTCTATCCTTTCCGTCAGGTTCCGGATATCCTTATTCAGATCATCCAATCGATCCGCCGCTTTCCGGGCTTTCTTCGCATCGCTCCGGGCATCACTGGCTTCATTATCAGCCTGCCTCGCCAGCTTTCTATCCTGGGGATCGTTGCTCAGCTTATTGGCGGCCCTGCGATTGTCATCCGCCGATTCCTGAGCCTTCTCTGCCGTCTCTTTCTTTTCCCTCGTTCTATCGTCCACACTACTCTGCAACTTGGCCAGCTTCTCTTTGTCAGAATTGATCTTCGAAACAAGAGAAAGAGAATCCTTATTGACAAGTTGAGCGGAAGCAGCAAGACCGAATGACAGGATACCTACTGTGAAAAGTATACCTTTTTTCATTTTAGTAAATTTGGTTATGGACATTAAAGGCAAAATCCCTGCCCGTTTCTAAGTGTTTGTATGTATAACCAAACCCGCCTAAAATAGTTTGCTTCGCAACCAAAAAAAAGGCTATTTATCCCCTAAAATACTGATATTCAATAAACAACACAATTGGGGAATGTCTTACCCATTTGCCTGCCAAATATACCCCACTCACCGCTTAATAGTTCAACTTTCATTATGCATATGCGCAATTTATACTATCCGTTCCCCACCCATCACTCTTTCCTTTATTGGCAACCGTTTTTTCCCTATTTTTAAAGAAGGCCGCTGCCTGCGCACCTATCACCCCCATACCATTTAAAATAACTGTTATTATGAGAAAACTGTTTGCGTCCTTTACGCTATTGCTATTCATGATAGCTGCAGCCGAAGCCCAGACCCAGCCACGCTGGCTGCAGCAACCCGCTCTTTCCCCCGATGGCAAATGGATCGCTTTCGAATACAAGGGCAACCTGTTCAAAGTGCCGGTCACCGGCGGCGCCGCCATCGCCCTCACCATCAACGACTCCTATAACGGATATCCCATCTGGAGCCATGACAGCAAGAAGATCGCCTTCGCCTCCGACCGCTATGGCAACTTCGATGTCTATGTCATGCAGGCAAACGGCAGCGAAGTAAGCCGGCTGACCTTCAACTCCGGAAAAGATATTCCCTATGATTTTACACCGGACGACCAACAGATTATTTTCGGTACGGACCGGCATGATATTTATACTTCGGCCCGGTTTCCCTCGGACGCGAATTTTATTAAACTATTCGAAGTGCCCGTAAAAGGAGGCGGCAGTACAATGCTCAACAGTGCCGGCACCGAATATGTACACTATAATGACCAGGGCGACAAATGGATCTACCAGGATCGGAAAGGATACGAAGACCCCTGGAGAAAACATCACACTTCCGCCGTTACCCGCGACATCTGGGTATACGATATCCCTGGGAATGCCTACACGAAAGTCTCGGATTTCAAAGGCGAGGACAGAGAACCGGTCTGGGGCCAGGGAGAAACCTTTTACTATCTCAGTGAACGGAATGGCAACCAGAACTTATATAAATCCTCTCTGAGCAATATAGCCTCCCCCCAACAACTTACCCATTTCGAAAAGAACCCCGTCCGCAACCTCTCCCGCTCCAAAGACGGCCGTCTCGCCTTCACCTATAGCGGGGATATCTATACCCTGACGGAAGGCCAGGAGCCGCAGAAGCTGATGATCACCCTGGATGCAGACTTTGCCGGCGATCAATCCACCATTGTTCCGGTAAAAGGAGATGCCTCCGAAATGGCCATATCCAATGACGGCAAACAGGTGGCATTCGTATACAGGGGAGATATCTTCGTCGCCTCCGCCGATGGCGCCACCACCCGACGCATCACCAATACCCCCTACCAGGAAAGGATGATCGAATTCAGCCCGGATGGACGCTCCCTGCTTTATTCCGTCGAACACGATACCTGGGATATCGAACAGGTCACGATCGCCAGTAAGAGCGAGCTTTACTTCTTTGCGGCCACCTTACTGAAAACAGAGAATATCGTCGCCTCACCCAAAGATGAATTCCAGGGCGTATACTCGCCGGATGGAAAAAAGATCGCTTACCTGGAAGAAAGGAATATTTTAAAATCATACGACCTGGCAGCGAAGACTGCGACCATCCTCATTCCGGAAGGAGTCAACTATTCCTATGCCGACGGAGACCAATATTTCACCTGGTCGCCCGACAGTAAATATATTCTTGCCCAGTCGGCAGAAGGCAGCGGATGGAGTACCCAGGAAGTAGTGCTGATCAAAGACGATGGTTCCGGCAAAAGGACCAACCTTACCTGGAGCGGTTTCAATGACGAATACCCCCAGTGGGGGCTGGATGGCAAGATGATGTATTGGCTAAGTAACAAGAACGGGATGAAGAACCTCAGCCGCGGAGGCCAGAACGACATCTATGCCATGTTCTTCGACACCAAAGCCTGGGATCGCTTCCAGTTGAGCAAAGAAGATTTTGACCTGAAGGTAGAAGCGGAAAAGAAGGATTCAGCGACGGCCCGGAAAACCGCTGAACCCCTCAACCCCAACCTTCGGAACCTGGACGACCGGACACAAAGACTGACGGCCAATTCCGCCATCCTGAACGGAACCCGGCTCTCCAAAGACGGAGAACGGCTCTTCTACCTGGCCCGTTATGAAAAAGGGTTCGACCTCTGGGTGACCACCCTGCGCACACACGAGACCAAACTACTCGCCAAACTGGACGCACCCTCCGCGGAGCTGGAAATGACGAAAGACGGAAAATCCTTATTTGTCCTGACGGGCGGCGGTATCATGAAAGTGAATGCAGAGGACGGCAAGACCACCCCGGTTAAGATCAATACGGAGATGGAACTCAACGCATCGGCAGAGCGGGCTTACATCTTCGAACATGCCTGGAAGCAGGTCAAAAAGAAATTCTTCGACCCGAACCTTCAAGGCGTGGACTGGGTCTATTACCATGACCTCTACCAGCAGTTCTTGCCCTATATCAATAACAACTATGATTTCCAGGTATTGCTCAGTGAGCTGCTGGGCGAGCTGAATGGCTCCCATACCGGCGGACGATATGCTCCCGACTTTCCCAATGGAGATGAGACGGCTGCCCTGGGATTGCTGTACGACCTCAGCAAAAAAGGCGATGGGCTCCGGGTAAAAGAAGTGATCCCGGGAGGGCCCTTCGATATAGATGGCACGCATATGAACGGGAATTCGGTGATCGACCGGATCGACGGCATAGCTGTCACGTCCGGAGCTGACTGGGCAAAACTGCTGAACCGGAAGGCAGGCCAGCTCACGCTGATCAGTTTCCATGATGCCTCCTCAGGCGCTCCATATGAGGAAGCGGTCAAACCCATCAAACCCCGCATCGAGACCTCCGTATTGCTATACAAACGCTGGACAAAGATGATGGAACATATGGTAGACAGCCTTTCGGGAGGAAAAATCGGCTATGTGCACGTTCGTAGTATGGATGATCCCAGTTTCCGCGTCACCTTCGATAAAGTGCTGGGAAGGAATACCGACAAAGCAGCCCTGATCGTCGACTCCCGCTTCAATGGCGGCGGCTGGCTGCATGATGACCTGGTCACTTTCTTAAGCGGTAAATTATACTTCACCCTCCGCCCGCAAAGCCATATCACCAAAGGCGGCGAGCCACTGAATAAATGGACCAAACCCAGCTGCGTGCTGATGAGTGAGAGCAACTACTCGGATGCCTTCATGTTCCCCTATGCTTATAAGGAATTAGGCATCGGCAAATTGATCGGCATGCCGGTGGCTGGTACGGGAACAGCCGTCTGGTGGGAAACACAGATCGACAAACGCCTGGTGTTCGGGATTCCCATGATCGCCACCTATGGCAGCGGCGAGAGTCACGCTACGGAAAATCATCAGCTGGAACCCGATATCCGGGTCCCCAACGAATACAACAAGATCCTGAATGGAGAAGACCAGCAACTGGAAGCCGCCGTGAAAGAGATGCTGAGTACCATCAAAGAATAAGTCCGACACCTTAACAAGACGGGGAAATCGCATTGATTTCCCCGTCCTTTCTCCCCTCCGCTCCTCCTTAATAAGTGGCCCTTCCACGTAATGCATATCCAACTATCACCTCACGTTCCAGAAGAAGAGGTCTTGCCCATGTATTTCCGAAAATGCCTTCGAATATTATAACCCAAACTCATGGCTATGCACAAAGGACAGATTCCGAAGCGGAAAAAGAACAAGGCAAGTTTTTTATACCAGGGCAGATTTACGGGAATAATGGGACAACTCTCCCCATCACCGTCAAATTCCTTTATTCCCCAAATATTAACAGGCTCTTTCATTTGCATTTTTTTCATTTTAACATAGTTTCAATATCGGCCTTCATTTCTTCATTCGACACAGCAATGCTTACCTGTTGCAATCGCTGATGGGACACTGGGTTTATAAAAGTGACGATCCCCGTCGCCATGGATGGCTGCGCTTTCCCTTTCAATAACCCACAATGCTGCATCATCCGGCCCATCCCCTTTCGCGGAGAGGTATACACGGCAGCATAAAGATTTTCTTTCCTCAATGCTGCTTTAGACGCTTCGATGGAAATGGAATCTGTGAGGTCGTTCATAAAAATACGGAGCCCTTTATCCGTATAAGACATCAGGAGTGCGCCAGCCCGCTCTCCGTTGGCTTTGCATACCCGGCACCAGGTTGCGCGGTTGACTACTGCAATAAGTCTGGGTTCTGCATGTTTTGTGAAGCTACTGTCCTGAGAACTGGCAACATAGCCTGAGAGGATTAATAACAGGGAAAGAAGAAGTCTTACATTTTTCATTTTTAAGTTGATTTGATTTCCTATTTATACCAACTTAAAAATAAAATCACCCGTTTGAAATCAATAATTTTCTGATTTACGTTTCGCTTTCTTTACCTGTTCGATACATTTGTATTTTTGATTAGCCGCAGTATGACTATTTTTCCAGCCCATCTTTTTAGAGACGATCTCCATAGCGTCCTTATAAAAGAATATCGCTTTCAAAATCCGCTGACAATTTTCGGTGATCTTAGCCAGCCATGAACCTACCTTTTCTTCGTTTGTCTTTTCCGGCCTGATCTCTATAGAGAATAAGTCTGCTCCCTGTTGATATTTTTCTATGGCATCTACCGGTAAAAGCCGGTTATCCCTCAATCTTTTTAACCAAAGATTTTTAGCAATGGCCACCACGTAGGTTTTGAGGCTGGAAGTAAGTGTAAAGTCCTTCTGCCTTACCTTTTGCAGCAGAATAACAATTGTCTCCTGAAAAATGTCTTCCGCATCCTCCGTGCTTCCGAATTTATTAGTGACAAATGACCTCACAGATGGATAATAGCTTTTATACAAAGCTTCGAAATCTTCATTTTTTTCATCTTTCAGTCTGTTAATGAGGTAGTTATCTGATATTCTTTCCATTTTTTATGGTATAGGCTCATTTGTTCATACCCGAATACACGGATTATCACCCAATCAATTGAAAAAAAATCTTTTATTTCGATCAAACCTTAGTTGGGGATTTTTCAACCCATTCATTTTCAACCCCTTGAAAAATCCCCAACTAACCTCCGCCAAAACACCTCCCCCTCCTTGGAAGCATGAAAAAATCCCTTCTGACCCCTTTCCTGCTTGGTTTCACTCTCCTCGCCCAAAGCCAGAACGCCCTGCAGGGATAACCTCCCAACCGCTCAATTGGGACTTATCAATCAGGGAGCCTGATGAAAAGCCGAACCGTCAAATAATTTATCAGGTAAGAGAAGCGAATAAGAATATCTATCTTTTCCTATTGTCGGCTAAAGGTATGAATAAGGACACATCGAAGAAGATCCTATTGAATACTATCCGGATTACGGAGCCAAAAATCGTATTTTGTTAGTGCTCAACTCTCCGGACTCTAATTTCACAGACACAGCCGCTGTCGATGCATACATTCGTTCGGATACAGGCAGGAAATACGGGGTGACATTTTATTCCGAAAGTGAAATACACCGGCTGCAGAACCAGAAAAATGTAGACAGCATGACTACAAAAGATTTTAAACGATATGCCGCTAAATTTATGGAATTTAAAAGAGAACGTGACAGCTTATCCCAAAGTCCGCAGCAGGGAAATGGCTGTCGGATACGATCCGCTGATACCATCCGGCCAGCTCAATAAATTTTTACAACGATTTAGCAAAAACCCAGGATCCGGCCCCCCTGCCAACTTGCCGATCAGCCGGCCATCCGCAAAAAGTCAATTCTGTTTTCGCACGTATTTTGTAAGGATCACAATTACCTGCCCCTCTATTTTACCCTCGATTTGCTCCGTATTATCGGCTACCAACCGGATATTCTTTACCACCGTACCCATTTTTGCATTGAGGGTAGATCCCTTTACATCCAAAGATTTTATTAAAGTCACGGCATCGCCGTTCTGCAACAGATTACCGTTAGAATCCTTATGAAGCTCGACGGAAGCGTCATTATCATGATCGCCGGTAGCCTTGGCCCAGGACAATGTTTCATCAGGAAGATACATCATATCCAGGCTGTCCATCGCCCAGCTTTCCTGCTTCAACCGATTCAGCATACGCCAGGATACCACCTGTATACCGGGTACTTCGCTCCACATGGCAGTTGACAGACAATTCCAGTGATTACTGTCTAATTCCCCCTTCTTATCGATTTGCGCCTGGCATTTGCCACAGATATAGATCCCACTATCCAGGGTGCCGCCGGGCTCAGGCAGCACTTCATATACCCTCAACGATTCCCCGGATTGACATAATTCACACTTGTTCTGACTTCTTTCCAATAATTGTTCGTCTGATTTCATAATGCGCCTTATAAAAAATGTGGGCAAATATAAGGCTTTTGCCAAACACTTAGTCCGACCGCAAACTCCTCACGGGATTCGTCAACGCAGCCCGAACCGTCTGAACACCGATGGTCAGCAAGGCGATCAGCAGCGTCAGCACCCCGGCCAGTGGGAAGATCCACCAATCAACAGCAACCCGATAGGTAAAATTATTCAACCATTGATGCAGGAAATACCAGGCGAGCGGAGTGGCAATCACAAAGGCCAGCAGCACCAGTCGCAGAAAATCCTTAGCCAGCAGACCGGTGATCGATGAGATAGACGCACCCAGCACCTTCCGCACCCCTATTTCCTTGCGGCGCTGCTCCATGACCAGGTAGACGATGGCGAACAACCCCAGGCAGGACAGAAGAATCGCGATAAAAGCGGCGGAAAAGAAAGTGGTCGCCAGCCGCCGCTCTTTCTCATACCAGCGCCGGGTGTTATCCGTAAGATAAGAGGCGTTGACGGTATTATCCGGCTCGATCTCCTTATAAGCCGACGTGACAAGATTCATCGCCTGCAAAGGATTGGTGGTTTGGACTTTTACAAGTATGTAGTCCAGCGGCTTTTTACTTTCCATCTGCAGCGTAAGGGGAGCGATCTCCTCGTTCATGGAATAAAGGTGGAAGTCCGGTATGATGCCTACGATCTTCCACTTGGGAGCAGCAGTATCCTGGTAAAAAGAAATGCCCGCCTCTTTGATCCCCAACTGGGTGGCCACATTAGCCGTGACGATCACATTGGTAACCCCGCCTGCGGTATCGGCGACATAGTCCCGGCTGAAATCCCGCCCTGAAAGAGGTTTCATAGACAGCACTTTCAGGAAATCATAGTCGACGCTCAATATGCCCGTTTGGATATTTTTCCCTTTATAGTCGAAGCCCATTGACGATCTGCTTTGGCTCTTGTCCTCCCCGATCCCGATATTGGCGGAACTCCCGGTGATCCCGAGAAACTGTGGTTGAGACGCCAGCTTCATCCGAAGCTGTGCAATATAATCATGCGCCTTTTCAGGCCTCTTTACCGGGATGCTAATGACCGACTCCTGCTCAAAACCCAACGATGCCGTCCGGAGATGCTGAAACTGCCGGTAGATAACGAGGGTGCCGCAGATCAGGGCACAGGCCATAACGAACTGGAAAGTGATCAGCCCGTTACGAAGCAGGGCTGAGCGCCGGACAGACACCTTCCCTTTCAACACTTCCACCACATTGAACCGGGCCACCAGCCAGGAAGGGTAACCGCCCGCCAGGAAGGAGACCAGCACCATGCCTCCCAATGTCGTCAATATCACCGACGGCTGCTGCAAGGTGCTCAGTTTTAATTTTTCGGTAAACAGATCGTTGAAAGGCTTCAATACCAGGGCCGCTGCCACCAGCGCAACCAGCACAGCAATGGCATATAATAATAGACTCTCTATCCACATCTGTAAAAAGATCTGCCCCTTGCCGGCCCCAACGGTCTTGCGGATGCCCACTTCCTTCGCACGGGTAAGGGAACGCGCTACATTCAGGTTGATAAAGTTAAAGCAGGCGATAACCATCACGACAACGGCAATGAGGATCAGCGTATATAAATAAGTCTTATTGACAGCATTCCGTACGCCCAGCTCTTCATCGAAATGCAGGGCTGGAAAGGAAACCAGTTTCATAGCGAACAGATCCCCGTTGCTGTCTTTACGGTACCCCTGCTTCTTCAGGTCAGCATCATCAACCACCCGGTACTTTTTCACCAGTTGCCGCATGGCGGCCTCCGCCTGCTGTTGAGGTAGGCCAGGAGCCAACTGCACATAGACAGGGTGATTCTGCTGGTTCCAATTATTTTTTGCTTCCGGATAATCGTGAATATTCTCGATCCGGGCGAGAACGGCATACCGGAGAGAAGAGTTCTCAGGAGCATCCTGGATGACCGCCGAAACCGACAGGGCCTTCCATTCGCCGGCAATCTTGACCTTTACCGATTTGCCGACAGGGTCTTGCTTGTCGAACAAGGCAGTAGCGGTAGTTTGATTGATGACCACCTCATTGAGATTGCCAAGAGGGCTGCCGGCATTCCCCGCCACGATGGGAAAGGAGAACATGCTGAAAAAATCATTATCAACGAGACTGACCCGGCTGGGCACTTCCTTGTCCCCGTAACTGATCCCGCCGCCGGCATTCATCAGCGCCGTCGCCTTCACAAGGCCCGGCACTTCCGCCTTCAGCGTTGGCGCCACGGGATAGCTCATACTCTCTCCCTTCTCATCTCCTTTGGACGTATGGCTTAAATTATACACCATAAAAAGACGGCTTCCATTCTTCTGGAAACCGTCATAAGAAAATTCATAAAATACCAGCAGGAACAACAGAATACTACAGGTGAACGCAACAGCCAGCCCTATGACATTGATAGAGGCATTTAGCTTGTGTTTTAACAGGTTGCGTAAGGCAGTGAGGAAATAGCTATAGATCATTCGTTGATTGGCTTTAAGTGACTCTTTAAATCACAAAAAATGCCATTTTTATAAGTCACTGAAACACAACAGTCTATACTACCACAAAACCACCAGGTGTCTGTTTATGATACAGCGCCTGCCCACTTTTGGTCAAGCCAGCCCCGGGTTAAAATAGTTAAATCTATATACCAACAGCGAAGCTACAATTGCCGGGATCTCTTCTCATTTTTCCTTATTTTTAAATCAGGTTTCCTACCGGAACGCCTCTTTTGGCAATTTTTCATTAAAGACAACATTCATTTCATGGGCTTTTTCGACAAATTCCGGGGAGGAGGGAAAAAAGATAGTTCCTTTACCCCATCGTCCTCGCTATTACCCGAAGAAAATTTCTGGCAGATCATTCAAACGGCTTTTAAGGAAGCAGATGGTGATTTCGAACGCCAACAAGAGACACTGGCCAAGCAACTTCGGAAATTACCGCTTCAGGAATTGATTACCTTTGAAAACCGGTTCAGACAATTACACGGGCAGGCATACTACTGGCCCCTGTGGGGAGCTGCCTATATTATCCACGGAGGTTGCAGCGACGACAGCTTTATCGATTTCCGGGATTGGGTTATCGCACAAGGGAAAGAATTCTATTACAAGACCCTTGCTGACCCGGACTCATTGGTCGACATGGATCCCGAAAAAATTGATATAGAATGGGAAGGCATGGGGTATGTTGCCGCAACCGTCTTCGAAGAACGAACCGGGGAGGACATCCCTTCCGAATTTTCTGAAAACCCGGCCATTACCGGTACCGAATGGGAGGAAGAAGGAGATGACCTGCAACAGATGTTTCCCAGGCTTTGGAAGAAATATGATGGAGACCTGTAATCATTCCCCCTCACTCTCTATATTCCAAAATATCGCCCGGCTGGCAATCGAGGACCCTACAAATGGATTCAAGCGTATCAAACCTCACCCCTTTTGCTTTCCCTGTTTTCAGTATAGACAAATTCACCGTTGTAAGTCCAACCCTTTGAGAAAGTTCATTCAATGAAATCTTTCGCTTTGCCATCATCACATCTAAATTGATTATTATAGCCATACTTATACAAATGCCTCGTTTTCATTTTTAATAAGCAATGCCTTTGTCACAAATTGTTTTACTGCCCATAAAATGATCGCTAAAAGAAAATACATCGTCTGCGGTTCCCTTAAAATTATCAGCCTGGTGAAAGACCGCAACAACAAATTGGCGATACTCTCGAAAGATATCCATTGATTAAAATGCACTTCGTAAAAATTATTAGCTATGGTTTGAACAGCACCCAATAAAGCAAGTGCGATACAAGAAAGGATTACCCCATCAAATACCTTTAAGCTTCCCTTGTCAAAAAAACCTGTTTTCTGATATTTACGAAATAGTTTGAGCAACAATAAACCCACCAACACAAAGATGATATTATCACAAATTTGAACAACAAACCATAAAAAAGGTATTTTTCCTACCGGAACTACATAGGCCATTTTATCTCTCAAAAATGGGACGAACCATCTGACATAATACACCAGGGCCTCCGTTGAAAAGAATAGGACTCCCCACAAAACCACTTTAATGAGGATTAGATTGGAAGATTTTATTTTACTCATCTGACTAAGGATTTATTGGGAGTAAAAATATATTATTTTAATTAAAACAACTATTATTTATCGTTTTATTTTAAATATTTATCCCAAAATCACTCTTCACCCAGAAAGGGGCCCCTTCTTTCAGGCGACCGAAGTTTTTTTACGACCGGTATTTCATATCTATCCGCTTTCGATTAATTTCACCCCGTCATAAAAATTGAACTATGGGACTTTAACATATAACCCTTTCCATGTATGTTTTTGATGCTTATGCAAGGATCCTTTTGCAATCTTTTTCGTAGCTTAGATACATACATATCCAGGCTACGACCGGTAATAACGCCTTCGTCTTCCCATACCTTCAACAATCGATGACGATCGATGACCAAATTCTGTCCGCTGGCAAATACATTCAATAGCTTTGACTCTTTGGCTGTAAGTCCGGTTTGTTCCTGCTCTAATACCAACAATTGTTGATCCGGATAAAAAAGGTATTTACCAATGACAATAGATCCTGCATCCGACTCATTCTCTTTGGGTTCTATTGCTTTCTCTTTTATTGGTTTGGTTTTACGCCGGAAAAAACCAATGGCAATCATAATCAGGGAACTACCCAAAAGAGCGCCAACCAGTAAGGCAGATATCTTCCGTTTTTCAAAGCCCCCCGATACCGCAGCGGGTGATAACAATATATTTATCGAGTACTGCTTTTTAGGCAATGTCCTTCCAGTACATGGAATAATGCTTTTCCCTTGTTCAGAAACAGCAAAACCATAAACCACTTCGCGGTTCCTGCTTTCGATGACATTCACAAGATAATTAAGAGGCAACGGACCTCCCATCATAATACGACCAACGATACCAACCAGGGAGTCGGGCTCAAAAGCAAAAGGCTTTTCAAATTCAAGCCGATACTCCTGATTTGAAATCTTCCTCACAGGTAGTACCAGGGAAGTGGAATCACCGGCCGATAAAAGTAACTCATGGCCGATCTGGCGAAAGAGGATTGTTTTTCTTGCTTCCTCAAAAGGCGCGCTTGCTCCAATATCAACGAAAGCCCATACAAAAACAAGAAAAATAACGATCCCCGCTGGCATAAACAGACGTAAACTCATGATTTGCAAAGATTTTACAATTCAATTTACATTTTTTTACACTTCATTCCCGCCTTTCAAAATTGGGTTAACTAGGTTTGAACCTAAAGCATCCATTTCAAAAAATCATCTTATGTTCAAAAGACTACTTACTTCCCGTATCCATCTGGAAAATTGGCTTATTTTAATCAGAGTTATCACCGGGATTATTATAGCAAAATACGGGTTAGAAACATTCAACAAGGGTCAAATGGAGGGGAATGTGGCTTGGTTAAAAGATGTTCATTTCCCATCTCCTTTCTTTATGGCCTATCTCGGAAAAATTTCGGAATTAATAGGAGGAATTCTTTTAATACTGGGACTATTGACACGTGTGGTATCTATTGTCCTGATCATAAATATGTCTGTGATTATATTTATAATGGGACATGGTAAAGTTTTTGGCGAAGACCAATTGCCTTTTTTATTACTATTATTGTTTGCAACTTTCCTTTTCTCCGGTGCAGGTAAATGGAGCCTGGATCACCTGTTGTTTAGCAGGTAACCCTTTGAAACAATCTTTTAGCAAGGCCTTCATATCATCGAAGATACAATGAAAGATCATTCACCATGTCCCAAAAAATAAGCCTCTGTAGAAACAGAGGCCGTTTAACCAAAACTAACTGCTTATGAGAAAATTGTAAAATGCTGTGTGATAGATGATCATCAAATCATCTACACAAAGGTAGGAGTGCTATTGTTAAGCATTTTGTTAATCCATCTTGTCAACTGTTAAAAATTTAATAAGAACGGCATTGCCATAACTTCTCCAATCCCGCCTATTTTAATTAACTTACTTTACTTTAACAAAGTCTTAGATAATACACAGCTAATTAATTAAACCTCCCATTATGCGTCGTCTCCTATTCCTTCTCGTATGTATCAGCTGCACCCAGCTCGCAGTCGCACAATCCACCTCCCTGACCGTAGTCATCATTCGCCATGGCGAAAAGAATGATTCTACAGGCAATCTCTCCTGCAAAGGCCTCCATCGGGCACTCTCCCTTCCCCCGGTATTAAGCGGCAAATTTCCCCGGCCGTCGTACATTTATGTACCCTCCGTCTCTACGGGCAAATCAACCGGCCATGCCCGCATGTTTCAAACAGTGACCCCCTTTGCCGTACAACAAAACTTAAATATTAACTCCAAGTTTGCGGAAACAGATGATTCAGCTGTAGCCAATGACGTAATGAAGAAGAAAGGGCTTGTTCTTCTGGTGTGGGAACATGGCAACATCCCTATGATTGCCACTGCATTAGGGGTAAAGGACAAGCACCTGAAATGGGATGGTTCGGACTTTGACAGCATCTGGATCATTACCTATGCCGAAGATAAAAGCAAGAAAAAACTGAAAGCCACCCTGACCGTCGGAAGCGAAGGCCTGAATCCACCCAACAGCTGCAGTTTCTAAGCCATGTCAGCTTCCTATGTGCTAAGGGGGCGGCCGATTTCCCAATGAAGTCCGAAAGGATCTACAAGCCTGCCTAATCTCCAGCCATGACCCTCTCCGACTGGAAAGACTTGGATTGCGCCGGCTGCCAACGCCTGGAGGAAGAGAGTATCGGGATCAGCGACCGTCAAAATCATTCGAACTGAATTGCCTCCTAAGGTTTCAGGATGAGCGTCGCCGCCGTCATTGCCGGCAGATTCACCGCTTAGCCAAAATTCTGCACCCTGGACTGAAAGTCGTGCCACGACGCTTTCATCATTCGTGTCCAGGCGATAGACTTCCATTGCTCCAAAGGCAGACTTATAAAAGGCCAATGCTTTGGTTCCATCCCTGACTGACAGCCAGGGAGCGATGGATGATTGGAATAGAGCACCATCATTAGACTTTTTCATTTGTCATTTTATTTTGGGAATAGACCAAACGAACATTAAAATTCACGAAATGAATTTAACCATAAATAGCTTTCGATAAAAGAGACTTGTGAACCTGACAAGGCCTCATTCGAACACCTTAGCCGCTTATTATCCTTTATTCAGAGAATAAAAATCGAATAAATCATCAGTATTTTGTTGACTATAAGCCTATTACGCTTATTTGTCTAACTGAGGATCCATTTTTTAATTTCATAGCAGAAAATATTTAAATAATGTCTGCTATAATGAACATTTACATTACTTTTGCTTATTATAGTAAACATTATGAACAGCAGAAGTATTATTATCCTTCCCCGGCTGGAAAAATTGCTAGCCCAATTAGGCGAAAATCTCAAACTTGCCCGCCTCCGTAGGAAATTAACAACCCAGCAGATAGCCGAGCGGGCCGGGATTACCCGCACCACATTGTGGCAAGTAGAAAAAGGCGCCTCGCATGTAGGAATGGGTGCTTATGCCCAGGTACTTCTTGTGCTGGGTATGGAAAAAGATTTATTGAAACTGGCCACCGATGACGAACTCGGAAGGCGGCTGCAGGATGCTCAACTAGTTACCGGCAAACGGGCGCCTAAAAAAAAATAACGTATGGATATATTGGTCTATGCTGACTGGAAAGGGCTGGAGGCGCCTGCACATATGGGTATATTATCAGTAACCCACACCCGTGGACATGCAGTATTTACTTTCTCGTATGATAACCAATGGGTCAAGGCAGGCAGAGCGCAAAACCTCGATCCGGATTTGCAATTTTATGACGGCCCTCAATTCCTGGCCGGCGGTAAGCCTAACTTCGGTCTTTTCCTGGATTCTTCTCCGGATCGCTGGGGCAGAGTGCTCATGGACAGGAGGGAAGCGATTTTAGCAAGAAAGGAAAACAGAAAGATAAAGCCCTTGTTTGAAGAAGATTACCTGCTGGGAGTATACGATGCACATAGAATGGGAGCCTTACGCTTTAAATCAGAAGAAGAAGGCCCTTTTCTCAACGATAATAAGGGGCTTGCGACTCCTTCATGGACTAGCTTACGTGAATTGGAATTTGCCAGTCTTCAGTTGGAACAAGATTCATTAAAGGAAGAAGAAATCCTTAAATGGATCAATATGCTGATTGCCCCCGGCGCCTCGCTGGGGGGCGCACGCCCAAAAGCCAGTGTATCCGATGAAGAAGGTCAGCTATGGATCGCAAAATTTCCCAGCGTTAAGGATCGAACGGATATCGGGGCCTGGGAAATGGTTGTCAACGAATTGGCAGAAAAAGCCGGTATTGCTATCGCCAAAGGCATGGCCAGGATCTATAACAGCGAACGACATACCTTTTTATCACGACGTTTTGATAGAACGGTCAAAGGGGAGAGAATTCATTTCGCTTCAGCAATGACACTGTTGGGCCAGACCGATGGAACTGCCGGTGCTTCCTACCTTCAACTGGCCGAATTTATTTTGCAAAACAGCGCTTCTCCCAATGCAGACCTCGAAGAGCTGTGGAGAAGAATCATATTTTATATCGCTGTAAAAAACACCGATGACCATCTGCGCAATCATGGATTTCTGCTGACACCTGATGGATGGACGCTGTCACCGGCTTATGATGTAAATCCTGTGTATTTCGGAACCGGGCTAACCTTAAATATTTCGGAAACGGATAACGCACTGGACTGGGACCTGGCCAGGTCTGTAGCCAAGTATTTCAGGATTAAGGATACCCAAGCAGCAGAGATCATTGCCCAAACCCGAACAGCAGTCAGTCAGTGGCCCAAAATAGCATCGAAGTATAAAATCAAAAGATCGGAGCAGGAATTGATGGCACAGGCTTTTGAACATTCTTTATAAGGTTCAATAATTCCAATCGAACACCTTATCCGCCTACTGCTGAAAAAGCTCAACACCTGATTCACCTAATTCGGTTGAACCCCCCTCCATCACCATAGTTACGTTTCACCGAATATATCTCGTCCCGTTCAAGCATTTGCTTAAGCTCCTTTCTCCTGTATACAACAGTATCATCTTTTACAAAATAATCATTGTCAGCTAAATTACTAACAAAGCCCCCATATTCTAGATTGCTGTGTAAGACCATTACAGAGTCACCCCTAATGCTGGCTATCCTCAAATAATAATAAGTTGTTCCGGTATTTTTCTCTTCACTAATGGTATAAATATCGCCTACTGCAGGATTCCCCACATATTCAATTTTATGTTTTTGGGTATTTTTATTCCAATAAAACCAAAATGTAGCTAAGCCAACGAAAAGAATTAATGCCGAATACAGGTAAAAGGGCGTTTTTGCGCTCTTTTCATACTTTCTTACTATGCTTTCCGATCTGGTTTCGTCACCGCAATTTCTACAACGTATTTCAAACTGCTTACCGCCCATTGGAAAAACAGGAATAAAACAGAAATGAAAATAAGATCGATACACCTGAACCTCTCTGTCAAAGGCTTTGCATGGGTAACAAATATGATCGTTATCAATATAATTACCTATTCTGGCTGCCCTTCTTCCAAAAATAAAAAGCATTTAATTTTTTTAGTAATTCAATAAATCTCCGTTTGTTACTAAATTACTCAATTTCCCGGTATTCAATCATGCCATTGACATTCTCCCCAACTCTCCCCCACCCGCCGATAATGCCCTCCGTTTTTATATTGCCTACGAGCATTAGTGTTTTACCCTGATACCGTTGATGAATGGGAAAATTAATAGCCCCAAAGCCTGCCTGGCTATTCCCGGAAGAAATGGAAATAGAGAACTTACCCTGCCTTCTTACAAGGCTATCCAGTTTAACATCGTATGTATTCTGACCATCAAAGGTTAAATCCCATCCTATTGGCTTGGATGCGCTATCCAGCGCTTCAAGATTTCCATTAAAGGGCGCCTGTGCCGGGCCTGCAAAAAAAGATAAGATCAGGAAGATAAAAAAAAGGGATCGCATAAGGGGGTGATAAGGTCTATTAAAATATTGCTTCACCCTAAAATAATGCTAATAAAATTTTCCGATCATCAATTTAACCATATTCTAACAAGTCCGGCGGCCCAATAGTCTTTTTTTGACCGTAGCTTATTATCTTTGGGCCCAATTTTAACCCCCTTTTATGCGACCGGTCTATTTCTATCTTGTTATTTTTTCGTTCACCGTGCTTTCCTGTGTCAGCACCGGGAAATTTAAAGCCATGCAGCAACAGGCGCAAAAAAATGATTCGTTGTATACATGGTCACAGCACACATTGAAAACCTGCCAGGATGCTAACAATGACCTGAACAGGCAGAAATCATCGCTGCAGGACCAGGCGAATGACCTCAACCTGCAATTGACCGCCACTAAAGAAAATAACACGCAATTGAGGAAGCAGTTGCAGGACCTCTCGGCCATCAGCAGCGCCCAGGCAGAGAGCATAAAGAAATCCCTGGATAACATGGGCGCTACGGATATTTATCTCCGGAACCTGCAATCCGCCCTCAAGCACCGTGATTCGGTGAACCTGGCCGTATTGATGGATCTGAAGGCAACCCTGGGCAGCTTTGGAGACCAGGATGTCAATATAAAGGTCGAGAAAGGCGTAGTCTATATCGACCTTTCCGATAAGTTATTATTCAACAGCGATAGCAATAGCTATACGGTTGCTGATAAGGCAAAAACTGTATTAAGCAGGATGGCTCGGGTATTCAACGATCAGCCCGATATCGAATTCATGGTCGAGGGGCATACGGACAGTATTTCATATCCGCAGGACGTATTGCTGGACAACTGGGATCTCAGCACCAAACGGGCAACCTCCCTGGTCCGGATACTGCAGAATGAATACAAAATATCTCCTATACGTATGACAGCTGCCGGCCGCAGCGAATATCTTACCGTGAGCTCCAATGACACACCGGAAGGACGGGCGGCCAATCGCCGTACCAGGATCGTCATTCTCCCGCAACTGGACCAGCTGTTGAAGCTGCTGGAACGCAGGCAAGGGCAGGAGGCACCGCCATTACCGGCTATCAGCGGATCTTAGTATCTTTATGCTGGAACCGGACGACCCCTTCTTAACCATCTAAATCAGACGCTCGTGAAACTTTTTTTGCTGGCTATCGGTTTTATCGCGGCCGCAGCTTTTCAGTATTGCGCACCCGGTACTCCCCCCGCTGTTAAAGATACCATAGCCAGCAACAAGCCACTTTTCAAAGATTTTATGGGTATTAACGGACATTTCAGTTTTAAACCGGAATTATACAGCCAGGTATGCCGGCTCGTTCGTAATTACCACAATATCGATTGGGATGTAAAGGAACCCGGTGATCCTCTTACAATACCTGTAACGACCAATAACGTCAACTGGAAGACAGATGTATATGGTCCCTGGAAACAAAAAGGATTTGAAACCGATATCTGCCTCCAGTTCGGGAAGTTTGGCGCAGGTCACCAGGACCCGATGGATTCCTGGAAAGGAAAGGAACAATGGACCTATGACTACGGCAAGAGCATGGCCTCGTTTTTCGGGCCTTCAGGCGCAGAAAAGCTCGCTACTTCTTTTGAGATTGATAATGAACCTGGAAGACGTGTGGAGCCCGCCCTGTACAGAACCATCTTCAAACAAATGGCCGGTGGTATCCGTGCCGGTGATCCTAAGGCGCTCATACTCACCCCTGCCGTTCAGGCCCGGGCAACAAACGATTATTCCCAGGATCTTGGTAGCATTTATGCAGATAAGGATATCCTGCCACTGTATGATGTCATTAATATACACACGTACTCTACGCTTCCTAAATCAGCCACTTCAGAAAACACCTGGAATCGCAGCTATCCTGAAGATCCCTCGCTAATCTACCTCAAAGTAGTGGATGAATCCATCGCATGGCGTAATCAACACGCAAACGGTAAAAAGATATGGATAACCGAATTTGGCTATGATGCCTGTACTCCCGGAGCCATGCAGAATCGCAAGGACTGGGCGCTCAAGCTTAACTGGCAGGGAGCTACGGACCTACAGCAGGCACAGTACCTGGTACGGTCTTTCCTCGCCTTTGCAACAAGAGACGTAGACCGGGCTTATCTCTACTTTTATGATGATGACGACGAGGCTTCCTTCCACGCATCTTCCGGACTAACCCGCAAGTTTCAGCCCAAAATGTCATTTTGGGCAGTGAAACAGTTGTATGAAATGCTGGGTAATTACAGGTTCCACCGCGTTGTAAAAAATGAGGCTGGGAATCTGTTCGTATATGAATTTGAACAAGGCGGCGATAAAAGCAAAAAGATTTGGGTAGCCTGGTCTCCCACCGGAACTACGACACAGGAAAAAGAAGGCTACCAGCCAAGAGAGATTAAAGTAACCCTCAACGGGTTGCCTGGCAAACCGGTACGCGTTGTTGGCATGGCAACAGCAGACGGACAGGCTTCTGAACCAAAATGGGAACAAACAAGTGATACAACAATCTCACTTACAATTGGCGAAAGTCCCACATTTATTGTGATGAATCAACAAGTAAAGTAACGCTTGCAGCGGTTCTTCCACGCCATTAACACGGCACACCTCCCGCTCCCAATGCGGTCAGACTAGCCCTGTAATTGTGACAACCGTTCATCGATCACCAAAGTATCCGTCCACCGGTCATGCCAGGGATGGCAGGGGCTTCCCAGCGCAGAAAACACTTCGAAAGGCACGGTTATCCCATAGCGCACACCTCATGTATCGAAACCGGACAGTTTTTTAGCCAGTCTCTTTTAGAATGCTGATTACCAGTTCACAATAAAAGGGCATCCGCTTTGCTGAATCGTTAGCCAATACATCCCCCGGCTATGATCAAAAACTATCTACGCGTTGCCTTCCGCAATCTCTGGCGGCACAGAGGCTTTTCCCTGCTCAATATCATCGGGCTCACGGTGGGCATGACCGCCTTTTTTCTCATCTTCCGCTATGTCCGTTTCGAAATGAGCTATGATGCTATGCACTCGAAGGCAGACAGGATCTATCGGATCGTGAGCGACGTCAAGACACCGACGGAAACCTTGCATTATAATACGCCGCCGGCCCCGGCCCCGATCCATATGGCGGCGGAACTGCCGGAAGTGCAATCCGCGGTACGGGTCAGCCTGGGAGATAATTTTATGGTCATTCGCGGAGATCAGGTTTTTGAACAGGAAGATGTCGCGACAGCTGACTCCACCTTCTTTGAAGTATTTGATTTCCCGCTGCTCAAGGGGAATTCCCAGACCGCGCTGAAAGAGCCATTCAGCATCATTTTGACGGAAACGACAGCCAGGAAATTCTTCGGCGATGTCGATCCAATGGGACGATCCCTTACTTTATCACGCGATAAATTTCATGCGACCGTCACCGGCGTCATGAAGGATATCCCGGAAAACTCCCACATGAAGGTAAGCATGATCATCTCCCTTACTACTCTTTCGCAGAAGCTGGATACAAGTTTGGACCGACGGTGGGATACTTACGGGTGGAGCGCCTACCTGCTGCTCAAGCCGCGGACCAATGCGGCGCATCTCGAAGCAAAATTTCCCGCCTTTTTGGAGAAAATGGACGGTACGGACATGCACCGCAGGAAAATGATCCCTACCCTGTTCCTGGAGCCGCTCCGGGATATTTATCTCCGTTCTACCCGGGACGGCTCCAAGACCGGTAACATCTCCAACGTCTACATCTTTTCGATTATCGGAGCATTCATTCTGATCATCGCCTGCATCAACTTTATCAACCTGACGACGGCCCGGTCGGCCGAGCGGGCCAAAGAGGTGGGCATCCGCAAAGTGGTAGGCGCGGGAAAAGGCATGCTGGCGGCGCAGTTCATTGGGGAGAGCGTCATTCTCTGCCTGATTGCCTACGCGCTGGCGGTGGTATTGGCCGCGTTGTTGCTGCCGGCCTTCAATCACATCGCGGGAAAGACCATCAGCACGGGCATTTTTTCACAGCCCGGATACCTGCTGATCCTGCTGGGTATTGCGGTACTCATCGGCATTGCCGCCGGTGTTTACCCGGCGTTTGTATTATCCTCCTTCCAGCCGGTGATCGTTCTGAAAGGAAAGTTCGTTACAGGCACCAGGGGAATCTTGCTGCGCAAAGCCCTCGTCATCGTACAGTTCACCATCGCAACTGGCCTGATCATCGCTACCCTCGTCGTAAACAACCAGCTTAGCTATATGCGTAGCCAGGACCTTGGCTTCAACAAGGACCAAGAGATCGTCATGGACATCAGGGGTGATTCGTCCAGGCAGGCCTTCAAACAGGAAGTGTCAGCACTGCCCGGGGTCCTATCGACCGCGCTATCAAGTAATGTTCCTGGAACCGGCACCTTCAGCGACGGTTGCCAGATCCAAAATGCCAGAGGAGATATGCAGCTAGCCAATATCAGCGTGTATCTCGTTGATTTCGATTACCTCAAGCAGTTCCAGATCAAAATAGCCGCCGGACGTGCTTTTTCCAGGGAGTTCCCCACCGATACGACCCGGGCGATGATCCTGAATGAGACAGCGGTCAGGCAATTGGGCTATTCCTCTCCCGGACAGGCCATCGGCAAGCGATTTGCCCAGTTCAACAATATCGGGACGATCGTCGGGGTGGTCAAAGACTTCCATTTCCGGTCGCTCCAGGAAGTGATCAAACCGCTCAGCATCCGGATGATGCCTCAGGAATGCGACCTTCTATCTGTCAATCTCGACGGCCATCACCTGCCGGCTACCATCGACGCGATACAGCGCAAATGGAAGCGGATGCTGCCCGACAAGCCTTTCAGCTATTTTTTCCTCGATGAATTCTTCGACAGGCAATACCGGAGCGAGGACCGCTTCGGTAAACTGTTCCTTTATTTTGCCAGCCTGGCCATTTTTATAAGTTGCCTGGGGCTTATGGGACTGGCTTCGTACAGCACCTTACAGCGGACGAAAGAGATCGGGGTCCGCAAAGTCATCGGCGCTTCGGCAGGGGGTATCGTGTTGCTGCTGTCCAGGGACTTTCTCAAATTGGTTGGCTGGGCTTTTCTGATTGCAGCTCCTTTGTCCTGGTTTTTTATTAATGGATGGCTGCGCGGATTTGCGTACCGAATCCCTGTCTACTGGTGGATATTTGCGGTGGCAGGCCTGACGGCCTTCCTGATTGCTTTGTTGACCGTTAGTTTTCAGGCAATCCGGGCGGCGCTGGCTAATCCGATTAAAAGTCTACGAACCGAGTAACCGGTTGATTTGCAGAACGACCCTTCCGTTCTTCTTTTCTCCTTTGGAAGCCCGCTTTCCCTGCAGGTCGTTCCAGGCTTCCGCAGCCTGCCGTATGGGATATACGGCTCCCATATTAATTTTCAGGGCGCTGCTGTCTATCAGACCGGCAATACGTGAAAGGCCCTCATGGGAGGGCTGCAATTCAGAAAATACGGCATGTATTTTATACTTGGCAGCCAATTCAGCGGAGACAGGCTGATTGACCGATATCAGGATCCCACCTTCCTTTATCACCTGGTAAGAACGCTGTTGCACATCTCCGCCTACCAGGTCGATTACTGCATCCAGATGACTTACTATAGATTCAAAAGGCTCGTCCTTATAATCAAGGACTTCATCGGCGCCTAAGCCTTCCAAAAAGGCTTTATCCTTTAAAGAAGCCGTTACCAGCACCTCCAGGCCGGCCTGGTGGGCCATCTGCACGGCGTAAGTACCCACTGCACCAGCACCTCCATGAATAAGGATCCTTTGACCTTTTTGCACATTGGCATGCCGGAACAATACCTGTTCGGCCGTTTCTGCCGATACCGGCACGGAAGCCGCTTCCGTGAAATTCAGGGTACGGGGCTTCAATGCGATAATCTCAGGGTTTATGGCGATGTATTCCGCGTAGGTCCCCCCGTCAAGGCTTGTGCCATACACTTCATCCCCCATTTTGAAACCCTGCACTTGAGCGCCGACCGCTTCGATCACCCCGGCAAAATCATACCCCGGAATCCAGGGGAATTTCAGGGGAAAGACATTCCTAAAGGCTCCTGCCGCCTTTCCAATATCGATATGGTTGACGGCTGTTGCATGAATTTTAACCAGCACTTGCTCCACTGAAGGTGCCGGCGTAGGCGTATCCTGGAAACGTAGATCCTCAGCCGGTCCATAATTATTTAAAAGGATTGCTTTCATTGCTATTGATTAAATATGATATAAAGAGTTATCAGCCCAGGTAATCCGGAGGAAAAAGTTTCTGCCCGTACTTTTCAACGATCGGCTGTATTTTTTTCATGGCTTCCTCATTCATTGGCGGAAGGGCGAGGAAAGTTCCAATAGCAACCGGTTTACCTATTTCTATGAAAAATTCCTCCAGACCAGAAGGAACAACCACACAAAGAAGGTGCGCTATCTGATCTGTCTTATTCTTAAAACAATGCACGATCCCCCCTTTCGGGATATTGACAAATGACCCTTTTTTAGCGGTATACGTTGACGCTTCGGATTTCACCTCGATCTCGCCATCGATAACATAAAAGGATTCCTGAAAATCCGCATGGGAGTGAGGACCCGGACCACCATTTGGAGGGATGAGCATATCAATGGCGGCATAAGCCCCCCCTGTCTCCTTACCGGTGATAAGAATGCGATAAGTATCTCCGACGACTGACAGGTTCTGACCATCCTGTGCTCCTATCGTAATAGGAGCGGGTTTTAAATTTTCCATACTGCGGGAATTAATTAATGAATGTCAAATTTCGTAGAGTTGACTGGGACAAAATAGCCTGATGGGACGCAAAAATAGTCCGATCGGACATAAATCAGTGATTCAAATCTAATAGACCGCTTTACATTATTTGCCTTACGGAAAGCAAACGTAGCTCTCGGTCTACCGCACCGGAAGCGTACGCCGACTGTCCGTTTTCGATACAGGAGCAGCCTGGATATAGTTGTATACTTAACTTATATTCAGTTATTTATATTTACGGCATTAATTTTTGTTCAATATCTGCATCCAGCAATAAAACAACTCTCCGTCAGGAGGGAGGAGGAATATCATGATCAAAAATTATCTCAGGATCGCCTGGCGGAATTTATGGAAGAACAAGGTTTTTTCCACGCTCAATATCGTAGGGCTGGCTTTGGGCCTGGCCTGCAGTCTGCTCATTCTTCTATGGGTGCAAGATGAATGGAGCGTGGATACCTTCCATGCCAACAACGACCGCTTATACCGCGTTTACCAGCGCGCGCATTATGATAACAAGATCACCGCCGGAGACGGAACGCCCGCCGTATTGGCTGCTGAATTGAAAAGGGTGATACCGGATATCGAATATGCGACAAATTTTTCCTGGAACCAGGATCATACTTTCCAGGTAAAGGATAAGATATTAAAGCTGAATGGTACTTATGCGGATGCTGATTTTTTCAACATGTTCAGCTACCCTTTATTTGCGGGGACCCGGCAGACGGCTTTAAGCACGCCGGTCAGCATCGCTATCTCCGGCAAAATGGCTGCTGACTTTTTTGGCAGTCCTGCAGCGGCAATCGGCAAGACCATCCTGTACGAGAACAAAAAAAACCTTACAGTCACCGCGGTATTTGAGGTGCCGGAAAACTCTTCGGATAAATTTGAATTCCTGCTGAGCTGGCAGAATTTTTTGGAGGAGAACAGCTGGGCAAAGGATTTTAGTAATAGTGGCCCGAAAGCCTATATCATGCTGCGTAAGGACGCCAATGCAGCGCTGGTTGAGAAGAAGCTGACCAATTTCCTGTTCCCTTATAATAAAGACTGGAAGAAGGGTACCTTTTACTCGGAGCTGGGGTTACAGCCTTTCCAGGAAAAATATCTGTATGGCAACTACACCAATGGTAAGATCGATGGCGGCCGGATAGAATATGTACGCCTCTTTAGCATCGTTGCCATTTTCATCCTGGTCATTGCCTGCATCAATTTCATGAACCTGACCACTGCCCGCTCGGTAAGAAGGGCCAAGGAAATCGGTGTACGCAAGGTTGTCGGCGCGCTGCGCTCTTCCCTGATCAGGCAGTTTATCGGCGAATCGCTCTTACTTACGACCATAGCGGTAGCCCTCTCGCTGTTATTGCTTAGTTTAATACTGCCCGTATTTAATACCATCACCCAAAAACAGATCGCATTACCTTTTAACCAGTTGTCCTTCTGGATAAAACTGGCACTGATCACCCTGGTAACAGGCCTTATCGCCGGCAGCTACCCGGCGCTGTTCCTGTCTTCCTTCAAACCGGTTAAAGTATTAAAAGGCACTCTCCGGTTAGGTCGGGGTGTTACCCTGTTCCGGAAGGGACTGGTCGTGTTCCAGTTCGTGCTTTCCGTGGTATTGATCATCAGTACCATTATCATCTCCCGGCAAGTCAACTTTATTCAAACGCAGAATCTAGGCTATGACCGGGAAAACCTGGTCTATATTCCCCTGGATGGCGACCTGGCCGGCAAGTACAGCATCTTAAAAGAGGAGGTGTCAAAAATACCGGGCATTAAAATGATCACCCGGATAGCAGATGATCCGACCAATATTCAGAATAGCACGGGTGGCGTGGATTGGGAGGGCAAGGACCCAAACCACAACATCCAGTTCACACAGACCTCGGTCGGATATGACTTTGTTCCTGCCATGAAACTTACACTCCTGCAAGGCCGTGATTATTCCAGGAGTTCTGCAACGGATTCCGTGGGCTATCTGATCAATGAATCCGCGCTAAAAAGGATCGGGTACAAGGATCCGATAGGCAAACGGCTGACCTTCTGGGGCAAAAAAGGCACGATTATCGGAATGGTAAAGGATTTTCATTTTGCATCCCTGCATGATCCGATCAATCCCTTGGTCATACGTTTCGGGGAGAAAGAAGATTTCGGCACTGCGCTGGTAAGAACCATGCCGGGCCAGACCAAAGAGGCGCTGGCCAGCCTGCAAAAGCTATGCAAACAGCTGAACCCGAACTTCTCCTTCACCTATACTTTCTCCGATGAAGAATACCAGAAACTATATAATGATGAACAGGTGATCGGCAACCTGTCAAATGCTTTTGCCGCATTAGCCATTTCAATATCCTGCCTTGGACTGCTGGGGCTGGCAATGTTCACCGCAGAGCAGCGGGTAAAGGAAATCGGCATACGCAAAGTGCTGGGCGCCAGTATCGGCTCACTGTTCACTTTATTGTCGGCAGAGTTCGTATCGCTTGTATTTATCGCTTTTGTGATCGCGTCGCCGGTTGCATGGTTCGCCATGAATAAGTGGCTGCAAAATTATGCCTACCACGCCCCAATCGAATGGTGGATGTTCGTTTTAGCCGGCTTAGCAGCATTGGTCATCACTTTAATAACCATCAGTTTCCAGGCGATAAAGGCGGCGACTATCAACCCTGCTAAGAGTTTACGATCTGAATAACCGCCCGCATTAGCTGCCCCTTCTAGTATCGGTCGCACCCGCGTGCGCCCTCAGGTCGGAATGAGCCCCCCTACATTAGCTGGCCCTTCTAGGATCGGCCGCTCTCGCGTCCTCTTGATCTGAATAATCCCTTATAACAATACCTTTTTAGTCCTATACACTTCCCATCCCCCACCCGCAACCGATTTAAGCACTTTTTCCCTGTCCCCGTTCTTCAAAGTAATGTAGTAGGATGTTTCTCCGCCGGTATATAACTCAAAAAGATCAGTGATCCAATATCCGGGGTATTTCTTTTCCAACAATGTTAACAGAGGAATGGGCAACTGATCAGACAAAATATTTCTGGTCACCGCCAGCAAATCCCCATCCGGATCAAAAAAGGCGTACAGAACCTGGTCGTTCATTCTAAAACTGGCCTTTACGAATAGCCCCAAGTCTTCCCATTGTACCGCCTCAGCATTAACAAATTCATTCCGAAATGATGCTTTGGCCCGTTCAATGATACCTTTATCTTTGTCATTAGCAAAACTGTAGCTGCAAATAAGGGTAAACACGAGTGTACCCAGTAAGATATTCTTCTTCATGATAATAAAATTGTTTAGTGAATGCGTCAGGTAGTTGTGCAATGATTATACCAAATAACACGGATCCCTATCCTATCACCGGTTTTGGTGATGCAAGCTCATGAAATATACCGCTGCTGACATCCCGTTAAATTATTATGAAAAAAATACATGCTGTTGCCCTGCCAGGACCCTAAAAAGTAAAATGATTGGCCGGATATTTGATGATTTGGCAATGTCTTATTGAATCGTTAAATATCCGGTAAATGTTTTTTACTTTTTCTGTAAACAGAAAGCACTTCCTTCCATTAATTTTCCTGCTGTTTGCTAAAATTGTTACAGCCCAAAATGCTGCACCGTTTTTTAAAGATATACGACTGGAAGATGGAATGTCAAATGATAAAGTTAATTGCATCCTTCAGGATCAGCGCGGTTTTTTATGGTTCGGAACGGAGGATGGCCTGAACCGGTATGACGGTAAATATTTTGTAGTATTTAAATATAAGCCCAATGATACATCCGGGATATCCGGGAATAAAATTACGGATCTATACGAAGACAAAAGTGGGATCCTTTGGATAGCTACCGCAGATGGCGGCTTTACAAAATATGATTATCATTTACCCGCTTTACAACAATTCAGGCAATTTAAACACCATGCTGATAACCCTGGCAGCCTGCCGGAGAACGGGATCTATAAAATTACAGAGGATAGATGGGGAAATTTATGGATGGCTGCCAGCGGCAGTTGCGTAATAAGATTCAATAAGAAAAGGGAGAAATTTGATATCCCTGTAAGAGGGGCCACCCCCGGTGTATTGCCTTTATTAATGGACGACAAGGATACCCTGCGGATTGGAAAGACAGGTGGGGGGGAGATAAAAATAAATACCGGCACCCTGCAATATACCGAAGATGTATGCTATAGCGATACCCACGCAAAATCGCCTCCTGCCTCCATTACGGTCCTATTTAAAGACTCCGGGCATGATCTGTGGTTTAGCGCTGCAAATAGACAAGTTTATCATTTTTCAGCGAATGGCCAGGAAGAAAACATCTTCAGATATACTAACGTTACGCCCAATATGCCATCAGATGAAATCGTTTCGTTTGCAGAAGATCACCAGATGCAAATATGGATGGCAGGAAAGAACACAGGAGTTACACTTTATAATAAACTCACTCATAAACTCTGTAACTACAGGTCCGCTTCTTTAAAAAAAGGAACATTGGCCAGCGATCATGCAAATGTTGTTTATGTCGACCGTCAAGGCATAGTTTGGATAGGTACAAATAATGGATTGAGCGTCCTCAACCCCCTCTTTTCTCCGTTCGTACAGCATTTTTTACCTGCAACAGGGAAGAATATCAATGTTTACGATTTTTATAAGGATGCCCGGGGCAAATTGTGGATTGCCACCAGTGATGGAATATTCATTCAATCACCGGGCATCCCGGGTTTCGGGCACAGGAAAATAATTTACCAGGGTCAGGAATTGGCGGCCACAAAATTCTTTATAGATGAGGACGGCACCTTTTATTTAGGCACTGACTACACTTTGTTTGTATATGATTCTAAATCCAACCGAATTGCTTTGTTACCCAACACTACAGCGGATCCTGTAATGAAAAGGCTTATCAACTCAAGAATTGTCTCCATTGTAAGAGATACGATAGATAAGCACCCGGTTATTTTAGTATCACCATACGGCCATTATTTTACTTACTACGACCTGGTGGAAAAGAAATGGATATCCAAGATCGATTCCGTAAAGAATAATATTATAGAGCAATTTAATATAGGGGACAACCAGATCCGAAAGCTGTATAAAGACGACTGGGGAAGTTTATGGCTGGCAACCAACAAGCTGGGTTTGGGCAGCTGGAATCGGCAGAATGCAGGGCCGATACAATACCATTGTTATGATCTAAGGAATAATTCATCCATCAGCAATAATGATGTCTACGATATCCAGGAAGACAACAAGGGCAATTTTTGGGTAAGCACCTATGGGGGAGGATTGAATTATTATAATAAATCCGCTGGAAAATTTACGCATATCACGGAATCCGCTAATCTCACCGAAGGACTCCAATCAGATAGGACCGGGAATATATGGATGATATGCAACGGCCATTTACATAAATATGACCCGGTATCCAGGACCTATAGCTGTTATGATCTACCCGACCTGCGGGTATCTGACGGTATCCGGGGATATGTATATAAGGATAATCAAAATAATATGTACGCCGGCGGAGAGAACTATTATATCACGTTCAATCCTGAGAATGTAACCAGGATCAATAACGAACCTAATACCTATTTCACGGATTTCAAGATCTTTAATAGCTCGTATGGCGACTTACTTGAAAAAAAGTCAATTGAATTGGATCATTCTCAAAATTACTTCTCCATCGAGTATTCCGCTCCTGATTTTAGCGGGGATAACATCGAATATGCCTACATGCTGGAAGGTGAGGATAAAGATTGGGTCACTGCCGGTAAACGAAATTTTGTCAGTTATTCCAATCTTCCGGCAGGCAACTATCTGTTTAAAGTGGGGGCAAGTAACTGGAAGGGCAGCCATTTTACTAAATTCACATCGATTGCAATTCATATATGTCCGCCTTTTTGGTTATCATGGTGGTTTTATGTAATGGTGATGGTTATGCTTTCTTCCTTCGGCTACCTCTTTTATCGTTTTAGAATCAATGAATTATTAATGCGCCAGTCTATAAGGAACGGCATTGCACAGGATTTACATGACCAGATCGGCTCTACTTTAAGCAGTATATCGGTCTATAGTGAAGTAGCTAAACTTTATCAGCAGCAGCATAAGGCCGACCAGTTAAAAAATTTATTGCATACCATAGGGGAGACGGCCATTGAAACGATCAATGAAATGGATGACCTTGTATGGGCCATAAATCCAAAAAATGATAATTTAGGCAGTATAATTCAACGAATTGAATCTTTTGCACAGCCTTTGTGCGTGGCCAAAAATATCAATTTAACTATTAATGCCGATTTTAAACTGCTATCCGTGACCCCCGCAATGCCTATCCGAAAAAATACTTTCCTGATACTAAAGGAGCTGATAAACAATGCTATTAAACATGCAGAATGTAAAAATATTACCCTCAGTATCCTCCTGTTTTATAACGTGCTTGAATTGCACCTGACGGATGATGGCATTGGTTTCGATCTTACACGGGCAGATGTTGAGCAATCGGAATCATTATCCGGCAACGGGTTGCCAAACATGAGACGCAGGGCGGAAGAACTGAAAGCAGATATGATGATTCAAAGCGAGAAAGATAAAGGAACGACCTTCCGAATAAAATTCGTTATATAAAGCAGCCGAAAATAAAAGATAAGTAATCATGAATATACGAATAGCAATATTTGACGATAACAAAAACATCCGAAACAGCATTGCCTTATTATTGAGTACAGAACCATTGTTTGAAGTCGTCGGATCATTCAGGGATGCCGGACGCTGTGTTGAAGAGATTTCAGCCATAAGGCCTGATGTGATACTTATGGACATAGGAATGCCGGGAGTAAACGGGATTGAAGCCATAAGACTGCTGAAGAAAGAAGACCCTCACATACAAATCTTAATACAAACTGTGTTTGAAGATGATGATCGTATTTATGACTCCATACTTGCCGGGGCGTCCGGCTATATTTTAAAAAGTCAATTAAATACTTCCCTCGTTAATGCGGTTAAAGATCTGCACTCGGGCGGGTCACCCATGAGCCCCTCCATTGCACGCAGGGTGTTAAATTGGATGCAGCACAATGCCCACGGTAAAGTTAAACAGAAATCAACAGTGGAATATAACCTTACTCCCCGTGAAAAAGAGGTGCTTACCTGTCTGGTAAACGGCTTAAGCTATAAAATGATCGCATCGGAATTGAATATCAATTATGAAACCGTTCGCAGTCATATGAAAAATATCTATGAAAAATTGCATGTTGCCTCATTGACAGAAGTGGTAGCAAAGGCCATCAATCAAAATATTGTTGATTAATTAATTGTTATTTACTGGATTTTATACCTTCTTCAGCTAATTGCATATCTCCCCGAATTCGGTGATTTTTTTCCCGGTTTAATTTTCTTTCTTGCAATTTCTTATTGATGAGATCGCCGTTTAAACATTAACTAAAACCTATTTAAGAATGCCTGAACAAAATTTAGCAAAACCAGCAATCCTCATGGTGCTACTGGTAGTGGCTGTCATCGGAGGCTGGGAGATTTATTTGAGACAGAAGGGAATTTCCATTGCGTATGATGATAACGGGGCCATGTGGGCAGACAAAAGGGCAATGGTCTATGAGCCTGCTGATAAGGCGGATGTCTTTATCGGGGCTTCCCGGATCAAATACGACCTGGATGTCGACGCCTGGCAACAGTTGACGAGGAGGCATGCGATACAACTGGCGCTGGAGGGGAATTCTCCCATGACATTCCTCGAAGATCTGGGTAATGATCCCAAGTTTAAAGGAAAGCTCATCGTAGATGTAACGGAGTTAGTTTATTTTTCGGACAATCCGGCGTTTAATACCGAGCCGCAGAGTTACGTTACTTATTACAAGGACCAGACCCCTGCGCAGCGGGCCAGTTTCCTGGTTGACAAGGTGGTCGAGTCGCAGTTCGTGTTCCTCGATCAACAGTTCCTTTCACTGAATGCCATGCTGGACAATAAGCTGAAAATCCCCAATCGTCCCGGTTTTGTCGCATCGGGCAAACCTAAATTCCCTATAGAGTTCTGGCGGCAGGACTTCAGCAGGCAGACCAAAATGGCGCCGGGTTTCCTTACCGATACAGTATTACAGGGTGAAGTGACGGGCGTATGGAGCTTCTTCCTCGACCTGGGTGCGAAGACGCCGCCCCCCAAAGTGGACCCCGTGCCCGGCATTATACAGAGAAGTGTGGTCGCCGTCAATAAGATACGGGAGCGTGGCGGTGAGGTGATCTTTGTGCGTCCTCCTTCTTCCGGGAAGTTCTGGGCTGTCGAGCAGCTGGCTTTTCCCCGTGCAAAGTTATGGGATCCCCTGCTGGCGGCTACACATTGCCAGGGCTATTTCTTCACCGACTATCCCGGCCTTGCGAAGTACGTGCCGGTGGAATGGTCACACCTGAGTCCGGAGGGTGCGGTAGGATTCACAAAAGAGCTGGTCAAGGTGTTACCGCCTTCTTTCACCCAATAACCCCATTCGTCCTCACATAAACATAACTGATATGGTCTTCAATTCATATACTTTTGTCGTCTTTTTCATCATTGTGCTGATCCTGTTCAACCTTCCCTTTTCCTGGAAGGTCAGAAAGATCATCCTGCTGCTGGCGAGCTACGTCTTCTATGCTGCCTGGAACCCACCTTTTATCCTGTTGTTGTGGTTATCCACTGTAGTGGACTTTTTTGTGGGTAAGGCTTTGTATACCCAGACGAACGTGCAGAAGAAAAGGGTCCTGCTGGTGATCAGCCTGATCGGTAACATGGGTATGTTATGCTTCTTCAAATATGGAAGTTTCCTGTTAGAGAACTTTGTGACCGTGGTCAATGCGCTGGGCGTAAATTATCACCCGGCCAAGCCTAACATCATTCTGCCCGCAGGTATTTCGTTCTATACGTTCACGACGCTGTGTTACACGATAGACATGTACAGGAAAGAAAGTGCGCCGGTGAAGTCGCTGCTTGACTTCTCCCTGTTCGTGACCTTCTTCCCGCACCTGGTGGCGGGGCCGATAGTGCGTCCGCCACAGCTGGTGCCTCAATTCGAAACGCCCCGCAAGGCGAATAAACAGCAGTTGATGGAGGGGTTATTCCTGCTGTCCCTTGGATTATTCATGAAAGTGGTGCTGGCGGACAGCATGCTATCGGCGTCTGCCGATGCGGTCTTCAATGCGAAGGGCAGTCTGCCGGCCCTGGATGCCTGGATGGGCATGCTCGCTTTCACCGGTCAGATCTTTTTTGACTTTGCCGGTTATTCCACCTGCGCCATCGGTGTGGCATTATGCCTGGGGTTTATCCTGCCCCAGAACTTCCGTTTTCCCTATGCCGCTGGCGGCTTTTCCGATTTCTGGCGGAGATGGCATATCACCTTGTCTTCCTGGCTCCGCGACTACCTGTATATTCCGTTGGGGGGCAATCGTAAAGGTAAACTACGGACCTATATCAACCTGATGCTGACGATGCTGCTGGGCGGTCTGTGGCATGGTGCGAACTGGACCTTTGTAGCATGGGGTGGTCTGCACGGATTATTCTTGTGGGTCGAGAAATTCTTCCAGGACCGGAAAGCAAAGGCCTGGGCCCTGTCTGTCAAAGCAGGAGTGATTCCGTTGGCCGGCGGCCGCCTGGTAACCGGCGGAGAAACGGTCATTGCCGGTGAGAGGGTGATTGCCGGTGAGAAACCAGTAATGCCGAAGATCGCGACCGACCACGGCCTCTTTACGAAGAGCTGGGCAGGTTTTCCCTATGCGTTGTTCACTTTCTTCCTGGTGAATATCACCTGGGTATTCTTCCGGGCTTCGACCTTCGGCAAAGCAGGTGCTATCCTGGGATCGATGTTTGGCCTCGTCCATGGCGGTGCGCCGATATTGGCCACGTTATCCATGATCAAGATAGGCGTGATCCTCACGCTGCTGGTGATCATTCATTGGTTGCTGCGGGATAAAAAAGTGGTGGATGTAGCCTACCGGCTTCCCTGGTGGCTGACGGGCCTGCTTTGGAGCACGATGGTGATCCTGCTGATCCTCAACCAGTCAAGCAGTGGATCGTTTATATATTTCCAGTTTTAGTGTCCCTGCAACGCTCCTTCCCCAAACTTAAAAGGGTGCCCAAAAATAATTGAGGCCCCCTTAAAACTAAAATTTTAAGAGGGCCTTTTCTGGCAATTCTAGGATATAAAATATTAGGCTTGTTCACTTGCTTGAACCTACCGGATAAGGCGTATCATACCCTTTCACCGAATGCCAGATGATCCGGTTAAAGGTCGTTTCATCCACCCGGTCGTAATCATCCAGGTCCTGCTGCAGAGATTTTATAGCCCAGTATTTTTTCTTACCGCTCAATGCCCGCAGCGGAGGGTTCAACTGGTCCAGGGGAATCCTATTCATCTCCGCGTTGTAAGGGGTGAAATCCGGAGTGACCGTAAAACAGCCCGACATATCACCCGAAGCCCGGTCGATCCGGTTCATCGGCGGCAGACCCAGGATATTTTCGATGGTCCGGACCATGCTCACCTGGGAATAATAAGCAGAGATGGTCTTGCTCCTTTTGGTATAAGGGCTGATCACAAATCCCACCGTCCGGTGACCATCCACATGGTCCATTCCATCCTGGGAATCGTCCTCGGTGACGAAAATGCAGGTCTCCTTCCAGAATTTACTATGGGAGACGGCTTCGACGATCTTCCCCAGGGCCAGGTCGTTATCGGCAACGGATGCCTTCGGAGTAGGCATACCGGGGACAGTCCCGGAAGTATGGTCGTTCGGTAGCAGCATCACCATAAAATTGGGGAAGCTATCATTCTTCTCAAACTGGTGCAGCTCCTTGATGAATTCATCGGCCCTGCATATATCCGGTACGATATTGGGAAAGCCGACAAAGCTGGGGCATACAAAAGGTTTAAGCTGGTCCATAGTGGCCAGGGCCTTTATCCGGGTCTTCTTCAGCCCATTCTTATAATCCGTATAGACATCTGTAAACGTTGAATGAGCAGGAAGGACGCTGCCTTTCACAAATTCGCCATAGTCCCGGAAAGTAAGCCCGTGCCGTAAAACATTATCCCAGAGAAAGCCGGTGCTGGCATAGGCCAGGGCATCATCCCCATCGAAAGGATAACTGCGGGTGAAGCCGCCAAAGCTTTTCTCCAGGTAATCGGTGGCATAAGCCTCATTGGCCCACTGATGACCGTCGGCGCTCAACACGCCACTGCAATAGAAATTATCCAGCAGTACAAAAGACTCCGCCAGCTTGTGATGGTTGGGTGTCACCTCCCGCCCGAAAAGGACGAGGCTCGTATCGCCGTTGCCCTGCGGCAGATCGCCCAGCACCTGGTCGTACATCCGGTTCTCCTTGATGATATACAGGACATGTTTAATGGGTGACGACTGTCCCGGGCGCTGCGGCACAGGGACCGTCTTCCGGGTAGAAAGGTTGTCTTCCCGGCCTTCAGGGTCATGCTCGAAGCCGTTGTTCCTCTTTACAGTTTCCGTCATCACACCCAGCTCCTTGCCGGAAGGCACCCGGATGATGGAAAGGCTTCCCATAAAGTCGTGGGAACCGTATCCTTTCGCGCCGGCTTTCTTATTCCGGGAGCCGATGCCCTTGATATTGGCTACATAGAGGGTCTCTCCTGCCGGGTCGGCAAGCACAGTCCCGGGATACCAGCCGGTAGGTATCCACCCCCGGATGAAGTAAGGGGCACTGGTCTCTATGATGCAAACAGCGTTCTCAGTACCATTGGCCACATACAGGAGCTTCCCGTCAGGAGAGACGGCCAGCGCATTCGGAGCGCTGCCGAACAGCGTATCCTTACCCTGGTGCACGGAGATCCTGCCTGCTACCTCATCCGTACGGGTGTCTATAACCGTTATAATATCGCTGTTGGCACAGGCTACATACAGAAGTGATCTGTCCGGGCTGAGCGCCATGGCCGAAGGATGCAGTCCTACGGCTATCTCCCGGATCCGGGCCTTTTTATCCAGGTCGACCACCGTAATGCTACCATTACTGGCGACCCCATTGACCGGGTTGACCAGGACCTGGCTGCCCGATGAATTATAGGTCGGCTCACCGGCATCCGGCCGACGCCCTCCCCAATTACTGACATAAGCTTTGGCATCGGATTTTAGTATGACGCCGTAAGGGACCATACCAACAGGGATCTCGGCAACGGAAGAGTCGGAAAGACTGACCACCGCCAGCGTATTATTTCGGCTAAGGGTGATCAATAATCTATCTTCCGCCTGGTTGAGGACAACGCCTCCGGGGACAGGATCGCCTCCGATGGAAGGCCTGGGCAATAATACGGGGGAACGCCAGCTCAGGATATTGTCTTTGTTCAGTCTGGCGACCAGCACCTTGTCATCCGCCTGGCTAAGATAGACAGTGCTTTCATCCCTGGAGACGCACAGACCGTTGAAGGAAGACCCGCCTTTCGGATAAGCCAGCGATTGAACGACGGACCGGTCATCCAGCCGGACCAGGTCCAGGGAACGGATGTTCTTCACCAAAAGGTATTTCCCCTCCCTCACCAAAGCCAGTCCTCCCGGCCGGCCGGGCAGGTAGATCTGCTCCCCCGCCGGGCTGATCAGTTGATTGCTGGGGACCAGCACCGTATTATCCGTCTGGGGGCCTACTTTTCTCTGGGCAGGAACGTTCTGTGCAGACAACCCGGTCACTGCCCAGATAAGAGCAATGAGGGACGCTATTTTCCTATAGTTGATCATCATACGAAAAATTTTATTTTATAAAACGGATCGGTTGACTGAATATCTGCTCACTGCCTTCATCGATAGCTTCTACCCGCACGTAGGAGATGGCCGGAGCTCCGCCGACTCCTGCAGGGATCTTATACGCCGCCTCTTTCCCGGAGGTCTTCTGCGCCTCGCCTTTGTCAGTGACGATCCGGATATCGGCGTGATCATTCAGGACGACAGACAGCTCATTATTTTCCAGCCTGATCCGGGTGAACTGCAGCCCGCTGCCGCTAAGGGCCCCGAAGAAAGTGCCCTTCCGGTAGGCTTTCAGACATTCGTATTCGGTAAAGGAAGGCGCCAATAAAATATTCTTTCCCCGTCCGACCGTATGGTCCGGCACAAAAAAGCCCATCCCCGGCCGGGATCTCCGTAATTGGTCGCGCAGGTGTCGTTGTACACTTCAATGCCCAACACCCGGGCATCGAAATCCAACATTTGGACGACCTGGTCGAAGCTCAGCCCCGACCAGTTGGGATGGTTCACGGTGATCCCTCCTGCGTCGGGAAACAGCAGATGGTCGATCATCTTCCGGAACACGGTCTCCCAGGGCAGGCCCGTCCCGATAGCATAACCATGTTCCTGTGTCTTAAAAACATCATGCACATCGAAATTCCCGCTGCTGTATGTCGAGCCTGGAGCACAGGCATGGAGAGGGGCATTCGTAAAACTATGGTGTTCCGCATTCGGGGACACGATGACGTCCGAAGGAACGTTCTTGAAAATAAAATCCCCCAGCTGAAAAGGCAGCTTAGCCTGCAGGTCAGCCGGTAATTCGCTGGCCCAGGCTTGAGGCCCCTTCAAAAGGATATCATTCCAATGGAAAGGGCCTTCCTTGAACTGCCCCTCCGCCCATTTTGCATTTCCTTTTTTACTGTTATCTGCATTATAGACCAGCCCGAAATCCTGCTGCACCGCATACTGGTTGTGCCGGATCGATTGGATCGGATAAGTAGGCGCAGAGGGATAATAGTTGGAAATAGGCATATGCCTCAACCCGAACTGATGATAGATCTTATCGAACTTTTCCTGGCTCTCCACATGGACATGCGTAGCGGAAGGAATATATTTCACCTTATCCCATAGGACGTCCGCATAGGGATTATCGATTGTATAAGGACCGGAATGAACAGTTCCATCCTGTTTGGCTGCAGGCGGGTGCATGAGTACCACCCCTCCCCCTATCATCTTTCTGACAAAATCTCTTCTTGTATCCATAACTGTATTATTTTATTTGTCCTGCCCTATCATTTGTCCCACCATACCCTGGTGGTAATTACATCCGGCCCCTGGTCTTTAATGGCAGCCTGTACATTCGCGTTGTTGATATTCAATTCCTGGACGGGATACTGCAGGCGGCGGGGAATGGTGTAGCGGGACTGGTCCAGCAAGGGATAGCCGCTCCTGCGCCAATTGGCGAACTGCTCATAAAAATTATAATGGGTCTCCACCCAGTATTGCGTATTGATCTGATTCAAGGCGCTATCCATATTCGTTGTATTGAAAGGATAGGCCTGCAGGTAGGTGCTGATATCGTTGTTCGTGATCTTATAACTTCCTCCATAGATGCTCAGCTCGTTCATGGCAGCCGTTACTCCGTTATTGTACAGCGTCCCCGCATCGGCTGTGCTCATGCCTGTAATAACTCCCTTCAGGGCGAACTCCGAGAGCATGAGCTGCACCTGCGCGTAGCTCAGGTGAACGAATGGCGCACTGTACTGTCCGAAAGTGGAGGCAGGAGAGACGGAATAACTGGTGAGGGGCAGCGGCACCTGATTGGACGGGGTATTGGGGGGAAGTCCCAGTTGATGAGCAGCTACCGTATCCCCGTTGGGAAGAGCGGAATAAATATAGATCCTCGGATCATGGTTGTCCCTCAGATAGGCGACAAAGGGCTCGGCCAGCTTCCAGGTAGCATAATACACCATGGGCGTACACTGACCGTTGGAAATGATCGCATAATAGGTGTTGGGCTTGTAGCTCACGACGAAGTTATCGGCATTGCTCTGCATCAGGCCGCTGGTATACGCCAGGTTGGCCCATTTGGCGGAATTGGTCGGATCGACCTTCTGGATCCGGAGCGCGAGCCGCAGCATCAGGCTGTAGGCAAACCTTTTCCAACTGGTGATATTCCCCTTGTATACGATATCATTCAGAGGCAGGGGTTGGGCCGCATCCAGCTTGGCCGCTGCATCCTGTAGTTCATTGAACATATCCGCGTAGATCTTGCTCTGTGGATCATAGGCAGGCTGCAGGTTGCCCTTCAGGTAGCCTTCCCCCGCATCGAAATAAGGGACATCGCCATACAGGTCGGTGATGGAATGTAAGGCATACACCCGTAGGATCCTGCCGATATTATAGGAATTCACCAGCTTGGGCTGGTCCTTGGTCTTGCTGATAAAATCAACAATGTTCTTGACGGGTCCCGGATACTGGATAGTAAAATGATACTCAGGGTTGCCGCCGATGGTGAGGGTGGAGAAATTGGCTCCGTAGGAGCTCAGTTGGTTCATAACCTGCCCCACGACGGTGACATTGCAATAATAGGCATAATCCAATATTGTCAGTTCCAGGTCAGGCAGCACATAGGCCAGGGTAGGCGTCGACACGGCATCCGGGCTGGTATTGATACTCTGGAACCCTTTGGAGCAGGAGGCGAGGGACAGGACCGCCGGTAAGGCTATTAAGAGAAACTTTGCTAAAATATGTTGTTTCATGACTATTGCTTTATTGGTTAGAAAGTGACTTTCAGGCTGAATCCGATATTCCGGGTGGTGGGGTAGACGGTGGCCGCTATCCCCTGAGCATTATCGCTGGTCGTATTGCTTTCCGGGTCGATATTCGGCGTCTTTTTATAGAGAATGAGCAGGTTCCTTGCCACCAGCGAGAGACTGATCCGGGAGAAAGGCGAGCCGGTTATCCATTTCTGCGGGCAGGAATAACCGAAAGATATTTCCCGGAGTTTGATAAAGCTCGCGTCATACACATAGTTCTGTGTAATAGTCGCTACGCTGCTGTAGTAATTCACCAGGTTGGCCGGCGCGATCGTCGTCGTTGTAGAGTTGCCGGCCGCATCTGCGCCGCTCACAGTCAGGCCATTCTCTCTGCCGGGCAAAGTTTCCTTGCTCTTGCCGTTGCCGACCGCCAGTGAATTTTCTTCCGAGTAAATTTTGGCTCCGAACTTGGCATCCAGTAAAAAATACAGGGAGAAACCCTTCCAGGTGAAGGAGTTGCCCAGTGAAGCAAGCTTGTCATAGACCCCGCTGCCGAATAACTTTAACTGACCGCTGCTTACCGGGTTGCCCTTAACATCGTAGACGATCCGGCCCTTGGTGTCCCGGGTATAGGTATACCCTTCGATCTGCCCGTAAGGATGGCCCTTTTCCACGTTGACGAAGGCATTTCCCGTCTTGGATTGCGCCAGTTGCAGGCTCGTGATATTGTTCCCCAGGTTCAGCACATTGTTCTTATTATAGGAGAATAAGGCCGTGAGATTCCAGTTAAAAGCGGAAGTGTTTAACACATCCATTCGCAGGGAAGTCTCGATCCCTCTGTTGGACATTTCACCCAGGTTGACAACAGCCTTGGTATAACCCGAAGTCACCGACACATTGGTAGTGACAATGTCCTGTGTCGTCTTCCGGGAGTAATAGGTTACATTAAGCGACACCTTGTCCTTAAAGAGTCCCAGATCCGTCCCCACCTCATATTCCGAAGACAGAAGGGGCTTCAGATTGGAGTTGGGAATGGTGGTATTGCCGATGCTCTGCAGGCTGATGCCATTGTAAGTATTGGGGTCCAGGCTATAGGACAGGGCGAGTTGGTAGGGACTGGCGCCCCCGCTGACCTCCGCGAAGGAACCCCTTACCCGGGCCGAGGATACCCAGCGAGGCAGGTATTTATTGTCGAGAGTATAACTAAGGGAGGCAGAGGGATAGAAGAGAGAGTTGCTGTTGAGCGGCAGGGTGGAAAACCAATCCTGGCGGCCGGTGAAGATCAGGGATAAATTTTTCCAGTCGACCTCCAGGTTGCCGAACAGGGAATTGGTCCTTTGCCGGGCATAGCTGGTGGAAGGGAATTTCACTGCCAGGTTATTGACCGTATAGACACCACTAATGACGAAAGGAGTTCCGTTGACATTGGACGCATTCAATTCGGTGTTATAGACATTCCCACCGGCGAAGGCGCTGACTTTGAGATCCCGGAACAGGCGCCCCCCCGGGGTTCCGACGATAAATTCATAGTTCTCCTCCGAATTGGTCCTCGTGTTCTGGTTAAGCCCCCCTCCTTTCGGGGACCAGATCACCCCACCGGGCGTATAGTCAGTCTCGTTATAATTGTAATAATCTTCCAGCAGCCGGCCTTTGGCAAACAGCCATTTGGTAAAATCATACCGAACCTCGAGTGACCCGTCAATTCGTTTTCTTCCATCCTGCTCGTGCATTCTTCCAGTGACAAAGTAGGGATTGGTCGGTATGCCCTGGCTGGTTATGCCTATTTCATTGCCGGCGGAGTCGATGCCCGGCTTCAGGTCCAGCACATTGACATTGGTGGGCAGGTTCACGATCGTATAATTCACATTGGAAGAATTGCCGCCGACAATCTGCCGGTTGGTGGCGCCCTCGTCCGTATAATTCAGGACAGCGTTGACCGATAGCTTGTTATACCGGGTCTCCGAGTGAAAGGAAAAGATATTCCGCTTGTAAGAAGTGTTGGGCACGATATCGGTGTTCTGCAGGTTGGAAGCGGACAACCTGAAATTCGTATAGGCGGTACGCCCCGAGAGGGAGACGGCATTGGTAAAAGTATGCCCAGCCGTATAAAAATTCTTTATGTTGTCCCTTTGCGCCAAATAGGGCCTTAGCTTACCGTCGAACTGGACTACCTGGCTGCCGTCCAGCTTCGCTCCCCAGTTGCTGGTGGAAGTCAGCACATCCTGCCGGGAGACGGGTTTCATCCCGGTGGTTCCCTGACCGTATTGGTATTGCCAATCCGTATAATCGATCACCTTATCGATGGTATAGGTACTGCTGTAATCCACCTGCAGCTTGTTTTTTGCGAGGCCGGACCCGGATTTCGTCGTGACGAGTATGACCCCTGTAGAGGCCCTGGACCCGTACAGGGCAGCGGATGCGTTGCCTTTCAGGACGGTGATGCTCTCTATATCGTCCGGGTTGATGCCCGTCAGCCCGTCCCCGAAATCGATGCCCCCGCCGCCACTCGGCGTCGCTGAGCTGATGGCTGTAGTATTGATGGGGATACCGTCGACGACCCAGAGAGGCTGGTTGTTGCCGGAAATGGAAGCGATCCCCCGGAGAGTCACCCTTTTGGACCCCGCCACCCCATTGGAGGTATTGCTGGCATCCAGGCCGGCAACCTTGCCCGAGAGAGCATTCTCCAGACTGACGGCCTTGATCTCATTTACTTTGCTGCCGGCAACATTCTCTACCAGGTACCCCAGATTTTTCACATTCCTTTTGATATTTAAGGCTGTGACCACCACCTCGTTCAGTTGGGTATTGTTCACCTTCAGCTTGATCAGGAGAGAATTGCTCTTCCGTTGGTTGACCACATAGTTCTTTATGACGGTCGTTTCATATCCGACAGAAGAAACGGCGAGCTCATAGGGTATACCTGCCTGTAAGTTCTGGAAATGGAACAGCCCGCTGGAATCGGTCTGGCTGATATGGCTGTCCCGGTCGGATGCGCTTTTAGCCTGTACGGTGACGCCGGCCAGCGTCTCGCTTTTCTCATTCATCACTATTCCCGTTACGTCAGCGATCTTTTGTGCTCCGGAAGTAAGGCAGCTCAGGGAGAACAATGCGATGCAAAGTCCCTTTACAACTGCCGGCAGTTGTTTGGAGGCGAATAATTTCATTTGGTTGTTTTTAGTTCGTTTAAGTCAATAGATTCCCCTTATGCCAGAACAGGGCATTTCAATGGTTAATAGATTTGGTGGTAGTTATTTCCCGGGCCTGATCACCGAGAAGCCGTCCTTTGTTTGAATGATCCCGAGACCATTCATCTTAGCGATTGCCTGCAAGACGGCTTTCAGCTCATCGCCTTTGTCTATGGCTCCTGTAAAGTTGATTGCTGCAATGTCAGATGGATTGTAATCGATCTTTATCTTATACAATGTGGATAAGGCTTTCATTACAATAGGAAGAGGGGTGTTGGAAAAGTTCGTGCTATTGGGCACGACGACAGCAGGTCGGAACCGGGACACCATCCTGCGGGAGCTGTTAAATTCCATCTGTTCACCCGGCAGAAGAATAACAGCCTCGTCCTCTTTCCAGTTATCCAGGCTGCCCGTCGGCAGGATCTGCACTTTCCCGGAGAATAGCTTTACGGTAACAGACTCTTTTTTCCCATCCGTGTCGGTAATCCTGAAAGAGGTGCCCAGTGCCGTGACGGATAGCATCCGCGAGTAGACCGTAAAGGGCCTCCGCTGGTCCTTCGCCACTTCAAAAACAGCATCTCCTGTTAACCGGATCTCCCGTTTGTCGCCTGCAAAAGGTTCCGGATATTGAATAGTGGTATTGCTATACAGAGTGACCCTAGAACTGTCCTCCAGCATCAGCTTCGCAGGTTTCCGACCTGTATTCGTCTGCGTGCGCCAGACAGTGATCCCCGGCGCCGGACGAGTATCTCCGGCAATGACTTTTTCGAAAGGAGCAGTGGTCCCTTGCCGGGAGACAGGTCTTTGAAAAAACCACCAGGTCCCTGCCACAAGAATCACTGCCGCCGCCACGGCCGCCTGCCTGTATAACTGCAGCAGCTTTACCTGCCGGCCAGCCTTCCGGCTATGCTGAAGGGCCCGCTGTATATTATCCCTGGTCTCGTCCATTTCAGCCAGGAAAGGATAGTCTTTAAACTGCAATTGCCGTACGATATCCCTGGCCTCCTCGACGACAGGCATCCTTTCCGCATGTTGGTGTATCCAGTTGTCCCAGTATTCACAGGCCCGGGGATCACTGCCTCGGACCCATGCCTGGAAAGATCTGTCAGCCGCAAGATCTTCTGCGCTATATTGGCTATGATTCATCATTGGTGCAAAATACAGGGGTTACTAATTATAGGAGGCGGGCAGCGTATAAAATGCCCTCAGGGAAAAGGACATTTTTTTATGAAATAATTTGTCTCAGCAGGGAACCGTCTTCTTTGAGCACCAGGCGTAGTTCCGCGAGGGCCCTGTAGACAAGGGTTCGGGCATATTTTACTTCCTTAAGGCCCATGATCTCCGCTATTTCTTCGTAGGAGGAATCATTATAAAAATACAGGTATACCGCCTCTCTTTGCCGGGGGGTGAGGGCATTGATCGTATCCTGGAGACGCCTGGACTGGTACTCCCCACCCTGTTTATCAATCAGGGCGTTCTCGGGGGACAGTTCCAGATGGAACTCATAAGCTTCGCCCGTCATGGCTTCGAGAGACAGGCGCGACTCTTTGGCCAGCCGCCTTACCAGTTCTCTCCGCGCCGAGACCATCAGGTAACGTTTAAGATCATGGCTCTCCGGGAAACCCTTCTGCCGCCTTAACAGGCCTATGAAAAAATCCTGCAATACATCCTTGATAAGGCTTCTGTCGGGTGTGAACCGGATACAATATTGGAATAAGATAGGGAAATAGATATCGTAGATCCTGGCAAAGGCTTCTTTGTTACCTTTGAGGAGCTGTTTAATCAGAGCAGTATCACCTTCATGATTGAAGATCATGAAGGCAAAATTATCGTCTTTAGCCCTTTAATAGGATAAAGGGCTCTATTAAGTTTGTGTTAATGACCCTCAGGACTGAAAATGTCTATTCATGTACAGCATGAAAAACAATCAATTATTACTTGCATTTAACTGATTATCTTTGCCGCAGCAAATCATGGAATCCTATTTTGAATTCAACTACAAGAAGTTCGGGGTTGTAAAAATTGACAAGGTCAATTTCGATTCTATAAATGGCGCCCCATATGCACAATATTTAAAGGTGCTGTACCTTCCGGCGGGTTATACGCTTACGGTGGACTTTTCGCAATTCGTGACAAAAAAGAACAGTCTCTTTTTTATAAACTCCAATCAGTACCTGCAATTAGAAAAGGTAGGGGCGCCCGGGGGGATTTTTATTTATTACAACCGTGATTTTTATTGCATTCAGATACATGATGAGGAAGTGGCCTGCGATGGACTCCTGTTCAATAATATTTACGGAATGCCGATGACAGTACTCCCTGCCGGGGAAGATACATATATTGCAGATGCACTGGAAAATATCATCAAGGAACTCTCGGGACAGGAATCATCCCGCGAAGAAATGATCCGGACTTACCTCAAACAAATGATCATCCGGGCCACACGCGCCTGGAAGCAACAGCAATTGAGAGAACTAAAGACAGCCCCATCCGGAGATATCGAATTTTTCCGAAACTTCAGCCGCCTCGTGGAAATACACTTCAGGGACAAGCATAGCGTAACAGATTACGCCGATCTGCTGGCAATAGCGCCCAAAACACTTTCTAAAAAGTTCAACCGCCTTCGGCTGACACAGCCCAATGATATCATTAAAGACCGCATTTTATTAGAAGCCAGGCGCCTGCTCGCCTACTCGTCCCTGAGTATTAAAGAGATCGCCTACAACCTGGGCTACGACGATCCCGCCTACTTCAACCGGCTATTCAGCAACAAACTGGGATATACACCCGCCACCTTCCGAAAAAAGTTTTCCATACAAGAGACCGAAGGCTAACCCCGAATGTTCAATTTTTCCCTCTCGGGGAAAAAAGTACAATTTTAGTCCTCCTTTTGCCATTGATAAGGGCCTTTGTGCGCCGTAGCTTTGCCCTATCAAATCATCAGAAAATACTTTTTATGAAAAATGTCTTCCGGGGATATCTCCCCTTCGCATTCATCTTATTGTTTAACTTAAATTCTCTATTCGTTATGGCACAAGAACAAAATGCTGTAAAAGCAGAAAACGATCCGCGCATTTTGAGCGATGTCCGCAGTTTCCTTAAAGCATTGAATACGGGCGGTGGCAAACCAATCGAACAACTCAGCCCCGCAAATGCCCGCCAGGTCCTTGTTGGCGCCCAAAAGTCGGTCGCGGTGGATTATTCGGGTATCGACGAGACGGAAAAGACGATCACCCAGGGCGGGATCACCGTTACCATCCATATTGTAAAACCCAAAGACGTCAAAGCGGGCGGTCCTGTCTTCCTATTCTTCCATGGTGGGGGCTGGGTACTGGGCGATTATCCCACCCATCGGAGACTGGTCCATGACCTCGTGGTCGAAAGCGGCGTAACCGCAGTTTTCCCGGACTATACGCCCTCTCCTGAGGCGAAATATCCGGTCGCCATCAATCAAGCCTACGCAGCTACAAAATGGGTGGCTGAAAATGGTCCTGCAATCGGCGTAGATGGGAAAAAACTGGCTGTGGTTGGCAACAGCGTAGGCGGCAACATGGCAGCGGTAGTCGCTTTGATGGCAAAGGATAAGAGAGGCCCGGAAATAAAATTGCAGGTTTTACTCTGGCCCGTCACCAATGCCAATTTTGAAACCGTTTCTTATCATGATTATGCCAATGACCGCTTTCTGACAAGGAACATGATGATCTGGTTTTGGGACAACTATACCAACAACCCTGACGACAGGAGCCAAATTTATGCCTCTCCCCTGCTGGCGACCACCGAACAACTTCAGCATCTGCCTCCCACCTTGGTGCAAACAGCAGAAAACGATGTGTTGCGCGATGAAGGTGAAGCCTATGCCCGCAAGTTGGATGAAGCAGGCGTGCCTGTAACCTTGACCCGCTACGAAGGGTTGATACATGACTATGGCCTGTTGAATCCGTTAGCGCATGTTCCCGCGGTTAAAACCGCTATCCTGCAGGCTGCGGTTGTGATCAGGGAAGCGTTGAAATAAGTAACTTTACTCAGCGGTCTTATGGAGAGGGTGTCTCAAAAGTTGAGACACCCTCTCCATCGTTATAGGGCGCTATGTAGCTTAATCATACAACATAATAACTACTGGCTACCGTGATGGACCACTGATCAGGTAGCTGTGTACCTTTTTATTATGCCACAGCGCATTCAACTCGGCCAATTGCCGGTCCAGTTCGACCGATAGCTCTTTAAATACCTGGTAGGAACCGGCCGTTGGCCTGGCATCCCCGGTTTCCACACTGCGCTCCAAAGCAGCCAGCCGGTTGTTGAGCTTGATGGGAAAGTTCAGCGGATCCTGGCCGCTTTGGTTCTTTACCTGGTAAAGATCCTCTTCAATCTTGCTGAGTCGGTCCAATAGATCTTTATGGGCGGCATTTACCGGTCCAGCCTTTGTGATCATGTCTTTTAGCTTTCTTATTTGTATGACAGCCTGATTGGCCTTATCGGTAGCATTGCGAATCATCATCGCCAGCTGGAATTGCTGCTGTACGTCGGCCGGGGTCACTTCTTTCAGCCTGGGATCCAATTTTATTTCAAAGGGCTTTGTAAGGATCTGTCCACCCGCCGTAAATCGTACCTGGTAATTCCCGGGAGGCGCCAATGGGCCGTGTATCGGGCTGGCGCCCCATAAAATGATCCCTTTGAAGAACGCCGGCGATGGATATCGCAGATCCCATGTAAACGTATTCAGGCCTTTTTTGATAGAGGGGGGTTGTTGCCGCTTGTCATAGCCATATTCATCTTCTTCCTGCACTTCGGCAAGAGAGTCCGCTGTCGATTTATGGGTAATGCCTGTGAAGCCCTGCACCAGTTGTCCTTCCGCATCCAGGATCTCTACTCTAAGATCCGTGGCGGTGTCTTTCAGGTAGTATTGAAACACGGCGTCCTCCACATGTCTAACCGCGTAATAAGGCTTATACAGGTAGAGGGCCGAATCGGCGATGGAAGATTGGAATTCCCGCAAGGGCGCCACATCGTCTAATACAAAGATGGAACGTCCGTGGGTGCCCAGTACGATATCTTTTTCGGTGACGGCGATATCCGATACCTGGACGTCCGGCAGATTCAATTGTAAATGTTCCCAGTTGTCGCCATCATTAAAGGACACATAAACACCGTGCTCGGTCCCTGCGTATAAGAGGCCGGGCCTTACGAGATCTTCCCGGATCACATGGACGTAATCGTCTGCCCCGATGCCAGCGACTATTTTTTTCCAGGTCTTGCCATAATCATCCGTCTTCCAGATGTAGGGGGCGCGATCGTCCATCTGGTAACGTTTGGCGGCCACATAGGCGGCGCCGGATTTATAACGCGATGCTTCGATAATGCTGACACGCGTATTCTTCAGCATATCCGGTGGGGTAATATTCTGCCAGGATTTCCCATTATCCCTCGTGACATGCACAAGCCCATCGTCCGAACCAGCCCAGAGAGTATTGACATCCTGGTAAGAGGGCGCCAGTGCGAACACGGTCGCATAGATCTCGGGGCCATTCATATCTCTTGTGATAACACCGCCGCTGACACCCAGAGTGGCCGTATCGGCGTAGGTCAGGTCAGGGCTTATTTTATCCCAGCTTTGTCCTTCATTGGTTGTCACCCACACATGTTGCGAGCAGGTATAAAGACGCTTGTGGTCCACCGGCGAAAACACGATCGGAAAGGTCCACTGCCATCTTTCCGGTAAGACCTTCGCCTCCTCTCCCGAAAAGAAACGGGGGTAGACCTGCACATCCCTCACCTGGCCGGTGCTGCGGTCGAGCCGGGTCAGGAGGGCGCCCTGGCTGCCGGCATAGAAAATGTCCGGGTGATCGGGATCCTGGGCGACATAACCACTCTCCCCTCCTCCTACCGTATAGGCATAACCCAGACCCGGCTTTATAGAGTTGCTGGAAGTAATCATACGCTTCCCGTCCTCGCTCGGCACGGCAATGGTCGTATTATCCTGTTGGGCGCCTGCCACATGATAAGGGAAATCGCTCGTCGCGATGATATGGTACAATTGGGCCGTAGGGAAATCCTCATCCGTCCAGGAAGCCCCTCCGTCAAGGGATATGGTGCCGCCGCCATCGTCGGCTTCCGCCAGACGCATCGGGTCTGTGGGGTCTATCCAAAGGTCATGGTTGTCTCCATGCGGCAGTTTGATGATCTTGGGAAAAGTGCGCCCCCCGTCGGTGGATTTATAGAAATTAACGTTGAGGCCGTAAATGCCATTGCTGTCTTTGGGGTCTGCCACAATCCTGGAATAATAGAAGGCCCGTTGACGGAGCTTCCGCTCATTATTGACCATTTTCCAGGTGGCGCCTGCGTCATCCGACCGGAAGAGCCCTCCCTCATTCGCCTCGACAATAGCCCAGACCCTTTTCGGATCGACAGGGGAAACCGTGACCCCTATTTTACCTACCGGGCCTTTCGGCATGCCGGGGTTGGTCGTCAGCTCCGTCCAGGTGTTGCCGCCATCGGTTGACTTATAGAGCCCGCAGGCTCCGCCACCACCCCACATTTTATAGGGTGCCCGGTAGACCTGCCAAATGGTGGCATATACGACGTCAGGGTTCGTGGGGTCCAGGACCAGGTCTTCGGCGCCTGCACGGTCGCCTTTGTACAAGACCTTCTTCCAGGTGGCGCCGCCATCCGTTGTCTTGAATACACCCCGGTCCTCGTTAGGGCCATAAGGATGACCTAAGGCGGAAACATATACGATATTGGGATTGCCTGGATGGATGCGGACGCGTGAAATCGCCTGGGTATTCTTCAGGCCTATGTTTTTCCATGTTTTGCCTCCGTCCAGGGATTTATATACGCCATCGCCCTGCATGATATTTCCGCGGAACTCCGTCTCCCCCGTGCCGATGTATACGATATCGGGATTCGATTCGGACACGGCGACCGCTCCTACGGAAGAGCTGGCGATCTGCCCGTCCGTAACGGGTTTCCAGGTAAAGCCCCCATCTGTCGTCTTCCATAGTCCGCCGCCTACAGCGCCAAAATAATACTCCATTTTGCGCCGCGAACTGCCTGCGATCCCTAAGGAACGCCCTCCGCGGTTGGGGCCTATGTTACGCCAGTTCATTCCTTTTAAGATGGCCGCCGGGGATGATGGAGGTACTGGTAATGATGTGGTCGATCGGGATGCTGCTGTTGCCGCTGCTGAAGAATCCTGGGCATCGAGGGAAATGCAGAAAGCTGACAGGAGGCCTGTAAGGCAGGTCCATGCCAAAAAGATTTGTTTTCTCATGTGTTTGTAGTCTGGTGTATGAATACCGGTCCGAAGTCAATTTAGTTATTATTGGTTTATTTCAAACGGCTATAGGGTGGAAGGTCTGACGAAGGGATGAGGGGCTTGATTGTCAGTCGCTTATTTTCAGGACGACTGGATACTTACATTTTCTTTTCTTAGTTCATGGGTTTTATATAAAGATGCCCCATATTTACAGAATGAATTTACGTTCCGGCCAACTGGCGTAAAAAATTATACATATAATTACTTTATCTTCTATATATGGAAAATCAGAAATTGGCTACAATCGTCAGTAAAATGTTTGCTGAAATCGAAAATCTTATACCTGTTTATATGGGAAATCCGGAAGATAAAAACATTGCCAACGGAAACGTTGCTGTTTGCATAATTGATGAAAATGGGACGGTGTTTGGCAGAATGTTTGGAAAAGATAAACCCCGTTTAAGGCAAACCTATAAAGTCGCCTGGACAAAGGCAAGCCAGGTTTGGCTAACCGGCGTTAAAACCGGCGAATACGAAAAAATGGTTTTCAACCAGCTTGTTGAAGAAAATGGCAATGGAATTGAAGCTCCTGATTTAATAGGATGGCAAGGCGGCCAGCCCCTTATCCTGCCTGATGGATCAAAACTTTCTGTTGGGTTCAGCGGCTTTAGGGGGGTAGTGGATTTGGAGATCATGGTAAAAGCACTTGATAAAGCATTAAGTGATAATTAATTATAAAATAAATAACCTTCAAAGTTTAACAATATGACTTACATACCCGATCCCGCTCGTTATAAAAACATGCCTTATCGCCGTTGCGGCAAAAGCGGCTTAATGCTACCCGCTGTATCACTGGGCCTATGGCACAATTTCGGGGCTATTGATACCCTTGAAAATGCCCGTAGTATTTTAAAGCTGGCTTTTGATAGTGGCATAACGCATTTTGATTTAGCCAACAATTATGGGCCGCCGGCCGGTTCGGCTGAGGAAACCTTTGGTACTATTTTTAAGGCTGACTTTAAAGGCTACCGCGATGAGCTTATCATCTCGACAAAAGCAGGTTGGGGAATGTGGGAAGGGCCCTACGGCGATTGGGGATCGAAAAAATACCTGGTAGCCAGTCTGGATCAAAGTTTAAAACGGATGGGACTGGATTATGTAGATATATTTTATCACCATCGCCCCGATCCCGAAACGCCATTGGAAGAAACAATGGGAACCCTTGACCTTATTGTTCGTCAGGGAAAAGCTTTATATGTGGGAATATCAAGTTATAGCCCCTCGGAAACGAAAGCTGCCATTGCAATCTTGAACCGCCTTGGTACACCCTGCTTAATACATCAGCCAAAGTATTCGATGTTTGATCGTTGGGTGGAAGGTGGCTTGCTGGATGTACTTGGAGATAACGGCGTCGGTTGTATTCCATTTTCACCACTTGCACAAGGCCTGTTAACCAACAAATATTTAAAAGGCATACCCAAAGGCTCAAGAGCTGCAAGCCATCGCGGCAACGGGGCAATTGAGGAAGATGCTATTACGGATGAGAAAATTGCCAAAGTAATTAAGCTGAATGAGCTTGCGGTTAAACGTGGGCAAAACCTGGCGCAAATGGCACTTTCGTGGATTTTAAAAGATGACCGCATTACATCTGTACTGATTGGTGTAAGTAAACCTGAACAGGTTACGGATTCTCTTAAGTGTCTTGAAAATCTGTCATTTTCCGCCGATGAGCTCAACACCATAAACAGCATTTTAGGATAAATCAATTAACCAAAAACGACCGCCCGGGACTTGAGCATCATAATAAATCAAAAGGAGCTGCGCACCATTTCCAGGCAGCTATCACTTGCACGTTTATATCTTGATATACCAGGCTTTGTTCTTCTTCAAGAGTTATAATGATTCCTTTGTTACTATCCGTTTGCTTGCAGGCTTTCACCAATGATTTCAACTCTCTTTGACGGGTGCTTTCCTCCGTCATTTGTAAGCAAACTTGAATCGGTAGCGCCTGTCCGCCTTCTTTATAAAGTACAAAATCGCATTCGTGATACGGATCCTGATAATAATAAATATCTGTCGTATAAATATTTCCATACATTCTATACAATTGCCAGAAAACCAGATTTTCCAGGAGCATACCTTTGTTAGTCGAGAAACTGCCATCTATGGCATGCAGCATTCCATTATCTATAAAATAACATTTCTTGTCGGCATTCTCCCGCTTGATCAGAGAATGGTCAAAACGGCTTATTCGCTTATACAGATAAACGGATTCGGCTAAATCAGCCATTTGATATATGCTTCCCTGGCTCACTGAGTACCCCCTGCTTTTCATCTCCATAAATATCTTACGCAAGGCCAGATTTTTACCTGTATTGCCTGCGATACGGTGAAACAGATAACGTAGGTAGCTATAGTTTGCCGGTTGCTCCTGGTCGATGATATCCCGGTACAGCACGGTATTGAAGTATTCCTGCAGCACTGGTCTTCTATCTTCCTGGTCAGAAAGGGCAACTTCCGGAAACCCACCCCATAACAGGTAATCATTAAACGCCGCCAAAACAACCGCTTTTTCCGTTCCGTGCGCTTTGAAAGGTATGTTTCTGAATTGAAGGTACTCTGCAAACGATAGTGGCAATAGCTCCAATGGCAAGCCTCTTCCCCGTAAAACTGAGGCCACTTCGGTATGCAATGTTTTACTATTTGATCCGGTAATGATCACTTTCCGGCTTACCTGCTCATGTACCCGATTTATAAACGCTTCCCATTCAGGAAGATATTGTATTTCATCAAAGAAGAAAAACACATCGTCTAATCCCGGGTTTTCAGGATGCATTTCTCCAAAAGCCTGTAATATAAGATCAGGCTTAAACATTTCTCCTCTCAGGCGTTCATCCTCCAATGGCAGATAACATATTTGCCGCCATTCAACCCCCCCGCTCAATAGTTTGTGAATCGCCAATTTAAGTAACGACGATTTGCCTGCCCTTCGTGGGCCAATAATGGTCTGGACTTTCGGCTTTGCAGGATCCAATGATATAGCCCGATTCTGTTCCGGTACCCTAAACCGTTCCGCTGTTTCAGCCAGAATCCCTAACAATACATCTTTCATAGGAGCAAATATAGCTAATTTACTCTTTCAAAAAGATCATTTTAACTATATTTAAACTTCTTCCAGGAGCATATGGCTCGGCCCCGACAAGCTAAAGAAATTTAAACTATTTAAAATCAATCATTTATGATAACAAAAGAAATCCTTCTTTCTATTGATGATCCTCGCAAAAGTTTAAAAGGATCGATAACCACTTCAACTAGCGGGCCTGCCATTGCAAAATGCTGCTCCCTCGTTGCCGGCCAACATCCAGGCGTCCTGGGGCTCGGCCATTTATGATGCCTATGGCTTTTACACCAGTGTGAACGGGGCGCTGGCGGCGTAGGGGATATTGAGCCCTTAAGGTTGTGCCTGTTGCCCCGTCACCACCAGCTTCTTACCCTCCCAATCAAAGCTGTTGCTGATCTCCGCTGAAAGGCCATTCCCATCAAAGTGGCAAAGGATCTTCTGTGTATGAGGGCTTTCTATATACCTCAGCACCAGCTGCAGCGTGTTCCCATCTATCCAGCTATAGCTGCCAGCGACGCGGGAGAGGGGCCGCCCGGGTATGGCTGCCGTCATGGAAGAGATCGCCGGTCCCCGCCTGTCCGTTTCTCCTATCGCCCATTTACCGCGGCCAAAGGCTATCTTGTACACGGCGGTGTCGGTATTAAAATTGACCGAGCATTTATTCCCCTTAAATGCGAAGGACAAGGCGGTCAAACGGGCCGGGTTGGATGCCATTTGAAAGGTTTTACCGGAAATGGTTGCCGCCAGGGGCGCATCCGCCACTTTAGACGGCAAAGGAAGGGCCAGGGAGGCCAGTTGCCGTTTTAAGGCTGCCGCTCCGTTTTTGTCAGCGGGTAAAGGATCATTATGAATAGCGGGCAGCAAATAATTCCATAGGAGATTCAGCTCAACCTGCATGTCGTGGGTCTCACAGGTGATCGCGACCACCGCGTCCTGGTCCGGCATGACAATGATGAACTGGCCATCGGCCCCATCCGCCCGGAACGCATTGTGCCGGCAGCGCCAGATCAGGTAACCATATCCCTGCTTCCAGTCACTCGAATCCTTCGGCGTCTGCTGAGCCCATACGGGGCCCTCATCGCTCCGGGAAGTAACCGCATCCGCTATCCATGATTCAGGCAATAACTGCCGCCCATTCCATTTCCCCTTTTGCAGGTACAACTGCCCGAATTTGGCCATGTCCTCCGTCTTCACCCTGATGCCCCAACCTCCCGTACTGATGCCCTGGGGGCTGACTTCCCAGTCCTCTCCCCGGATGCCCAAAGGCTGGAATAACCTCGGGGTCAGGTAATCGATTATTTTCTGGCCGGTCACCTTTTGTACGATGGCCGACAAGACATAAACACCCAGGGTATTATAGAGGAACCTCGTACCCGGCTCGTGTACTACGGGCAAGGCAAAGAATCCCTTGACCCAGTCCCCGTTCGTGCCGGTGACGGCGCCGGTAGGATCCGGCTCCTGGCCCTCCACCATGTTGAGCAGGTCCCTTACTGTCATGGCGGCCAGGTTGGGACTCACGTTCGCCGGCAACTCGTCCGGAAAAAAGGAAACGACTCTATCGTTTACCCCCAGCCGCCCTTCACTTACGGCAAAACCAACGGCCGTGGAAGTAAAACTCTTGCTGACGGAGTATATAGCATGTTTCAGGTCCGGCTTGTAAGGGTCCCACCATCCTTCCGCTACCACCTTGCCGTGACGCAGGAACATAAAGCTGTGAAACTCGATCTTGCTTTCGGCGGCTGCTTCCAGGAAGCTGCTGATACCAGTGGAGGAGACGCCTTCGGCTTCAGGAAGGCTCCGGGGAAGTGCACCGGTATTTTGGGCGCTTACTTCTGCTCCAAGCAACAGGGCAGCGAGGAATAGGACAAATGGCAGGCTTCTGTGGGTCATTTTGACTGAATTGAATTATGGCCTAAATGTAGCAAATCGACCCTATCCTGCTGTTGCGCTAAGTACTTCTTTTAAAATTAGTTGAATCAATAACGCAACGGGCCGGACCCAGGTGACCATCAACATGGGAGCGCTGCCGGGAGGGGTGTATATCACTGAAAACAGTAACTTTATTTTATAAATAGCAGCTTATGGAATTAACAGCCACCGAAGAGTACAAAGGCTATACGATAAAGACGTTTAAATTGGCAGAAAAGGATATCTTTAAAATTTTTCTTGGGCAAGATCCTATAGACTACAATAGTGAGATGGATGAGCAATATGAAGGTTCCCTATATAACAAAGAAGGTATAGAAGCTGTAAAACAACACATTGACGAATTAGAAGAAAAGGAAAATAGCCTGTAATGAATAGCAAAGCTAACAGCCTGCCATCCCTCTAAGTTTACTATGTCAAAAGGAAATGAGCATCAGTTTCAACCAGCCCCTATAGCTTCAGGAAAAGAAGATTCCCCGTCTGGCCATTCGTCTTGTCGACCACATGCAATACGTATTCCCCCGGTGCAAGCCCGCTTACCGTGATCGGCAGCCAGGTATAATCCAGGGTCATCAAGGTCCTCCCTGTCAGGTCCATGATCCTGATCGACAGCACCCTGTTCTGCGTATTCAGGAGATAGAGATAATCCTTGGTCGGGTTGGGGTATACCATTACCCCCAGGGCGCTGGCATCGAATTTCACCGCCGCCGACATCGGGCTGGTACAACTATTCTGCGAAGTCTGGACAGTATAGCTGCCGGATCCGCGGGGGGTGAATCGCTGTCCCGTGGCCCCGGAGATGCTCTTTCCGTTCAGATACCATTGGTTGCCGGTAGCCGCCGAAGAAAGAAGCACGCCCGCACTGTCAAAAATATACGGCGCAGGCAGGCCCAATCCTATAAACTCAACCGTATCGCTATAGGCGATCGACCCATTGTAAAGGAATTTCATCCGGGCGGAGTACAGTGTATCCGCCAACAGTCCATTCAAGGTGGAGACCAGGCTGACCCGGCCATTGGCTACCTGCCCGGGGCTCGCATCGATCACCCTTGTAGTTCCCCCCGCACTGGTGACCTCGAACTGGATACCGTCGATCTCGCCCAGCGCAGCCCCGACACTGGCAGATAAAATAGCCCCGCAGGAATTGTTGAACGATACGCTCAGGGAATCTACCTGCCAACCCCCGATCGGTTCCCGCAGGATCGAGCCGCCATAACCGGCTATCACCACATTGCTGTCCGGGGTGAATTCGATAGAAACCCCACCCGTCGCGTGACTCAACTGCCAGGTCTGCCCGCCGTCCACCGTCTTGTAAACCCGGCCATAGGAGCCTGGACCAAAAATGCTCCCATTGGTCATATAGCCAACCTGCGAATTGAAGAACTTCACGATGCCGTTGAAATTACCTGCGTCATAAGGGCCGTATTGCCGGACCTGCTGCCAGGTATTGCCGCCGTCATTGGTTTCAAAAATATCCCCCTCGTCATCCACGACAAATCCTTTCTGGGCATTGAAGAACCAGAGACCGGTAATACTATAATTCGACGAATTCGAAAATACCTGCGTCCAGCTCTGAAATCCGTTCGTCGTTTTGTACACCTGCCCACTGTAGGCTCCAAAGGCGGTGGTCGCATTGACATAGAAGATATTGTTCAAAAAATAGGGCGGACCGGAATTTTGGGTGGCGGCCACCGTCCACACCGTAGGCCAGGTATTCCCGCCATCGGTGGTTTCCACAATGGCCGTACTCATGCATAAGAGGGCTGTTTGCGGAGCAGGATAACAGATACCCGGCGCGGCCATATACGAATACCCGGTCGGAGTGATCATGGTCCAGGTCTGCCCTCCATCATTGGTCTTATGCACCTGCACCGTCTGATCCGAGATCACATAGCCGGTATCCGGGCTGGAAAAGTGCACGTATTTGAAGGTGCTGTAATCCCCGAAACTGGTGCCTGTGATAAGACCCAGCCGATTCCATGTCCTGCCGCTATCCGTCGTCTTCAGGAGATAACTTCCGTTGGCCGCATAGCCCACAGAAGGGGATGCAAAATAGGCATCCGCCACATTCTTATACGTGGGCGAATAAGCAGACCAGGTCGATCCGCTATCTGTCGTCTTCCAGATCTGGCCGAGAGCGCCTATGGCAAAACCGGTGTCGACAGATACAAAAGCGAAAGAATTGATATCATGTCCATATAGAAAATTATTGGATGGGCCTGCGTACGCCCAGCTCACTCCGCCGTTTGTCGAACGATACAGCACGCCGTCCGGCCCGCCCAGGTAGCCCACCGTAGGGCTCACAAATTCGATTGTCGCCGCCGGCGAGGCAACACCCGCATAATATCCCTGCCAGGTATTCCCGCCGTCATGCGTGATCAGCAAACTATCCCATTGCCGGAACGCATACCCCGTATCCTGGTTCGGAAAATCGATGGCTGTAATATTCCCGGGAGAATAATTCACCTGGTTAAGCGTCTTCCAGGTCTTACCACCATCCGTGGTCTTAAGGATCGCGGAGCTAGGGCTGCCGGCAAAGCCGGTCATGGAATTGATAAAACTGAGGCAGCCCAATTGAGTATGACAAGTATTGGCCACCCAGGTCCGGCCCCTATCCCCGGTCGCATAGATCATCCCGGCCCCGGTAGAAATGAAAAAACTGTCCCGGCTCACGATATTGACGAACTGAAATGCGTCTGCTGTGTCGGCCCTAACGGCTTCCCAGCTGCTCCCATTGTCGGAACTCACATATACCCCACCCGTAATGCTGGCGATGACCCCTGTCGAATCCTTGATGTCCATACAGGTGGCCCTGGGAAAATTACCCACGATATTCCAGGAATTTCCCTGATCGCTGGTCTTGATAAGATCCCCATTGCTATTCAAAATAAAGCCCTTCGCACGGTCAGTAAAGACCACCTTCACACAGCTATAGCCAGAGGGTCGGGGGTTCAGCCATTGCCATTGATTTTGACCAACGGCCAGGGCGACATAAAGCAGCTGGCACGTTAAAAGAAAAAGCGTCTTTTTCATACGATTAGCTTAGGTCACCCAATATACTCCCTATTTCCTATTCCAACAATCGCCACTATGTTTTTTGCAATTTATGGGTCGATGTTATACGACTAAAAACGGCCTTCAGGTATCTAAATTACCAGTTGAATACGATTTTCCACTCCAGCCTCCGGTAAATCGTAACTTAAGAAAAACAACCCACTTCCGTCAATCTAAAAACCAGTTAACATGCTTAACCTATCTACTACCAGGTATGCCGCCAGCCTATTTCTGGCCTTTACTGTCCTTGTATGCCGCAGTCAATCCATCACCTTGCCCCGGACCCCGAGCCCTGCCGCAACGGTATCCCAAACCATCGGGATATCCACGGTGACCATAGATTATTCAAGACCTTCCGTCAAAGGCAGACAGGTTTGGGGAGCCCTCGTCCCTTATGGATGGAATAAACAGGCGTTCGGCCTCGGTAACGAAGCGCCGTGGCGGGCAGGCGCCAATGAGAATACCGTGCTGCGGTTATCCCATCCGGCCAGGATAGAAGGCCACCTGGTACCGGCTGGCGCCTACGGTCTTTTTTTCGTCATCAACCAGGACAATACGGGAGAGGTGATCCTTTCCAAGGACAGCCGGTCGTGGGGTAGCTTCTTTTACGACCCGCAACATGACGAAATGAGATCGAAAATAAGCCTGCGCGCCATCTCCAATACGGAGATTCTCACCTACGATTTTCAAAATGTCGACGCTAATGCCGCTGAACTGGTGCTCAACTGGGAGAAAATGCAGTTCCCTGTAAAGATCGGGTTCGCCGTAGACGATATCGTGATGACCAATGCGACGGAAGAGCTGAAAGGGCCCGCCGGCTTTAACTCGCTGGGATATTCCGCCGCCGCCAATTATGCGCTCCAGCATAAGATCAATTATGACCAGGCATTGGTATGGGTCGACAAGGCCATTGTTATGAGCCCCAGCTTTGCCGCTTATAGTACCAAGTCCGGGCTGCTGAAAGAAACGGGAAAGACGTCAGATGCCGAAAGTATGATGAAGAAAGCCATCGACATAGCCTCGGAGAATGATCTCAACCAGTACGGTTATACCTTGTTGAACGATCACCAGGAAGATAAAGCGATAGAAATATTTATCCTCAATACCCAGCGCCACCCGAAGAGTGCCAATGTATTTGATAGCCTGGGCGAGGCGTATGCCATAAAGGGGGATAAGAAAAATGCGATCGTTAACTTCAAAAAGTCTATCAGCCTGGATCCGTCGGCAGGAGTGAGGAGCAATTCAGAAAAATATTTGAAGCAATTGGGGGCCATGTGAGGCCCCCCACGAATTGTTTTATTTTTTGGGGGGAACCAAGCCTTTTCTATATTGGATCAGGTAATTGGCCTTACCATCCTGATTAAACCGCCATGTCTCCTGCAAGCCGACCGAATCGACCTTTCCATCTTTGTGGGTGTCTGTTTCCACTCCCCAGATCAAGACCCAGTGGTCATTTCCCGCCTCTCCCTCTAAATAAAAAATCGGAACACCAACAACCGGAATAATAAATAACCAGGAACATAGAGCCAACACTAACGACCCCTCAAAATCTTATTTCTGAGAAAAAATCTTAAAAAAACTTGCACAACCAAATGGTTGTGTTTATATTTGGCAACCAAATGGTTGTATTATGATACAAAGAAGAGATGTTTTTCAGGCAATAGCAGATCCAACAAGAAGAATGATTATACAGAAGCTGTCGCGGGGACCGCAAAATCTTGCTGGAATTATAGAAGATTTTGGCATCAGCAGACAGGCAATTGCCAAGCATATTAAAGTCCTTAATGAATGTGGTATGGTCTCTGTCACCACAAAAGGGCGTGAACAGGTTTGCGAAGTCCGGCTTGCCCAATTGGATGAGGTTAGTGACTGGGTGGCTGAATCCAGGAAGTTGTGGAACCAACGTTTTGAAAAATTGGAAAAATTCCTTGATGATACTTCGCCAGAGTAAAACTGATAACCCCTCAAAATATTGAAAAAATTGCGCAAGTAAATGATTGAAGAATTGAATCCAAAACTGCACACACAACAAAAAGAAAAAACTAAGACTAACAAAAAATCAAAAAATAACAAAATGGAAAATCTTGTCAATAATAATGAAGTGTTCATAGAACAAACTTTTAACGCAAGTACTGAAAGGGTTTTTAGTGCGTGGACTGACCCTGAGAAACTAGTCAAATGGTACGCGCCTGATGGCTGCACCATTCATTTCAAAAAAATTAAAGTTGAAACGGATGGACAATTTCACTCGTGTATTTCAAATCCTCAATTCGGAGACTGTTGGGCTATAGGGAAATATAAGGAGGTTTTACCTAACACAAAAATTGTGTTTACCCTTATCAATGCAGATGAAAACGGCAACCCAATAAACCCGGCTGAAATTGGAATGGACCCTCATTGGCCAGGGGAAACGCTGGTCACCGTAACATTCGAAGAAGTAAATGGGAAAACCAAAATGCAATTACGACAAACCGTTTCCGAGAAATTAGCTAAAAAAACAGGTGCATACCCAAGCTGGCTACAAATGTTGAACAATATGAAAACAATGCTCAATCAAAACTAACTCATAAATAAAATGAAAAGGACGATCGTATATGCTGTTTTAGCATTGCTGCTATTATCATCGTTTAAAAACGTAAACCAGTCGGCAGCAAACAGTACTCAAAGTAAAAGAGTTTCAAATAATACGCTAATTTCCAAAAATGGCTATTCAGAAGTCAACGGAATTAAAATGTATTATGAAATTTATGGACAAGGCAAGCCACTCGTTTTGATTCACGGTGGGGGCTCGACCATTGAAACAACATTTGGAAGGGTAATTCCAATGCTTGCCAAAAGGTATAAAGTTATTGCCATGGACTTACAGGCACACGGACGTACCAGTGACAGAGCGGCGCCGGAATCTTTTGAACAAGATGCAGATGACGTTGTCACTCTTCTTAAAAATCTAAACATTTCCAAAGCAGATTTTTTTGGGTTTAGTAACGGGGGAACAACTGCTGTACAGATCGCCATTCGTCACCCTGAAATAGTTGATAAAATCATTTTGGGGTCCGCACTTTGCAAACGCAATGGCGTTCCTGAACAATTTTGGGACTTTATGAAACAAGCAACATTGGCAAATATGCCCGAACAACTAAAAGAAGCCTATTTAAAAGTTTCACCCAATCCTAAAGGGCTACAAGTAATGCATGATAAGGATGCGGAAAGAATGGTGAACTTCAAGGACATACCAGATGACCAGATCGAATCTATTAAAGCACCGACCCTGATCATCATAGGTGACAAGGACGTTATAAAACCCGAGCACGCTATAGAAATGCATAGGCAGATCGCCAACTCATCATTAGCTATAATCCCAGGTGTACACGGTGAGTATATCGGCGAAATAACCACCTTAAACTCCAATTCTAAAGAAGCAGACTTTGTTATTCCAATGATTGAAAGTTTCCTTGATAAATGATCACTATGCGTCTATTCAGATGGCAAACTATAACCCGATTTTACCCGATCCATCACGACGTGGGTATAAAAATGCTTGACGTTGGGGTTATCCATTAACCATTTCTTTGTAAATGCTTCGTAGTCGGTCATATCCCGGGCGGAGACGACAAGGACAAAGTCATAAGTACCCGTCACAAAATAACACTGGCTTACGTGTGTACAGGAGCGCATCGTCGATTTGAATTTCTCAAGGGCGCGGGACCCACCATCCTCTAACACGATGTCTACCACGCAGGTGATACTCAAACCCATCACCGCAGGCGATATGACCGACACGTCCGCCTCTATAACCTGCTGATCCCGCAGCCGCGTAAGCCGACGTTGCACAGCTGAAGGACTCAGGCCTACGATTTCTCCCAGTTCCTGGGCCGTCAACCGATTGTTGTGCTGCACTTGTCGGAGCAGCTTTCTATCGAACTCATCCAGGTCTTGCATTTTTTCTTCATTTACGAGCGCAAAATATCAAAAAAAAAGCGACAAAGCATCCATTTCGCATTAATTGCCCGGCATTAAGAAAATAGCTTTGCAAACAAAAAACCAAAAATATGATCCTTATTTACTCTGGCCTGGCACCTCAGGCCATAGGGCCTTACTCACAGGCTGTACGAACGGGAAATCTATTGTATTGTTCGGGTCAGACACCGCTTGACCCGAAAACCATGAAGATCGAATCTCCGGAAATCGGTGAGCAAACCTTTCAGAGCATACGCAATCTTGAGTCCATTTTAGCCGAATCCGGGTTAACCCTTTCCGATGTCATAAAAACGAATGTGTATCTAATAAACATGGACGATTTTGCCAAAATGAATGCTGTTTATGCAGAAATTTTTCGGGGCCATCGACCAGCCCGCTCTACCGTAGCTGTCCGACAGCTGCCCTGCGATGCCCTGGTAGAGATCGAATGTATTGCGGAATTTAAACAATAAATTGTATATGTTACCCACCTTTTCAGCAAAAGAAATTGCAGCGTTCAGAAGCGAGACAACCGGCTGCAAACATGTCATTCATTTAAATAATGCGGGCGCCAGCCTTATGCCTGATGTCGTTACCCAATCAATACAGGAACATATAACCCTCGAATCCCAGATAGGCGGATATGAGGCCGCCGCGCTAAGATCAGAAGACATCGCACAATTCTATGTTCAGGCAGCAAGACTGCTAAATTGTAAACCTTCCAACATTGCCTTTACCTCAAGCGCTACGGATTCCTTTTCCAGGGCGCTGTCTTCTATCCCTTTCCAGGCAGACGACGTGATCCTCACCGACAACGACAATTTTATCTCCAATCAAATCCAATTCCTGTCCTGCCAGAAACGGTTTGGGATCCGCCTCGTGAGGGTCCGGAATATAGAGGAAGGGGGAATAGACCTGGTTGATCTTTCCGAGAAATTAGATCGCCTGCGTCCACGCCTGTTGGCCATTACGCATATTCCCACTAACTCCGGGCTAGTGCAGCCGGTAAAAGCCATCGGCGACATCTGGAGCCGGTATGCCGCGGCCAATGAAGGTCGCGCGTGGTATATCCTGGATGCCTGCCAATCAATCGGGCAATTAAAGCTTGACGTCTGTGGGTTGAATTGCGACTTCCTAAGCGTAACGAACCGGAAATTCCTTCGGGGCCCAAGGGGCTGCGGCTTCTTGTATGTTTCGGACAAGGCGTTGCAAAACGGGCTCGAGCCCTTGTTCCTCGATATGCGGGGCGCTGAATGGGTAGAAAAAGACGTCTATCAACCGAAAGAAAGCGCCACGCGTTTTGAAGACTGGGAATTTGCCTATGCGTTGGTCCAGGGCACTCGGGTAGCCATTGAATACTGCCTAAACATCGGCGAAGTCAGGATCCAACAACAAGTGCAGGCATTGTCCAGGATAACGCGGCAAGGCCTTTCCTCCATTCCCCGGATAAGGGTGTTGGATAAGGGCACGGAAATAAGCGGGCTTGTCACCTTCACCGTAGACGGCAAGGAGCCGGATCACCTGGTGCATGAACTACTCAAGCGTCACATCAATGTAGTTCCAAGCTATCGAAATTTTGCCGTCATTGACTTTGATGAAAAAAAGGTACAATGGGCCATCCGTGCTTCTCCTCATTACTATAATACACCAGAAGAGATCGCTATCTTTCTCGACACAGTGGAGACAATGGTGTGACGATTAGGTCGAGCTCGAATTTGCCGATCAATCGTTTTGCTTCGTTCGTTTCCAAAAAGGCCTTGTAAATCAATTATTTACAAGGCCTTTTTCTGTGGAGGTGAGGGGATTACCTCGGCCACTTTCAAAAAATCTTCAGTTTAATTTATATATTTTTCAGCATATTGAGTAATTTTACTCAACACATTGAGTAATTTTCATTTTATGTTCGAACGACCTCATTTACAAGTATTTACAAAAAGAATTCAGGAACACAGAATGTTCATACAGATCCTTTTTGGCCCTAGACAGGTTGGGAAAACCACTTTATTAAGCCAACTGCTGCAAAAAACACAACTGCCTAATCATTTTGTCTCAGCAGATGCTGTCCCAGCCTCTAATATTAGTTGGTTGGAACAACAGTGGGAAATTGCCCGTCTAAAAATGGCCCAGGAAGGAGTAAGTGATTTTCTTTTGGTAATTGATGAAATTCAAAAAATTAGCAATTGGAGCGAAACGGTAAAGCTTTTATGGGATGCCGATACACGCTCCGGGCGTTCTTTAAAAGTGATATTGTTAGGTTCATCCCGCCTTTTGCTTCAACAGGGATTAACCGAATCCTTAGCTGGAAGATTTGAAACTACCTACATGGGACATTGGTCTTATGCTGAAATGCAGCAGGCCTTTGGTTGGAATAGCTCTCAATACGCCTGGTTTGGTGGCTATCCAGGCTCGGCAGAATTGATTGAAGATGAACCAAGATGGAAAAACTATGTTCAACAATCGCTTATTGAGACCAGCATTTCCAAAGATATACTTATGCTGACGAGAATTGACAAACCTGCCTTAATGAAACGTCTCTTTGAACTAGGTTGTAATTATTCGGGGCAAATCTTGTCCTATAACAAAATGATTGGCCAATTGCTGGATGCAGGAAATACCACAACTTTATCTCATTATCTTGACTTATTAAACACGGCAGGCTTATTAGCAGGTATCGAAAAATTTTCGGGAAACCTGATCTATAAGAGATCCTCCAGCCCTAAATTTCAAGTTCACAATACGGCCTTAATCAGCGTACAGAGCAGTAATTCATTTAAAGACATTCAGATGAAGCCTGACGATTGGGGTAGGCAAGTAGAATCATCTGTTGGTGCACACCTCATCAATTATTCAATTACCGAAGGATTTACTGTTTCTTATTGGAGAGAAGGAAATGAAGAAGTAGACTTTGTATTGGAAAATAAAGAGAAAGTAATTGGCCTGGAAGTTAAAAGCGGCGCAACTCAGTCGACATCTGGCATATCCGCCTTCAAAAAAAAATTTAGCCCTGATAAGGTTTTATTGATCGGAAACAGTGGTATGCCGTGGCAGGAGCTATTAAAAATAAATCCTAAAGAATTATTTTCTTAAATACGCATAGCAATGACGATGCCTTGCCTTTCGCTCAAACTGTATTCCTCTGCCGTTGTTGTGTGTTCCTTTCCTCATTGCCTCACTATATTTAGGAACACCAACAGTACATTCTCAATTCACAGAGCTCATCTCTTTGGAAACCGCCGGTAACCATTCCTTTATAAAATAATTCTCCGGCAAAGCTCTCTCCCGCTGAACCCTTGAAAAATTAATCACGGATTTTCTTCCTTTATTGAAATAATCGGCAAATTCAATTTGCGTATTTATTTCCTTTCCCGCTATGGTTTGATATTTCGTGAACATGACGGTTTTATAAAGCTTGTCTGAGCTAAGATAAATATCGGCCCTTACCGGTCTTTTATCGTTCATATCAACCCACAAATCTATTTTCCTGTAAGAGATTTCCAGCGAAACTGCATGAAGGTGCAGGAGATATGCATTTACTTTATTGTCCTCATTAAGCTTTACGACCTCAAAAGAATCGATAGAATAATCCTCTGTCCAGTTTAATCTTGCCATATCGACAAATGAAACCGATCCCGACAATCTTTGGAGCGGAGTGATCCGCATGGCCTTTGCGGTCGACCTGATATAAAACCACATTTCATGGTCTTTTAACAACAGCAGGTTCCCTTTTTGTGCTAAAGGCCCTGTGCACGATACCAATGCCTTATTACCATTAAAAAAAACACGGTACGATGTGCTGGAACTTCCCGCGGTCCCGCTGTCAGTAAGCGTTGCATAAAGCGACATCTCCGCCCAGGGCATCCTCTTTAGTTCGGCTTGCCTTAAAATTTCTACAGCATTGACTTTTGACTGCGCAGATAATGCGTATGGTACAATGAAAAATAAAATCAAGCTTAGTTTCGGCCCCATTCGCTATAATAATGTTTTTATATAAGTTTTTTTACCATAGTGCTATGTATGCTCAAGCGAGGTCACAATTGAAAACCTTTTTATAATAGCCAAAGAAGAAAAACTTGAAAGGGTGATAGCCACTATGATCCCAATTGCAATCAGCGGATGGAACCATGTGGCAGCATACACTTGCAATGTATATGGCCGGCTCATGCCCGGTACAGGCGGCATGATAATCTTTAATGCATTGATGATGCGCGATGCGATCAGTTGTACGATCATCCCGATGATAACACCAATCATACCGATCAGAAAAGCTTCCAGTAAAAATATGGTGCTTATGTTTTTTACGCTAAGCCCGATGGCCCTTAATGTGCCGATCTCCCGGATTCTTTCCATGGTCGTCATATTCATGATATTCCAGCAACTGAGAAGCACAATTACCAGGATGATAATACCCATAAAACCGAAAATAATATTGAAGATGTCGCGAATGGAAATGAAAAATTCAGCTTGCTGATTCCAGGAGATTAATTTCAGCCCCTTGGCGTAAGATCCCTTTTCAAGTTTCGATTGAAGGTTTTTTAGTTTCTCATCAAAGTGCTTCCTGTTCTTAAACATCACGGACAATAAGCTTACTTTATGCGTATTGATGAGTTTTTGCGCAATATCAATGTTAGTAAGCAAATAATATTTATCGGTTTCGCTTACGCCTGTTGACATAATGCCCAGCAATTCGACGTCTATGCCATTGATTGTGCCGTCAACGGTCGTGCTGTACATCATCATCATGTCGCCAACCTTTGCCTGCAAAGAATTTGCAAGTGTTTTGCCTAAAATGATTCCAGGTTTTCTGCTTTTCAACGGCACGAGTTGCTCGCCTAATTTCAGCCTCGGATTAATCTCAGACATGCCTGCCCATAACCGGATTTCGTTGTCTGCCTCTACTCCAAAACCTTTGAAAGGCACCGACCTGTCTCCATTGGAAATCAGCCCGCCAAACTCCAATCTTGGCAGAACATACTCAACATCCGGATCCTTTTTAATCGTTTCCATTAAGCCTGCAACCCTGTCAAGGCCAAATTCCATGGCATGCTGCCCGGTTTGCTCTCCAACTCTCCTATCAAAAACCTGCACATGACCGGAACCGCCTGAACCGCCAAAACCATTTCGGATCGTAAGTTCCTGCAGACTGTAAATAGAAAAGCTGTAGTAGCCGATAGCAATGCTTAATGCAGCACATCCCGAAGCCGCTATCATGATAGCAAAAACAGAACGCCGTTTATTGCGGAATAAATTGCGGTAAGAAAGTTTAAGCAGCTTAATTAAATTCCTCCATGTATGATGCCCGGTAAGATCATGCATAATATCGATCGTATTATCTGGCACAAAAATTATTTGCTAACAACCCGTCCGTCTCTCATAAATAATTTGGTCTTCGAATGTTCAATGACCATCGGGTCATGAGACGCAAGTACCACGGTAACAGCAAATTCATCATTCAATTCCCTTAACAGCTCAATAATTGAGGTTGCATTCTTTCTGTCAAGGCTTGCTGTAGGCTCATCTGCCACAATCAGCGAAGGGCTGCCCGCCAAAGCCCTTGCAATAGCAAGTCTTTGCCGCTGTCCGCATGAAAGGGTGGAAGGCCTTTGATCTCTCTTATCGGAAAGGCCTACCCTCTCCAGGTATTTTCCCGCAAGATCTTTTATTGTTTTCTGATCATATCCTTTAAACAACAGCGGCAATTCAATATTTTCAAATGCAGTTAATACAGGTATCAGATTGAACGTTTGAAAAATGAATCCTATTTTTTTTAACCGGAGGTAATTCAATTTTTCAAGAGGAGTGTCGGTTATATCCATACCCTCAAAAAAAACTTTTCCAAGCGTAGGTTTATCAATGCAACCTATGACATTGAGCAAAGTAGTTTTTCCGCTGCCGGACGGGCCCGCCAATACAACAAAATCTCCTCTGCAAATTTGAAAACTTACATTGTCAAGCGCACAGACCTCCGTTTTGTCCAGGTAATAATTCCTTGAAATATTTTCCACCTGAATCAGTATTTCTGATGATGTCATTTCGGAAGGAGTAATGAATTGGGTTGAGCGGCAAGATATATAAAATAATTCTATAATGAAGTGTAAGGTCTATCGAACCCCTTACCTGATTCGGAGCTCGCGCATAATGAATTGAAAATGAAAGAGAAGAGGCTGCTTATAGTCACAAAAAAAGGGGATTTTCGTGAGGTAATCCCCTTAAGTGGAGGTGGCGAGAGTTCTATCGAACGCCTTACCACCCTTCTCTATCTCATTAAGAATCTAACACGCTCTAAATCAACCACTACCCTGGAATGATCCGAAACGTATCGGTACCAGGAACCCATTCGAGCTCCGTTCCTACAGGTAGGTGTAAGTAGGAAATGATAGCGGGATCGCAATTAGCGATTGTATTAACGTCGTAGATAGCTGAATTATTAGATATGATTCCGACCAAACTAATCTTAACTTAGCTTGCCGGAGCTGCCTAATGCCTCAATGATGACCACAGGAGAATTATCCGCACAAATGGCACTTTCTTTTCCCTGAACCGAACAGGCGCCTCATTTTGAAAGGGTTGGTTTTAAAATAACGGGAAATGTATGTTTGCCACCTATTTATCCAATTGCAACAAATGAGGCGAAAAATGCGCGATAACATTTTAGCTTAACACCGTTCCCGCACATATAATCATGGAAGCGCTGCTTTCCGCTTATACCGAGGTGATAAAATCAATGGGAGTCCGACGTGTAATATAGAAATGCAGCCGCAATTTCGATTCCACTTTCTCGCGCTTCCAAATTCGGTCAATTCATTGTGCCCTTGGATTTATCACTCAAAAATGTTCCAGAGAATATTTTTTCAGAAGAAATCACGAAACTTAAAAACTTAAATAATGAAAAAAAGCAAAAACATCGTCGCAAGTGCAATTGTGACAGGCGCCCTCGTGATGCAGGGCACACTAGGTGATGCACAGTCAGGGGCTGCGGCGAATTCCCCGTCGGGTGACGCAGTCCGCCCCTTCCATGTGCACGTTTCGGACAAAGAACTTGCAGATTTACGCGGCCGTATAAAGGCGACAAAGTGGCCGGAGCGAGAATTAGTGACGGATCAATCGCAAGGCGTGCAGATCGCTACAATGCAGAAACTTGCTAACTATTGGGCAACTGATTACGATTGGCGAAAGGTCGAAGCTAAACTGAATGCCCTTCCTCAATTCATGACGACGATAGATGGGCTCGATATTTATTTTATTCACGTCCGTTCCAAAAATAAGAATGCGTTGCCGATCATCATTACCCACGGTTGGCCAGGCTCGGTCATCGAGCAGTTGAAGATCATCGGCCCACTCACGGATCCTACTGCCTCTGGAGGAAAGGCTGAAGATGCGTTTGACGTAGTGATACCTTCGTTGCCTGGTCATGGGTTTTCGGGCAAGCCTAATGCGACCGGATGGGATCCTGTCCGCATCGCCCGCGCCTGGATCGTGCTGATGAAACGCCTCGGATATAGCCGTTATGTAGCTCAGGGCGGCGATTGGGGGAATGCTGTTACGGAGCAGATGGCTCTGCAGGCACCTCCCGAATTGATAGGCATTCATACCAATATGCCGGCCACTGTCCCGGACGACATTGCGAAGGCTCTCCAGTTCAACGAACCGCCGCCATCCGGCCTCTCAGCCGATGAAAAACGCGCGTGGGATCAGCTCGACTTTTTCTACAAGCACGGCCTGGGCTACGCCCTAGAGATGGCGAACCGCCCCCAGACGCTGTATGGGATTGAGGATTCACCAGTCGGACTAGCTGCCTGGATGCTCGACCACGACGCGAGTAGTCTCGCGCTGATCATACGGGTCTTTGATGGGAAGTCTGAAGGCCTCACAAAAGAGGACATTGTCGACAATATCACACATTATTGGCTGACCAACACGGCGGTCTCCTCGGCTCGTTTGTATTGGGAAAGTAAGCTAGCGTTTTTCGCCCCGAAAAATGTGCAAATCCCCACCGCAGTGAGCGTCTTTCCGGACGAGATCTATGCAGCCCCGCGGAGTTGGACAGAGCGGGCGTATCCCAAACTCATTTATTACAACCAATTGAACAAAGGTGGTCACTTTGCGGCTTGGGAGCAACCAGAACTTCTTGTCGCAGAATTACGAGCATCTTTCAAATCACTGCGTTGAACCGTTCGATGCGACCTTCGTTCCGTTAACAAAAATTTCCCGCTCCTTAAAGGAGCGGGACATAAACCGATAACACCGTACATTATTTTTTAAACGAAAACAGCCATGGAAGCAAGCCTGGTTCTGATACGAAGCAGTTGAAAACATTCGCAATCCTTCTTTTTCTGGTCAAATACTCACTCATTCGAGGAAAGTCCATCATCTTGAGTATTGAAATTATTCAGGCGGTGACTTTCTGGCAGACGTAATGAAGTTGAAGAAGGATCTTAACAAAAATCGGCAACAACCTCAACTAGGCGGTCGCCACCTCTAGTTCTTGAATAAACTGGCGGGATATTTAACAAAGGGTTTTCCATAACGAACAGAAAAGACCTCTTTTTTCCTGTCCGATCGAAGTCATTTTGAACAAGGACTACAACCATGATCACGCTATGAATTTCTTTAAAGGGTTCTCGAACATGCGCCAATCGACAAGGAAAATGTGCCACAAAAGAGGACCAATCTCATCTACGCAAAGACTTTCTGAATGATGAAAACCGACTAACTATTTCCAAAATCAGGAGTCAATTACAGCAAAACAAGGACCATTCGCAGTTTAAAATGTTGCACAAAATGCAGCAAGCAAAATCCCTTACCTACCAAATCCGGCACTCATTCTGTGGACTTTCCGCTTGCTCTCATCAATCAGCCCCGCAATATGACTGCGGTGAAGCGATTCAGCTATTTCTGAAATGCTGATAAAAAGTAAAGAAGAGAGATCCCGGTATTGCCAGCCAGCTTCAGGAATGGTCAATATCTTAAGGAGAATAACTACATCCTGCGGTCTCATGCCGTTATGTGACTTCATTTTACGAATATTATAAATTGTCAGTTGTTTGCAAATCGCGAACAACGAACAAGCTGGGTGAAAGCAGGTTTGTCTATTTTGTCTACTGGATCATCCGGTAAAAGGAAAATTTCAGTCGTCACAACCATGGCCGCTATCATATTCCTCCCCTATTTTTCTCATTTTTGCACATGCAACAAGTGGTTGATTGAAACAGAGGAGGATGAAGAAGCAAAAAAGTATTTACGAATGCAACAAAAAGATCATGGAGGATGAGGAGACCTATCCTGATAAAAAAACCATTGTACTGTAGTCCATCCTTTTATTACTCTCCGCCGTTGGCAATTCGAGATTGCTCCGGAATCCCTCTTAGACGAAATCGTTGCAATAGTTCTTGTAACCGCTGAATCAATATAGAGAATTCATGGGATTTCCCATAAATCATGACCCGACGCATCTCCACATAATCGCTTTCCCATTGGCTAATAACTGCATCAGGCGGAATAAAGTTAATATGGGCATGGTCATGAAAGGAATAATCCATTCCCCGGATGCCATTGAAATGCTGGCGATGCTCAATAATTCTCGCATAAAAATCATCATCATCCAGAGCCGCAACTGCATGTTCGGTATCCATTAGTCTTTCAAGGTCATATAAATGTCTTGAAAGACGGTCATGCCTTATTTTCTCTGGCAGCTTTGAAAATTCCTCATGAAGCAGGAAAGATTTTTCCAAGAATGTTCGCTTGGGGTCTACAACCGGTATCGTAAAAGGCATACCCGCAAATGGCTGATCAGGAAATACCTCATACAAAATTGTCTTTATCTCCCTGTTCGAGGAAGGCTCGCGCAGCGAACGGGCGCCGATCTCGATCAAAACCCTTTCTGCGATGTAGACATCAGGTTCCAACGCAGAATGATACCCTAGCTCGAGCACTTGCGGATCCCTGTCTTCTACCTCTGTTTCCTGCACCGTTAATTCAAATTGGTTGTCAGGGACTCCCATAGCCAGCAATGTTTTCTCCAATTCCAGCCTAAACTCTTTACCTATGAAAGCCGATGTCACTTTACGAAGTTTTGCAACCTGGGCTTTACTGACAAACTCCTCCGGGAACCCTAACACTTGTCTATCCATCGCCAGGTCAATATCTTCGGAAAAACGTTCGATTAATCCCCAAGCCTTACTCAGAGATGTCCCTCCCTTGAAAACCAGTTTATCCTTCCATTTTGTAGAAAAAACTGCCTGCAGGGCCAGGGTCACCCACCAGTCTTTCTCAATTGCGTGTGGCAGTAAGCCCCTTTCCGTATTTGCCTGATTAAGTATCCGGCGTTTTCGTTCATCCGTTATTTTCAGCCATTCCAGCATTGTTCAATTCTTTAAATAGTGAAAATAGAATGGTGGCAATCCAGCCCGGCGCCAACCCGGCATCATGCCGAAGCAGATTTACATCTTCTTTGGCCAAAGCCTTCTTTATTTGTTTTATTACTTTATCATCCACTTGCTTTTGCCCCAATGCCTGCAATGCCTGAATAACAAGTGCGCTTACTTTGCCTTGCATTGCAAGCTTTTTCGGGGTCGTAATCTTAAATGTAATGGTGTTCTTCCCCACTTTCACCATTCGGCGGACCCCATCTGTCAAATAGACCAGTTTCATGGGTACCTGTTGAGAAAGTCTCAATTTATACAGGGCTTGGGCGCCGGTAGGTATAATCCGCGCTTTATCTTGTCTGGCGACCGCCTCGGCAATATCCTCTGTAGAAGGATAAAGCGTACCTAATTCAGGATCGTATTCCGGGTACAAATAGATTCCTTGCCCCAATCGCAGTAATATTTTCTCCTTAACCAGGCGAGATAGTGCTTTCCGGATGGATTCATTGCTTCCTAACCCTGTAAAATCGGCCGGAAAGATCAACTTGCCCTTACCGGTTTTTATAATCCTGCTCAGCATCTGATCATAAATGGAATTTGTCATGGCAATTGATATATTTCACAAATATACTGCAATTTTGTGAAATATTTTTATTGAATATCAACTAGTTACATAATTTATGTTATTCCTCTCATTCTCCAGACTTGCTCCTCGAACACTTTCCACTCCAAAAAGTATTATTCTTATGTGTCACAAGAAAACAATTAATTATATAGAAAAACGCCGTTTGAAAGGGAATCAAATTGTTGTAAAAAGTTAACTATCCAGATTGGGAGGAATTGAGCAAAGGAGATTATAAAATTACGCATTTTTTTTACCACCTAAAAAAAATCATACTCCACTTCGTAGGTGATCGGTAGGCCCAAGCCCTGTGCACAGTTATTTTTATTCCGGTAAACATTTTTATTATTTTTGCAGATCTCCTTCTTATAATCCTTGCATTCCTCCAGTAGCGGGCAAAAAATTAACGCCTCTTCAAAGCACCGTGCCAATACTGGCAACCTCCACGATGACGTGGGTTTATGAAACTTTGAAAAGACGTTCAGGCACAAAAATAAGCAGATAGGAAGAAGTCAGCAACATTTTTTTAGTTGTCACATTAGATGCCTCTATTGCGGTGACGCTGTGCCTCCGCGACCTTTATTAGCTAATAAATTTCTTAAAAAAAATCTCATCCATATGAACAAAAAAGCCGTAAAATATCTCCGGTTCAGCTCCGAAGAGCAAAGCCATTTCAGCATTGAGCAACAGGATATGATTACCAGCACCTGGATGCAGCATGGTAATGTGGAGCTGGTTGACAGTTTTGAAGACCAGGGTTTTACCGCTACTAATGATCTTAGGTATTTAACCTGTGTATGAAAAACCCTAAAAACGTACTCAATAATACGTAATGATGATAAACGACAGCTATTTGATTAGATTCCCTATAATGAATTCCTTATAATTCATTAATTATGAATTCTTTAAACCATTTCCCATAAAAATATACAGCCATTTGAAATGAAAAATTGCCAACGATTTTAATTAAATTGCATTTATATTCTGATAGTCATATGCCAGATAAGAACAATCCTGACAATAAAAATACTCAAGCCATCATCCTCACAGAGAAAGAACGTCTCCGGCAGAACATTTATCGCCCTGATATGGAAAAGCTTAGGCTCTTTACCAAGATGTTGCGGACTAATGCATTATATAAAAAAGCCATAGTGACTCATAAATAAAAACTTATGGACATCCTTGATGAGGATTTGCTCGGATTTTGGAGAGGTCTAAATGAGAATAATGTTCGTTATATCATGATTGGGGGATTTGCCACTCGTTTTCACGGTTTCAATAGAAATACGGACGATTTAGACATGTGGCTGGATGATACAAATGAGAATAGGAAAAATTTAAGGATAGCATTTGCCGATTTAGGTTATGGCGATTTTGAATCCCTGGAAAATATGGAGTTCGTGCCAGGTTGGACCAGCTTTAATATAGGCGGAGGAATTGAATTGGATATATTGACGAAAATGGAAGGTCTGGGCGAGCTAACTTTCAGCGATTGCTTGAATATGGCCTCAGTTGCTGATCTGGAAGGAACCAAAGTTCCTTTTTTACATATCAATCATCTCATAGAGAACAAGAAAACAGTAAATCGTCCTAAAGACCAGGTAGACGTGATAGAACTGGAAAAAATACGTAAACTCCGAGAGGAAGAATAATACTGTCTATTACCCCAAACAGTTATTATGTCAATTGAAACCATCCTTTCAGACCTCTCAACTAACCATGCCACGTATGGTATTACTTTATATGCACCTTCTACCACTCAACAGATAGACGAATTTGAAACTACCTTAGGCCTTACACTTCCGGATACCTTTCGCCGGTTCTATCTTTTTATAGAAGGAGTGAAGAGTGTCGTAATTACACAATGATTCTTCAAGACTGTACCTGGCAAAAATTTGCCCTGACTAATAGTATATTAGAAGTTCAAAAACCAGGAAACATGAACTTGGTACAATTGGGAATCTGACTCCCAATTGTACATGATTATACGATAATGCCCCTTTTTGACGGAGTGAAAATAAGTTACCAGGGCTTGGGACCACCTTCTTTAGCTTCTTTAATGTTAAGCGGATTCGTCCCCAGCACTTTGCCCTGCAACGCAGCCATAGCCTGTTTCGCCTGATCATTGTTCATCTCAACAATTCCTTTTCCCTTGCTTAGACCAGAGAGAGGGTCTATGATGATTTTTGTATAATCCACCCAGCCAAATGGGTTAAAAAGCCGTTGAAGATCAAACTTGTCGAAGTGGCGCGGAAGGCCAGATATTGTCATTCGCATAGGACAAATATATACAGTTTTTCATACATGCAACAACTGCTTTCCTTGCATTCCAGCAAGCCGAACAGTGACCAACCTGACTTCCCCCCCGGGGCCCTCTTCGCGGCGCCGGGGACCGGGAACATTTGTCGGCAACTGATTTATAAAAAATCGTAATACCTTAAAATCGTTGAAATAACAGCACTTGATATGATAATGCGCCACACTAGCCGAATAAGGCATCCATGGCTGTCGTTGTCTGGACTGATTTGGTCACATAGTCATTAGGCTGCACTCCAAAAGTGGCGACCAGGGTCAGGAAAGCGATTTCTTAGTGTTGGTAGCCCCTTTAAATACATTCCTTTTATTTTCAAGTTCGTTGGCATAGGCCTTGTCGATCGTAAATTCCTTCTCTGTGTATTTCATTTCGCAGATATTTATCGCAAAATCCTTTCGATCAATCAGCAGGTCGATCTGAGCCCCTTTACCCGTTTTGGAGCGAGCTAGAACTTTGAGGAAGCTGCGTCCCTTGCTCCCTCTCATTCGTAAAGTTCGCTTCTCTCCTTTACCCTGCCGCAAATAAAAAAATACCCCTTTTGGGGCACTTCGTTTTTCTATTGGTGGAGGTGAGGGGACAAAATTCGAATCTTTTCTGGGCCGATTTAAAGTATTTGATAATCTTTGGTATATGAAATTTATCGCAGGAGATGCACTGATCTGTAGTGCATTTGGCCGCTTATAGCCTCTTTATATCCGGCCAAATATTCCCATTTCTTACATTTTTGGCCACTTATAACATCATCATATCCGGCCAAATCTTGCCATTTTTTGTAGATTTGGCCACTTATAGAGTCATTATATACGGCCAAAAGTATACCTTTAAGCCTTATTTATATCTTTATGGAACCCATTATAGGCAGAAAGGATGAGATAATAATTCTAGAAGAAGTCTTGAAAACAAAGGATGCTGGCTTGATTGCAGTTTATGGGAGACGCAGAGTCGGCAAAACTTTTCTCATACGGAATTTTTATGCCGACAGACTAATATTTGAACTTACAGGAATGTATGGAGGATCTTTGAAAGAGCAACTACTACAATTTAGCAGGTCCCTACAGAAAGCAACCGGATCTACGTTGTCTCTAATTCCCCCGAACTCCTGGGTAGAAGCATTTCACGCACTTGAACAGTTCCTGGATAGACTGCCTAGGCGAAAAAAATTAGTGGTTTTCCTGGATGAATTCCCCTGGCTTGATAGCCGGAAGTCCGGCTTTCTCTCAGCCTTTGAGCATTTCTGGAACTCCTGGGCGAGCCAGCAGGCTCACTTGTTGTTTGTTATCTGCGGCTCAGCCGCCTCTTGGATGATTCGCAAAATTGTAAATAACAGAGGAGGACTGCACCACCGGATAACACAAAAAATGAGGCTACTACCATTCACGCTGGCAGAAACCGAAACTTACCTGAAAAGCAAAGGGAGCAATTTGGACCGATACCAGATACTACAGCTTTACATGGCACTGGGCGGTATTCCTCAATACCTGAATAATGTCAGAAAGGGAGATAGCGCTTCACAAGTGATCGAAAGAACCTGCTTCACAAAAAATGGTTTATTAAATGGCGAATTCAATAATCTCTATAACTCACTTTTTGACATGGCAGATAATCACCTAAAGGCGGTGCGAGCTCTGGCGGCTACCCCCAAAGGGTTGACTCGCCAGGAGATTATTGAAGAATGCGGGCTTAGCTCAGGTGGCCGTACGACACTGATGCTGGATGAATTAGAGCAATCCGGCTTCATTAAATCAAATAAGCCGTATGATAAAGAGACTAAAGATGCCATCTACCGTTTGATTGATGAATTTTCATTGTTCTATCTAAAATTCATGGACAAGGCCGATGATACAACGAGCTGGGCCAGGCTAAGCGAAGGTGCGTCTTACAAAATATGGAGTGGAATGGCATTTGAAGCCGTCTGCCTGAAGCATATTAATCAAATCAAAAATGGCCTCGGGCTTACGGAAAAGTTGACAAAAGAAGCAAGCTGGCGATATGTCCCTCCTAAAGGTTCAAAAGAGGATGGCGCTCAGATTGATCTACTGATTGACCGGGATGACCATAACATTAATATTTGTGAGATAAAATTCTATACGGGTGAGTTAACTATCAGTAAATCCTATGCCGGCGAACTACAGCAAAAGCTGGATGTTTTCCAGGAAAAGGTTAAGCCCAGAAAAACATTGTTCCTTACTTTAATTACTACTTATGGAGTTAAAGACAACAGCCACTCGGACAGTTTGGTCAAAAAAAGCCTGACAATGGACGTGCTCTTCAATTAATCACCGCCTGACCATGACTAAGAAGCTGTATTCTTTTGCATTTTTATTCCCGTCCGTTCCAGCAAGCAAGCTTGCTCCACTACCGGACATAAAAATGCCCCCGCTCTAAGGAGCGGAGGCACTGTTGTATTCAATTGTGGAGGTGGCAGGATGAAATTCGAATCTTTTTTGGATGGATCTAAAAAGATTGTTACCCTAGCTGCTTGATTTAAAAATTGATTGCCTCTCCTATTACAGTTCATCCAAGAATTAAAACCGTCTAAACCAATTCGTTAGGTTTTGAAATACACGTTCATATGCCCCATAACATATCTCATGAGCTTGCTTTCTGTTAACGGGTAATAATCTTTAAATACCCATCTTGGGGTTCCAAAAACGCATTGGCTGCAATTAGTGATTGCTCCATCGCTTCTACGCTGTCGTCGTACACCATGCTACTGAATTCCCAAGCCCGCTGCAGCATCCGGATATACGCATCACCATTCCGCTGCTTCGTCAATTTCTTGAGCGTCCCCATGTAATCGTCCCGGCAGACAGTTGGGATGATGATCTTCGACAGCCCCTTTGCTCCCAGTTCGACGTTCATCATCACCCGGGCGATCCGGCCATTGCCATCAAGAAACGGGTGAACTTCGCTGATCATAAACATCATATAGGCCGCCTTCGCAAAGGGGTGCTGCAGCAGTTGGTACATCTCGAACCCTTTTTTAAGTGTCCCCGTCACCAGTTGCCAGTCAACAAATTCCGTGTTTCCAGCCCGGTTGTTCCGGTCCTTGAACTCTCCCGGTTTTTTGGAGGTGCGGGCGCTCAGCAATACGGCATGTCGTTCTCTGAGCAGTTTCAGCAAATCGTCTGCGTCCTTCGGCTGTAGCATCATTTCTTTACGGTTGGATACGATCTGATAGGTCCCCAGCATGTCATGGGAATCCTCATCCCTGGCCGGCAAGGGCATGGATGTAGCGATAATCTGCCTGGCCTCCTCCACTGTAAATTCCGTCCCTTCGATGTAATTGGAAAAATAGCTCTCGAAGAACGCAAAGTTCTGGTAGGACCGGATGCTCTTGTTCCGGTCCGGAAAGTCCGGATATTCCCGGCTCACTAAGTCTTCGTAGAGGGATGAGAACAATTCGATCCGGTCGGTATCCAAGGGTTCTCCAAGCATCCGCGCCCTAGCGACCGGGCTGACCAGGTTTTTCGATACTCCGGTTCCCAGCAGATCAGTGATCAGTTGGTTCAGCGTCGTCCATTCTTTTTCCATGCCCAGTCCTGGCGCGATAGCTCTGGCCTGGTCGCGTACCTGGTTCAGTGCCTCCTCGCCCTTCACTCGGAGGAACGCCTCTATTTTTTCTTCCAATTCCGCCCGGGTAAGTGTCTTCGATTCTTCCCCCTTTCCTCTTTTTGTCTGAAGGTTTTCCAGATAAGCCCGGGCTAGCCCAGATGCCTTGAGATTTCCGAAAAAGGGAGCATCGTCAGGCTCCTGAGCCGCCGGCCCTTTCAGAAAATGCAGATGCAGGCCCGGTAACTCAATATTATCCGTGTAGGTATACGTAAGATATAAGTGTCCGCCGGGTGTCGGTCGTCTTTCCAAGGCACTCCGGTGACTCAGCATTGCATCGGGATATAGTTCGGAAACAACCCTATACCAGTTCCGGCCCACGATCTTCTCTGGTGCTTCTTCCAGGACGGTTGTATATAAGCGAGGCCCAATCTTTCTAATTAGCTTTTGCTTTTCAAGCTTTTGGATTTCCTTGGTGCGCTCCTTGGAGCCAATAATAATTTCCTGTAATCGTCCTGTTGCCATGTTTTCCTATTAAAAGTCTATTTTAGGGCTATTTAGATTTATTTTCCTACTAAAAAACAGGAAATTAGAATAGTTTCCTATTAAGCAAATATTCATCCCCATTTTACTACCAGGCTCATTTCTACAAATATTTTCCTATTATAATTTAAAATTAGGAACTTTTCTCCTATCTATTTAACCAAACACCTATATTTTCCTACTAAAATGATCATCTTGGAAATAATTTCCTATCCAAAAGACAAAATCGCCCTTTTTTCCACTAACCGCGCGTATGAAATACCCTTAAAACACTCTTTGAATCAGCACCAATATGCTCTGCTTTCCCATCTTTTATCCAATCTCATACTCACAGTATATAAAAACCCATTAAACCAAGCTATATGGAATTCAAGGACCAAATCAAATTACTTGCCGATCGGGTAAGCAAAATGCAGGACAAAATTCAGACAGAGGAAGCAACAAAGAATGCTTTGATTATGCCCTTCATTCAAACTATGGGATATGATGTTTTTAACCCTCTCGAAGTAGTGCCCGAATTTATAGCCGATATTGGAATAAAGAAGGGGGAAAAAGTGGATTATGCCATTATTAAAGATAATACCCCTATCATGCTTATCGAGTGCAAGCACTGGTCTGCAAACCTTGATCCACATGACAGCCAATTATTCAGATACTTTCATACGACGAACGCAAAATTTGGAATTCTCACAAATGGTATAATGTTCCGCTTCTATACAGATCTGGTTGAAGCAAATAAAATGGATGATAAGCCGTTTTTTGAATTTCGGATTGATGATATGAAAGAAGCTCAGGTCGAAAAATTAAAAGAATTCACAAAGACCCATTTCAATATTGAGAGCATTAACAATACAGCAAGTGAGTTGAAATACATGTCGGAACTGCGGGCGCTTATTGTAAAAGAAATAAGCGATCCATCAGAAGACTTCACCAAGTATTTCGCGAAGAACGTATATCATTCGATGGTGACGGCGAAGATCTTAGAAATGTTCAAAGGGCTGGTAAAAAGAACCTTCAACCAATATATCAATGACACGATCAATGAAAGGTTAAAGACGGCTCTGGCCACAGAACAGCAAAAGGCTGAACAAATTGCTAAAGAAGAGCTAACAGCCACGCCGGCAGACGAAACCGCAATTGTGACAACTGCAGAGGAAATGGAAGCTTTCTATATTATAAGGGCAATTTTGGCTGTCAAGATAAATGTCACCCGGGTTGTAATGCGAGACAATCAATCATATTGTGGCATTTTACTAGATGATAATAATCGGCGCCCTATATGTCGATTGCATTTTAATCAGAAGAAAAAACAAATTTCCTTTTTTGATACTGGTAAGGAAGAAAAAATGGCTCTTGACAGCAATAACAAAATATATGATTACGCATCAAGAATTATAAAAGTCATAGATATCTACAGTAAATCCAGTATAAATATGATCGCTGATTCCGCCGGATAATTTTAAAAGCCTCTTATACAGCATAAGTGTTATACCACTGCCCAGGCAGCTCGTTGACTTCTTCATTAACCATCGAGTACGGCACAGATTCATTTGTGCCTTTAATCCCAGATGATCTCATGGATATTTTTGATGAAGAAATATTGAAGTTTTGTGGAGGTGACGAGGCTCTAATCGAATACCTTACTCAATTGCTATCGCTCATAAAAGGTATAAATCTATAATTTCCAATAACTTTAAGCAGTGGGCTGCTGAAGGCTATCATTTAGATAAAGGATCGGGTTAAGGTAGAATGCTTTCTTCCAACCCTGGTGGCTATGGTCGATGCGCCATGGACAGGGGCAGACCGACTTGATCGTATAGTGAAGGTGCGTAGGCTTGCCTTTAGCATCGCCGGTATTGCCCACGGTGCCGAGGATACTGCGGTGCGAGACGGGGGTTAGGATGTGGGTGCGGATCTCATGTAAGTGTGCATAGTAATGAAGCCGCCATTGAGGTCCGAGGACCATGACGAAGTTACCGCCAAGGCGGTTCTGGCCTGTGGCAACAACCAATCCAGCTGTAGCGGAATGGACGTTCGTGCCTTCTTTGGCAAATATATCAACGCCCTTATGCGTAACCGATTCGCCCCAGGGATATGCCCAGAAGGAATTTTGGTCATAGCTATGGCGGGTCGCACCTTCCACGGGCATCGCGAGGTGTTGGGGGATGACCCAGCCGATAGTCAGGACGGCTGCAAGAACAAGCCCAACCTTGAGGCGGGTAGCACGGCGGGTGTTATTTTTTTTCATATTAAGAAAGGTAATATAGATTGCCCGGCCATGCAACCTGCAAATGGCTAAATTGGTGTTAATAAGGATGAATTTCAAAAAGTTTACACTCAGGGAAGGAGAATTAATTGAAGGATTGCCGGAACTCTATCGGCGACAGCTTTGTCTTTGCCTTGAAGAGTTTGCTGAAGGACTGCAAATGCTCGAAGCCCAGTTCATAAGCAATCTCGCTGACCGAGAGGTTGGTGGTGGATAGCTTTTCCTTTGCCAGTTCGATCAGCTTGTCATGCAGATGCTGCTGTGTGCTCTGGCCTGTTAAGGATTTGAGGAGCCCGCTTAGATAACCCGGTGAGATAGTCAGGGTTTCCGCAATATGCGCTACGCTGGGCAGACCTTGTTTTGCCAAAGCACCGCTGCTGAAGTAGCCCGAAAGAAAATCCTCCAAGCGCATCAATATTTCATGGTTAGCGATCTTCCGCGTGATGAACTGACGCTGGTAGAACCTTTCGGCATAAGTGAGCAGTAATTCCAGTTGGGCGATGATCACGTTCTGGCTGAACCGGTCGATATTGGCATGATACTCCTGCTCTATATTGTCAGCAATGGTCGTGAGCATGGTCTCTTCCTTGTCGGAAAGATACAGGGCCTCGTAAACGGAGTAATGGAAAAATTCGTACTGTTTGATGATCTTCGCCAGCGGCGTGTTCCATAAAAAATCCGGGTGGATCAGAATCATCCAGCCTTTAGGCCGATGCTGAGGCATCACTCCTTTTTCAATCTCAATACCGAATAACTGCCCGGGCGCCATAAAGAACAATACGCCTTCGTCAAAGTCTGTGGACTGCTGCCCGTATTTGAATTTGGCATTGTGCACCTTTTTCAGGGAAATGGAATAAAAGTCATAGATAAGGCTGAACGAGCCTTCGGCGAGGGGCATGGTAATGTCATCCATCCGGACCAGGCTGATGAGCGGGTGTTCCGGCTTGGGAAGGCCCGCTGCCCGATGATATTCGGTGATCGTTTTGAATCGGAATTGCTGAGGACTGTTCATAGGATAATTTACTTGTTTTTTTAATAGGCTTCGGCAAATTCTTTGGCAAATTCGGCTAGTTTCACTTTTCCCATCTTTGGCTGACTCCGGTGAAAATTTTCCAGTGTCTTACCACTATGCATCGCAGCCTGCATTTCCACCAGGGTTTCGGCCAGCTTTTGAGGTACTTTGGCCATTTTCAGCCCCTGCAGCATTTGTTTGTCCGAAAGCAATACCCATTTCAACCAGGGCTTGCCCACCGCGGTGCCGATGATCCGGGCGGCCTCGTTACAGGTCATCTCCTCGCTGCCCACATACCTGATCGTTTTTGTATCCGGGCGTAGCAGCAGTTCCTCGGCCACAGCATCCGCGATATCTTTCGGCGAAACAAACACCGTCCGGTCATCCCCGCCATAATTCCCCATCAGCAGGCCGGTCTTCCCCCTCAGCAGGGCCCAAAGGCCAGAGTAGCGCAAAGTGAGGAATTTACCGATCAGCCCCTTCCCCCTGATCATATCCATCGATTGATAGAAGTTGGTGTAAAAGGATGCAGGCCGCATGATGGTGATAGAGGCGCCGGTCAATACATCAAACACGTCTTCGACATTTTCGCTCCGGACAAGATTGGCTGCCCAGCCGCTCATGACCACCACTCGCTTGGTTTCGGCCTGCTTCAGGGCCTGCGCATAATTTTGGGCCATCCGGCGTAGATAGTCGCCCAGGTCGGGTTCGGAAAAACTCAGGGGAATCATCCCGTAAACAGCATCCGCACCTGTAAAAGTTTTCGTGAGGAAATCGACATTTGCTATCGAGCCAATGGCAGCGGTAGCGTCAAGGGCCTCGATGGCAGCCGTTTTTCCCGGGTTGCTGCTAATGACGGTTACGACATGTCCCTGACCTACCAATCTTTGTGTCAGCGGCTTACTGATGTTCCCTAAAGAGCCGGTAATGATGATTTTCATGGGTTTTATTTATCCTGATGACGGGAATATATGCCTTGTTCCAGATCAGCAAGCAATGTCTGTTGGGTCGGATGCCAGTTCAAAAGCTCCTGTGTTAATTTGCTCGACGCCGGGCAATCGATCGCCGCGAAACCGGCAAACCAGCCAAAATGCTCGGCCGCTGCTTCAGGTGATACGGATGTCACTGGAACATTCAGCTGTTTTCCTATTGCTTCTGCGATGACTTTGTACGTAATGCTCTCTTCGCCGACGCCGTGGAATCGCCTGCCTGCTACGGCATGCTCCAATGCCAGTCTGTACAAATGGGCAGCATCCAGCCGGTGTACCGCATTCCAGCGGTTATGCCCCTCGCCGATATAGGCGGAAACGCCTTTTTCACGGGCGACATTGACCAGGATGGGCACGAAGCCATGCAAATCGCCTTCCCCATGAACAGACGGTGACAGGCGTATCACCGATGCCCGTACACCCAGCGCCGCCGCCGCATCCGCTGCTTGTTCCGAAGCCCGTGGCCACGCAGGGTTGAAGGGGGGTATGATATCTTCGGTAGCGAGACTGCCCGGGCTAACCAGCGCGGTACCGGACGTCACGACCAACGGACGGTCACTGCCTGCCAATACGTTGCCGATAGTCTCGATAGCCAGCCTGTCTACTTCACAGACCTCCTTAAATCGGGTAAAATCGTGGATAAAACCCGCATGGATCACACCATCCGACGCGGCGGCGCCGCTACGCAAGCTGTCCAGATCTTCGAGGTCACCGCGGTGAACTTCCGCCCCCGCTGCGGTCAGCGCACTGGCTGCAGCATCCGATCGGGCCAACCCCAATACCCGGTGACCGGCACTTATTAATTCCTGCACGATGGCAGAACCGATGAAGCCTGTGGCTCCTGTGACAAATACGCGCATATTCTTATTTTTTTGTTGATACAAATGTCGCTCGCGTTTATCGGATTGATTTAGCTATATCTGCTTTTGATTTAGCCAAAACTACTCTCTGTTCTACTTACCCACTGGCCGGTTTGCAGTGTGGAAATTATCCAAGGTCAGATCACTCAAACCTGTTTTCGATGAACCATAGATGGGTTTGGTAATCAATGTATATAGTGACCACTTCATATAATAATTAGGGGTCAATGGCTATGATATTTCCAGCCCGGCTAAAAATTTCGACTTCCTGCATATCGTGCAATCGCCGCATACAACGGTAAAAGCCACTTCACAAGGGGCGTCCACGTCTGCCTTAACCGCGAGACGAACAAAAGAACTGTCTTTACCTTGCGTGGGATGCTCCTCCCGATATAATATATTCTCGGAAGTCGGCATGACGTCCACCGTAATCCCATGTATAGTATAGCGGCATATTACTCCTGACTCCACATCGTTCACAAAACCCTTGCTCCTCAGTTTTTCTTCGATGGCAGCATAGTCTTTATAATGTAACAATTCAATTACGATATCGACATCATCGGTCGGCCTCGTCTCCGTTTCCGGCCGGGTAGAATACAAAGAAACAGTCGCTCCACCGACAAAAACAATGTTCTTTTCAACAACTTAAATTTGGATGAAAAAGCTTTTCCCCTCAAAAACCCGAAAATCAGTCACTTAGCCCCACTACCCTCAACTCATTGATTACAAGTTAATTATGAAAAACATTTCAACATGCAAATAATATTTACATGTTGAAATCAATTGTTATCAAAACGAAAGAGAGCAAGCCAGAAGAAAAAGATAGGATGATCAAGGTGGTGGCTAATCTAATTAATACTAAAATTAGTCATAGCCTGACCCAAGAACCATTACTATGAAGTTTTATTCAATACTAGGGCACAATCCATCGCATGTTATTCATTCATCTTTTTGCAAGGAATGATGATAATCATGCCTTTTATTTTGATGATGACTTTTGGAATAGCAGATGCAGAGCCAACAACAAAACCCTTACTGATTTTGGCTGATTTGGCATTGATTGTTTTAGCCATTTTATGCTTCAGGAAGAAAACCTGCGTAACAATTACCTTGGAATTTACCATATTCTTCCTGCTCTTATCGCCTTTGGTAAAGATTTTAACTAGTTTCCCGCTACAAATATTTGAATACCCTTATTCATTGTTCCGTTTGCTGCCTTCGTAATACTGTACCCGCTATCGCTTTTGTTTTCATATATAGATTTTCGGAAAATGCAACAATCCATTCCGGCAAATAAGTTATAGATGTGTATTTGGAGGGAGTTTGCTACGCTCTTTAGATAAAAAAAGCTCTGCAGATCAATGATTTGCAGAGCTAAAATTTCTGTGAAGGTGAGGGGATTACCTTCCCACTCTACCCGAGTGTCTCGGTGATCCCGATATGGGGGAGGGGAGGCCCAATCAACCCGTGCCAGGCGCTTCGCGCCCCGCATTTTCGTTCCCGTCCGTTCCCAGCAAGCAAGCCAGAACTTCGTCGGAGCTGCTTCGACACGCTCCTCCTCGTTCGTCAAGTTCGCTGCGCTCCTTTACACTACCGGAAACAAAAATGCCCCCGCCCTAAGGAGCGGAGGCACTGGTATTTGTGATTGGTGGAGATGGCAGGACAAAATTCGAATCTTTTTTGGATTGATTTGAAAGGAATGTTATTTTCAACAATCTAATAATTAATCAATTGGACAAAAGGTTAGAAAAATTAAGAATTAGCTTTTCAGATGGATGGAAAAATATCTCCCACGAAAACCCTGAAGGTCCTCCTACTTTTATTAAAGAAGCTTCCGAAGAACCAGGAGTTTTGCAGATTTCAACCGCAGAATACTTGGGGGGCGAGCACCCCAATCCTACTTTTTCCGATTTAATCGAATTATCAGAAAAAACTGGACTAAATAACCAATTCGGAAACATACAAAATAAGGAAACAGGTAATTGTAAATATGGCAAATACGGATTCGTTGAATTTGCAAGACCTAATTTTCCTTATATCGCAGTTTAGCATCTATCCGATGGAAAAAATTTTATTTTCGCAACGTTTATATGCTCTACCAACCCCGATCAAAAAGAAAAAGATGATGTGAAACAAATATTGACATCAATTAAGAAGAAGTCTTGGCTAAGCTTCTGATTTTGGGAGCAGTTCCTAATCTCTATAAATGGATCGCCGCTCTTTTGAATAGCTGCATATCCAGGATCGCCCAATTACCTTCTATTCTGCCCAATTATTGCCCAATTTACATCGAAAGGATAGAGATTCTATCAAACATCTCACTCTTATTGAGCCTACTCTTCTGATTTTCAATTTGTCCAGCTCCTCTTTTTTCCGTACCTTCATAGACCATGACAGCGCTTCAAATCATTGAAAAAATAGGTAACGAGGCCGTACAAAAGCTCCGTCTGCAAAAGCTCCGTAGCGGTCATCCTTTTATGATCAATTCCAAGGATCTGGAGACAAACCAATGCTATTTGGAATATCCAGATGGTTCGATCCAGCTTGTTTTTTTAAAAAATGCCGCCAAAGAATTCACGGTGATTCGGACGCTTTCTCCCTCAGAAGAACTGTCTCTTCGGAGGAGGTATGGTCTTTCCCGTCTTTAATTATGCCGGAATTGTATATTATTACAGGCTCCAATGGAGCAGGCAAGTCCAGTATTGGGCCCGACTACCTGCCGACTCACATCCGGCAGCAAGGTCCCATTTTTGATGGAGATAAGCTCTTTGTCGAAAAAAGAAAGGAACTCTGGCGCACTATCAAATCCCACAAAGAATGCAGTAAACTTGCATATGCCTTTGTTACCGAAACGTTCGATCACCTTGTAGAAACGGCACTTGCGGCGAATCAGGATTTTGCCTATGAAGGGCACTTTACCAATGAAGCTACCTGGGATATTCCTCGCCAGTTTCGGGCAGCCGGCTATGCTATTCATCTCATCTTCCTCGGTCTTCAGGATACGGCCTTATCCGAGCTTCGTGTCGTTGACCGGTCGCAAGCCGGCGGCCATTATGTCGATCCACAAACAGTGGCCGATAACTTCTATGGCAATCTGAAAAAACTGAATCAGCATTACAGTTTGTTCCAAACGGTTCAGATCATCGATACTTCTGAGGCGGAGCATGTAGTCCTCGCCGTGTTTGAAGACGGTAAACCTGCGAATGCTGTACCATCTGAAATGCTTCCGGCATGGTTTCAGACCTATTTGTCCACTATTGTCCAAAAGATCCGAAATGGAGAGCCGAAGTTCTATTAACATAATTCTTCGCAGTACCCGTCTTAAAGTATCTCCATTGTTGAATCTCCATTGAGCCATGTTATCTATTACCGGCTGCTCGTAGCAGTACCCGATAATTTCTTCAACCGCCAACAAAAAGCGCCGAAAAGAATTGATTTCGATGCTAATAAAGCTGTGGAGGTGAGGGGATTACCTCCGCTACCGCTCCGGTGATCGGAGGGGGAGGCCCAATTGAATCCACCAGTGTCGCTCTTCGTGCCCCATTTTTTTCACCCGTCCACTTTCGCAAACAAGTCAGAACTTCGTCGGAGCTGCTTCGACACGCTCCTCCTCGTTCGTAAAGTTCGCTTCGCTCCTTTACACCGCCGGGCAAAAAAATGCCCCCGCTCTAGGGAGCGGAGGCACTGCTGTATTCAATTGTGGAGGTG
>DASWFF010000105.1:0-48159 GCA_036394375.1 Puia sp.
CGTTCAGATCCGCATAGCTCAGCTCCCGGCCCTCACAAGCTACCGCAATATGATCCGGCGTCCGGGCCGCCTGCTCCTCGAACAAATGCACGATCGTCTTCTCCCGCACATAGTCCGCTTCCGTAGCATTGAAGAGCGTCAGGATGTTATGCTTTTGGGCCGTGTCTATTATTTCAATAGCATTCAATATTGTTCCCGGCGAATCGAGAACCTGGACTACAATAAGCCGGTATGCGTTCAAAATACGGCTGATACTCTCCTTTTTAAACAGCTTTGCAGCATATTCGATTTCCAGGTAGTATTTATTACCGGCATCAAAGGCAAAATTGAAGCTAAGATCGAACTTGGAGGGGACGTTTTCCCGTTGGATGCACGACGACTGGTATAAATAACTATCCAGTTCGCAAAGCTCAAATTCGGATTCCTGATTTATACGAGCGATAGTCTCTCCATGCATAATGTCCTGCACTACCATCATTACATCGAAGAGTGGGTTTCCGCCGGCATTCCATGATATTGGAAGGTCTTCGATAATTTTATCAAAAGGATAATCCTGATATTGAAAAGCTTCGAATGAGTGATCAGATATCTTAGTCAGGAAAGCTAAAAATGAATCCCTGACATCGATGGTGATTCTTAGGGGTAGTGTATTTACATACATTCCAACCTGATCTTCCAGGTCAAAGTGATTCCGGCCGGAGACGGGAGTGCCAATGACCAAATCGTCCTGCCCGGAAAACTTATTCAGCAGAATAGCCAGCGTTGCCCGGAAAAAATTAAAAAGGGTTGTATGATTTTCTTTACAAAAAGAAGAAATACGGGTATAAAACTGATCTTCAAAGTAAGACCTGAACAGCCCCCCCTCAAAATTTTTGATAGCCGCCCCGGGGTAGTCGACAGGCAAATTCAGGGGATTAATAAGCGTCGAAAATTGACGATTCCAGAAATCCTTTGCCTTTTGCCCCTTACTATCCGCAATCCGGTGATCCTGCCAGGATGCGAAGTCCTTATACTGTATCTTTAAAGACCTGGCAACAGGTGTTATACCTCTTCTATACTCGTTATACCAGTGCATTACTTCCCTGAATATAATAGTCGCGGACCATCCGTCACATACAATATGATGCACGCCCAAAAGCAACGCGTGCTCCAGTTCCGATATCCGGAATAATCTGATGCTGATCAACGGTCCCCGCTGCAGATCGAAATGAAAATTACGGAACTTTTCCTCTTCGGCTTTCAGGTAGCTCTTTACATCCGTTGTATTTTCTATATTTTCAAAGTCGACTTTTATACGCAGCTGATCCAAAATTATCTGTCTCAGTTCACTGTCCTCATCCTTAAAGAGCGTCCGAAGACTTTCGTGCCGTTCGATCACCGCATTGAATGCTGCATTTAAGATTATTAAAAATATAGGTCCCTTTAAATAAAATCCGGCGACAATATTATACGCCGGGCCGCCTCCTTTGAACTGACTTAATATCCAGATTCTTTTTTGTGCGTGGGTTGCCAGGTATCGCCCCTGTTTTTGAATAGACGGAATAGGCGTAGAGGAAACCCCGTCCATAGCCTCCATCAAAAAGGATCGAAGCTCGTTCTTCCGGTCTTTTATCAGCTTGAGAAGGTCATTGGATAAATTCCTGGTTTCGCCTACCAGCTTCAGTTGATCATCGACCAATTTAGGCACTACCCTGTTTTTCTTTAACTCAGAAATAATTTCTGATGCTCTCATATGCTAATTTCATTACCAACGACGTGTTGATGTTTTAGCCACAACATATTTTCAATTGTAGTTATAAGACCTGACAATGTATTGTCATGGAATACTTTTACCGGATCCATATGAATACTCATATCCCTGTTAATAGCATTGATTAGTTCCATGGCCCTGAGGGAATCTATGCCCATTCCAGTCAGTTCGGTCGCCTCCGTAAGCTGCTCTGGCTGTATATGTTCAAATTTCGACCCGATCAGCGCCATAATATATTTTTGGATGTCCGGACGATTGCCGCTGCCAAGTACTTCAGCCAGTTGGATGTCCTTTGTATCCCGGTTTTCCGTATTTCCGGGTAGTTGCGATTTTGCCCCGATGATAGCAAAAGAATTACTATTATAGAGATCCCTGCAAACGGCCCGTTGTATCTTACCGCTTGTCGTTCTGGGAATACCGAGTGGCGCTGTTAAAATAATATCGAGCGGATTGATACCGAATGAGCCATTGACGTCTTTATCGATTGAACGGATCACGCTTGCGGAATTCAGGCTCTTTATAAAAGCCCTTTTTATTTCGGCTACGATCACCATTTCGTCTCCCATATTACCGGAACTGAATACGGCCACACCATTCTTTTCAATGCTGCTATCACAGGTGAATATCATTTCTTCAATATCCCGGGGATAAAGATTACGTCCCCGTACGATCAACATGTCCTTTAATCTTCCATGAACAAAAAGGTCCCCTTCGTAGAAGAACCCCAGATCACCGGTTCTCAGATATGTCTTGCCGTCCATTTCATAAAAAAACGGCCCGTTGTCTTTATTCCAATAGCCATTTGTGACGCTATCTCCCGAAATGCAGATCTCTCCTTCCTCCAGTTCAGCGCAATCCCTTTGATCATTAACAGAAATAATTTTAATGTCCATTCCGGAAGCGACTTCTCCGGAGCTTACTATAACCTGTGCCTGGGGATTGCTCTTATCCGTCAGGGAAATCTCTCCGTTACCCGTAGTCTCCCTATCAATTACGACAGTTGCCGGGACAGGATCTTTTTTATTGCCGGAAACCAGCAAAGTGGCCTCGGCCAATCCATAGCAAGGATAAAATGCGTTTGGATCGAACCGGGCAGATTGGAAGGTACGGCCGAATGCTTGTATCGTCTCATGGCGTATGGGCTCGGATCCGTTATAGGCCACTTTCCAGCTGGACAGGTCCAGCCTGGATAATTCATCCGGTGCTATCTTATCGATACACAGATCATAGGCAAAATTGGGTCCTCCGCTGTGCGTGACCTTGTATTTAGTTATAGATTCAAGCCATCTTCCGGGCGACTGCATAAAATGGACCGGTGATAGGAGGATACATTTGCACCCGATATAGATACTGTGCAATATATTGCCTATCAATCCCATATCATGGTGAAAAGGCAACCAGGAAAAAATGACCGAGCTTTCATCACAGCGAAAGGTGTCTTTAATCAGCTGCTGGTTGTGGAGCAAATTCTTTTGTGAGATAACGACGCCTTTGGGGTTTCCCGTAGATCCGGAAGTATATTGAATGAAGGCTACCGGATGGAATACCGGCTTTAGTACCGGCAAATATCCCCCCGGCAGATCTTGTACATCTGTATTAATTACCTGCGTTTCCCCCTCCAGGAGAATACTATCCAGCCCTTTCTGCAGGGATACCAGGGAATCACCGCTGCAAAAAACGGTAAGGGCCCCGGCATCGCGCATAATGGCACATAGTCTTGCAACTTGTTTCCTTCCCTTTGCATAAGGCGCCGGAACCGCCACAATGCCCGCGAACTGGCAGGCCAGGAATGCGACAATGAACTTCATTATATCCTGATATACCAGCAATACTTTTTCCCCCTCCAATTGCATTTCAATTAACCGGTGGGCCAGCGCTTCGACCCTGGACGCCAATTCCGGGTAAGTGATCTCCTGTTCAGGTTCTCCTGCATTGTGCAAAATACAAAAGGCAGCAGTCTGCGGTGATCTCCGGGCATGTTGCGTCAAAAAATCGATAATGTTCTCTTTCCGGGGGTGCATTTTAAAATAGCTTACTATAAGACTGTGGCCGCCGATCGTATATCCCAGTGGATCGAGTCTTTCAAATATTAATCGCCTGCAAAGTGTCAAAATTGAAGTATACAGTCCCTCTTCCCCATCCGCCGGCATTAACGGACGGATTTTCACCGTCATTCTCTTTGTATTTTATCCGGTTGACACATTCGCCATATCCCATGACCAGGGTGAAATAAAGTTCTTCTTTTTCAGGTACTTTATCCCAGGAAACCCTGTCCCCTGTATCATAGCTCACAATGCCGGTGTTTGTCTGCTGATAAACCACTGGTGGTTCTTTTTCAAACTTCAGCAGCAGCGTGTTCTTTATCCTCTCAAAATGTCCGTTCTTTTGACCGTCAGATTTAATTTTCCATCCGCCGAAGCTCCACAGAATATCCTTTTCTAGTTGCGCGTTGAACTCGTAGTGCACTTCCATAAAACTATTGTCTTTAAAAAGGTACAGGGCTTTGTTGCTTTTCTTGTTGGATGTCGGATCCTGCAGGTACAGGGAGTCGATTTTATTCATCAGTGGATAATTCGCTAATCGTTCTTCATGTGAATGGCCGATGTATCTCAAATATCTTTCATCGTCGATAAATACCCTTGTTCCACCGTCTTTCTCCATCCTTCTGACAACATCTACGTCTTCAAGGCCGTAACTTTTGAAAGCTTCGTCAAATCCGTTAATGGCATTAAAATCATCTTTTCTGAAGCATATTTTCCCACCCTGGTCCCTGTAGATGATGAATTCCTTTCGAAGGGTCGTTATAATGATCTTTCCTTCCCCATTTCCAAATACGGAGTCCACCCATTGGGCGTAACCGGGGCCGGCATAGTTATCGGCGTCCAAAAGGCAATTAATATTACCGGAAGCCAGTTTTACGGCCATGTTCTTTGAATGTGAAGCGCTAAAATATTCCGGATCATAGGTCTTGTAATATTTCACCAAACCGGTATTTATATATTCCGACAAATGAGCCTTCACCCAATCTTCCATTCCATCCTTTGAATTGTAATCCAGTATTATAAATTCTATATTTGGATGATTGATATTATCTATAATATTTACGGGTAGGGTTTGTGCCAGTTGGGCAGTCCTGTTCATACATACTGTACAAATCGATATTTTATTCATTCATCTGAGTTTGAGGATAAGCGTTGCTTGAAGCACGGATATTTATATTGCCATCATATATTCGGCAGGAAGGCTCAGCAGTATATTCCTTTGTAAAAGTTCGACCCGGACGAGTAGTTTTTGTTTGTTGTCAAACCGAATCACTTCGCAGGAAAGGCCTGTCAATGCTCCCTGACTGATCACCAGGCGGCGGCCGGGCTGAAAGCTGTTGCTGGATACTTCTATATTTTCCCCCTTGTTGGCAACCAATTTTATACCATCGATCACCGAGTCGCTGACCCGGGAAATCTCTTTTCCTGATCTTACATAGTACAAGGCGCCTTCTGCATCTATCCCCTCATAATAATTCTGCATATCATTCAGATAAATGAAAATATAAGACGGGAAAAGAGGCTCGTCCACATATTTTTTTCTATCATGCCAGTTCCTTAATATTTTTCTTGTTGGTAAAAAGCTATTGATGTTCATCTCCGTCAGCCGCTGAGATACTTTTTTTTCATGCCGGGGTTTAGTGTAAATAAGATACCAGCCTGAATTAAATTTATTCATAAGAAAACTTTTATAACCTGGACGTAAGATGGTGCTGGAAGGCGCATGTTACGGTTATAGATGTAGCTACCGCTACAGCAAGTAACATTGCCGCCTTTCTTATGAGGAAATAATAATTATAAAAGAAAGGTGTGTGCTTCGTTTTTTTTATTCCCGGTTATAAATATAATGCACTTAATACTGCAGGCTAGTAGAAATCATACGAAATATCATTTCGGTTTTTACGAAAACGCCTGTCACTCTACCGGCTCATTAATCCTGGCAAACAACTCATTAAAACATTGTTCCGGCGAGAATTTCGTTCTGGTCAACCGGTACGCATTATCCCCCAGGGATTTTCTGCGATCGTAACTTTCTATCAGCAGGTTCAGATGCCGGTAAAATAATTCAGGATCATCTGCTACGAGCAGGCAATCGGTCCATTCGCCGTCTATAATGCCGGAAGCTCCGTGAGTAGTGGTGACGAGAGGCAGGCCATTGCCCATCGCCTCCACATTTTTAATTTTCAGGCCTGCGCCAAACCTTACGGGATTGATAACAATGTCAATAGTCTTATATATCTGCGAAAGGTCAGGCACGACCCCCTTAATGTTAACCCCGTCAAGATGATCGAGGTCCATTCCCCTATATACGGTGCCATATATATCAAGGGACACACCAAGCTTTCTGATCCGGGACCATACATGGTTAATGAACCAATTGACAGAATCGACATTGGGCGAATAAGCGCTGGCGACAAAACCGATCGTTTTGACCGAGCGCCTGATTTCCTGCTGTTCCGCTACAACGGGATGAGGGGCCAAAATTGTTTTATCTTTGCCTAATATCCTGCTGATCTTATTGTAATCGTTCTGCTGGATCAATATGACATGATCGAATGCCCTATAATACTGAAGTTCCTGTTCTTCGGAAATATCCATCATTGTCGTATTCTCGTCCATTTTCTTAAAACTTTTGCTTCTGTCGCTGGCGATATCATGCGTATCCAGCATAAGCCTGCTATGATCCGGCACTACCGGCGCTAAAAAGGAAAGAAGAACGTGTTCGATGATACAGACGTCGAAATATCGGCCGGCCATAAATGCACTGAACAATCCTATGTATTCCGGAATTTCCGTTTTGCTGCCCAATAACTCCAGACGAAGGCCCTTTTTTAAGATGACGATCGTTCTCAGATCTTCGTCTGTTACGTTACCACCATAAGCCACCGTAAGTTCGACCCGGCAGTTAAGGAATTCAATTAAAGCCTGGAGCCTGGATGAATCTCCGGAATATTGGTTCCAAAATTTAATATGTGTGGCTATAAGAACTTTTTTCATGTCAGGAAAATGGCCCGGTAAAGAAATGACGCCACCCGGTGGAGAATGTATTAATTTGAATAGTTTTTATGGCTTCGATCATAGCTATCGCTAAAGCAAGTAACATTCCCTGCAATAAAACAACATTTAACATTAATAGAAAGGAAAGTAGACCAGAGTGACGGTGAGGTTTCGTATCCGATAAATATACCAGGAACGATCTTTCCAGAAGGCTTTTCTAGGAGTGGAGCTTCGTTATTGGCAACAAATTAATTCAAAAAAAACCAGACAAAGATTAGTACTAATGCCATTTTTTATTTCGGTTTTTACGAAAAGGGGCAGTAATAGTTCAGGTCAGGCTAGTGATGGATAATTATTAAGTGTTATCGAATGAGGTTAGAACTTCTTGTGCCAATCCCGATGATCTTTTTGTTTATAGCATATTTTAACAACCCCACTGTCGACTTGACACCGATTTTTTCTTTCATGTCCTGCCGGATCTTTTCAACAGATCTTATGCCTAAAAAGAGAGCGTCGGCAATTTCTTTATTGCTTTTTTCTTCCCAGATCAACTGTAGAATTTTTTTCTCACGCTCATTGAGGGAGAATTCTGCCCCATCACCGAAAGACTTTATATTATTTTGTTTGTTCCAATAGAGTGCTTCTGTAAATAGCTTGTTGCGGTAAATCCTATTCTCCGCAACTGCCTCGATTGCCTGAAGCAGTTCTTCAGGTTCATCCGCCTTGGAGATATAGCCATGAATACCTGCATCCAACAAGTCACTGATCAGGTCTATATCCGTGCTCATGGACAATACAAGTATCTTCATGGTGGAATATTCGATGCGTAGGGTCTTTAATGCCTCATTACCATTCAATTGGGGCATAAAAATATCCATTAACAGGATATCGATCGAAGATGTTTTTAGCTTACTAAAGAGGTCGAACATATCTGCCGCCTGGATGGCGACATTTAAATTTTCATGTTCTGAAAGGTAGTTTTTTAATGTTTTCCTAAATAAGGAGTGGTCATCGACAATAGCAATGTTAATAGGCTTGAATAGCATAAGGTTGTAGTTATAAGGTCGCACAGTCGCGTGCTAAAAAACATTATAAATATATCTGACATGTACCATGCCAAAAATTTTATATCAGCGAACAATTGGTCAACTACTTAATCTTAAGGCCCAACCAGGTTATGTTATGCAGGTTAAATTGGATACGGAAATTACTTAGCTGTGAGTAGGGGTTAACATAGTAACTGTAGACACCTAAATATTCTTACAAGAACTAATTTACAGTAAAACTATTGAGAAAACAAATACAAGGTTATTAAAACAATGTTATCTGGACATTGCATGGAAAGCCGGGAAAGACAGATCGACGCCAGCTATGGCAATAAGTAACACGCCTTGGATAGCTTTTGACATACACGTATTTATTTCAGTTCGTCGCTTGTGAAGGCCAGCGGCAGCAGCAGACTGGCTTTTGGGATGATGTATATCTGTCCCTTTTGTCCACCCAAAATCAGGCGTATAGGCTTTCCGGCCCTTTGCTCGGATTCCTGCAGGGACTGCCGGCAGATACCACAGGGAGAGATGGGCTGATCGCTGGGACCATTCTCATTATCGTAGCTGATGGCCAAAGTATCGATCGCTACGCCCGGATAGAGGGACGAAGCCGCTGATAACAACACTCTTTCAGCGCAGATCCCTGCGGGGAAAGCGGCGTTTTCCTGGTTGGTCCCGGAGACGATTTGTCCGTTTTCCAGTTTTGCTACGGCCCCGACCCTGAAATGCGAATAGGGGGCATAGGCATTCTTGGTGACGGCCCTCGCTTCGTTTAATAATTGAGCATCTTCTTTATTTAATTCTTCCAAGGAGTCGTAGACCTCGTAAGAAAATCCAATTTCTTTTTTTTGCATCAGCGCCGAAGTTAAATAACGATCCCGGCTTTGCCGGGATCGTTGTCTGAAATTATTTGATCTTCTGGAAGAGGCGGCTCCAGCGCACTCCTTTATTCCAGCTCATCCAGATCAGCCAGGCCTCTCCTACCACATGGTCTTCGGGAACGAATCCCCAGTATCTCGAGTCCTGTGATCCATGGCGGTTGTCCCCCATCATCCAGTAATAATTCATTTTAAAGGTATATTGGGTGGCTTCCTGGTCGTTGAGGAAAAACTTACCATCCTTCATTTCCAGCTTGTTGCCTTCGTAGACGCGGATGGCCCTTTCGTATACGGAGTAATTCTGCCGGGTGAGGGTGAGGGTAGCTCCTTGTTTAGGCAGCCAGATGGGGCCATAATTATCGCGGCTCCAGTTATGGAGGCTATCGTAGGGATAGACTCCCAGGGAGCTGTCTATCTGCGGCACGATGCTTTTGGCCAGACCGTTCTTCAGCATTTTTTCGTGGGCGCGCCAGGTGAGCAGCATGACATAGACGTTGGGAGTGCCTGTGGTACGGACATCATCGCCATTGGTCATATCCAGGTTGTATTCGTCTCTCATTACGGTCTCGTCCAGGGGCTGGCCTTTTGTTTCCACAGTATAATAGGTCTGGGATTCCGGGGGAAAGACCTGCGCCTTCCCATCGATGTATAAAATCTGGTCTTTGATCTGCAGGGTGTCGCCGGCGATAGCCACGCAGCGTTTGATATAGTTCTCCTGTTTGTCTACGGGGCGGATGACCAGCGGGTATTGGTCAGGGCTGTTGAGGATGACCTGGCGACCGGAATCGATATTACCCTGTCCCAGTTCCCGGCACACGTCATAATAGGGTCTTTGGGACTGATAATCGGGTAAGTTGATCACCGTATCTCCGGCGGGGAAATTGAAGACCACTACGTCTCCCCGTCTTACCGGGCTGGGAAACCAGCGGGTGTAGGGAACTTTGATCCACTCCAGGTAAGAATTACCGTTCGTGATGGGCATGGTATTATGAACGAAGGGGATCGACAAGGGGGTATTCGGTATGCGGGGGCCGTAGCTGAATTTGCTGACGAAGAGGAAGTCATTGATCAGCAAGGTCTTTTCCATGGATCCCGTCGGGATCGTATAAGCTTCGAAGACAAAGGTGCGGATCAGGGTAGCGGCTACGATGGCGAAGACCCCGGCGTCGATCCATTCGCGGGCGGTGCCTTTTTTATGTTTTTTTACCGGTTCAGCCCCGAGGAATTTCTCTTTAGGGCTGAATCCGAGGTAAGGGAAGTAGAGAACGGGCAAGAGGGAGGCCAGAGCATGCTCATACAGCTTGAATTTGCCGAAGGCCTTGACGAATTCCACGAAGATTCCCATCGAGATGAACCATCCTACGACCGGGATGAGTTGCCAGAAGACCCAATGCTTGGGGCGTTCGGCCAGTTCCAGCATGACCCAGGTATTATAAAAGGGAATAAATGCTTTCCAGCCGGGGGCGCCGGCCTTTTCGAACATTTTATAGAGACCAACGGAGGGCAATAAGAGGATAAATAATTGAATAAGTACTAAAACCAGCAACTGATGAGTCGACATTCCTTTAGTTTTTTATGATTCCGGGCAAATTTAATGTAATAATCGGGCCCCCAAAACATTGATCCGGAAAGTTTTGCTAAAACTCTGGCCGGATGGTCACTGTCCGCCCGGGAGCCGGAAGCATCCTTTTCCGGATGCGTCTGGTGTATTGGTCGCCAGGGAGGGGGAAATATTACAAAAAAAAGATAGATTCAGGGGCCAGGAGAGATTCGAGGATCCTGGAGACTTCTCCCGCCCGGTTCATCACCATAAAATGACCGCCTCCGGGAATGATATGGGTCGCCCGGATGTTCTTGCACGGGAAGGTCTTGTCATTACTTCCATGTATATGAGAGAGGGAGGCAGGTTGCCATTCATTCTGCCAGTTAATGACCTGTCCCAGGGCCCATCGCAGATAGACCGGATCAGAGCTGTTGCTAAATTGCCTTACCAATTGCCGCTCCTCCTCTGTCTCTGTCCCCAGGAAATCGGTTTCCAGACGATCCCATCTCGGGGGTTTTAGAGGGAGCAGCCTGTTCAGGCGCAGGTTACCCGCCAGTTTCATCCATCCAGGCAGTTCTTCCCGGGATTTGACGCTGGAGATAAGGATCACTTTCGCCCCCGGATAGAATTTGGCCATTTCAAGGGCCATCATTCCCCCGAAGCTAACGCCGATGAAAATAGGTTGGGGTTGGTGCGCCCGCTGATTCGAGGGATCCTGGCTGATCGGATGCGAATGAAGCTGACTGGTCATCCTCTTCGCATAAGCTTCTATGCGTTCTTCTTTCTGTGGCTGGATCCATTGCAAAGGGGTGAGCAGTACGCCGGGAAGGATCAGCTTGGAAAAGATCCGTTCGTCGGCTCCCAGGCCGCTGATGCAATAGATTGGGTTCATGAATGGAAATTATTTTTTCGGCAACACATAACTTTCCACGTCGTCTTTATTGATCGTCTTGCCGGAAAGGATGATCAGGCGTTCCACCACGTTGCGCAGCTCGCGGATATTACCGGTCCAGTTGTGTTTCTGCAAGGCTTTGATGGCTTCGTCTTCGATGGCCTTCTTGGCGATGCCGTAGTCGGCGCAGATATCTATCAGGAATTTGTCTACCAGCAAGGGAATATCGTCATTTCTCTCGTTGAGGGAAGGGACGTGAATGATGATCACGCTAAGGCGGTGATAGAGATCCAGGCGGAAGGCCCGTTCGTCCACCTCTTTCAGCAAGTCCTTATTAGTGGCGGCTATTACCCGGACGTCCACGCTGATATCCTTATCGCCGCCTACCCGGGTGATCTTTCCCTCCTGCAGGGCCCGCAACACCTTGGCCTGTGCGGTGAGGCTCATATCTCCGATCTCGTCCAGGAAGAGGGTCCCGCCATTGGCCTGTTCGAATTTGCCGATGCGCTGTTTGACGGCCGAGGTGAAGGAGCCTTTCTCATGGCCGAAGAGCTCGCTTTCGATCAGCTCGCTGGGAATGGCGGCGCAATTGACTTCCACGAGGGCGCCGCTGGCCCGGTTGCTTTTTTCATGCACCCAGCGGGCAACCAGTTCCTTCCCCACTCCATTCTCCCCGGTGACCAGGATACGGGCATCGGTGGGGGCTACTTTTTCGATGGTCTCTTTAATTTTCTGGATGGGGTTGGAAGATCCTACGATCTCCTGTACTTTACTGACCTTACGCTTCAGCACTTTCGTTTCCGCCACCAGGGTGGTCTTGTCCATGGCATTGCGGATCGTGATGAGGAGCCTGTTGAGGTCGGGTGGTTTGGAAATATAATCGTAGGCTCCTTTCTTGACGGCTTCGACGGCCGTCTCGATCGTTCCGTGCCCGGAGATCATGATGATGGGTACATCGGGGTTGGCCTCTTTCGCCTTTTCCAGGAATTCAATCCCATCGATCTTGGGCATTTTTATATCACAGAGGATAACGTCGTATTCTTTTTCTTTAAATTTTTTCAGGCCTTCTTCCCCATCGCCGGCCTCGTCAATCTTATAGCCTTCATAGGAGAGGATCTCACTTAGGGTCTTACGGATCGCTTTTTCGTCGTCTATGATCAGGATGTTCGACATGAGCTTTAACAATCTTTTTTATGGAATAATAGCAGACAGGCTTCCTATCGGCTGTATAAACCTCAAATTTAACGATATGCGTTGGAACCTCCGCTCTCTGCTCCCTAAAGGAAGTATAATAATTTTCTTTTTTTGCTGCTCCTGTGATCAGCGGGCCCAGGCGCCGGCCAAAAATCCCTACCTTTTTGTGGGGGCTATCCCGGCGCCGGCGGACTACCGGCGGATAGCTGCCGGAAGAAATAGCTTTGGGGCATGGCTGCGGCAAATCTCTCTCAAAAAGGACAGGACCGTCTACCTGTTCGACGGGTCTCCCAAGCGGAACCAGGAAGCCCAGTTCGCGGTGCTGGATATCTCCGTAGGTCATAAAGACCTGCAGCAATGCGCTGACGCCGTGATGCGACTCAGGGCGGAGTTTCTGTATGCGCAAAAAGATTTTGCGGATATTGATTTTTATACGGCAGGAAGAACCCGGCTCAATTTCAGGGAATGGGCCGGCGGCAGGCGGGTGCGATTATCGGGAGACAGGCTGGTGCAATATGCGCTGCAGCCTGCGGCCTCCCGGTCGGGCCCAGAAGCGACCCGTTCTGTTTGTGACGATCGTGCCTGTTTCTCCGCCTACCTGGAGACGGTATTCTCCTATTGCGGTACGCTGTCGCTGGAGAAACAATTGGTTCCGGTGAGTTCTTTCGACGACATGCTGATCGGGGATGTGCTGATCCGGGGAGGATCTCCGGGGCATGCAATGCTGGTCGTGGATATGGCTGTAGATTCCATGGGCCATAAGGTTTACCTGCTGGCTCAAAGTTATATGCCGGCCCAGGATATTCATATCGTCAACAATCCTGTGGACGGGACCTTGAGTCCCTGGTATCGGGTGGATAAGAAGGAAGCTGCTATTGAAACGCCGGAATGGACATTCTATACGCATCAGTTGCGGGCCTGGCCGGGGCCGGGCAGTTAATGACGGAAATTGGTGAAAAAAAAGTAAATTAGGACTACCATGAGCATTCGGATCTATTCTATCGCCTACGAGTCCCCGGTCTCCCCTGAGATCTGGCAATCGCTGCTGTCCCAATTGCCCGCGGGTATGATACAAAAGGTGGAGAAATACAGGAGGTGGCAGGACGCGCATGGCTGTTTATTAGGAAAACATCTTCTTTTGGCGGCTCTTCGGGACGAAGGTTTTACGGGAAACCTGAACGATCTGCGGTACACCGCTTATGAGAGGCCTTACCTGGCAGGCGGTCCCGATTTTAATATTTCGCATTCGGGGACCCGGGTTGCCTGTATCCTGGGAAGCCAGGGAGGGGTGGGCATCGACCTGGAAGAGATCAGGCATCTGGCCATTGCGGATTTTAAAGGTCAGTTTTCGGACCGGGAATGGAGGACGATCCTGGGTTCGGAAGACCCGCTTACCACTTTCTATCATTATTGGACGGCCAAGGAATGCCTGTCCAAAGCAGATGGCCGGGGTCTTAATCTACCACTGGCCGGCCTGAAGATCGAAAACAGTATGTCTATTGAACTGGGGGAACGGCACTGGAATATCCGACCATTATCCTGGTTCCCGGGCTATGCCTGTCATATGGCTTCGGAGGAGTTGGCGGAGAAGCCTTTTTTGACGGAATTCAGCCCCGATGAAATTTTAGCCTTAAGTTTACGGGATCGGACTAATTATGCTTAAACATTGGTTTTTAGTATTTTATACATTTTGTTGCTATTTAAATTTTAGATATACTAGTTAATTAACCTTTCGGCAGCGTAAGAGTCGTATTTATCCTACGTAAAAAAACTTTGTCTGGAAACTTGTCTGGAAAGAAGCTTTTTATTACCTTAGCTGTATCCAAACCGATGTAAAACTATTTATTAATCCAACTAAAATAATTCCCTATGAAGCAGGAACTTGAACTTCAGGCTATCCCTACCGGTAAAGTACTTTTCAAATTAACTATTCTTGGCGGTGTATTATTAGGCTGTGTGTATGGCTTCATCGTGCTGTTCAATTCAGCGCTGGAAGCGATCAAATAAGTCAGCCTTTGATCGTATGTTCGAATCCCGGGGTCTTTACAGATACCGGGATTTTTTTATGCCTCACCGGGAGGGCTGCGTTCGGGGGGCGAAAAAATCCCGTTCTGAAGGACAGAACGGGATCAACCTGATATAGAAAATCCATATGATATTATGGATCGGCGCTATTTGTTCATGTACATAACTTCCTTCACCAGTTTCACAGTCCGGGCAATGTCCGGAATGCCTAATGCCGCCAGATTCGGGGCATAGTGCAGGGGAGCATCGGCGGAAGTGATCCGGCGAATCGGTGCATCCAGGTAATCGAATCCTTCTTTTTGGATACGGTAGGTGATTTCGGAAGAAATGGAAGCAAAGGGCCATTGTTCTTCAACGATCACCAGGCGGTTGGTCTTTTTCACGCTCTCCAGGATGGTCATCCAGTCCAGTGGGCGAATGGTCCGAAGGTCGATAACCTCTGCGCTCACGCCCTCTTTTTCCAGTTCGGCTGCCGCGCCCAGGGCCACTTTCATCATTTTGTTGTAAGAAACGATCGTCACGTCCCTCCCTTGTTTCTTTACGTCGGCTTTGCCTAATTCAATATAATATTCTTCTTCGGGAACCTCTGATTTATCTCCGTAGGTAGTCTCTCCTTCCATGAAGATGACGGGGTCTTCTTCATAGCGGATCGCCTGCTTGAGCAGGCCTTTGGCATCATATCCATTGCTGGGAGACACCACTTTAAGACCGGGGATATTGGCATAATAGCTTTCGAAGGCAGTAGAGTGCTGGGCGCCCAATTGTCCGGCAGAACCGTTGGGTCCGCGGAAAACGATGGGACAGCTCAGCTGTCCGCCGCTCATAGCCAGCATTTTGGAAGCTGTATTTAAGATTTGATCCAGGGCCAGTACCGCGAAATTAAAGGTCATAAATTCCACGATAGGACGAAGGCCGTGCTGTGCGGCTCCTACTCCTACGGCAGCAAAGCCCAGTTCGGAGATCGGGGTGTCGATCACCCTTTTGGGGCCAAATTCGTCCAGCATTCCCTGGCTGACTTTATAAGCGCCGTTGTATTCGGCCACTTCTTCTCCCATTAAAAAGACACGATCATCGCGACGCATTTCTTCATTCATGGCTTCGCGCAGAGCCTCCCGAAAAGCAATTTGTCTCATTCGTAATTTATTTATCGGACCTATGATCCATTTTTGTTGTCGTGCCCGCAAAATTATTGGTTGTCAGGGACATTATCAAATCGCGTTCAGCGCCTTCCTACTTTAAATTTATTTCGTATGCGTATTTGTTAAATACGGGCATTTTAGTAGTTTTAGCAGGATCCTCCTGGATCCGGAAGCTAAGCTGTCTATCTCCAGGATGGCAGTATATCGTGGAAATTACCTAAATCCGGATTTTTCCGATCTTTTTTCAATCCGTTGTCCGATCGCTGACAGTTGGTTCGTCATTACAAAGACAGATCTTATCATATCATCCTAAAACATCGCAAAAATGGAAGATTTACTTTTAGAATCCTTGAATGCTGCTGAAAGGAAATTTGCCGCAGACTATCTCGACGAGTCGAAAGAGTGTTTGTTTAGCGGGATAGAAGGGCTTAGCGCTGAACAATTGAACTTCCGTGCCGGCCCATCGGAGTGGTCTATCGCTGAATGTATCGAACACCTTAGTATTGCCGGAGATTTTGGCTGGCAATGGATGCAGGGCGCCCTTGGGCAACCCATCGACCCCGGGAAGAAGAACGGATCCTGGCTAAGCGACGGACAGGTGATCCAGGCAATGACAGACCGCACGAAAAAATTCAAGACCCTCAAAATGCTGGAGCCGGTCAGCCCATCTCCTGACAGCCGGTCTATGCTGGAAAATTTCAGTAGCCGCAGGGAGTCTGTTATTGCTTATGTTTTAACGACAAAAGACAATCTGAAAGATCGTTGGGTTACTCATCCTTTGGTGGGCACCATTGATCTTTACCAGCTCCTGATCCTGGAAGCCGCTCATTCAGCCAGGCATGTTGCACAGATCGGGGCCATCAAAGCCAATCTGGATTTCCCGAAGCAATGATCGGGCGAAAGGGCGCTAGTTAAGCTGGATCCGGTCGCGGCTGATCTGTTCCCGGAGTAATTTCCGGGCCAGATGGATGCGGCTTTTGATGGTGCCCAGGGTTATATCGATCAGATCGGCAATTTCCTGGTATTTATATCCTTCAAAGTGCAGGCAAAAAGGAATCCGGAGGTTATCGGGCAGTGCGTGAACGACGGCCAGGATTTTTTTCGCTTCCAGGCTGCTTTCGGCAGGGTTGCCGGTGGCAGTCTCCCTGTTCTCCGGAAATTCCCGGAGATAAAAATTAAAGATCTTTTTAGTCCTGCCGCTTCTGCGATAGTTATTAATAAAAGTATTACGCATGATCGTGAACAGCCACCCTTTAATATTGGTCTCGGCTGTATACTGCTCCCGGTTGGCCAGCGCCCGGCAGAGCGTTTCCTGCAAAAGGTCTTTTGCACTTTCGCGGTCCTGCGTAAAGACGACTGCGTAAGGTCGCAGGTATTCGATGTTACTGATCAGCAATTGGTTAAATTCTGCCATGAGCGTTCTATTAATGATTTCTATTAATAAACCAAAATTACGCCGATGCCAGGAGGCCATCAATGGACATTGTAGGGAAAATGATGTATAAATTATCGCAGGGATTTTTTTATGAATCGGTATCTTCGGGCCAGCAAAAGCCCCCTGGTATGCAAGCCACCATCGAACATTTACAAAAAATAATTATCAACTATTCCGGCAGGCTGAGCGCTATTCCGGAAGACAGTTATTCCCACCGGCCCGGGCCCGGGAAATGGAGTAAGAGAGAAGTCCTGGGGCATCTCGTCGATTCCGCTCAGAATAATATACGGAGATTTGTCGTGGCCCAGTATGAAGATACTCCCCGGATCGTCTATGACCAGGATAAATGGGTGGCTATTGCCCATTATCAGCACTACCCTACCGATGACCTGATTTCTTTATGGACTCTTCTGAACCGGCATATCTGTTTGTTGCTTCAGCATGTCTCTCCGGAGGCTGCGAGAGCGCGATGCGCGGCTTCCGATAGGACGAAACATACGATCGAATGGCTGGCGGCGGATTATTGCAATCATTTGCTTCATCATCTGCACCAGATCCTGGAATTAGATCCAATCGCCTATCCATAAGGAGTCCACTATTTATTTAGGCAGTCCCATTGCGGCTTTAGCCTGTTCGAAGACCAGGATGAAGCTCGTTCCTTCGCCAGGCTGGGAGTTAACATCTATCGAGACGTGATGCGATTGCAGGATATTCCAGGTAGCAGCCAGGCCCAGGCCGAAGCCATTGGTCTTGGAGGTGAAATAGGGTTCGAAGATACGGGAGAGATTCTCTTCGGTAATACCACTTCCGTTATCGTTGATGAATACCCTATACTGCGCGCCTTCTTCCTTTATCGAAATGGTGATATTTCCCGATACTTTCGGCACGGCCTCCACCGCATTAATGACGATATTGAGAAAGGCGATCTTCAGCTTTTCGATATCGGCCATGATATAAGCGGGCTGATCGGGATAAAATAGGTCCAGCCGGATATTTTTCAGGGAGATCCGGTCCGATGCGGCCGCCAGGGTGGTGTCGATGATGGCTTGCAGGGGGGCCTTTTGCAGGGAGATCTCGGCAGGCCGGCTTAGGTCGAGCAATTCAGAGATGAGTCCGTCGATGCGTCCGCAGTTGCGGGCGATGATGTCCAGGTAAATATTAGCGTCCTCGCTGTTGATCTCGGGCTTCAATTGTTCAACGGACAGGTTAATATTCGTCAGTGGATTCCGCACTTCATGCGCAAGGGTCCGCAGGAGCGTAGCCGTCGATCGCAGTTTTTCTATCTGGAAAGAGGCCCGTTCAATGCGTTTGAGATTGGTGATATCGTGAATGATGCCCTGGATATAGGTTTCTCCATTGGAATTGGCCTGCCGTGAGAGGGATAAAATGCAATTCTTTTTTTCCCTGTTGCGGGTCAGCATTTCGACCTCTTCGTCTTCCACTTCTCCTGTCTTCCGTAGTTTCTCCTGCAGCAGGGCAGCCGCTTCCTTCCGGGCAAACAGTTTATAGAGGCTCAGATCCTTCAGCTCTTCTTTATTAAACTTAAATAACTGGGAGGTCGCCGCATTGGCATCGCGGAAGACCAGGTCTTCTCCGGCCAGGAAAACGGCATCTTTGGATCGTTCGAAGATATTTCTGAATTTACGTTCATTGACTTTCAGGGCCTTGAGATAGGTGCTTCTTTCCAGGGCGTAACGGATGCAGCGCTCCAGTTTCTCTGTATTGATCTCCGATTTCACCAGGTAATCCACGGCGCCGATGGTCATCGCCTGGATATCCACATCCCGGTTGCCGATCCCGGTGAGGAGGACCAGCGGGTCTTCACAACCAAACGTTACAGCATCCTGCAACAATTCCAGTCCTGTCTTTTCTCCCAGGAGATAGTCCAGAAAATAAATATCATACCGGCCCTGGCGGATACGTTCCAGCGCCTCCTCATATTGGTAACACCAGTCTATCAGGAATTCCTTTTCGGGGATGTCCCTGATACAGGCTTCAATGATCAGAAAGTCATCTTCATCATCTTCTACGATCAAAATGCGCGTGGGTAAAGTTGGGAGCATCATACCAATTCTTTTTTCGTCCTTTTTAAGGGCAGAGATACGATAAATAGGGCCCCTTCTCCGGGCCGGCCCCGGGCTGAGATAAAGCCCTTGTGTTTCTCTACGATCTTTTTGCAAAGAGCCAGGCCGATCCCGGTGCCTTCATATTCTGCATTGGAATGGAGGCGTCTGAACATATCGAAGATCTGCTCGGCATATTTCTGGTCAAATCCAATACCATTATCCTCGATATAAATCCTGCAATATCCTGTTTCCGTCTCTTTCCCATTGATTCCCTCGTTAACGGGGGTCAATTCATGGCGTATCTGAATGAGGGGTGGAATCTGCCTTTTACTATATTTCAGGGAATTATTGAGCAGGTTGGCAAAAAGCGGTACCATGAGCCCGGCGTTGGCCGGTAATATGGGAAGGGTATCCAGGATAATTTCAGCATTCTTCTCCCGGATGGGGCCTTCCATCTCCGACAAGACTTCCCGGAAAATCCCATTGAGGTCCACTTCCTGGAAGGATTCCTGTTCGCCGGACATTTTGGAAAATCGCAGGATATCATTGATGAGGTCCTGCATTCTCTTGGCAACCTGCTGGATCCGGGAAAGGTATAACTGACCATCTTTATTCAGTCCTTGCTGGTGATCGGACAGGAGCCGGTCGCTGAACATGCGGATCTTACGCAGTGGGGCCTGCAGGTCATGGGAGGCCATAAAGGCGAAAAGGTCCAGGTCTTTATTGGCTTTCTCCAGGCTGGAAATATTTTCCAGCAGTTGTCGGTTAAGCTCGATCACTTTCTCTTCCGAGACCTTCCTGTCATTGATCTCCATCTCCAGGTTCTTGTTGATGGCTACCAGTTTTTGTTCCTGAGCCAGCAACCGGTGATTCTTCCGGTACAGGTCCACAAATACCCCCACTTTGGCCCGCAGCAAGTCCGGGTTCACCGGCTTATAAATATAGTCCACCGCCCCGGCCCGATATCCCCTGAAGATATTTTCCTCGCCATAATTATTGGCCGTTATAAAAATAATGGGAATATGTCTCAGCCTCTCGCGCTCATAGATGAGGGAGGCCGTCTCGAATCCGTTGAGGTTGGGCATCTGTACATCCATGAGAATCAGGGCGAAGTCGAAGTCCGTGAGTAATATTTTCAATACCTGGCGACCGGAACCTGCCTTGATCACCCGGTATCCATCAGGTTCCAGCAGGCTCTCCATAGAGAGCAGGTTATCTTCCCGGTCGTCCACGATTAATATCTTAGGCTGCATGCGAACAAATTTATTTAAAGAACCATACCCGTTTATTTATAGAACCATACCCGCATCAGGGACAGGAGCTGATCAATCTTTAAAGGTTTCGTGATGTAGTCTGAAGCGCCCGCCTCGATACATTTTTGCCGGTCGCCCTTCATGGCTTTGGCTGTCACGGCGATGATCGGCAAGGTACTGTTCTTATGTTCCCTTCTGATCTTCTGGGTAGTCTCGTACCCGTCCATTTCAGGCATCATGATATCCATCAGCACCATATCGATCTTTTGCCGGTCATCATTGATAATGCTGATCGCTTCCTTTCCGCTCTCCGCCGTAATGACGTTCATATTATACCGCTCGAAAACGGTAGTCAGCGCGAATAAGTTCCGCACGTCGTCATCCACGCAAAGGATATTCTTACCGGTGAGAATGTCATCTTTCCTCCGGATGTTCTCGATCACTTTTCTTTTCTCCGGGGCCAGTTCCTTGTGGTTGATATGCAATTGCAGTACGGTCTCTTCCAGCAAGTGTTCCAGGGAATTTACGCCTTTCAGCAGCACCGTGTTGGAGCTCTTATTGAGATGATACAATTCCTTTCTATCGAAATCCTTCGCTGAATAGACGATGACCGGAGTCAGTTTATTCTTGCTGGCGCTCACCTGGCTGACCAGGTCGATGCCGGAAATATCCGGCAAGGTATAATCCAGGATGATGCAATCAAATTCTTTTATGTTGCTCTCCTGCAGAGCTTTTTTCCCGGTGGGAACGATCGTCACTTCCATATTGCCGCCCTGCAGCATTTTGGTGATCTGGGAAGAGTCGATTTCATTGTCTTCGACTACGAGGATGCGCTTCGTCTCTTTTTTATTGAAGGTGATGATGTCTTCGAACAGTTCGTTCAGCGACTCATTTTCCAGGGGCTTCAACAGGAAGCTCCGGGCGCCCCGTTTGAGGGCCAGCAACTGGTTCTCCTCCCCGGATATCAGGTGAATGGGAATATGCCGGTAGCTAAGGTCGTTGCGGAGCAGGTCCAGCACCTTCCAGCCGCTGGTATCGGGCAACTTTACGTCCAGGGTGATGGCGATGGGCATAAACCGGTTGATAAAATCGAACACTTCGATATAGTTGGTGGCTACTACCGCCCTTAGGCCATAGTTATGCGCTTTTTCAATGATGATCTTTCCGAAGCGAAGGTCGTCTTCCACGATCAGCACGATCTTATCATCCGGCTGGACGGTGGTACGATCGTCCCCGGAGTCATTGATCATCTCGTTGACGATATTCATCTGGGAGGAGTCTATTCCATCATTAGCGACACGCAGGGAATTGAGCAGGGTATCGATCCCCCCGCCCTCCGCTCCCAATTGTAACTGGTGATAAGCGTTCAGGTTGTCGGAAGTCTCTTTCGACAGGATGCCGGTAACGGAATCCATGGGTACGAACAAGGTGAAGGTGCTGCCTTTCGTGGGGAAGCTTTCCAGTTCGATCGTCCCGCCCAACAGTTCAGCCAGGCCGCGGCTGATAGAGAGTCCCAGTCCTGTGCCTCCGTATTTACGGCTGGTGGATCCCTCTGCCTGCTGGAAAGCTTCGAAGATGATGTTCTGCTTCTCCTGCGGGATGCCGATGCCAGTGTCGCTGATGGCGAAGGCCACTACTTTTTTAGCATTATCCAGGCTGCTGTTGCCTGGTTTCCAGTTCTTACCGGCTTCGTAGATCCTCAGTTTCACCTCTCCCTTTTCCGTGAACTTAAAGGAGTTGGAGAGAAGGTTCTTCAGGATCTGGTTGAGTCGTTGCAGATCTGTCTCCATGCTCTGCGGCAACTTCGCGTCCGTCTCGATGGTGAAGCGCAGGTGCCTGGCTTCAGAGATGGGTTTGAAGGTGGTCTCCACAAAGGAGGCGATCTCTCCAAAGCGGACGGGGGAGATATTGGCGCTGATGAAGCCGGATTCGATCTTGGAAAGGTCCAGGATATCGTTGATAAGCTGGATCAGGTCATCGCCGCAGGAGTGGATCGTCTTGGCGTAACGGATCTGTTTGTCCGTGAGGTTGCCTTCCACATTTTCGTATAGTTGCTGGGCGAGGATGAGCAGGCTGTTCAAAGGTGTCCGCAGCTCATGGGACATATTGGCCAGGAATTCCGATTTGTATTTGGAAGTGAGGGTAAGCTGTTCGGCTTTCTCTTCCAGTGATTTCCGGGCTTCTTCCACTTCTTTGTTCTTGGCTTCTACTTCATTCTTCTGCTTAACCAGCAGCAGGGCTTTATCCTGCAGCTCATCGTTGGTACGCCGGAGCTCTTCCTGCTGGATCTTCAGCTCGCCGGCCAGGGATTGGGACTGGGCCAGGAGCTCTTCTGTAGTGGTGTTGGCTTCGATGGTATTGAGCACGATCCCGATACTTTCCGTCAGCTGGCTGAGGAAGTCCAGGTGGGTCTCGCCGAAGGCATCGAGAGAGGCCAGTTCGATCACCGCCTTGACCTTGTTCTCGAACAATACGGGCAGGATGATGAGGTTGGCTGGTTTGGACCTTCCCAGTCCCGAGCTGATCTTTATATAATTACCCGGTACGTTGGAAAGGATGATCCTTTCTTTTTCAAAGGCCACTTGTCCGACCAGCCCTTCGCCGATGGAAAATTCCGTGGGAATATTCTTATCCGCTTTATAGCCATAGGCTGCGAACAGGCTGAGTTTATCCACCCGGGTGCTTTCATCCTGCTTGAGGATATAGAAAGCGCCATAGTGAGCGACGACTACCTGCGCCAATTCAGACAGGATACGCTGGGTCACGGTATTGAGGTCTTTCTGTCCCTGCAGCATCTGGGTGAACTTGGCCAGGTTGGACTTCAGCCAGTCTTGTTCCTGGTTGCGCAGGGTAGTCTCCTTCAGGTTGGCGATCATCTGGTTGATGGTATCCTTCAGGGCTTCCACTTCTCCCTTGGCTTCGACGCGGATGGTACGGGTAAGGTCCCCCTTTGTTACGGCGGAAGCTACTTCGGATATCGAACGCACCTGGATAGTAAGATTTTGCGCCAGCTGATTCACATTCTCTGTGAGGTTCTTCCAGATACCGGAGGCGCCGGGAACGCTGGCTTGTCCGCCCAGTCTTCCTTCGACTCCCACTTCACGGGCGACGGTGGTCACCTGGTCGGCGAAGAGGGCCAGGGTATCGATCATTTCATTGATCGTATCCGTTAACTGGGCCACTTCTCCGCGGGAAACGATGGAGAGTTTCTGTTTGAGGTTACCAGTCGCCACGGCAGTCACCACTTTGGCGATTCCCCGTACCTGGTTAGTCAGGTTGGAAGCCATCATGTTCACGCTATCGGTAAGGTCTTTCCAGGTGCCGGCCACACCTCTTACTTCGGCCTGGCCTCCCAGTTTGCCTTCCGTACCCACTTCACGGGCCACACGGGTCACTTCGAAAGCAAAGGAATTCAATTGTTCCACCATGGTATTGATGGTATTTTTCAGGTCGAGGATCTCTCCTTTTACTTCAATGGCTACGGTCTTGGAAAGGTCACCGCTGGCCACGGCCTTGGTCACCTCGGCGATATTACGCACCTGGGCCGTGAGGTTACCCGTCATCTGGTTGACGGAGTCGGTCAGATCCTTCCAGGTACCGGCGACACCGGGTACAAAGGCCTGTCCGCCCAGTTTACCGTCCGTTCCCACTTCACGGGCCACCCGGGTCACTTCGGAGGCGAAGGCGCGGAGCTGGTCCACCATGGTGTTCAGGGTTTCTTTCAACTGCAGGATCTCTCCCCGTACGTCCACGGTGATCTTCTTCGACATGTCTCCATTGGCCACAGCGATGGCGACTTCGGCGATATTCCTCACCTGGGCAGTCAGGTTACCGGCCATCTGGTTCACAGAATCGGTCAGGTCTTTCCAGGTACCGGCGACTCCGGGTACGAAGGCCTGTCCACCTAGTTTGCCTTCCGTTCCCACTTCACGGGCCACGCGGGTCACTTCAGAGGCAAAGCCTCTCAACTGATCCACTAATGTATTGATGGTATTTTTTAATTCCAGGATCTCGCCCTGTACGTCCACGGTGATCTTCCGGGAAAGGTCGCCATTGGCGATGGCGGTGGTCACTTCCGCAATGTTACGCACCTGGGAGGTCAGGTTGCTGGCCATTTTATTAACGCTGTCGGACAAGTCTTTCCAGGTACCTCCTACGCCCGGTACGTCGGCCTGTCCGCCTAGTTTGCCTTCGGAACCTACTTCACGGGCCACGCGGGTCACTTCTGAACCAAAGGAGTTGAGCTGGTCCACCATGGTATTGATAGTATTCTTCAATTCCAGGATCTCGCCTTTAACGTCCACGGTAATTTTACGGGACAAGTCTCCTTTGGCCACGGCGGTGGTCACTTCCGCAATGTTGCGCACCTGGCCGGTGAGGTTAGAGGCCATCCCGTTCACGGAGTCGGTCAGGTCTTTCCAGACGCCCCCTACTCCTTCCACGGCGGCCTGTCCGCCCAGTTTGCCTTCGGAGCCCACTTCACGGGCCACCCGGGTCACTTCGGAAGCGAATCCGCGGAGCTGGTCCACCATGGTGTTGATCGTATTCTTCAATTCCAGGATCTCGCCTTTAACGTCCACGTCGATCTTACGGGAAAGGTCACCCGTCGCCACAGCCGTGGTTACTTCGGCGATATTACGAACCTGCGAGGTAAGGTTACCCGCCATGATGTTCACGGAGTCCGTCAGATCTTTCCAGGTACCTCCTACACCCGGTACGTCGGCCTGTCCTCCCAGCTTTCCTTCGGAGCCCACTTCACGGGCCACGCGGGTCACCTCGGAGGAGAAGGAGTTCAGCTGGTCCACCATGGTATTGATGGTGTTCTTCAATTCCAGGATCTCGCCTTTAACGTCCACGGTAATTTTACGGGACAGGTCTCCTTTGGCCACGGCCGTCGTTACTTCGGCGATATTACGCACCTGGCCGGTGAGGTTGCTGGCCATCCCATTGACGGAGTCGGTCAGATCCTTCCAGGTACCTCCCACCCCTTTAACGTGGGCCTGGCCACCCAATCTGCCTTCGGTACCCACTTCCAGGGCCACACGGGTCACTTCGGAGGAGAAGGAGTTGAGCTGGTCCACCATAGTGTTGATGGTATTCTTCAATTCCAGGATCTCGCCTTTAACGTCCACCGTGATCTTTTTGGAAAGGTCGCCCTTGGCCACGGCGGTGGTCACTTCTGCGATATTACGTACCTGGGCGGTGAGGTTGCTCCCCATCCGGTTAACGCTATCGGTCAGGTCTTTCCAGACGCCGGCCACTCCTTTGACTTTCGCCTGTCCTCCCAGTTTGCCTTCGGAACCCACTTCCAGGGCCACGCGGGTCACTTCCATGGAGAACAGATTCAATTGTTTCACCATATCATTTACTTCCTTGGCGATGCGGGAGAACTCCCCCTGTAAGGTATGGCCGCCGATCTCCAGGGGCATCTCCTGGGAGAGGTTGCCTTTCGCCACGGAGCTGATCACATGGGCGATCTCGATGGTAGGATGCACGAGGTCGGAGATCAGGGTATTGAGCGAATCCACACCGGTGCCCCAGGAGCCTTTTGCATTGGGGACTTCGATACGCTGGGTCAGTTTCCCTTGTTTACCGATGGTATTGCCGGCTTTGGTAAATTCCCGCATCATGGCCTCGTTGAGGGAAATAATCTCGTTAAGGGTATCGCAGATCTTCCCTTTCACTCCTATTTCATCGATCGGCATGCGGACGCTGAAGTTTCCGTTCCGGACTTCCATCAGGATCCTTAACAATTCTTTATCGTCCAGGAGGGATTCGTCAGGGGGTAATTCCCATTTGAGGTTGGAAGAACTCTTGCTGCCGGAAGAATCATTTTTTTGGGTAGTATCATTTTTTCGGGAGGAGCCATTCTTGTTCGCCGGGCTGGCTCCGGAGGAGGGCCTCTTTTTATCTTTATTAGCTGCCATCGATAATTATTTTTTTAGCAATTTAAACTTATATTATAGCAAAATATCAAATAAGAGCTCGTATGAATAGTACAATTGGCAAGGTTATAGTATAATAGCCTTATACGAAATTTATCTATGCCCAGACTTTGCTTGTAGAATGTTAGTATTAAGGTAATGATTTCGCATTAAATTAATAATTTTAAGCACCCTTAAAGATAACAGCCTGGTTTTATTCATCAGAACAATCATTATTTATGAAAAGCAATTCACAACATCTCATTTTCATTGTAGACGATGATCCGGATGACCGGCAGATCATCCTGGATGCTTTTTTGGAAAACAGTCCCCAGGTCGATTATGTATTCATTGAGAATGCAGAAACGCTCCTGGAGAATTTGTATTCTGATGAATCCGATTATCCGGCCCTTATTTTATTGGACCTGAACATGCCGGGCATGCTAGGGCTCCAGGCGCTCAAGGAAATCCGGGGGAACAAGAAGTTCAGCCAGATCCCTATTATCGTGCTTACCACGTCCACGCTTGATCAGGATCGTAGAACATCTTACGAATTAGGTGCCAGTTGTTATCTTCACAAGCCGGATTCCTTCGGGAAACTGGTGGATATTACTAATTCCATAGTAAAACTCTGGCTGTACGAAAATTAATTAATTTGGAAAGATCCTGATCTATTTCAGCGCATTAAAAAAGTGGGGAATTTTTTCCCCACTTTTTTTTTAATATAAAGCGATTAAATCCCAATAAAGAGGGGCGGCGCTCCCGGGTGCGTAAGACGGGTGGCGCTTCTGTACCGGGATGCGGCGCCGGAACAAGCTATTGATCCCCTGGAATGGTCCATCCGTCAAAGAAATTTCTCCCGGGCAGCCAAGACAACTAGTTTCGGACATCAAAACATTTATCATGGAACAAATACTATTATCCCGGCCGGCCAGCAAGCCTGCCCCATCTGTAAAAGCCAGCGAAAAAGCGTCCGGTCGCCTGTTGTATATCGACAACCTTCGCTGGGTGATGATCATGCTGGTGGTGAGCATGCATGCAGCCGTCACCTATAGTCACCTGGGAAGTTGGTATTATATGGAGGATACCCCGGTGAGCCTGGCCGGACAGGGCATTTTCGGCACCTATCAGGCATTCCTTCAATCTTTCTTCATGGGCTTCCTGTTCTTTATTGCCGGCTATTTCGTTCCGAAGGCCTACGATACCAAGGGACCAGGTAAATTTCTGAAAGACAGGGCACTGCGACTTGGATTACCCCTGCTGCTTTACCTATTCCTATTGCAGCCGGTGTCCATCTACTGCATTTCTCTTTTTCACGGTCCCGACGTCGGGGGCGGTTTGGGAGAAATATACGGTCGATATATTACCAGCGGCCGCCCGTGGGGCGGCACCGGCCCCCTATGGTTTTGCGAGGCCCTGCTGATCTTCTGCCTGGGCTATACCCTGTTCAGAACGCTACGGGGCGGGAAAGAGCTATCGCCTGCCGCACATAAACTGCCAGGCAATGCGATCATTTGGGGATTTATCGCCCTTATTGGCATCACTACTTTTTGGGTGCGTCTCCCCTGGCCCAACGGCACCTCTTTTTACAACCTTCAATTCTGCTATTTTCCCCAATATATCCTGTTCTTCATTGCCGGCACGTTGGCGTACCGGGGTAACTGGCTGAACAAGCTCCCCGCCGGGACAGGCAAATACTGGGGCCGCGTGGGACTCTTCGGCGGACTGGCCATTTGGGCAGCGCTGCTGATCCTGGGAGGAGCCTTCAAAGGTCAGTTGCCGGCCTACCAGGGCGGCCTGCATTGGCAGAGCATGGGCATGTCCTGCTGGGAGCAGGTGGCGGGGGTGGGTATTTCCATATACTTCCTCATATGGTTCAGGGAGCGATACAACCAGCAGGGAGCAGTGGCCCGATGGTTTTCGGCGAATGCTTTTGCCGTGTATGTATTCCATGCCCCGGTACTGATTGCCATCAGCCGGATGATGGGAGGTTGGCATGGGCCTATCCTGCTGAAATTTCTCCTGCTGACCCTGCTTAGCATCCTGGCGACGTATGCGCTTTGCGCCTTGGTGATCAGAAGGATTCCTTTGTTACGACGTATCCTGTAGAAACGGGGTGGCTGGGCTGAAAATTTGTACCTTACCAAAATAAAAAGACAAAATTTATCGGATGAAATTTTTCTGGAAATATCTTTTTCCGCCATTGTATGGATTGGTCTTCTACACTATTTTGCGGCTGGTGTCTGACCTCACGACGGAGGACAAATTCTGGGAGCGCCGCTGGCAACAGAATGCGATCGAGATCAGCACCTGCATACTAGTATCATTTGGTTTGGTAAGGATACCCGGGTACTTTGTCCGTAAATTTCAAAAAAGAAAAAGTCGTAACAAGGCCTGGATGGTATTTCTCGAATTCGGGGAAATCCTGCTGATCACCATGCTCATCGCTACGGCTGTCAGCAGCCTCGATCATGTGCTATCGAATGATTATCCGATTGGGATTGACGATCTGGTGATTGTCAACGTGCTGATGGGGCTGTTTATATTATTGCATTATGCCATCATCCGGGGCAACAGCTTCATACAGGCCTTTATCGAGCAGAAATTACTGCTTGAAAAGATCACGAATGACAAGCTGCAAACCGAATTGAAGTTCCTGAAAGCGCAGTATCATCCTCATTTTCTTTTCAATGCCCTCAATACGATCTATTTCCAGATGGATGAAAATGTAGGAGAGGCTAAAAAGAGCGTGGAGAAGTTCTCGGAACTGTTGCGATACCAGTTATATGACCAGCAGCAGACGGTCCCTATCAGCCAGGAGATCCATTATTTGCAGAATTTTATCCAGCTGCAGGAGGTCCGGTCTTCTGAAAAGTTGCAATTAGCCGTTCATTTCGATGGGAAACTGAATGGGCAGCAGATCTATCCGTTGTTGCTGCTTCCGTTGGTAGAGAACGCTTTTAAATATGTAGGGGGCCATTACTGGATCCGGATCGAGGCGTTGCTGGAGGAAGAAGGGTTGCGGTTTTCCGTTCAGAATGCGGTCCCTGCCGAAATTTCCATCGGGGATCGTTTCCCTGCGGGAAAACCCGGAGGCATCGGGCTGGAAAATCTGCAAAGGAGGCTGCAATTGCTGTATCCGGACAGGCATGTCTTCCGGGTTGAGAAAAAGGAAGACCGGTTCATAGCGGAGCTGCTATTAAATTTTTGAAACCGAAAACATGAATGAAGCTATTTCCATTAAATGCATTATTACGGATGACGAGCCTTTTGCCCGCAAGGGGTTGCAGGGGTACATCGGGCAGATCGATTTCCTGGAGCTGAAGGGGGTTTGTGAGAATGCGCTGGAATTGAATTCCCTGTTAAAAAAAGAGCCGGCAGATCTGTTGTTCCTGGATATCGAGATGCCCTATGTAACGGGGATCGATTTCCTGCGAAGTATCCCTCATCCTCCCAAGGTCATTTTCACTACGGCCTATGAAAAGTATGCGTTACAGGGTTTTGAGCTGGAAGTGCTGGACTACCTGCTGAAGCCTATTTCCTTTGAGCGTTTTATGAAATCGGCGAATAAAGCATTCGATTATTTCCGGGGGCAGCAAAGTCCCGCCGCCGTACAGGATTATATCTTTGTGAAAGCGGATGGCAAACTGGAGAAAATCCAATTTGCCGATATTCTTTTTGCCGAGGCGCTGGAGAATTATGTCGCCATTTATACCCGGGAGAAAAAGATCATCAGCCACCTGACCTTAAAGATGCTGCAGGAAAAATTACCGACCGGCGCTTTCATCCAGCCTCATAAGTCCTACCTGGTGGCCATCGGGAAGATCAATTCCATAGAAGGCAATATTTTACACGTGGGAGCCTACCAGGTCCCTATCAGCAAGTATCAGAAAGAAGAGGTGATGGAGAAGATCGTCAACAGTAAATTGCTGAAGCGGTAGGAGATCGCAGAATGAACGCTCCGTTAAGCCACCGTTAATGACCGGGCAAACGGGGCTTTTTAACAGCGGGGCATCCTATTTGCGGTATACCTTTGCAATAAAATCAGGTATTATGAAGAAATTCTATCTTTCAGCCCTGATCTTCTGCGGTCTCTTTGTCACCGCACAGACCAATGCTCAATCCTCCGGACCGGCGATCATCTCCGACGGAGGGGAACAGGGCCCAGCCACTACATTCAATGCCTATTCGGAAAATAACAACAATATAGTTATGATCCGCTGGAAGACTTCCAACGAACTGGATATAGATCATTTTGTGGTGGAGCATTCCACCGATGGCATCCACTTCGAGCCTCTTCATGTCGTGGTAGCCGGAGGAGGCGCTGCGGAGGCGCAGTCTTATGAGGATGGGGACCCCTACCCGGTCGCACAGGAAAACTACTACCGGCTGACCATCGTCAGTAAGGATGGCCATTCTTTTTATTCCCCGATCGTGGGAGTGGATATGACGGGTAAAAAGATGCCGGCTCTGGTGCCAACGGTGTTGCAGATGGGAGGTACTCTCCGGGTGGCTCCCTATTACCGGCAGCCGGTGATAATCAACTTTTTCAATGAGAGCGGGATGAAGGTAGGGGCTTATATGGTCAACAGCAGCTCTTTCAATATCAGCACTTCGGGGTGGGGAAAGGGGATTTTCTTCTACCGTATATCGGATGCCACGCATCCGTTGATCGATGCGGGTAAGATCATGGTGTTGTAGTGTGCAGAATGATACAGCAGTTCATGCCGGGGATATTTACCGCATTAATTCTATCATCGTTCTGGGGGGAGATAAGCATAATGATGCCGGTTCCCCCCTCCTGTTGCGCCGGCGCTGAAGCATGATTTCAGCGAGGTGCTGCAGTATACGCGTGTAGTGTCTACGATCGGGGTGGCAGTTGGGCTTTGATTTGGCCTGACTCGCCGACTCATTTGCCGGAGTAGACTTTTCCTGCTTGCCAAAACGGTTTGTTTCCCTGTAAATTTGCTTCGTCAACAAACCACGCCAGATGACCCGGAAAAATCCTTTTACGAAAAAATGGTCCGTAATCCTGCTCCTGTTGCTTTTATGCCTGATCGTCCTCCAGTTTATCCGGCCCGGACTGGCCAGTCCGCCCGTGACCGGCGACCTGGCGGCTCCCCCGGAAGTAAAACAGATCCTGGAAAGGGCCTGCTACGATTGTCATTCCAATAAAACGAACCTGACCTGGTTTGACCAGGTGGTCCCTGCCTATTGGCTGGTCAGGGCCGATATCCTCGAAGCGAGGAAAGCGCTGAATTTTTCGGAGTGGGACAGCCTGCCGAAGGATCAGCAAAAGGGGAAATTATTTGAGGCCCTCAACAAGATCGAATTTAAGGAGATGCCGCTCCAACAATACCGTTCCTTACATCCGGGAGCTAACATAACCGAATCCGAAATCGCCGTGCTGCGAAGCTATCTCGATACGCTGGCCCCGGTCCATACATCCGATCCGAAGAGGGCTAAGGCCGGTAATGAGCAATATGCCGTGTGGACGCAGGGAGGTCAAGCGGCAGGGCCCTCGGTCAAGCCTGCCCCCAATGGTATCGCTTATATTCCTGAATACAAGGATTGGGAAGTCATCAGTACCACCGACCGGTTTGACAATGGCACGTTGCGGGTGATCCTGGGCAATGAGACAGCGATCATGGCTATCAAAGAGCATCATATCAACCCCTGGCCCGACGGCACCCAATTCGCCAAAGTAGCCTGGGACGCCGTCCTGGATTCTACCGGGAATGTGCATGCCGGGGAGTTCAAGCAGGTGGAATTCATGATCAAGGATAGTCATAAATATGCCGGCACCGAGGGATGGGGATGGGGGCGGTGGAAGGGGATGCAACTTCAGCCCTATGGAAAAACGGCCGTTTTTATGACAGAGTGTACGAGTTGCCATAAACCGATGAAGGATTTTGATTATGTTTTTACCCACCCGCTCAATTTGGCGGCAAAACGATGAGCGAATCCTATCATTAAAAAAATTAAACGATGAAACCTTACCATCTTTTATATATCCTGTTCCTGGCCGTTCTCTCCGGTTGCACCGGCAAAAAGGCGAATACAGCGGATCTTTATAATCAGTCAGCTTCTTTACCCGACACCCTATCCTTTAACCCGCTGGAATGGAAAGTCATTGGTTCTTCCCTGAACAAAAAGGAGAAGACCATGGCGACCCTTTATGGAAATGATTTGGCGGTAAAGAGCGCCAGGAAGGGTACGGCTTATCCTGCCGGATCGGTCATCGCCCTGGTCAGCTGGAAACAAAAAGAGGATGAACGTTGGTTTGGCGCCCGGATCCCCGATACGGTGTTATCGGTCGAACGGGTTAGCTTCAACGGTGGGGGCAACGAGACCGCCCAAAACGGCGCGGGCAAAGAGAGTGCTCAGAATGGCGCAGGCAAAGACAGCGTCCGGATTTCCTATGAAAAATATGAGGGAACGCCGTTGAGAAAGAACGTGACCGACAGTCCCTCCACTGTGAAAAGCAGGATCGCGTATCTTGCGGGCCGGAAGGCATCTGTCATGCCCTGAGCGGGCTCGGGAAGGGGCTGATTAAGAGCGGCGATGCCATGCGTGGAACATGGGACTATTGAACATCAGAACGTTGAATAAGCAGCAACTTGAATAATCGTGTATTTAAAATATCGCCTGCCATTATATGGGTCAGTTCGCTGTTCATCGGCGTACTGGCTTCAATTCCCAAGCTCCTGCGGCTTAATTTCAGTGCCCTGGAGTTGGGCGTTGATATTTCCATCGCCAGCTTTTTCTCCCTTTTTGTCTGGTATTACAATCTGCATACGCTGCCCAATTTTCAATCGAAGCCGCTTCCGCTCCCCTTTGTTAACAAAAGGCTGATCCGAAGTCTGCTATTGGGCCTTCTCTGTATGGGGCTGCTGGTGATTTTTCACCAACTACTGTTCCCTTATTATCATTTTCAGTCCATGATGCTGATGTACGAGTTCCGGGGGCTGGTCATCAACTTAACGGTCTACCTTTTTTTACACCTGCTGTATCAGGGATATACTACCCAAGTGATCAGCCTTGAACTGGAAAGGATTAAAGCCGACCAGCTGAACGCCCAATTCACCTTACTCAAACAGCAGGTGAATCCTCATTTCCTATTCAACAGCCTGAACACGCTGAAGTCGATGGTGGAGATACAGGATAAGAATGCAACCGATTTTATCGTAAAGCTATCGGATTTCTATCGTTCTTCCCTGGAGAACAGGAAGAAGAGCCTTGTTCCGGCAACCGAAGAGATCGGGGTGCTGCAGGATTATATGTTCCTGTTGAAAGCCCGGTTCGAAGAAGGTATCCAGCTGGAGGTACACTTATCTCCCGGCCACCTGAGATCCTATATCCCTGTTTTTACCTTACAGCTCCTGGCGGAGAACAGTATCAAGCATAATATCCTCTCGCTGGAGCATCCGTTGTATATAAAGATCTGTTCGGAAGAGGATTGGATCATTGTACAGAACAATCTCCAGTTGAAAAGATCGCCCGAATCTTCCACGCATACCGGCCTGGAGAATATCAATGAACGTTACCGGCATCTGGTTAAAAAGGAGATCATAATTTCGGAGGACACTCATTTTTTCACTGTAAAACTGCCTGTAATAAATGAATCCGAGCAACCATTTTGAACGGATGAAGATCCTAATTATCGAGGATGAGGTCAAAACCGCCAGGGCTTTAGCCCGGCTGATCACTGCCGTGGAGCCGGGGGCGGAGATCGTGGCCAGTCTGCAAAGTGTAAAATCGGGGGTTGCTTATTTCTCCACCAAAGAGGCGCCTGACCTTATCTTCATGGACGTTCAACTGGCAGATGGATTATGTTTTGATATTTTCAAGGAGGTGACTGTTCCTGCGCCTGTCATTTTCTGTACGGGGTACGATGAATATGCTATCGAGGGTTTTAAGTCCAATGGCATCGATTATATTCTCAAGCCTTTTTCGGAGGCGACGCTGGCAGCCGCTTTCCGGAAAGTGAAGACCTTCCGGAATTTCTTCCAGCTGAATGCGGGGCAGGGCGTCGATCTTCATCAATTATTGCAACCGTTGGCCGCGGGTAGCGGCAAGAATAGTTTTCTTGTCTTTTCAGACAACCGGTATACGATTGTGCCGACGGAGCATATTGCCTTCTTCTATGTGAAGAACGAACTGATCCTGCTCTATACTTTCGATGGCCGGGAGTATTTTGTGAATCATTCTTTAGATATGCTGGAGTCGCTGTTGCCGCCGGGAAAGTTCTTCAGGGCCAACCGAAAATACCTGCTACATTTTACCGCTATAAAAGAGGTAGAGCATTACTTTTCCCGTAAATTGCTGATCCACCTGAAGGTAGTGACGCCGGAGCAGCTGATTGTCGGCAAGGATAAGGCTACCGGTTTTCTGACCTGGCTGGATAACCGGTGAATAAACGATAAAACGTGACACATGACCTTTGATTTTCGTCTGAAAGTATTTCATACCGTAGCCAGGCGCCTGAACTTCACCAAGGCGGCGGAGGAATTATTTATAACCCAGCCAGCGGTCACCAAACATATTCATGAGCTGGAGCTTCATTTCAAGGTGAAGCTGTTCGACCGGAATGGTACGCGGATCAAACTGACTGTGGCCGGTCAGACTTTGCTGCAACATACGGAAGCGTTGTTTGCCTTATACAGCAATCTCGAGTTCGACATGAATCACCTGTCCCGGCAACACAGCGGCCGGTTACGCCTGGGTGGCAGTATGACGACGGCGCCTTATATTATTCCGCCGATCCTGGCGGATTTTCACCATAAATACCCCAGCGTACAGGTTACGCTGACAACGGGCAATACCAGCCAGATCGAGCAGGCGCTGGAAAATAAGGAGATCGATCTGGGCATTGTGGAGGGTCATTCCCGCAATGCCTCCATCCGGTACACGGAGTTCTCCAAAGATGAGATCGTGCTGGTCAGCAACCCGGCCCATCCGCTATCGAAACGGGAAAGCATCAAACCGGAAGACCTGAAGCAGGTGCCTTTATTGCTCCGTGAGCCGGGTTCCGGCACCCTGGAAGTGGTCGCTCATGCTCTAAAACCCCTGGGAATCAAGTTGTCGCAGCTGAAGACGGAAATGCAGCTGAACAGCACGGAGATGATAAAATCGTACCTGCTGCATGCGCCCTGCATGGCATTTCTTTCCATTCATGCCGTACGGAAGGAGCTGCAAAACAAGGAATACCGTCTTCTTGCCGTAAAAGGGCTGCAGATAGAGCGAAGTTTCTATTTTGCCAGGCTGCAGGGAGAGGCCCAGCCCCTCCCCGATCTGTTCATGAAATTCGCACTCCGTCATACAAAGGCAACGCTCTTATAACCTGAAGTAATCAGCCATCACCATTAGCAATTTCATTCCGGGTGAATCATTATGGAACTTTGTCTCCTGAAACAAAAGATGATTACCATGGAAAAGATACTAGACAGAAGCGTTACTACACGTGAATTGGTTTTCGGAGCGGCCCTGATCGCCTGTCTCACCCCTTGGGTGTCGCCTCCGGTGGCGTTGCTGCTGGGACTGGTCATTGCCCTTTTTGTCGGCCATCCTTTTTTGCATCTCAATCATAAAGCCACCCATATCTTATTACAGTTGTCCGTTGTAGGACTTGGTTTCGGCATGAATGCGGGCAGCGCGTTCAAAGCAGGTAAGGAAGGGATACTTTTTACCGTAGCTTCTATAACGGGCACTCTGCTGTTTGGGATATTGTTGGGAAGATTGTTAAAAATAGAAAAGAAGACGTCTACGCTCATTGCCTGCGGAACGGCCATTTGCGGGGGAAGCGCCATCGCCGCTATCTCGCCGGTGATCAAGGCGGAAGAGAAGCAGATCTCCGTGGCGCTGGGAACGGTGTTCCTGCTGAATTCCATTGCTTTGTTTCTTTTCCCGGTAGTCGGGCATCTCTTACATCTCTCCCAGACACAGTTTGGCCTATGGGCTGCGATCGCCATCCACGATACCAGTTCGGTGGTGGGGGCTGCCGGCAAATACGGGCCGCAGGCGCTGGAAGTGGCTACGACGGTAAAGCTGGCGCGGGCGTTGTGGATCATTCCGGTGGCGGTGCTGGCGGCCTTGTTCTTTAAGACAGGTAAACAGAAAATTAAAATTCCTTATTTCATAGGAGCTTTTATCGGGGCCATGGTGTTGAATACCTATTTGCCGATGCCAGTGGTCAGTCATGTGCTGGTGCAGGCTTCGAAAGTCGGTTTGACGCTGACGCTGTTCCTGATCGGATCGGGATTGTCGAGGCAGGTATTGAGGAATACGGGGGTGAGGCCGCTGCTGCAGGGGATCCTGCTCTGGGGTCTGATCTCGGGTTTTGCTTTATGGGCTGTGATCAGGCTGGCAGTGTGAGGACGGAGGGGTGGACTCACGGTAAAGCCGCCCTGACAGCAGGGCGGCTTTACCGTTCATATATTTAGTCCGGAAAAAATTTCCGGAGTTTAATAATTAATTATATTTAGCAAACTACGGCTGCCCCATCGATAACTAACCCTAAACTACTGCACATGAGCGACTTTGTTTTTCCTTGCCCGCGGAGGGTATTGTTTTTTCTTTTGCTGTCCCTGTCCCTATTCGTTTTTACTTTTTTTCCGGCGCCCGCCCGGGCGCAAAGCGGCGCGGGTAATGCCGGAACGCCGCAAGGCCAGACGACCGGTGCGGCGGCTAACGCCGGAGTGCAACCTGCGACAGGTACGTCTTTTACGGCAGGAATGCAGGCAATGCCTGGTTTTATTCCCTTCTACTGGGACGCCAAAAAGGGAAAGTTATGGCTGGAAATCGACCAACTGGAGACGGAGCTATTGTATTATCCTTCCCTGGCTGCCGGGGTGGGCTCGAATGATATAGGCCTGGACAGGGGGCGTCTTGGGGAGGCGCATGTTATCAGGTTCCAGCGATCGGGCAATAAGATATTGATGATCGAACCTAATTATGATTACCGGGCCCTCAGTGATAATCCGCTGGAAAAAAAGGCCGTCGATGAATCCTTCGCGCAGTCGGTGCTGTGGGGATTCGAGGTGGCGGCCGAAGAGAATGGTCATCCGCTGGTGGATGCTACGGCTTTTTTTATGCAGGATGCAGTAGGCGCGGCACAGGCCATCACCCTGGCAAAACAGGGCAGTTATAAGATCGATCCGCAGCGATGCGCTTTTTATTTGCCCCGGACTAAAAATTTCCCGCAAAATACGGAGGTAGAAGTGACGACCACGCTGGTGGGTGATCAGCCGGGCCCCTACCTGCGGGAGACGGTGCCCAGTCCTTCCGCCGTCACGATCCGACAGCATTTCTCCTTCGTGCAATTGCCGGACAGCAACTATCATCCCCGGGAGTATGACCCCCGGGCGGGAGTCGGGTCTATTCATTTCTTCGATTATTCCACGCCGGTAAGCGAGCCTATTGTCAAACGTTATATCCGCCGGCACCGGCTGGAAAAAAAGGATCCGGCAGCGGAAGTAAGCGAGGCGGTAAAACCTCTTATTTATTATATCGATCCGGGTACTCCCGAGCCAATACGTACGGCCTTGATGGAGGGAACGGCCTGGTGGAACCAGGCTTTCGAAGCTGCCGGCTTTAAGAATGCCTTCCAGGTGAAGTTATTACCGCCGGATGCGGATCCGATGGATGTTCGTTATAACCTGGTGCAATGGGTGCATCGCTCCACCCGGGGCTGGTCCTACGGGGGCGGCATAACGGACCCCCGCACCGGGGAGATCATCAAGGGCAAGGTGACGTTGGGCTCCTTACGGGTGCGGCAGGATTTCCTGATCGGCCAGGGGCTGATAGCCGATTATGAGGATGGGAAGCCCCTACCCCCGGAGTTAATGGAGCTTTGCATGGCGCGGATGCGGCAGCTGGCGGCGCATGAAGTGGGGCATACCCTGGGCCTGCCTCATAATTATATAGCCAGCGTTATCAACCGGGCTTCTGTAATGGATTATCCCCATCCGCTGGTGAAGCTGGATGCGCAGGGGCGGCTGGATCTCTCCGATGCCTATGCGAAAGGGATCGGGCAGTGGGATAAGATCGCCATTACGCTGGCTTACAAACAATTCCCGGCCCATACGGACGAGAAAAAAGAGCTGGATAAGCTGGTGCAGGAATATATGAACCAGGGGCAACGATTCCTCACAGACCAGGATGCCCGTCCTGCCAGCAGCGCGCATCCATCTACCCATCTCTGGGATAATGGCGTCAATGCCGTGGATGAGTTGCAACGGGTGATGAAAATACGCGCGGTTATTTTAAAGGATTTTACGGAGAAAAAGATCCCGGTAGGGGCTCCGATGGCGACGCTGGAAGAAGTGTTCGTGCCTATGTATATGTTCCATCGCTATCAGGTGGAAGCGGCTTCCAAGTCTCTGGGAGGAGTGGATTATACTTATGCGCTGAGGGGCGATGGTCAGAAGCCTAATACGCTGGTATCCGCGAAGGAGCAACGGCGGGCCTTAGACGTGCTGCTGGCTACGATCACCCCCGCGGCCCTGGCCCTGCCTTCCAGGGTGGTGGACCTGATCCCTCCCCGTCCTTTTGGATTTAATGAGAACCCAAGGGAAGTCTTTAAAAGGCATACCGGGATGACCTTCGACCCCCTGGGCCCTCCCGAGGCTGCGGCGGCGATGACGCTGGGCTTTATTTTTAATCCGGAACGGGCTGCCCGTATCGCAGGGCATCATGCCATGGACCCGGCGATGCCCGGATTGGATGAACTGGTGGACCGTACGCTGAGCGCTACCTGGAAAGCAGCAGAGCAGGCCGGGTATAATGGGGAGATCCAACGGGTGGTGGACTGGCAGGTGTTGCAACAGCTTATTGCCCTGTCCGTCAATAAAGAAACATCCGTCCAGGTGCGGTCTGTCGCCAGTGAGAAAATAAGAGAGCTGAAAGGTTGGTTGTCGGCTGCTCCTGCCAGCAAGGGGGACTGGACGGCTTTCTACCGATGGGCTTTGTCACAGATCAAATTAGTCGAAGAAGACCCGTCCAAAGTGATCCCTGCTACTCCGCTGGCGGCGCCGGATGGCGCTCCATTGGGAATGCCCGAGGAAGACTGGATGGAAGCGGATACAACCAATTACTAATACTGCTAAAAATTTCACATGAAGAAAACGAGTTTATTGCGGACTGCTCTTGCGGCGGCCTGCATTTTCCTATTCCCGGCCATTCAGTCAGGAGCCCTCTATGCCCAGGTAACGTTATCGCCCGAAAAGCTGGCAGCTCTTAAGCAAGAGCTGATCGTAGAGATCGATAAGGAAAAAGTATTCAGCCAGCAAATGGTAGATATGGTCTTTAGTTTCGGGGAACTGGGATTCCAGGAGACGGAAACTTCGCGGTACCTCACCGATATCCTGAAGAAAAATGGTTTTACGATCGAGAAGGATATCTCCGGGATCCCGACGGCCTGGATAGCCCGGTGGGGATCCGGCAAACCTGTCATAGCTATCGGCAGTGATATCGATTGTATTCCCAAAGCCTCGCAAAAACCCGGCGTAGCCTACCACGATCCTATCATAGAGGGCGCTCCCGGTCATGGGGAAGGGCATAATTCGGGTCAACCGTTAAATATTACCGCCGTGCTGGCGCTTAAAAAGCTGATGGAAAGGGAGCATATCCAGGGTACGCTGATGCTCTGGCCCGGTGTGGCGGAAGAGCAACTGGGAACAAAAGCCTATTATGCGCGGGATGGCTATTTTAAGGGAGTCGACGCCTGTATTTTCACGCATGTGGGAACCAACCTGCTGGTAGCTTATGGAGATGACGGCGCAAACGGAGTGGTCTCGGTGAAGTTCAACTTCGAGGGTCAGTCTGCGCATGCCGCTGGTGCACCCTGGCGGGGAAGGAGCGCCCTGGATGCCGTAGAGTTGATGGATATTGGCTGGAATTTCCACCGGGAGCATATGGAGCCGACCCAACGCTCGCATTACGTGATCACGGACGGAGGCGATCAGCCCAATGTAGTGCCGTCCAAGGCTGCTGTCTGGTATTATTTTCGCGAACGCACCTACCCGAAGATCAGGCAGATGTTCGAAGATGGGGTTAATATTGCCAAAGGGGCCTGTTTGATGACGAACACGACCATGAACTATAGAATATTGGGTAGCGCCTGGCCGGGGCATTTTAACAAGGCCATCGCCGAAGACATGTATGAAAATATGAAGATGGTCGGATTGCCTGAATGGAGTGCGGAAGATCAGCTGCTGGCCCGGGCGGTCCAGAAAGAAGTCAATGCGCCCAAGAACGATCCGACGACGAATCATCCCATTGACGGACTGGATACCAAACTGGATACGCTGGGTCTTCCGGTGAAGTTCTCTATGGGTGGCGGTTCGGATGATATTGCCGATATTTCCTGGAATGTGCCTACCGTCGTATTGCAATACCCTTCCAATATACCCGGCTTACCAGGCCATAACTGGTCAGATGGCATTGCCATGGCTACTCCTATCGCTCATAAAGGGGTCATCGCCGGGGCGAAAACCGAAGCGCTGACGGTATTGGATCTGCTGGTGAAGCCGGAGATCATTACCAATGCCTGGGCTTATTTCAACAATGTTCAGACAAAAGATATCCAATATACTCCTTTTATCACGGGTACCGACAAACCGGCTGTCGAGCTGAACAAGGCCATCATGGAGCAGTTCCGTCCCCGGATGAAGCAGTACTATTATGATCCCTCTAAATACAAGAGCTACCTGGAGCAGCTGGGAATCAAGTACCCCACCTTGCGGCCATAAAATGTATCTTTCAACGGCGCGTGCCCCTCCGGGGCACGCGCCGTTTTGGCAAGGGAGCGCTTGAGAAGAAGCTTCGTCTATAGTTTCTTTTTCATTTCCCAATCGGTCTGCACGTCGTGGCCCAGCATGAATACATGCTCTCCGAATTTTTCAAATCCCCATTTGGTGTAGAAATCGATGGCCCGCTGGTTGTGCTCCCAGACTCCCAGCCAGATCCATTCCTTTTGTTTTTCGCGGGCTATTTCCAGGCAGCGGGTCATCAGGGCCTTGCCTACCCCTTTTCCGATGGTGGATTGTTCGGCATAGATCCGGACGATCTCGATGGCCGGCGCTTCTTCCGGTTCTGCTGAAGCGCCCTCCAATCCGGGCGGAACTGCGCTCTCTCTGAGCTGGGCATAACCGGCCGGCTGTCCGTCCAGGTAAGCCAGCAAAAAAAGATTCCCCGGATCTTCCACTTCGGCTGTGATAGATCCGGAAGTCAGCTGGCCGCTGAGATACAGGTCCATATTCTCGGGTGTATTGTATATAGCAAAAGTGTCGTAAAAAGTCCGCCGGCTGATACCCGAGATCAGGGGGGCGTCCTCTTTATCAGCGAGTCTGATCCGGACAGTAGGTTCCATGGTTGCAAGTTAGAAAAAAATGAGATTCCCTGGAGATTCGCGGGAAAAACCGGCCCCTTTACTGTCCCTTGGTATCCAGGATGACGGGGGAATTGCCCTTGCCCATGATGATCACTTTGGCATTCGGGGATTTGGCAATCTCCAGCTGTGCCTTGATACTCTCGTATTGCAATTGCCGGTCGGAGAGGCTGGCGCTGATGATGGTCTGGTAGTCGGCGATCCCCTGGGCTTCCACTCTTTTGCGTTCGGCCTCCTGCCTTTCTTTCTGCAATACAAACTGCATTTTCTGCGCGTCCTGTTCGGCGCTGATCTTTTGCTCGATGCTGGTCTTCACAGCCTGAGGCAACGTAATATTACGGATCAGCAATTGTTCCAGGAGCAGTCCTCTGTGACGGAATTCATCTTCGATGCTCTTGACGATACGCCCCTGGAATTCATCGCGCTTGGTCGAGTAGAGGGAGACAGCGTCGTAATAGACCGCGTTGTCCCGGATCTTTGTCCGGGTGAGCGGGCGTACGATCTTATCCGTATAGTCGATGCCTGTCTCCCGGAGGATATTGGGGGCATCGGCCGGGATCACTTTGTACAGGACGGTCAGGTCTATGATCACTTCCAGTCCATCCGCGCTTAATACCCGGATCGCGTCATCCCCCTCCTTCTGGCCTTCATTCCTGACGGCGCTCATGGTATAGTTCTGTGTTTTGACGTCCAGGCGTTGAACGTCGACGAGGGGGTCGATCACATGCAGGCCGCTGGGAAGGATATTGTTCTGTACGCTGCCGAAAAGAACCTGTACGCCTATTTCCCCTGTGCCGATCTGGACGAAGCAGGCTGTCATAAAGCCAACGAACACAAGGACCAGCCCGCCGATACGCAGATAATTGACGGAAGCGGCCAGGGAGGGGACGCGGCGTCTGACAACGACGCCTACGATGAAGAAAAGCAGGCCAAGAATTATAAGAGTCATAAAAATTGTTTTTTTGTACCCGGTAAGGAATGAAACGGGATCGGTGTAAATTACAACAAATAATTGCCATGAAGCTGCCAATCAAACGAATCTATGAGCCGGATACGGAACATAATCAGGCGTTGGCGCTGAAGGAATACCTGGAAACCCATCCCGGATAAAATGGGCAGAGCCCTATCAAAATATTTTGCAGGAGCGGCCCGAAAGCCTGAATGGATGAAAGATCGAAGAATCCGATCCGGCAGGCTTTCGGGCCGTTGTTTTTATGCAGGGGTATGTTTCCTGTAGAGCAATCGCAGCAGGGAAGGCAGGACGATCAGCAGCAGGGGCAAGGCGATGACGAAGCCTCCGATCACGGCAATGGCCAGGGGTTGGTGCAGCTGGGCGCCGGCGCCGATTCCGAGGGCCAGGGGCATGAGGGCGATGATCGCTCCCAGGGCCGTCATCAGCTTGGGTCGCAGACGGGTGGAAATAGCATAGACCACGGCTTCGTCCACCGTCATCGTAGCCAGGGAATCCCTGAACTGTAAAAAAGTAAAAATAGAATTCTCCCCGATGATGCCTACGATCATGATCAGGCCCGTGTAGCTGCCTACGTTCAGGGGAGTATTGGTGAGGTATAAACCCAGGTAGCTCCCGGAAATGCCCAGCACCGCCACCAACAGGATCACCAGGGCGACTGAGAATTTGCGGTACAGGAAAAGGATCACCCCGAATACCAGTAAGCTGGCCGTGATGAGAATGATCAGCAGCTCGCTGAAGGATTGCTGCTGATTGGCATAAGCTCCTCCATATTCTATGTGATAGCCTGTTGGCAGTACGATCTTCGCTCCCACCACCTGTTGAATATCCTTTATTACGCTGCCCAGGTCGCGGTTTTCCAGCCGGGAAGTGACCACTCCCATAGATTGGAGGTTCTCCCGCTGTATCTCAGCGTCACCTGCTTTAACAGATACATTGGCAAGGTCGGTGATAGGCACCAGTTTACCGGAAGGTAAAAAAATCTGCAAGCGGCTGATATCGGCCACGCTGAGGGTGCGACTACCGGGATAGACCATGCGGATATTGGTCAACTGCTCTTTCTCCGGCAGCGTCCCCACAATATTTCCTTCCAGGGAATTCTGCAACTGGTATTGCAGGTTGGCTGGTGTCAGCCCGAACTGGGCCAGCCTGGCGTAGCTCGGCTCGATGCTCACGGAAGGGCCGGCAATGACGATGCCATTGAATACATCTGCTGTTCCCTCTACCTTGGATATTACATTCGCCACTTGTTTAGAAAGGTCTTGCAGGGTCTGGGGATTATCCCCGAATATCTTGAGCTCGACGGGTTGCACGGAAGTCATAAGGTCGCCCAGCATATCACCGATCACCTGCCCGAAATCCACCCGCAGGGCCGGCTGGGTAGCTTCAATCTGTTTACGTATATCACTGGTCACTTCATCCGTGGACTTAGTGCGATCCGTCTTTAATTGTATGAGGTAGTCCCCGGTATTCGGCTCAGTAATAAAGAAGCCCATCTGCGTGCCCGTCCTCCGGGAATAGGCCTGTACCTCCGGCACCTTGACAATGATCTTCTCTACTTCTTTCAGCATCCTGTCTGTCTCCTCCAGGGAAGTACCGGGCGGAGAGGAATAGTCCATTACGATGCTGCCCTCGTCCATTTCCGGGAGAAAGCCTGTCTGCAGTTTGGGTAAAATAAGATAGATCGCTACTGCCAGGGCCGCCATGAAAACAATACTCAGGTAGGGCCGGCGGATAAAGAAAGAGACCCATCGCTGATTTTTGACGTTATGAGGCTTGATCTTCTTTGTCGGCTTCTTGTTCTTTGTCAGCAGGAGGTAAACGACCGGGAGACCGATCCAGGTGACAAAGAAAGAGCAAATCAGGGTGATAATCATGGTATTGGTGAGCACCTTGAAATAGGCGCCTGCCACCCCGCTCATCAGTACGAAAGGAATGAATATGACGATGGTGCTGATGGAGGACCCCAGCATGGCCGGAAAAAGGTAGCTGATCGCTTTCTGCAGCAGGTTCGTGGTCGGTTCTTCGGGATGTTCTTCATGGGTACGGTGGATCTGTTCCACCACCACGATGGCGTCGTCGATGATCAGTCCGATGGCGGCCGCAATAGCCCCCAGGGTCATGATATTGAAAGTATACCCGATGGCATATAGCACGATAAGGGTCAGGAAGAGGGTGACCGGGATGGTGATCAGGATGGTAGCGCTGGCTTTGAGAGAGCGCAGGAATATGATCGCCACGATAATGGCCAGGGCCAGACCGATCCAAAGGCTATCGGTAACACTCTTGACAGAGGTATTGACGAAGTCAGCCTGAATGTAATAGGGCTGGATGGTCACTCCTTTCGGCAGGATGGCCTTCAACTGCTCAATTTTCTGTTCCATAGCCGTTGAAAGGGTGACCAGATTGGCATTCGGCTGCTTGATGACAGCGATCAGCAGTGCCTCTTTGCCATTGGCGTTGATCTTGGTATATTCAACGGCTTCTTTAACGTCTATCACGGCAATATCCTTCAAAAGGATCACTCTTTTGCCGGTGTTACGGACCACAATATTCCCTATATCCTCTTTAGTTTGCACGGTCGCGTCCGTCACTGTGAGGTACAGGTAGCGATAGTCGGACAGGAAGCCGTTGGATTTGACAAAACCGGTTTGGCCGATCGTCGTGTTGAGCATGTCCGGGGTAATGGAAAGGGTGCTCATTTTACGCGCGTCCAGGGTGAGCCAGTATTCTTTGGTCTTTCCTCCTATCACGCGGATCTCGGAGACGCCGGCCACCTGGGATAAAAAGGGTTTGATAGTATAATTGGCCAGTTGCTTTAATTCAATAGGGGATTTGTTATGGCTCTCCAGGGTATAGCCCATTACCGGGAGGATGGAAGGATTCATTTTCTCCACGGTGATCTGGGTCCCGGGAGGGAGATTGCTCTTTATCTCATTAATCTTCGATTCGATACGCTGCTGGCTGAGATCGATATCCGCTTTCCAGTCCATGAAGGCGGAGATCTCGCAACTGCCCCGGCTGGTGGTACTGCGCACATACAGGAGGTCCGGGACCTGTTTGACGGCATTTTCCAGGGGCTTGGTCACGGTGACCATCATTTTGCTGACAGGCTGGAGGCCGGCATCGGCGATGATCTTTATTTTAGGAAAAGTGATCTCCGGGAATAGGGAGGTCTGGAGCCTGCTGTAGGCAAACATCCCGCCCAGTATGATCATCACCAGGGTGACTGTCAGCGGATTCTTATAAGAGACGAAGAAGTTTTTCAATGCTAAGTGCTTTCCTGTTTAAAAAAAATAGGCTTGTCCTAATTACGGTGTGGCAGGTGATTCTATTTTTACCTTCGCCGTATCCGGCAATCCATAATTACCTGTCAACAATATGCGATCAGATGGCGAGAATACAGGTGACAGGATCTCTACCCTATCCTTCGTCTCCATGCCCTTTTTAACGGATACTTTCACCGCCGTAGCGCTATCGATCAGTTTCATGACCCAGAAATCGCTTTCCGTCTCGTCCGTGAGCAGGGCGGCCCTGGGTAGGGACTGGGTGCTGTTGTGGGCTGTCTTCAGCACACGCACTTTGGCGATCAGGTTCTCGGGGATTGCATGCGAGGTATTTACCCGTATTACCACGTTCTGCGTCTGGGAGGCAGAGTCCACGGTCGGCATGACGTTACCGATCGTACCGGTGAGTTTTTCACCATCCGGCAGGATCAGTTCCACGGTTCGTCTATTAAGCACGGCGGGCCTGAGCTCATAGGGCAGATCGAGTAAGAATACAAAGCTGTTCCGGTCACTGATCACAGCCAGTTGTTCTCCGTCCTGGACATAGTCCCCTGACTGGTGGTTGAGCTGGGTGATGTATCCATGCTGGTTGGCATTGATACGGTTGAGCCCGGAGAATTTCAGGGTGGAGTCGAGTATTTTAATGGAATTGCCGATGCTCTGCGCCTCTTTGGTCTTGAGGGTGAACAGGGGCTGTCCCACTTCTACATATTTGCCGGGGTAGATATCGGAGGATTGTAAATAGCCATTCGCATTGGCCTTGACATAACTTTTCTGCAGGAATGCGGAGACGGCATTCAGCTCTATATAATCATTCAGGGGCTCCTGGCTGACGGTGGTCACCGTGGCGGGGGTGCCGACGTTCCCTGCTGAATCAGTTGCCGCTTCGCCCGGCTTTTCGGCGCTGGCCGAGTCTTTCCCGGTAGCGGCCTCCTGCCCCGGCTTCTGGGCGCAGGCAGCAAAAACAAGGGGAATAAACAGGAAGATGCCATAGAGGACGATCCGGGAAAAAGGGAAATATTTATTCATCGGTTCCAGTAGTTGATTTGATTGATGATCTGCAAACGGGTGATACTATTTTGGGTGAGCAGGTTTTTCGCGTTGAGGTAATTACTGAGCGCCAGGATATAATCTGCAATTTTAGCGTCGCCGGTCCCCAGTAATTTTCCATTGACATCGATCAGGGCTTCCGAATATTTTACCTGTTCGTTGATCTGGCCGATCAGATCTTCCGTGGCTTTCAATTGCTGGGACAACTGGGCGATCTGTTGGTTGTATTGCCGGGTGAAAAAGTCCTTATACCCGGTGCGGGTGCGCTCGGCAATATCCAGTTTGCTGTATTGCATTTTCCGTTGATGCCCGTCATAAATAGGCACGGTCAGGGTCATACCGACACTGGTGCCAAAGTTTTTATACCCTTCGAAGACGAAGGTGGAAGAATAGCCGCCGTCCGCATACAAGCTCAGTTTGGGCTTGTAGCTGAAATCAACGAGCGACCGGCTATTGCGTAGTTTCAGGCTATCGATATGATATTGGTGGAAGAAAACCGAGTTGGTGATATCCGGTAAGACCTGGATCTGTACGCCTGGATCCTGTAAAGTAACAGCGGCCGTATCCATAACCCCGCACAGGTAATTCAGGGTGCCGTAGTCGTTCTGGTATTGTATCTGCAATTGCCGTAGCAGCAGACCTTCCTGCTTGAGGGTGACCAGGAAGGCCAGGTAGTCGGTCTGGCGGTAAACATTTTTTTCGGCGAGGTCTTTAAGCAGGGACTCTTCTTTTTGCAGGAGGGCGTATATTTCCCGGTTGAAGTTCAATTGCTGCCCGTCGCCATAGGTGGTGATGTATTGGGCCGTCACGCTCTTTTTCAGATCCTGCTCGGATATTTTCGCCGTATTCCGCAGGCTCTGGCCTTGCAACCGGATCGTTTCAAACTGAGCATCCAGGTGCCGCTGGCCGACGAATGTCTTATTAACCGCCACCAGGGCGCTGGCCTGGCCACCGTTGCTAATGGCATTGTCGTAGCCAAAGCCGTTAATAACGGGCGCAAAGTTGTTGACGCTGTTGCCGGTCACCTGAGGCCGGTAGCCCGCCCGGACGATCTGGCTGTCCACCTGACCTGCCTGCACCTGATTCTGGTAATCTTTCAGCAGGGGGCTGTTCTGTAAGGCGGTCTGCAGGTAAAAATCGAGGTTACCGGCGGGGGGAGCGCTATTTTGAGCCAGGGCAGGTATGCCTAAGCCCGATAAGAGTCCGTAAATTCCCAGTCGTGCTATATATTTTTTCATTACGGCGGCAAGCTAAATCCCTATTTTGGCGAAATTCTG
>DASWFF010000106.1:0-30828 GCA_036394375.1 Puia sp.
CGCAGGGCTATGACCTGTGCCTACATGCCGGATGGCAATGTTTACAATGGGAAGCCTAATATCCTTCCGGATAGTTATCTGCGCCAGATCAAAGTGGGCGACCTGTTGAATAATAATGAGCAAAATCCGCTTATTTATAAATCACATTAAAAAGAGCGATGGCTAAAGAACTTTTGTACGCAATTGTCCCGGGTATGCTTATGCTGTTCCTGGGTTCCTGCACGGCAACCCAGGAACAGGGGTCACCCGTGAAAGTCGCGGTATCCGTGCCTTCTTATGCCGATGGCCGCCCTTCCGCCAGGTACCGTCTTGATGCCAAAGATCAGGGGGTCGTTTTGAAATATGGCGCCGGCCCGGACAGCAGCGATTATCTTGGGGCAAGGGACGTTTTTGTATTTGAAGATCATGGGACTTATTATATGCATTATGATGGGGCCGGGCGTAAAGGCTGGCTCGCTTGTCTGGCTACCAGCAAGGACCTGGTAAACTGGCAGGTGAAAGGCCCGATATTGGATTACGGGGAGCCAGGCAGCGAAGATTCAAGATCTGCTTCCTATGGAAGCGTTTATTATGACGGGGTAAAGTGGCATATGTTTTATTTGGGCACCCCCCACGTATCACCCGCGCCGAACAATATTCCTGCCTTCCCTTATCTCACAAAAAAAGCGGAAAGCAATGCTCCCGGAGGGCCATGGAAAAAGCGTTATGATATTATCCCTATTCGAACGGCGCCCGGCACTTATTATGCCGGATCGGTCAGCCCCGGGAACGTCATTAAACATGGGGATGAATATCTGATGCTCTTTGCCGCATCGACCGATGTGCCGGTGATAAAGCGCACGTTGAGCTATGCCCGGACAAAGAACCTGGATAGCGCGTGGACGCCGGATGCAACTCCCTTCCTTCCCCAGAAGGAGCAGGTGGAAAATTCTGCCGTTTACTATGAGCCCGCGAACAAGACATGGTTTGTCTTTACCGATCATGTGGGTATAAGGGGAAACCTGGAATATACGGACGCCATATGGGTGTACTGGACAAAGGATCTCGATAAATGGGATCCTGAAAATAAGGCCATCGTATTGGATTCTGTTAATTGCAGCTGGAGCAAACATATCATCGGTCTGCCGTCCGTGGTTAAAAATGGTAACCGGCTGGCTATATTCTATGACGGTAATGACGCTGCTGAAATTCCCCCGGGCGCCGATAGCCATATGCGTCGTAATGTGGGGCTGGCCTGGCTGGAACTACCCCTGCGGCTGCCCGATCCGGAGAAATGAAATGAATCCAACTCCCTAAAAGGGGCTCAGATCGTGAATTTTATCTCGTAGATATTCGGCCATAATTTTCCGGTAACATATATTTTCCCGGTGGTGGAGTCATAGGCAATGCCATTGAGGGTATCGCTGGCGCCATATTTATTCCTTGCTTCATTCACGAGGGAGGTAAGGTCCAGTCTGCCCACCACTTTGCCGCTGGAGGGATCGATCTTCAGGATATAGTTGGTCTGCCATTGATTGGCATACAGGAAGCCGTTGATTAGCTCCAGTTCATTGATATTGCTTACGGGGCCATTGTTATCCGTCACGCCTACGATTTTTACCAGTCTGAAGGTGACGGGGTCTACATAACTTATATTGCTGCTGCCGTCACTCATGATCAGGTTGGTACCATCCGTGGTCATTCCCCAGCCTTCTTTAACGGGAATCGTGAATTCTCCCGTTTTTTTAAAGCTTTTGGCATCGTAGATGAAGCCTATTTTGGTAGTCCAGGTCAGCTGGTAGACTTTGTCTTTCAGAAAGGCGATGCCTTCTCCAAAGTACTTATTCCTGTCCAGTTCGGCCTTGGCGCTGATCTTCCCGGTTTTGGGGTCTACGATTCCGAAGAGGGACTTGCGGCTTATGGGCATACCAGGTTCCGTTCCCGTGCTTTCATATAATTGGCCGTCATGGACCAGTAGTCCTTCTGTAAAAGAGGAGGTATCATGAGGTAACACCTGTACGACGCTGTAGTTGATGACCGGAGGGGTATTATCGGTTGTTTTTTCCCCCTCCGCCGCGGGAGTATCCTGCCGGGAAGCGTTGTTACAGGAAGCAAAAAAGGCCAGTATAATAATGAATGGGATTTTCCTGATCATAGAAAAAGTGCTGATAAAGGGCAAAAATAAGCTTCAGGTCTCTTAATAATAAACCTGTCTGCTTAAATTTTCTCTTAAAAATTTTGATATACGATAAAAAATGTATTGTTTTACAGTAGCTTATCGTCTGAATACCGCCCTGCGCCCCAATTCTGCTAAGTTAGTTTCTTCGAAAGGGTACTATTCACAGATCAAAAAACCGAACCGTAGAATATCCTGCCTGATGAACCCTCCAATTCCTATCTGGTATATTGTCATTTATTGATCAATTGTTTCTATCAATCACTATGTAAATGTGATCCAGGGCAATAGGTAATCGCTATGCCCATGGGGTAACATCTGCGCAAGACACCTTTCAACAACCAATACCGATGAACTACCCTCTGTAAATGAAGGTATAATGAGATTTTTTTTACTCTTGTCGGCTTTATTGTCGTTCAGCTTACTCTCTGTTGCTCAACAGGACTGTCGTTCCGTTGAATACAAGCAGGAGATGATCCGGACTAATCCGGAGCTGGCGGTTAAAATACAACAGATAGAAGCATTTACCCGTCAGCGACTGCAAAGTTCTACGGTAGAAGTCACCGGCACAGAACCTGCCGGCAAAGGAGTTGGCGTGATCCGGATCCCTGTTGTCGTTCATATTGTCTACAACGCTGCCCGGCAGAATATAAGCGATGCGCAGGTACAATCCCAGATCGATGTCCTGAACCAGGATTATCGCAAGCAAAATCCCGATACCGCAAAAATACCCGGTTACTATAGTCCGTTGGCAGCCGATTGCGGCTTTCAGTTCGTATTAGCCAACATAGATACTGATGGTAATGCGACTACGGGTATTGTTCGTAAGCATACCAATATGCCATCCTTCCAGGTCGACGATGCTATCAAGTTCACGGCAAGAGGGGGTGATGATGCCTGGGACCGGGACCGCTACCTGAACATCTGGGTGGGTAACCTAACAGGAGGAATTCTCGGTTATTCCAGTCTTCCAGGCGCTTCTAAAGCGACAGACGGGGTCACTATCCTCTATACGGCTTTCGGGACGACGGGGACGGCAGCCGCTCCTTTTAATCTTGGCAGGACGGCGACGCATGAGATCGGGCACTGGCTCAACCTGATCCATATCTGGGGGGATGCGGATTGCGGGAATGATTACGTCGACGATACTCCTCAACAGCAGGCGGCTACCCGGGGAGATCCCAGTGGTATGATCTTTTCGTGCGGGAATACTCCTTTTGGCAATTTATATATGAACTATATGGATTTTACCGATGATATCGGTATGCATTTGTTCACCTACGGACAGCGTAGTCGGATGCGGACCCTGTTTGCGGAAGGTGGTTTCCGCGCGGCCCTGCTTACCTCCAATGCGCTGACCGGAAGTCCCGCATCCAGCGGGCCTACGACTACCGGGCCTTCTTCCGGCGTCAATGACGGGCCGGCTCTTCGGATCTATCCTAACCCTGCCGTTAATACCGTATCGGTGAGCATCTCTGAACTATCTTATGTCGGCTCCCTGCTGGAGGTCTATGACCAGGTTGGGCAGAGACTGATGGTCACCCGGATCACCGGGACCTCTTTCCAATTGAATATTGCCGACCTTCCCAGGGGCCTTTATTTTATCCGGGTGAATGGGGGCGGGATGAAAAGTTCCCGGCTGGTGAAAATGTAGGGATCTCCGCCGGCGGGATGAGCGCTATTGTTGCTTTCTCAGCACCTGAACAGCCCCGTTATAAGATGCCGCCACGATGAACTCCTGTTTTTTCCCTTTGAGGCCGATCAGGCTCCGCACATCGCCGGGAATCAGCAATCCCGTTTGATCATAGGGCTGGCTGATAAAATGCCTGTGTTCGTCCATTTGCAGGACCAGGCCGATGCCCGCATCCAGGGGGCCGAGTTGTGCCCGGAAGGGAAAAAAATTGCCGGCCAGCACAAGGGATTCCTTTCCGTTGATTGTTGACGGGACCAGCCCGTTGATCATGCTGATCTGTGCCCGTTGTGGAAGGGGATGCTGTGTCCAATGCCGTTTGCCGTCGTTATGCAGGTAGAGGGATGACAGAATGCGGATCTCTTTTACTCCTGCCGCGGCTACTTGTTCAGGGGTGAACATATCTTCTATCTGTGCGTCGGCATAGGCAGCGTAACGGCTGAATTTTTTCTGGCTCGCGGGAAGCTCCCGAAGCAGTTCGTCCCGGGACGCATAAGGATAGCTTTTGCCCTGGATATAGTACGTGAGGATGGGGTCGAAAGTTTTGTTGCCGCTGAAGTCCCCGTAGTAGATCCGCAGGGGTTCGGTGGCCGAAGCTTTGAACTGGGTATTGGTGCCGAGGTTGCCGATCACCAGGTCGGTATCTCCGTCGTGATCGAAGTCCGCCGCCAGTATGCTGGTCCACCAGCCCTGGGTATGATCGAGGCCGTAGGCTTTGGTTTGATCGACGAGCCTGCCTGCTTTGTTTTCGAAGATGGTGATCGGCATGAAAGCCCCTGCCAGGACCAGGTCGGGCCAGCCATCTTTGTTAAGGTCGATCCAGCAGGCGTCCGACACCATGCCGGGGCCTGTACCCGTGTGGGCCAGCAGGCTGTCTTGCCCCGTACTATCTCTCTCAAACCGGATATGACCGGGCCGGCTGATATTCTTCAGGAGAAAGCTTTCGGGGGTAGAGGGGAAAAGTCCGGGCGCTAGCTTGCCTCCCACGAAGAGGTCGGGGCGTCCATCTTTATTATAATCGGCGGCCCTTGCGCAGGCGCCGCTGATGGTCTCAGCCGGCAACGCATCGGCCACCAGGGTGAAGTTGCCTTTGCCGTCATTTTCAAAGAGGCGGTCCTGGTAGTTGCGGCTACCCTGGGGATAATCGGCTCCTCCGCTGACCAGGTAAAGGTCCAGGTCTCCGTCTCCGTCGGCATCGAAGAACAGGGCGCCGGTATTGATGTGGTCCTTGTCCGAATTCCAGGGTTGGAGGGTGGCAGGCCGGAAGACTCCTTCTGAAGTTTGCAGGTAGAGCCTGCTTTCCTGGCCGGAGCTGCCGCCGATGAACAGGTCTTCCAGACCATCGCCGTTGACATCTCCCTTCGCCAGGCAGGGGCCTACCCGCGATACCTGGTAGGGCAATAAGGGGTATACTTTAAAGTCGACGAAACCGGAACCCTGGTGGGTATAGCTGATGCCGGAGGCAGCGGTGATATCGGTGAAGAGCTGTGTGTGAGGGAATGCGGAGTCTCCTTGGTAGGGCGGGTCGGGTCGGGTCGCTGCTGTTTCCGAAAGAGTCAACAGCGTATCTGCCCTGACGTTGGCAAGCCAGGTGACCCGATTCCCAGGCCAGACCCGATCCCCGGGCCAGACCACGGTGACGGATTGGATCAAGGAGTCGGGGCCGGTGCCGATATGCATGACGGGGTCGACGGAGGATTGAAATCCCCGGGAAAGGTATTGTTCCTGGAATTGAGTGCCCTGGGAAGTAGTCACATATACTTTCGCCCCGATCGCGAGGGTATTGGGCGATCGTCCTTGCAGACGGATGCGCAGGTAATGTCCTTTGTGCTGTTCCGAGGCATTATTCCGGTAGATAATGGGGCCGTCGTTGAGGGTATTGATCACCAGGTCGAGGTCTCCGTCATTGTCCAGGTCCGCATAGGCGGCTCCGTTACTGATGGCTTTTCGGCTTAGCCCCCATTCGGCGGAGGTATTGCTAAAAGTGAGGTCATGATTGTTGTGGAAGAGGTAATTAGTCATTTTGGTAGAAGGCATTTTCTGCACCAGTTGCCACATTTCGAATTTATCGCCACTTTTCTCTGCCTGGCCCACCGAATAACCGGAAGTATATTTCACGAAATCCAGGTTGGTAATGTCCCGGAGGATGCCATTGGAAATGAACAGGTCCTTCCATCCGTCATTATCAAAATCTGCCAGCAGGGGAGACCAGCTCCAGTCCGTATTGGACATGCCGGCCAACTGACCCACTTCACTGAAGAGGGGAATGCTGTCGGGGCCATTGCCGTTGTTCAGCTGGAGGGTATTCCTCATCTGCTGGTGATGAAAGCCATGATCTGCCCGAAGGGTATATTTATCATAATTGTCGGCGCCCCGGAGCAGCTTTTGGCGATGGTTGTCTTCCGGCAGCATGTCCAGCACGACGATATCGGGCTTCCCGTCATTGTTATAGTCGGCGATATCCGAGCCCATCGCGAATTCGGAAATATGGTTGGCCGCCTTGGTCAATGCTTCCCGGAAAGTGCCGTCATGGTTGTTGAGGTACAGAAAATCACGTTCATCGTAATCATTGGTGACATAAATGTCAGGCCATCCGTCTCCGTTGATATCGCTGGTAGCCACGCTGAGCCCGAAATTGAGGCCGCTTCCGTCGATATGGGCCTGCTCACTGATATCTGTAAAATGCCCGCCGTCATTGCGGTACAGGCGGTTGCCGAATTGCGGATGTCTTTTTGCCCGCAATTTATCCGTGTTGAAGAAAGGATTGAAGAACATGTCGGCATGATTGACCATGAACATATCCAGGTCCCCGTCATGATCGAAGTCAAAAAAGGCTACGGTGGTGGTATAGGTCCCCGGAGCATCGAGTCCGTATTTTTTCGCGCTCTCGGTAAAGGTGGGGATACCGTCCTTCACTCCGTTGTTGATATATAGTTCGTCGGCCCTGTCCGCATCGGAGCCCGGTCCGGAGTAGCAGACAAAGATATCGAGCAGGCCATCGCCGTTGACATCTGCCATCACGGCCCCTGTCTTCCACCGGTCACGTCCACGGACTCCCGCTTTATCGGTGACATCTTCGAACTGGAAATTTCCTTTATTGAGGTAGAGTTTATCCGGGGTCATATTGCCGGTAAAATAAATATCGGGAAGGCCGTCTCCGTTGACGTCTCCGACTGCCACTCCGGCGCCGTTGTACAGGTATTCATAGGTGAGGATATTATAGTCTGCATTCTCTTTGATATCATTACGGAAATCAATATGCGTAATGGAGGAAGGCATTTCCGTGAAGAGCGTACCGGGTTTTTCTTTTTGCCGGCAGGAAGCAAAAAGAGGGAGTGCGATAACCAGGAACCTTAATAAATTCATCAAATGAAATTATTACATATTTAATAATTTCTGCTAACTTTAATCTGGTTATCGAGCGACACCACCAAACTAATTAGTAGCAACTTAGGAATAACTATGGCCAGTTTACCGTCCGATAGTGACTATAAGGCTTTTTTTGAAGCGATTGCAGCGGGAGACGAAGCAGCTTTTGAAGCTTTTTTCCGCCAATGCAGGGGAAGGATCTATACACTGGCTTTCAAATGGACCCATTCAGCCTTCGCCGCGGAAGAAATAACACAAGATGTATTTATCAGCGTCTGGACGGGGAGGGGCCATCTCTCCGGTGTCAAGGACGCCAGGGCTTATTTCTACACGATTTTATATAATAAGGTAAGCCGGTATTTGAAAAACGAGGCGAATAAGGCGAGGATCCTTAAACTGTCTTTGTGGAATGCAAAGGAGTCCAGTAATGAGACGGAAGAAACGATCTATGCCAATGAAGGTCAGAAATTTATAAACAAGGCCGTCGGACAGTTGTCCCCTCAGAAAAAGCTCATTTATGAATTGAACCGCCGGGAGGGTAAGAGTACTCATGAAATTGCAAAGACGCTGAAACTATCTCCTCACACGGTGAAAAGTCATTTGATACAAGCGATGAAGTTGATTCGCAACTACATGAAAGATAATGCCTTATCTGTTTTTTGGCTCATCGTGGGCCTGTTTTCCTGAAATTCTTTTAAAAAAACCCGTTTTCACCTCATCCTTTTTCTTCTCAGCGGACTCTATAGCGATGGATCTTATTTATAAGCTATGGGGAAAGACAGGATATCTTATTTATTGCAGCAATATAGCAGTGGCCAGGCGACGAAGGAGGAAGTGGAAGAAATGTTGAGGCTGCTGCAATCGGAAGAGAGCCCGGCATTGCTGAAAGACCTTATTCTCGATAAGAATAATGATGAGGAAGAAGAAATCGTCCTCCCTCTCAGAAATTGGGACAGGATGTGGTATGCGATCCGGTCAGCTACGCTATCGCCTGTCCGGAAAAGAGTCTTGTCCCTGGGCTGGGTGAGGGTAGCTGCTGCGGTGATCGTGGTTGTGACAGGCGCTGTCGCGTACCGGGCCCTTCATAAAAGCAAAATAAACAAGACAATCCCCGTGGCTACTGTGCATACCAACAACGATATCCATCCCGGCGGTAACAAGGCTGTCCTGACCCTGGCCAATGGCGCTACCATTGTTCTCGATAGCGCGCACGACGGGTTGATCGGGCAACAGGGAAATACGAGTATTGTGAAAGTGGATGCGGGCGCACTGGCCTATGATACCAAAAATAAACATACGGGGGAAGTGTTGTACAATGCTATTTCAACACCTCGTGGAGGTCAGTACCAGGTGATATTGCCCGATGGCAGTAAGGTCTGGCTGAATGCCGCCTCTTCTCTTCGTTTCCCGACCTCTTTTGTCGGAAAGGAGCGGTTGGTCGAACTAACGGGAGAGGCCTACTTTGAAATAGCTAAAAATGCTGCTATGCCTTTCAGGGTTTATGTAGTCCCTCCTTTAGGGAGCGGGAGAGAAGGGATCAATGTCCAGGTATTGGGTACTCATTTCAATATCAAGGCGTATGAGAATGAGCAAAGCATCCGCACTACTTTACTGGAAGGGGCGGTGAAAGTGAAGCTTTCTGCGTCGGAGGTGAGCCTTGCGCCTGGGAGACAGGCGATCGCTGACAATGAGGCCCGGTCGCTCCAGGTGGCGGATGTCAATACGGAACAGGTCGTAGCCTGGAAGAATGGAATGTTCCGGTTTAAGGAGACCAGCATCCGGGAATTGATGCGGGAGGTGGAGAGATGGTATAATGTGGATGTAATCTATAATACTTTGAAAACGGATCAGGATTTTACGGGTATCGTTCCACGGACCCAGAATATATCGGAGCTATTGCATACGCTGGAACTGACCGGAACGGTGCATTTTCAGATCGAAGGGAAGAAGATCATTGTATTGCCCTAAAGGGGGGCGGTCGAAAAATCCAATAAAAAACCAGGAGCGATTGGAGCCGCCCCTGGCGAATAGATTGGTTGTCCTGAACAGGCCAAAGCGAAATGACACTGTATTGTTAAACCAAACTTCACAAAAGTATGAAGGTAACTGCAAATGGCAAAGCCATGCCCAAACGGCGGCTTTTGTCATCTCAAATGCTATCGATTATGAGATTAACTGCCATTCTACTGCTAACTGTCTCTTTACAGGTTAGCGCCACCGGGCTCTCTCAAACGGTGACGATTTACAAAAGCCACGCCTCCCTCGAGCAGATCTTCGAGATCTTGCAGCAGCAGACCGGTTACAGTTTTATGTTCAACAGCCATATGCTGGATAAGGCCAAAAAAGTGACTATCCGGGTCAGCAATGGGTCTGTAGAGGACGTACTGGCTATTTGTTTTAGAGATCAGCCTTTCACGTATGTCATACATGAGAAGGTCATTGTGGTCAAGGAGAAGGAGGCCCCTCATAGCCCCCCTGTCGCTCCTCCCACACAGGTTACCGGAACGGTGAAGGATGAGAACAACGCTCCCATCGAGGGGGCTGCTGTGACCGTGAAGGGCCTGGGTACCGGGACCGTTACGAACAAGCAAGGGAAATTCCAGCTCAATCTTCCCAACGGCAATTATGAGATCGAAATTTCTTTTGTAGGATATAAGAGCGTGCGGAAAAGCATCACGGTCAGTAACGATCAGCCTGTGAATATCTCTATAACGCTGCAGGTGTCTGCTACGGGGCTGACGGATATGGTGGTAGTAGGGTATGGGTCTCAGCGGAAAAGGGACCTGACGGGTTCGGTCAGCAGCGTGAAAGGGGAGGATATCAGGAATCTGCCGGTCAGTAATGTAGGGGATGCCTTACAAGGAAGGGCTACCGGTGTAGATATCGTGCATGACGATGGCAGTCCCGGGAATATCCCCAGCATCCGGATACTGGGGACGGGTACGATCAACAACTCCGATCCGCTGATCGTCATCGACGGAGTGCCTTCGGGAGGGTTGAATGACGTGAATACCAATGATATTGCCAGTGTTGAAATACTCAAGGATGCTTCTGCCTCTGCCATCTATGGTTCCCGGGCGGCCAACGGGGTGGTGCTGATCACCACCAAAAAAGGCAATTACGGTGAAGCGCTGAAGACATCGGTGAACGTATATGCCGGCACCAAGAAAGCATCGAAATATCTTCCCATGCTGTCGGCTCCCGACCTGGTGAGCCTGAAGACAGAAGCCTATACCAATGACGGGCTCTCCGTACCTACGGTATGGAGCAATCCTTATTATTCCGTTCAGCGTACTGACTGGCAGCGGGCTCTTTTCGGGACGGGCAATGTGCAGAATGCAGATGTCGCCCTCCGGGGGGGAAATGCCAGTAGCAATTACAGTCTTTCCGGAAACTATTACAATGAGAAGGGGATGATCCCGAATTCTTATTTTAAGCGATATAGTTTTCGTCTTAATTCAGAGCATAAGATAGGAAGCCGGCTTAAGGTGGGAGAGAATATCGTGTATTCCAATACTGATGGGGCAGCGCCCAATACCAAATCTTCCCAGACCGGACTGGTATGGAGCGCGATCCGTTTCAACCCGGCTATCCCGGTAAAGAATGCCGATGGAAGCTGGGGTACTTCCCAGGCAGACAATCAACTAGGCGATATCAATAATCCTCTCGCTACGGCCAATGAGATCCAGAAATACAGTAAGACGAACCGGTTGCTCGCGAATGCCTATGTCGAGCTGGAGATCTTGAAAGGGCTGAAGATCCGGGCCAATTACGGATATGATTTCAGCAGCAATGATTACTATGAATTTGATAATGCCATGCCGGGTCAGACCCGTGGTCCTTCGATCGCCGCGCTAAGCCAGTCTTTTTATAAAACCAAAAGTCCGCTGGAGGAATATTATCTTACGTACAACCATCTTTTCGGAGGGGTGCATGCGCTGACTTTAACCGGCGGCTATTCCGCCCAGACTTTTGACGGTAATTTTTTCGGAGCTTCCAGGACAGGCTTTTCGGATACCAGCACCGATCAGCGGGTGCTGAATCTCGGTAACAGCAGCAGCTCCGCCAATTATGGCGGCAACTATGCCAACTGGGGATTACAATCTTATTTTGTCCGCGGTAACTATGCCTACAGAAATAAATACCTGCTGACGGCAACTTTCAGGGCGGATGGCTCCAGCAAGTTTGCGCCGGGTAAGCGTTGGGGTTATTTCCCGGCTTTCTCAGCCGGCTGGCATCTCTCTGACGAGAAGTTCTATGGAGAAGGCATGAAGAAAGTAATTAATTCCGTAAAATTCACCGGGGGCTGGGGGCAGCTGGGTAACCAGAACGTGGGTGATTTTCAATACCTGAGCATTATCCGTGTCGGCAGTGGCGGTGGAACAGGCGGGGGCGGATATGGCTATAACCTGGGAACGACCACCACGAATTATAACGGGGCCTATATTACCAGCCTGGCCAATCCGAATATTACCTGGGAGAGGGCGGTAACGACTAATGTAGCGGTGGAGCTGGCCGCTTTGAATAACCATCTGACGGCGACCCTCACCTATTTCAATAAGAATACTTCCGATATGCTGATCCCTTATCAGCTGGTGGAGACTTTTGGAGCGCAGAACAATCTGCCGGATGACCCCGGTAATATCACGTTACCGGATTATAACCTGGGCAGCCTGAACAACCATGGCCTGGAAATCGAATTGAATTATCAGAATACGGTAGGCAAGCTTAGTTATTCACTGGGTGTGAACGGTTCTTTCTTACGTAATAAGGTCACCAAGTTATACGGTAATTCTACCTATCTCGCGTCGACGCCTTATGGCAGGGAAAATACCGATATATCCCGGACTTATGAGGGGCAGCCGATCGCCTCTTTCTTTGGATTCCGCACGGGCGGTCTTTACCAGTCGCAAAGCGATATCGATAAGGATCCCGGTATTGCGAACGATCCCAACAAGGCGAATATCAAGCCCGGGGATGTACGGTTCCTGGATATCAATGGCGATGGGGTCATCAATGATAAGGACCGGGTGCGTCTCGGGGATCCTAATCCGAAGTTTGTATTCGGATTCCATGGATCTGTCAACTACAGCCATTTCGATCTGGCTTTCAATTTCACCGGGGCGACGGGCTTTCAGTTGTATGATGCCGATCGTCTTTCCGGGTTGGATGCCACGCAGGTATATAACTGGTATGCCGATCAGAAGAACCGCTGGCATGGGGCCGGTACGAGCAACAGCATACCCCGGCTCAGTATCAATAACCTGAATGCTAACTACCGGTCTTCCGACCTCTGGGTTAAAAATGGCGCTTATGTTTCTTTGAAGAGCCTTTCGTTGGGGTATACGGTCTCCAAATTAAGCATCAGCGATTGGCAATTACCCGATGTCCGTATTTATGTCACCGGGTATAACCTGTTCACGATCACGAAATATCCGGGCTATACGCCGGAGCTGGGTTATACGGCTACGGGTTCCCCTTATGCAGGGAATCCTTCCAACCCTGGTTCCGGTTCTTCCAGTTCCTCTGCCACGGGCCTTCAGAGAGGGGTGGATCTGGCGCAATACCCGCCAACCCGGAATTTTATGATCGGTGCAACAATCAATTTTTAGGCTCTTAAACCATTCGGTATATGAAACGATTATTCAATAATAGGAACTATTTATTATTTTCCCTGCTGGCGGTGCTGTCCATCTGCCTGTTCTACGGATGTATTAAGAAGCCCCTGGATCAGACTCCTACCGGGGAATATACGACCAGTAACTATTGGCGCAACCAGGATGACGTGCTCGCCGGCGTATTGGGGATTTACAATGTGCTTTTTACGGAAGACTGGGTGGGTCATGACCTGTATGCTTATGATGATCAGTCGGATGATATTGCCGTGGATGGAGACCATCCGGATTTCAAGGCGATCGAGCGATTCAATATCGACCCCACGCTGCAATTGATCTATATCACCTGGCCTTTTGCCTATGAGCAGATCGCCCGTGCGAACAATGCGATCATTTATATTCCAAAGGTCCCGGTGATGGACAGTGCGATCCGTAACCGGTCTTTGGGGGAAGCTTATTTTTTAAGGGCGCATGCTTATTTCGTGCTTAGCCAGATCTATGGGGATGTGCCGATGATCCTGGAGGGTAACGTACAGTCTGCCAGTTATAATGTCGCCAAGTCTTCTGTGGATACGATCCGGGCGCAGGTGGAATCGGATCTGCTGAAAGCCGCCAGTCTGTTGCCGGATGTCGTTTATGGGAATGCCGATAAGGGCAGGGTGAGCAAGGGCGCTGCCTGGGGACTGTTATGCAAGTTGTATATGTTCGAAGATAAATTCTCTCAGGCTATCCAGTATGGATCGAATGTTATCAATGATCCTAACTATGCGCTGGCTACCAATTATACTGATAATTTTACGCTGGGTCAGCAGGAGAGTAATACGGAGATCCTTTTTGGGGTTTGGAATAAAAACCAGGAGATCTCGAATGTTCCTGCTTCGGCTATCAGTACTTATTTCACGCCAAGGTCCTGGCAGGGCTGGGGTTTTCACCATCCCACGCAGAATTTCGCCGATGAATTCGAAGCGGGCGATACGATCCGTAAAAGAGCTACCCTGGTTTCGGTGGGAGATACTATTCCTAATCAGACCAATATGGTGACTATTGCGAGCGGGGATGCTTACCAGATGTTTATGGGAATGACGGGTAAGTCTACGGGCCGCATGTTGCCCAGCATGTCTACCACGGGATATACTATCCGCAAGTATACGGCCTTTATGCCCAGTGGGGATGGGGGGGTAGATTATGACCTGAAACAGCCTGTTTTAAGAACGGCCGATGTGTATTTGCTGGTGGCGGAAGCCAAGATAAGATTGAATGGAGCGGGCAGCGGTGATGCGGAGATCAATGCCGTTCGTACCCGGGCCCATTTGTTGCCGGTATCCGGCGCCGGAATGGGGCAGCTGATCCATGAGCGCAGGGTAGAGCTGGGTGGCGAGAATATCCGTTGGCAGGATCTGCTGCGTTGGGACAAGGATAAAATCATCAACCTGGACACGATCGTCGGCAAGCCCAAGGCGGCTTCGCCGCTGGCTCCTTACAATGGGTCGGTTATTATTCCCGCCCGTACTTTTACGAGGCCTAAGAATTATTATATGCCTCTTCCGCAGGAGATCATCGATGAAAGCAAGGGGGTGATCCTGCAGAATAAGAATTATTAATCCCTGCCCGATGGGGACTCTATAGAAATTCAGGTTTTGACGATTTCTGGAGTAATTTGCGAAGGAACCTATAGAAGGTGAAATCTTTTATAGGTTCCTTTTTTAAAACTGTTATGAACCATGAAAGGAATGAAATGGGTTTTAGCCGCCGGGATGGTATTTTTTTGTCAGGCTGTTTTTTCCGGGGAGACAGGGGCCTTCCCGCCGGTGGGATCGCCCGGGACCCTGGATAAACAGGCGTTGGACGCTTTTCTGCAGCGGATCGTCGGGGATAAGGCGGCCTTGTTTGTGATAGAGTATATAGCGCCGGAGAAAGGGAAGGATGTCTTTGAGGTGGAAGCCGTAAAGACTGCGGGTAATTCCGGAGGCGCCGGCAAGATCATACTTCGTGGAAGCAACGGGGTGAGTGTGGCATCGGCCCTCAACTATTATCTGAAGGAATATTGTCATTGTCTGATCACCTGGAACGGGACGAACCTCCGGCTGCCGGGAGTATTGCCCGTGGTGGCTAAAAAGATCCATAAGGGGACTCCCTATCAATATCGTTACTATCTCAACTATTGCACCTTCAATTATTCCATGGCCTGGTGGGATTGGGCCCGTTGGCAGCGGGAGATCGACTGGATGGCCCTGAACGGGATCAATATGCCGCTGGCCCTCACGGGTGAAGAAGCCATCTGGCAGGAAGTATACCGGTCTATGGGATTTTCCACAGAGGAGCTCGATCACTTCTTTAGTGGCCCCGCCTATTTTTCCTGGTTGTGGATGGGGAATATCGACGCCTGGGGTGGTCCCCTGCCTGCTCATTGGAAGGATAGTCATAAGGAGCTGCAGAAAAAGATACTTAGCGCCGAAAGGGCTTTCGGGATGAAGCCGGTATTACCTGCCTTTACGGGACACGTTCCGCCTTCCTTCAAAGATCGTTATCCCTCCGCCAGGGTCAAGAAGACCAATTGGGATGCCGGTTTTGAGGATGTATATATTCTGGATCCATCCGATCCTCTGTTCGAGGAGATCGGCAAAAAATTCCTGGAAGCGCAGACCCGGGCGTTTGGAACGGACCATTTGTATTCGGCTGACACTTTCAATGAGAATGTGCCGCCTACCAGTGATTCTTCTTACCTGGATGGGATGAGTAAAAAAGTATTTGCCTCGATGGCGTTGGCCGATCCGAAGGCTGTGTGGGTGATGCAGGGGTGGATGTTCCATTACAATGCAGCTTATTGGAAGCCTACACAGATCCAGGCCCTGCTGAATGCCGTACCCAATGACCATATGATCCTGCTGGATCTTTACAGTGAAAGTCATCCCGTCTGGAACAGGACGGATGCCTATTACGGCAAACCCTGGATCTGGAATATGTTGCACAATTTCGGCGGGAACATCAGCCTGTGGGGACGTATGAGCCATGCGGCTGCGGACCCTTCGCAGGCCCTCCATGATCCGGCCTCCGGTAAGATGATCGGGATCGGCCTCACCCCGGAAGGGATCGAGCAGAATCCCGCGCTCTACCAGCTGATGCTGGAGAATGTATGGAATGACAGCCCGGTGGATGTGGATGGCTGGCTACACACTTATGCGCTTCAGCGTTATGGAGATGCCGGTGCTTCGACTGGTTCGTTGAAGGAAAGGCATGCCGCTGACTCGGCGATCGATCAGGCCTGGCGGATCCTGGAAGCCAGCGTATATAACGGCGGCCTTGGCGAAGGGGGGAACGAGTCCATTATAGTGGCGCGGCCTACTTTTGAAAAAAAGATCGACCGGGTGCTGACGGGACTCGATTATGACCCGGCGAAACTAGTGAGCGCCTGGGATCTCTTTATAAAGAATGCGCCTGCTTTCAAGGGCAGCGATGGGTTCCGATATGACCTGGTGGATATCAGCCGGCAGGTGTTGGCCAATTATGCCAGCCCTTTGCAGCAAAAGATAGCGGAAGCCTGGCGGCTGAAAGAAGCGTCGGCCTACCAGGAATATAGACGGCAGTTCCTGGAGTTGCTGGATGATATGGACCGTCTCCTGGCTACCCGGCATGATTTCCTTTTGGGCAAATGGATAAAGGAAGCCCGGGATAATGGGATCACTCCGGCAGAAAAAGATCTGTATGAATGGAATGCCCGGGATATCATTACGCTCTGGGGCGATAAGGAGAGCGGGTTACGGGAGTACTCCTGCCGGCAATGGTCCGGGTTGATCGCAGGATTCTACAAACCCCGTTGGGAATTATTTTTCCGGACTTTGGATCAGTCGCTGGCGTCGGGTTCTGATCTTGATTGGAAAGTCGTTGATGCGGCCGTTAAGAATTGGGAGTGGAAATGGGTAAACAGCCATGACCGCTATGAGGTTGTGGAAAAAGGGGATGCCGTAACGGTGTCAATGGAATTGTATAATAAATACCGAAAGAATTTATGAGACCTGTCCTACTGTTAGCCTTATGTTGCCTGTTGTTCAGGGGGGCGGATGGTCAACCTGGCTTTGATCTGCCGGGGGCCAATGATCATATTTTTCCACCTGCTGCCCGGGCGAAACCTTTTATCGATTTTGACGCCAGGGGATTTTTGGTGGGGGGCAAGCGTGTCTTTTTAGTTTCGGCGGGTATGGAATATGCGCGGGTACCCCGTGCCTTATGGCAGGACCGGTTGCTCCGGCTCAAGCGGGCGGGTTTTAATTGCATAGAGATCTATACTTTCTGGAATTTTCATGAGCCCAGGGAAGGGCAGTGGGACTTCAGCGGAGACCATGACCTGGAGGCTTTCCTGCGGCTTGTCAGGAATATGGGATTGTATGCTATTGTCCGGGTGGGGCCTTATTACTGTGCGGAATGGGATAATGGGGGTTATCCGTTGTGGCTGCGTTTCAAGCCGGGGGTTCGTGTGCGGGAGGATAATGCGGAATTTGAAAAATATGTAGACCGGTTCTTCGGTAAGCTATTGCCGATCGTAAGCCGGCAACAGATCCATCATGGCGGCGCGGTGGTATTGGTGCAATTGGAAAATGAGCATCCGAAGGGATGGGGTACGGTCATGCCGGACGGATATTTCCGGCATCTGCGCGACAAGGCTTTGTCGATGGGGCTGGAAGTTCCTTATTTTTTCAGTGGGCTGCATCATTCCAGCGATCCGGCGGGCGATCTGCCTCGCAGACCGGCGGGAGGCGCCGGCGTAGCAGGAGCGGGTGACGTGGTGCATGCGGGAGGCGATGCGGCGTCTTTGGATGATCCTTCGAGGCCCAATCCCTGGATGTCGACGGAATTCTGGAGTGTATGGTATTCCGGGTATGGCTCTACGGATAAGGATGCCCGTGAATATGAGCGGCGGACCTGGAAGATCATCGCGCACGGAGGGAATGGGTATAATTACTATATGGCCTATGGCGGCAGCAATTTCGCGTATACGAATAATGATGAAGATGCCGCTTCCTATGATTATGGGGCTGCCGTAGGGCAGGCGGGGGACCTGCGTCCAATCTATTATAGGTTTAAGCGGATGGGCTGGTGGGCCCGAAGCTTCGCGGAGATCCTAGAGAACAGTGAGGATGCGACCGAGGACTGGAAGGGCGCCGTTGTTGATAATGCCGGTATGAGCCCTGCCGGTGGTAAGACGGATACCGCTGTTACGGTTACGGCCAGGCATAGCCCGGCCGGAGATGTTATTTTCCTGGATAACCATTCCGGGAATGCAATACCGGCGACCCTGGCGATGAAGCAAGGCGCCGGGCTTTCTGCATGGGCGAGACTCCCTTTGGGAGGCTCGCTGTCATTAGCTCCCGGTGAGATCTTTCCTGTCGTACATCATTTTGCTATGGACTCTTTGGTGACCCTGGAATGGGCGCCGGTAAGGATGCTCGGTATCAGCGGGCAGGGGAATATTACGACGATGGTGATCTATGGGGAAGCGGGCAGCCCGGCGGAGTTGTATTTCAATGTGCGGGGTAAGGCGATTGTTTTGAAAGGAGGGGATGCGCTTTCGGTGGGGGCGGCTCAGGAGGCCGGGGGGCAGCAGGTGGTGCTGCAGGCGAAATTTTCAGATGCCCGCACGCCTGTTGAATATGTATTCAGCGTCGGGGGAAAGAAATGGAGGATATTGGCTGTGAATTCCCGACTGGCGGATCGTACCTGGTTTTTGGAATCGGCGGGCAGGCATTCTATTGTTTGCGGACCGGATTATGTTGGGGATATGCCCGTAAAATCAGGCGAATTACCGACGCAGCAGGGTCGGATGGACCTGGTCGCCGAATTTCCGTGGCAGGAGAGCGCTGAATATCCTGTATGGCTTTATGGGGATCGGCCTGCTCCGGTGCCATTGAAAGCGGGTGAGGCCAGGATGGGACAGGCTATTGCGAGTCGTAGAACCGGGAAACTATCGCTGACTCCCTGGCAGTTTCGGACAGGTGTTTCCCCGGCTGGACGAGGATATTATGACAACGACTGGAAATATAGCGGGCAGCCTTTGCAGATGGGGGCAGATGGCGACGGGACGGCGGATGCCTGGTATCGTACGACCCTTCACACGGATGAGGCTGGCATGTATACGTTACAGGTAGAGGGCGGCGACCGGGCGACTGCTTTTGTGGATGGCGTGCCGGCGGGCACAGGCGATATCCGGGGTGGGGAAATCACTTTTAACCTTTCAAGAGGGCAACATGTCTTAGCTTTTTTTACGGCGCATGATGGTCGTGATAAACTGGCGGCCTACCTGGGGGCGATGGATTCGGTAGATCGCAAGGGACTTTTCGGAAAAGCGATTCTGCGGAAAGGGGGGCCTTCGATCGTCACGTTGGGAGGGTGGAAGTTTTTAAAAGCGGAAGCCGGGGCAGATAGCGACCGGAGTGTATTTCCCGCGACCGGCACCACCGGCTGGCAGGATTATGCGATCGGGCAGGATGCCTTTGGCGGTAAGCAGGGGTTTGGCTGGTTTCGCACGGTTCTGGCGGAGCCTGCAGCAGGCGTTTCGCAGATCGGGCTGAATTTTAAAAGCGTGGATGAGAATGCCACGGTATTTATCAATGGCCGGAAAATAGGCCGGCATGAGGGATGGAATCAACCTTTCGAGGTGATCATCGGCGGCCTGGATACTCTGCAAAGACCCTTGGTACTGACCCTGTTCATGGAGAATTACTCTAATGAGGGAGGGATTGACAAACCGGTACGGGCGAATTATACCGGCCCAGGAAAAGAAGTAACGGGATGGCGTATGCGGGGAGGGCCTGAGAGCCCGCTGGCGGCTGATTGGAAACCGTTAGCCGGGGCGAGAGTGACGGAAAAGGCGAGCGGCCAGGAAACTGGGGGGAAGCCGGAAGCCCGGAATGGGCCTTGCTTTTATCGAAGCGGGTTCGTCGCCCCTGCTTATGGCGCTTCGGGCGCACATCCGATCTGGCGGGTGCATACGGAGGGATTAGGGCATGGATCTGTCTGGGTCAATGGGCATAATCTGGGCCGTTACCCGGAAAAGACGGCGGCGCCGGGTTTATATATTCCTGAATGCTGGTTGAAGGCAGGCCTGAATAGCCTAGTCATTTTTGAGGAGGACGGCAAGGACCCGGGACAGGTTTCCGTGCAGGCGGAAAAAGCTGCCAGCCGCGACGGGGTTATTTTTTCTGATTTTTAAATAGCAGCATAAGATGTTAAAAGGTGAACGCTCTCTTTCGCTCGATCTGTTCCGGGGGCTTACTATTTGTTTTATGATCATTGTCAATGCGCCCGGTTCCGGCGCCGATCCTTATGTGCCGTTGGATCACGCGCCCTGGTTTGGATTTACGCCTACGGACCTCGTATTTCCATCTTTTCTTTTTGCGGTAGGAAATGCGCTTAGTTTTTCAAAAGATAAGTATGAGCGGGAAGGGGATTTTCTGCGCAAACTTTTTAAAAGGACCCTTCTTATTTTTTTACTGGGCTACCTGATGTATTGGTTTCCCTTTGTTCACCGGTTGGATGGCGGTGGCTGGGCCTTTAATCCTTTAAGCCATACCCGTATCATGGGCGTGTTGCAAAGAATAGCGCTGTGTTATGGTGCGGGCGCCCTGATCGTCCATTATTTGTCCAGGAAGGCGAGCCTGTGGCTGGCTGCATTCCTGCTGTTGGGATATTGGGCAGCACTCTATCTGTTCGGACAGCACGGACAGGAACTGACCATGACCCATAACGCCGGAACGCTGCTGGATAGCTGGCTTTTGGGAGAGAATCATCTTTATCATGATAAAGGGGGACCGATCGCTTTTGACCCGGAGGGGTTGCTAAGCACTTTGCCCGCTGTCGTAAATGTGATCGCCGGTTACCAGGCCGGTGTCTTTCTCCGGGAAAAGGGAAAAAACTATGAGGCTGTTGCCAAATTGATGATAACCGGCGCCTTGCTGGTGTTGATCGCCCTGTTCTGGGGACAGTTCTTCCCGGTAGCCAAAAAATTGTGGACCAGCCCCTTTGTATTGCTTACCATAGGGATCGACCTGGTTCTATTAGGATTACTGATCTTTTGTATTGAAATTAAGCAGTGGCGGCGGGGTATTCATTTTTTCCAGGTGTTTGGGAAGAACCCGTTGGCGATCTATTTATTATCGGAGCTGTTATTAACTATTTTGCAATTAGTGTGGGTCCGGCCGGGACTGGATTTTTATACCTGGATCAACCAGGTCTTTTTTCAGGTTTTGTTCACGGGATCGTTGGGTACGCTGGTATTCGCTGTCTGTTATATGTTGCTTTGCTGGTCGGTGGGATGGGCGCTGGATAAAAAGAAGATCTATATTAAAATATAAAAGGACATGCCGATGAGGTTTTCAGGAGGAATAGGCTGGTTGGCGCTGGCAGGGATGCTGCTGTCGGGAGGGGAGGGGTTTGCGCAAGGGAACACCGGATCGGCGGGGGAGCGGGACATTTTATCTTATGTAGATCCTTTTATCGGAACGGGTAAGAGTGATGTGTTCACCCGGTGGGGGAGCGAAGGCGGAACTTATCCTGGAGCCGTGGCTCCCTGGGGAATGATGCAATTGACGCCGGAGACGAAGGCGAACGGAGGATATGATTATGGAGATAGCTCTCTTTATTTTTTTAGTTGTTTCCATCATCTGAGTGGTTATCCGGGTGGGTCGGCAGGGCAAATAAAGATCATGCCACTGGGGAACGGGGGAGAGCCGATGGGACCCTCGGAGGAAAGGGGCAGGTTAGCGGATAGGATGGGACCTTCGGGAGGGCGGCCTTTCCTGCACTGCGACGAGAAAGCCAGTCCCGGCAATTACAGGGTGCAATTTTCAGATGATCATAGTGTGGCGGAGGTTACGGCCTCGGGAAGGACAGGTCTGTTCCGGTTGACTTTTCCCGCTCATGTTATCCCCAGGGTCTTTGTCGGGGGGATGGGCGAGATCACCCGTACGTCCCGCCGTTCGTTGCAAGGAGCTGCATTCCCGGTGGTCCTCCGTTATGACCGGGATGATAACGGCGAAGATCCTTCGAAGGATGGGGTTATACTCCGGTTTGCCCCTTCGGCTGAGGGAGCTACTGTGATCGTTCTTCGGATCAGTGTCTCGACTGTCAGCCCGGAGAGCGCGGAAAAAAATATCGACGCAGAGACTGGCGGGCTGGGATTCGACCAGGTGAAAGAAAGGACTGCGGGGCAATGGCGGAAGGAATTATCGGTGGTCGGGATCGGTGAAAGCCTTGAGGTCAGCGGCGGGAAAGATAGTACGGGGATGAGTATGCAAGGCAGCGATTCAAAGAAAAAGAAGATCTTTTACACGGCGCTCTATCATTCTTTATTATTACCCTGGATCATTTCCGATGTGGAGGGAAAGTACAGGGGCCGCGACGGGCAGGTCCATAGCACATCGGGAAAAAATGAATACGGGCAATTCTCCCCCTGGGATACTTTTCGCTCTTTACATCCGCTCTTATGTCTTTTGTTCCCGGAGCGGCAGCGGGATATGATCTTGTCTATGCTGGATATCTACCGGCAGACAGGCCATCTTCCCATAGAGCCGATGACGGGCAATCATGCGGTACCTATCATTGTGGATTCCTGGCTAAAGGGCATTCGTGGATTCGACAGCGCTCTTGCGTACAACGCCATGAAAAAAAGCCTGGCAGAAGCGCCTTTTCTCCAATCCGATATGGAAGTGTATCATCAGCAGGGATATATTCCTTTCACTTATTCCGAATCGGTCACCCGGACGGTGGAATATGCCTATGATGACTGGGCGCTGGGTCAGTTTGCCGGACTGGTCATGCACCGGAAGGAAGAAGCGGCGGCATTCCTGAAAAGAAGTTATAGCTACAGGAATCTATTCAATCCCGCTGAATTGCTGTTGTTACCCCGTGACGGGAGCCAATTCAACTTGCAGCCCGGCACGACCGGCTATAAAGAAGGCGATAAATGGGTTTATTCTTTTTTTGCACCCCAGCATGTGAAGGACCTGATCAACCTGATGGGGGGAAGGGAGGCTTTTGCGGCCCGGCTGGATTCTGCGCTCACGGATCAATCTATTGTTTTTGATAATGAGACGGTCTTTCATGTTCCCTATCTTTTTAACGATGCCGGCAGGCCTGACCGGACACAATATTGGGTAAGAACGATCATGGATAAACGCTTCTCCACCGCCTCGGGCGGACTGCCGGGGAATGACGACCTGGGATCGATGTCCAGTTGGTATGTGTTGAGTGCGATGGGGATCTACCCGGTATGCCCGGGGAGACCTTTTTATGCTATCGGCTCTCCTCTTTTCCGGGAGATGATCCTTCATTTGCGGAATGGAAAGCGATGGGTAATAAAGTCGCGGGATGAGGGCGCGGAGATCGGGAATATGAAGAGCGGGGGGAACCCAAACGTATATGTAAAATCCTTGTGGGTTAATCATAAAAGGGTTGATGGTTTTTTACTGCCGCATGAAGTGATCGGGCAGGGCGGAGAAATGGTATTTGAGATGAGCCGGACGCCGGGGAAGGGATGGTCTTCCGGTAAGGAGGGGGATTTCGATAAGGGAGGCGATCCGGAATTCCGGGTGCAGGATCTCTCTTTGTCGAAGAGGGAAGTGGCGCCCCATGAATTATTCTGGGTGCGGTTCTCCGTGCGTAACGAGGGGGCCCCCGGAACGAAGATCGTAAAGTTACTGGCGAATGGCCGGGAGGTGGGACATAAGAACTGCCTGGTGGCTGCGGGAGCTGAGATGGTGGATTCGATCGGCTGCCGTCTTTATCCATATGGGATGGTGGAGCTGCGGATCGAAGGAATGCAGGCGGTGGGGGTGAAAGTAATACGAGCGGAAGAAGGACGGGAAGGCGAAAGGCAATTAGGGAATAAGGCCGGGGAAGAGGGGGGCGGGCCCGTGGAAATAACCGGGCTGGCTGTCAGACCCATGCTCAGGAAGGGCGAGGGACAGAAACTTTCTTTTACGGCACAGAATATCGGGGGGGATCCCCATTCTTTTTATATCCCGGTGAGGGTTAATGATTCTTTGGTACTGAGGGATACGCTGTTGCTGGGGCCGGGAGAAAAGAGAACGATCTCGCAGGAGTTGGCTATTGCAGGGGAAGGTATGCAGGGGATCGGCGTCATGGGGGTGCGGGAAAGATTTTCGGTATATAGCCGCAATGACGAATCGGTGTTGTTGGATCTGTCGCCGGATGCAGCTACCGATGACAGTGTAGTGCCGGACCGGTCAGGGTTTGCGAATCAGGGAAGGATAATCCGGACGGGGGGGATGCCCGATAAGCGCGGGCAGACGCGGGGTGAGAGCAGGCAAGGCGGAGGTGATAGCGTGCGTAGGAGCGGGGTGGGGAGATTGTTGTTGGGAAAGGATTATTATGTAGAAGTTCCCAATTCTCCCAGTCTGGACATCCTGGGGGAGACCCTTACCATGATGGCCTGGGTGTATCCGGTAGCGGGAGGTGGAGACCTGGTGGATCTGTTGACCAAGGGGGATAACCATGTCCTGCAGGTCGTCGATAATAAAAGCCTTAGTTTTTTTGCGGGAGGGTGGGGACGGGGCGACTGTACGGTGGGGCTGCCGGCTGACTGGCTGGGGCATTGGCATCATATCGCCGGAGTGTGTGAAGGCAGCACGCTAAGGCTGTATATCGATGGGGTGCAGAAAGGGATTGCGCGGGTGGAAGGCAGGGTAAACCTGTCGACCACCCATAAATGGACCCTGGGAAGGAATGAAGAGTTCCCCGGCAAGAGAATATTCAACGGGTATATGGATCGGGTGAAGGTATTTGAAGCGCCTTTGACCGGGGAGGAGATAAGGGGTATAATAGATAAAGAAAGATTGTTTATTTCCTGTTTCCAGAGAGAGAAGGTATAAGCAGCTTCTTTAAAAAGGAGATTATGTAAGACGAGACTATTAAAGAACTCAAGCCAGGTTGCATAATAAACCTATATCTTTCTTTGTCTTTAGTAGCTGTTTTTCTGATAGGTAAATTTGCGTAGCTTTGTGCTATTAAAATTCTCCTTGGACTGAGCTCTTGTTTTTAAGATGTCATTGTTAGTCGTTAAGGCGCACTGAACAGGATATGTATATTACTGCTCTCAGCATAATTACAGATTGTCAGGTCTGCACTTCAAGTAAGCACCATTTATCCACCCCATAAAGAACTTCCTATTATTTTTCCTGTAAAGAATCGCAAGTCTGCTTCCTACGAAGATTTATCATTCTTCCCATAAAGAACCGCAGCCGTCCTACCGGAATTTTCATTGTTCACCCTTAAAACCAAAGGCAATGAAATCTCTTCTAAAAACCCATTTTTTGCCGTTTAACCTGCACTGCCCGAAAAGCAGCACGCAAACAATGGCTGACCGCACGCTGATTGGGCTGATTGTGCTCCTGGCACTCATGATCCCCGCTAAGATACTGGGCCAGGACACTTCAATGACTTTTACCGTTAACGTTATCGGAGACGAGAGTGACCCGAACGCAGGTATGCCCGGTCACAAATGTGATCCGACTGTTCCGGGCGACCAGTGTACACTCAGGGCCGCCATAGAGAACCACAATGCCAATCGCCAGCTGCCGCAAAACCATATCCGATTTGCGATTCCCAATGCACCCGGCTCGGGTAGTATTGTGATCAAAGTGGGAAGTACGGGATTGGGCCCCTTGCCTCCTGTTCTAGGCTCGGTGACGATATTCGCCCTTAATAATGACGGCAGTGGCGGAAGTTCCCGCCGCATTGAAATAGATGGCAGCATGGCCGGGTCAAATGCCATTGGCCTGCAATTGCTGGGCGGCCAATGCCAGATCTCCTTTTTTATCATCAACAGTTTCTCTTCCCACGGGATCTATATTGCCGGCACTCCCCCTCCCGGGGATGGGGGGCATCTCCTGGAAAGCAATTATATCGGTACGGATAGTACCGGTACCGTAGATAAGGGTAATGGAGGAGATGGGGTCTTTATTGAAAACACTCCGGGTAATATTATCGGGGGTACCGGATTACGCCGGAATATCATATCCGCCAATAAAGGGTATGGAATTCATATCCTTGGCCGCGATTCCTCTCAGACCGGCCAACGCAACGGAGGACAAAATAATCTGGCGCAGGCAAATATCATAGGGTTGGATTTCTTCGGGCAAAAATTGTTGCCCAACGCGCTGGATGCAGTGATACTCGACAACGCACCCAATAACACGATAGGGGGCACCAGCACAAATCAAGGCAATACAATGGGAGGCACCAAAAACGGTGTTACCATTGTAGGAAGTTTTTCAGAAGGCATTAAGATACAGGGCAATTTCATCGGGATAGATGGCTCGGGGGCCAGGTTCTCGGCAGGCATTTTTTCGAGAGGGGGGAAGCAGCTTTCTGTCGAGGGAAATATCCTAACCAATATTGACAGTGTAGGTGTTGACTTATTCCTGGATGCCAGTGGCAATTATAACTTTATTAAAAACAGGTTCGACGGGGATATGAAAATAGGCAGCAAGTTCCGGTTCGGCCCCGGTCGCACGGTGGATATAACTTACCAGGAGAATTTCCATCTCAATAACGCGTTGGCTTTCGATGCGCAGGAATCCATCAACGGCACCATCAACTGGATCGTGCTCGGCGATACTATCCGGGCCGGGCAGACCGGCGCTAATTTCATCTTTATGGCTGCCGGGACTAAAAATTTCACCTCCAACCGATGGGAAGGTACGGCCGGCGTTGGCTTTAATTATGCTGCCAATATCGGCCCCGGGGTAATTGCCAAGCTAACCCAAAGTACAGAGGTGTTCGCCAAAAATGGACAGCAAGGAGTTTACGGAAAATTAAATGTTGGGGGAGAACTGGCCATTTCGATGGCGGATATCAGCGGAAACCAGAACGGGAAAGATGCGTGCCGGCTGGAATTTGTGGTGGGCGGCGGAGCCAGTGTCACCCTGAACTCGACGAGGAATAAATATACAGCCAATGCATTTGCCGGTTTGCGGTTGCTTAGCGACGGAAATAACCTTGACCTGATCCACGTATTCGTCGAGAAGGATTTTGTGGACGGAAATACAATGGCAGGGATTGATATTTTGAAAATGAGATTAAAGAACAGCATTGCCAACAGCACCATTACCAATAATGGCGGCCCGGGGATCGTAATAGACGGGAACAGTGATGTTCGGATTGACTCCAATACTATTTCGGGTAATGGTATTGCCGTTCTGTTCAACGGCGTCGCTACGGGATCTGTCAGCGATAATACTATAACAGGCAATGGCAAAGGAATTGCATTGGCCGGGACGGGCACGGGTATTGGCATAAGCGGCAACTTAATTTTTAATAACGCCGGTCTGGGGATCGATCTGGGTAACGACGGCGTGACCCCTAATCATATAGGTTTTCTGGCAGGACCGAATAATTTCCAGAATCACCCCGTATTAACAAGTGCAAAAGTGAGTGGTGGGAATACCATTATCAAAGGCACCATGAACAGTCTGGCCAATTCCATTTATCGAATAGAGTTTTTCTCCAATGTTGCCTGCAATCCATTAGGCGTTGGAGACGGACAGACCTTCCTTGGGTTTAAGCAAGTAACCACGGATGCGACAGGGAATGCCGGGTTCACAGATACGCTTATGGGAGTAAGCATGCCTGCGGAGGCCGTTATTACTTCCACGGCCACGGATTCCGCCAACAATTCCAGTGAGTTTAGCGCCTGTGTCCTGGCTACTGTCCTGCCGCTTCATTTGCTCGATTTCACGGCGACGACAAATGGAAGTCATATTACGTTGCGTTGGATAACAGCCGGCGAACAGAATACGAAATATTTTGATATTGAACGTAGTGGAGATGGAAGTATCTTTGATGTGCAGGGACAAGTGCCGGCATCAGGTAATTCATCGGAGCAAAAAAACTACGTATTCATCGATCAGCAACCTCTGCAAGGGATCAATATTTATCGGCTACGGATGGTGGACCTGGATGGCTCTTTCACTTATAGCAAAATAGTAGTCATTAAAATGGACGCACTACAGAATACTCTTTCAGTGTTTCCTAATCCTGCCGCAAAGGAATTAACTATACAATTATTTGCCAGGGGACCGTTTCAGCTAAAGATCACTGACATAAATGGCAGGATTTTGAAAGAAGAAGTTATACAATTATCCGGTAATACTTCGAAGACCATGGATATAAGTAATCTGCCTGAAGGTGTTTATATTTTTATTTTACAAAATTCAAATGAAATACAATATAGAAAGTTTATAAAACAATAATATAGAGGCGGTTGGCAAGTTAAAGGAGTTTTCGGGACTCCGGAGACAGCCTGGTACCGGACAGGTCAGGATTTGCGAATCCAAGAAGTTTTTTTATTGTTTTTTTGTGTTCATCCCATTGGAAGGATAAACCGGGTAATTGGCCCTGTCTACTCCAATACTACCCGATATGGAAAATGTTTTTGCATCGTTTATATGCATTAGGCCTGCTTCTACTCTCGAATTTAAACCAAGGCCATAAATGTTTGAATGGTTAATGCCGGGATAGGGTGGCAGCTTTTTTTATTTTGGTGATTTTAACCTAACCTGTGTTTTTTATTTATTAAGATTTAATAAAAGCTAAAAGGGCTGCATTTATGGTTGCAGCTTCTGTCGTGGGCATTCCATGAGGAAAACCCGGGTATGAAATAAGTTTTCCATTTTTTAAAAGCTTTACGGCCTTTGCTCCGGAAATGGGAAAAGGAACGATTTGGTCATCTTCTCCATGCAGAACAAGTACCGGCAAATCCACGCTTTTAAGATCCTCCGTAAAATCTGTTTCTGAAAAAGCTTTTATACAATCATAATGCGCTTTTATTCCGCCCATCATCCCCTGGCGCCACCAATTATCTCTGACGCCTTGCGATATTTTTGCTCCTGGACGATTGTATCCATAAAAGGGCATGGTAAAATCCTGAAAATATTGTGGTCGTTTCGTTGCGGTACCTTCACGTATTTCATCGAACACGGATAAAGGAACGCCTTCCGGATTATTTTTGTTTTGTACCATGATTGGAGTGACCGCACTGATCAATACCGCTTTGGCTACCCGGCCTTGGCCATGTTTTGCGACATATCGGATCACTTCGCCACCACCGGTTGAGTGACCAATATGTACAGCATTTTTCAGATCAAGTGTTTGTGTCAGCTCAGCAACATCTGCTGCGTAAGTATCCATATCATGCCCATTGGCAGTTTGGGTAGACCTTCCATGCCCTCTGCGATCATGCGCAATAACCCGGAATCCCTGATTGAGGAAAAACATCATTTGTGTATCCCAGTCGTCGCCCGATAAAGGCCAGCCGTGATGAAAAACAATGGGTTGCCCTGTTCCCCAATCTTTGTAATAAATTTCTGTGCCGTCTTTTACTTTAATCGTGCTCATTTGTTTGGTTTTAATTATTATTAAATCTATGGTGTGACCCGACCCTGTAAGGTTGGAATAAGTTGATAAATCAATGTAGTCATTAAATTGATAAAAATGAGATTTTTTGAATAGGGATGGCTCTCATAATTAAGTACCTCCTCATTGAAATTACATCGGTCCTATACGAAAGGCAATGGATAAATCATGCTAAATATTGTACTATTTATCTGACAATCTGTTTCCTATCCTATTTTCCGGGATGGCTGCAGTCACAAAAATTCGAAAATTTGCGACTGCAGACTTTCCTGAACCTAAACTTCCTTCCCATTCCACAGCGCTTCCCTATTATTGAAGTATAATCGATATATTTATACTGTAAAAATTGTACATGAAGATTTTATCACTTGAGCCATTTGTTCCTTCAGGTAGCAACTTTGAAGCCTCTAAACAGTTTTTCCAGGAACTGGGCTTTACTATCAATTGGGCGGTGGATGGCTACATCGGTTTTGAATGTGACGGTTGTAGGTTCATTCTCCAGCAATACGATAATACCGAATTCGCACAAAACTATATGCTCAGTGTAAAGGTCAGCAGTGTCGACGAATTTAGAAAAAACGTCCTTGATAAAAAACTACCTGAAAAGTACGGGATCCGTATAGGGCAGATCACACAGATGCCCTATGGCAGGGAAGTTAATATCATTGATATTGCTGGGGTTTGCTGGCATTTTGTCGAACAATGATTCGATACTCCCCTTACGAATGTCGTGTTTACCCCCTTATTGTTTTGTGATTAGTGTTATTTTTAATATTATAAACTCAAAAAAATAATACGATGGATTCAATCAACCCTTATATTGGCTTTAACGGCAGGTGCCGTGAGGCCATGACCTTTTACAAGGAATGCTTTGGTGGTGACCTTGACCTGCAACAGTTGGACGGTTCACCGATGGAACAATACTGGCCTGCCGGCAAGGGCAAACTATTTCATTCGGCGCTGACCTTGAATGGTAAGCTGCTCGTAATGGGATCGGATATGAATGGCCCTGAGGGGCAAACCGTCGGCAACAATATCCAATTGGCGATCAGTTGTACCAGTGAAAAGGAGATAAACAGTCTGTTCGAAAAGCTGGGCAGCGGCGGCAAAGTGCTTGCCCCAGTGAGTGAAACATTCTGGAACGCTTTGTTCGGGTCCGTACAGGATAAATTTGGTGTCAATTGGATGCTGAATTATAGCAAAGCGTAAGAGGTGACACTCCCGCATAACTTATATGAGACCGTGATCAATGACATCATCAAAGATCGCGTTTGGCAGACTTTGTCGAATCAATGGGGAATTGGATGGGATGGAGCCTGAAGATTGGATTAAAAACAAAAAGACTGGCAAGTAGGAGTGGAGACCTGAAGTAACAGCAGAGAATAAAACACCAAAGGGATATTCATATATTGGGAAAGAAGATAATGACATATTAAATGTGGGATATCTCGCTAGTGATGCAGAAAATGAAGGGCCGGCGGCCTATTCGGCATCACATGCAGTCAAAGTACAAGTCACCACAAGCCTTAGTGTGACGCCGGCTGTTTCAGTTAACTTTGACTTAAAGGCTGGCA
>DASWFF010000107.1:0-67004 GCA_036394375.1 Puia sp.
CCCCGGACCTTTACCCCTGCACAGGAGGCGGAAATGATAGCGCAAATGCAGGCCCAGGCTAAAAAAATGACTATTTCCCAGTGGAAAGTGGAATTGGAGAAATCCCCTAATCCTGTATTATATACCAAACAGATCCTGAAAAAGAGATTTAAGATCGATACCATTGCGGTGACGAAGACCCGGGGGTTCAGCAGCCTGGCGGACAGCCTGGCCTATTCCGGGAAGGAGAAAAAGGTATATGGCCCCTATGGGGAGAAGGGCAGCCAGTTCCTGGTGCAGATCTTGACCAAGGCCCCCAACGAATTCTACCATGTCAGCCAGATCTTTATCGATACCGCCATATTCCGCCCCCGGATTGCCGACTCTTTAGGTAATAAAATACTGGAAAAAATAAAGGATGGATCGGCCAGTTTCGAACAGTTGGCCCAGGCCTATTCGATGGGTGGAGAAGCCGCTACAAAAGGTGACTTGGGTTGGATAGCCCGGGGAGTGCTTTTACCCCAGATCGAACATGAGATCTCGGTGAGAAAAAAAGGGGAGGTCTTTAAGATCTGGAGCCCCAGCGGGCTGCATATTATCCGGAAGACGGATGATCCCCGCCAGGATACGGGCTTTGCGCTGATGATGCGGATATTCCTTTAGGCCAATCACATAAAATAATTCACCGCCAACTCATACCCCTTCAATCCCAGCCCCATGATCGTCCCCTTTGCTTTTGCGGATACATGGGATATCTTCCGGAACTCCTCCCGCGCATGTACATTACTGATATGCACTTCCACCACAGGCGTTTTAATGGCGGCGATCGCGTCTCCGATAGCTACCGAGGTATGCGTATACCCTCCCGGGTTCATAATGATCCCATCGTAAGAAAATCCGACCCGCTGCAATTCATTGATCAACTCGCCTTCCACATTGCTCTGGAAATAGGTGAACGTTATTGCAGGATGCTTCTCTTGCAGAGAAGCGTAATATTGTTCAAAAGTCTGGCTGCCATATACCTCCGGCTCCCGGGTGCCCAGCAGGTTTAGATTGGGTCCGTTGATAATTGCTATATGCATAAACAAATATACGCTACCGGGCCCTTTATTTCATGATAATTCCTTGTTTCAGCATATCCGCTACGACTGTCTTGCTGAAATCGCTGGCGAGGGACTGCGCGGAGCCGGGATCGAAAGTTTTGGTTTGCGCCGAATATTCCAGCTTTTCCTGTTTCGAATCGTACATATTGACTTCCAGGCAATAATCAGTAGTAGTGGTATAATAGCCCGGTGTATAAATGCGATCATAGACCACCCGGTAGTGGGGCCACCAATGTCCCCGCATCACGCCATAAGGAGCGTACGTGACGGAACCCGGGGTATAATTCGTTTCTTTTTTCCGATCGATCAGTTCAATGACCAGCACCCCGTCAAAATTATCGCCGTTCACCATTTTTACGGCATCCTCTTCCTTCATATCCCGGAATGTCCGGGGGCCATACTGCTGGGTAGCCGCCGTGGCGCTGATGCCATTGGACTGCAATTGCTGCACCATGGCGTTCTCCACATTTTGCCGGATCGTCTGATCCCGGGCGCCCATCATGCCGACCACGAGGATCTTGTTGAATTTTTGCGGGCTGGCATCTTCTGCTTTCCAGGAAGAAAGGATCCTGGTGTTGCTGCAGGCGGAAATGATCAATGCGGCCGAGACGCAGGTAAATAACAGTACTCTTCTCATAAGATGTTGTTTTAGAGAATGAATAAATAGGGCTATTTAATGCGAAAGGTGGGTGGGCTATGCTAATTTATGCTTTTTTATCAGCTCTATAAAATCATCGAAGAGATAACGGCTATCATGCGGTCCAGGGGTAGATTCCGGGTGATATTGTACGGAGAAAGCCGGACGGTCTTTCAGACGGATGCCCTCGATGGACTCATCATTCAGGTTGAGGTGGGTGATCTCGATATTAGCCGCTTTCTTCACGGCAACCGGGTCCACGCCAAATCCATGATTTTGGGTGGTGATCTCACATTTACCCGTAATGATGTTCTTCACAGGATGATTGAGCCCCCTGTGTCCGTGATGCATCTTAAAGGTGGGGATATCGTTGGCCAGCGCCAGCAACTGATGACCCAGGCAAATGCCGAACAAAGGCTTTTTCTCTTCCAGGATCTCTTTCACCGTAGGAATGGCGTAATCCATAGGTGCCGGGTCTCCGGGGCCATTGGAAAGAAAATAACCATGGGGTTTGAACTCCCTGAGTTTGTTCACTGGTGTCCTGGCGGGGAAGACCTTTACATAAGCGCCTCTTTCCACCATACATTGCAGGATATGCTGTTTGACCCCATAATCCAGTACCGCGATGCGGATATCGGACCCCGGATCGCCCAGTTCGTATTCTTTTTCTGTGCTCACCACCGAAGCCAGCTCCAATCCATCCATGGAAGGAGTCTTAGCCAACAGGGCTTTTAAAGCATCCAGATCTTTTATTTCAGAAGAGATAATGCAATTCATGGCTCCTTTGACGCGGACATGCGCAACGAGGGCACGGGTGTCTACCCCTTCGATACAGACGATATTGTTGGCCTTCAGGTATTCATCCAGGGATCCATTTGCCTGCTTGCGGGAGAATTGTTCTTCCAGGTTGCGGCCAATCAATCCGCGGATCTTGACGCTATCGGATTCTATATCACTCTCTTTTACTCCGTAATTGCCGATATGTACGCTGTTCATGATCAATACCTGTCCATAATAGCTGGGATCGGTGAACACTTCCTGGTATCCTGTCATCCCTGTATTAAAACAGATCTCTCCGGTGGTAGTACCTTGTTTACCAAATGCCTTACCATAATGAACGGAACCGTCTTCGAGTAACAGGATGGCTGATGTTTGGGAAGTTGTGTGGGACATTTATTGAGAAAAGTTTTGCAAAATTAAAGAAATTAGAAGTCTTAAGAGCAAAAAAAAAGCAAGACTGTGAAAAGTCTTGCTTTTATATCTTAGAAGCTCAACATTTTATTCTGCTGCTTTCTTCTCTTTTTTTGTTTCTTTCTTTGCTTCTGCTGCGGGAGCTTCTGCTACTACTTCAGCAGCTTCTGCACCTTCAGCTTTCGCATCGGCCTTCTTACGGCTACCACCTGAACGACGGGTCTTCTTAGCGGCGGCTTCTTTCACCTCGCCTTTACCCTTACCATAGATCTCGTTGAAATCTACCAGTTCGATCATGGCTGTCTCGGCATTATCACCGACACGGGCTCCTAATTTGATGATCCTTGTGTAACCACCGGGACGGCCGGCTACTTTAGTAGCGACATTACCGAATAATTCCACGACCACATCCTTATCCTGCAGGTAGCTGAATACTATCCGGCGCTGGTGGGTGGTGTTTTCTTTTGCCTTGGTGATCAGAGGCTCTACATAAGTCCTCAAAGCTTTTGCTTTGGCCAGGGTAGTTACGATCCGCTTGTGCATGATCAGTTGGCTGGCTAAATTCTTCAGCAGCGCCGCCCGGTGGGAAGCTGTTCTGCTAAGATTGTTGATTTTGTCTCCGTGACGCATGACATGTAAAATTTGGAGCCTTGCACCGTGTCAGGAATTACAAGACTATATTAAAAAAAAAGACGGCTCGCAGCTATGTGCGAACCGTCCGTTAAAAACTTCATTCATCATCCACCTTCAGCTTGCCGAGATCCATCCCGAAATGCAAGCCTCTTTCTCCCAGAACCTGCTCGATCTCAGCCAGGGATTTCTGACCGAAATTGCGGAACTTCATCAGGTCTTCCTGCTCGTAAGTCACCAGCTCGCTTAAGCTGTTGATCTTGGCGGCTTTCAGACAGTTGAAAGCACGTACAGAAAGATCCAGGTCTTCCAGCGGTGTTTTCAGTATCTTACGAAGCTGCAGCGTCTGTTCGTCGACCAGGTCTTCCTTCTTCTCTTCTTTATTGTCGAAAGTGATATTTTCATCCGTGATGATCATCAGATGCTGGATCAGGATACGGGAAGCCTGTTTAACGGCTTCTTCCGGATGGATAGTCCCATCGGTAGAAACTTCCATGATCAGCTTTTCAAAGTCAGTGCGCTGCTCCACACGGGTGTTCTCAATAGAGTATTTCACATTCTTGATAGGTGTGAAGATAGCATCTGTCGGGATATAACCGAATGGCGCATCTTTAGGCTTATTATCTTCTGCAGGAACATATCCACGACCTTTACCGATCGTGATCTCGATGTCCAGTTTAGCAGAAGAATCCAGGGTACAGATAAGCAGGCCCGGGTTCATCACCTCGAAGCTGGGAGTGGATTCACCCAGGGTTCCGGCAGTGAACTCAGTTCTGTTCTTCAGGCTAAGCGTGATTTTTTCCTGAGCTACTTCGTGTTCAACTTTTTTCTTGAAACGAACTTGTTTCAGGTTCAGGATGATCTCCACCACGTCTTCCGTTACACCTTTCAGTGTAGCGAACTCATGGTCGGCTCCTTCGATCTTGACCCCAACGATTGCGTAGCCTTCGAGAGAGCTCAGTAATACCCTGCGCAAAGCATTACCGATGGTTACACCATAACCCGGCTCCAAGGGACGAAATTCAAATTGAGCTTCAAAATCAGTCGCTTTTTGAAGAATGATTTTGTCTGGTTTCTGGAAATTTAAAATGGCCATATTTAAATTTACTGTTTAACTTTTATAGTGTCCCTGATTCTCTTTTTTGGAGGTCAGGGGGTGTTGTTACTTAGAATACAATTCAACAATCAACTGTTCCTTAATGTTCTCTGGAACGCTCTCACGCTCAGGAGCAGCGATAAAGGTGCCCGTAAATTCACTCTCGGACCAATCCAGCCAGTTGAACTTTGGATTCTTTCCACGGATATGGCTGGTAATGCCGGTATTGCCCTGGGTAGATTCTTTCAGGCTGATAACATCGCCCGGTTTCAGTTGGAAAGAGGGAACATTGACCACTTCTCCGTTCACGGTAACATGCTTGTGTGTGACCAGCTGACGGGCTGCAGGGCGGGAAGGAGCAATGCCTAACCGGTAAACGGTATTATCCAGGCGGCTTTCCAGCAATTTGATCAGGTTCTCACCCGTAACCCCCTTGCGGCGGTTAGCTTCATCAAAAGTATTGCGGAACTGGCGCTCTAAGATACCGTAGGTATATTTGGCCTTTTGTTTTTCCTTCAACTGAAGAGCATATTCACCGGGAGCCTTACGCTTCTTGGTGCCACCATGTTGTCCGGGAGGATTGCTGTTCTTGGTTAAATACTTACCGTTGCCTAAGATAGGCTCGCCGAAAATGCGACAAATTCTGGTCTTTGGACCTGTGTAACGTGCCATAATTTATTTGTTAGATTTTTAAGTTCCCGAACAAGATTATCTAAAAATCTTAAAATTGAATCCTGCCCGGCTTTTGAAATATTTCGCCGAAGTCCTCCTTAGAAATTTGGCCTTTCGGCGAAATATTCTCTAATGATTGGAGGACTTCGTCGGAGCTTCGTTCCTCGCTCCTCCTCGTTCGCAACCTTCACTTTCGTTCGGTTGGGCCGATGGACCTGTGGTCCATCTATTGTCTTATTATACTCTACGTTTCTTGGGAGGACGGCAGCCATTGTGCGGCAACGGTGTCACATCCTTGATCATCACCACTTCGATGCCATTGTTGGAAAGGGCGCGAATAGCACTCTCACGACCGCTACCAGGACCTTTTACGAAGACGTCCACTTTCTTCAGACCCGCATCCAGGGCAGTCTTGGCGGCATCCGAAGAAGCCATCTGCGCAGCATAAGGAGTGTTCTTCTTGGAACCCTTGAAGCCCATTTTGCCGGCGCTGCTCCAGGAGATCACCTGGCCGTTCTTGTTGGTGAGGCTGATAATGATATTGTTGAAGCTGGCGGTGATATGCGCATCTCCGTAGACATCAACTTTTACGACTCTTTTTTTCGCAGCGGCTTTTGCGCTGGGTTGTTGTGCTTTTGCCATGATCTTTTTAGATAGGTAATCTTTAAATTTTTAAAAACCGACCTGGAATTCCAGGCCTGAACCAACCCTCCTCCTGCACCGGGTATCCGTAGCTGGTTCACAAAGAATAGTGCATAATATAAAGAGCTTCATGCAGGCAAGCTACAAGTTTCAAGCTAAGCCTTATGATAGAGGGCTTGTAGCCTGAAGCCTGTAGCCTGGCAGCTATGTTTTATTTCTTAGCTATCTTCTTCTTACCGGCAACTGTCTTACGCTTGCCCTTACGTGTACGACTATTGGTACGTGTACGCTGACCACGGACCGGCAGACCCTTACGATGGCGCAATCCACGATAGCAGGCGATATCCAGCAGACGCTTGATGCTCATCTGAACTTCAGAACGAAGAGCGCCTTCCACTTTGAACTCATTGGTAATGGTAGTACGGATAGCGTTCAGTTCGTCATCATTCCACTCATGCACCTTTTTATCGAAGCTGATGCCTGCTTTATTCAGGATATACTGAGCTGTGGAACGGCCAATACCGAATATATAGGTAAGTCCGATCTCCCCTCTTTTATTTTTTGGTAAGTCTACACCGGCAATACGAGCCATAAATTATTATTTCTATTTACGATTTACTTAATAGTGAATTATCCCTGACGTTGCTTAAAACGGGGATTCTTCTTGTTAATAACATAAAGCTTACCCTTTCTTCTCACAATCTTACAATCAGCACTACGCTTTTTAATAGATGCCCGAACTTTCATAACGATGATTATTATTTGTATCTGAATATAATTCTTCCCCTTGTCAAATCGTATGGACTCATCTCTACTCCCACCTTATCGCCTGGCAGGATCCGGATATAGTTCATCCTCATTTTTCCGGAGATAGTCGCCAATATTTCATGCCCGTTTTCCAATTTTACCTTGAACATAGCATTGGATAGAGCTTCGATAATTGTACCATCTTGTTTAATGAGCGTTTGTTTAGCCATACAGTTTTTGGGAGCGCAAAGATAGGAATAATTTATTTTGCGGCAAAAATTTGGTTAAAATATAATTTTTTGCCGTAAAATGCCATTTTTGTCGGCATACCCGGTCTTTGAACCGTGTATGCGAACCGGACAGGTCCGATTCAGGGCCGAAATATGAAAATTGCGGAAAAAAATTTAACTTTTATGTTAAAAATAGGTGATTTTATAGAGAAACCTCCGTTTTAAGAGGCCTGGACACCCGGGGTGGACACCCGTGCTACCTCCCGGGTCAACTCTACCTTCGTCATCGACCGGTAATGATTCTGCAGATCATGCACATTGATCGGTTGCGTAATATGCCGCCGGTCTTCCCTGTACCACATCTCAAAATGGGAAAAATCCCCTTTCCGGGACAGCAGGATACGGAAAGGACCTTTGAGGAATTTTACCGAACCATCCGGCAATTCCTGCCGCTCAAATTGAAACTTCGCCAACTGCTCTTCATCCAGCGGAATAGGATACAATTTGTCCGGAGTAAACCAGAAATCCTGCACGCTGGTCTGTACACTCACCTCTTTATCTTCCCCATCCAACCCAATCACTTCTCCCTCAGAACGTTGGCCTTCATACTCGGCCAGCACGATATCTCCGACTTTAAGTTCATGAAATTTGATCATATGGCAAACGTTTTATGGTTATTTCCGAATTTACGGCATTTAGCTTATACGCCCAAGAACTTTTCACCCATCCCCGGCTACCCGCTCCGCCTCCCGGATTCCAACCGCGTTCCCATCACAAATCCCCCCTACTCCGTCAATACCAGCTTCTCCAGTTCTCCATTGATAAAGCCGATCTCCTCAGGAGACAGGCTCACCCGGATCGCCTCCGCGTTCTGAATAGCCTGTTGCGCATCCCGCGCCCCTACCAGCGCAATAGTGATGCCAGGCCGCTCCAGGGTCCATCGAATGACCAGCTGGGAAAGAGAGGCATTCTTAGCAGCAGCCAGCGGGCGCAGATGATCGAGGAATTCGTTGATCCGGATAATATTTTTATCGGTAAAGAACCTATTCCCTGCCCGGGTATCTCCCTCTCCGAATGTCTGTCCGGGCCTGATCTTACCAGTCAACAATCCTCTCTGCAAAGGGCTATACGCTAAAATGGCCTTTTTATTCGCTATACAGTAGGGGACCAGCTCCTTTTCGATGGTCCGGTCCACCATGCTGAAAGGCACCTGGTCGGAAGCCAGCAGAATTGTTTTTGCTGCCTTTTTCATCAATTCAGTATCATAATTACTCACACCCGCCGCCCGCACTTTGCCCTGTTGAATTAAACCGGCCACAGCCTCCATCGTCTCTTCCACCGGAGTGGTCCTGTCAGGCCAATGGATCTGATAAAGGTCGATATAATCCGTACGCAGACGCCGCAGGCTGTCTTCGCATTCCTTAATGATACTTTCCTTCCCGCCATACTTATAAATATTCAACGGATTACCGGCATTATCCTTACTGCTGAAAGAAAAATCCCCCTTCGCCTCATCCCACCGCATGCCATACTTCGTCAGGATCTGCACCTTATCACGGGAAATACCCTGCAGCGCCTCCCCGACGATCTCTTCACTAAGGCCCATCCCATAGATTGGCGCTGTATCGATCGATGTTACCCCCAGGTCATAAGAGGCCCGGATCGCTTCCACCGCGTCCTTACGTTCCGCCCCTCCCCACATCCATCCCCCGATAGCCCATGCGCCAAAAGTGATTGCCGAGACAGAAAGCCCCGATTCACCTAATTCCCTGTATTCCATAGCTTTTTTTTAAATGATGATTGTATTGATTTAGCCAAAATAACAAAGGAAAGAGCAGGTAAGGCGCCCCTGCATGCCTAAGTTTATACTGAGTAATGGCTTAAATTATACTGAGTGGTTCTTTCTATTTCGCCTGGAATACCGGCATCCCCCCGGAATAAGTGTTCAGCACTTTCGTCTGCAGGACCTCTGCCGGAGGGACCTGCATCAGATCCCTGTCCAGGATGATGAAATCCGCCTTCTTTCCCACCTCGATGCTACCGATCTCCTTTTCGAGACAATCCGCCCTGGCTGCCCAGATCGTCATCCCCCGGACCGTTTCTTCCCTGCTCAGGGCATTTTCCGGCTGGAAGCCTCCCGGCGGAAAGCCCTTGGCATCTACTCTGAATACGGCCGCCAGAAAGGTCTTAAAAGGACTTATATCCTCTACCGGAAAATCCGTTCCCAGGGGCAGCCAGCCATTCTGTTCCAGCAATTGCTTATAGGCATATCCCCCCTTCAGGCGATCCGGACCCAACCGCCCCCCCGCCCAGTACATATCACTGGTGGCATGAGTAGGCTGAACGGAGGGGATGATATCCCCCCGGCCAAACAAGGCAAAATCACGTTGATTGATCACTTGTGCATGCTCGATCCGCCAGCGCTTATCGTTCCGACCCCCCAGGTATCTGTTATACACCGTCAGGATCACCCTGTTAGCGGAATCTCCGATGGCATGGGTGCACAACTGGAAATCCGTGCCCACGAGCATTTTCGCCAGGGAATCATAATGCGCGGGATTGCTTAACAGAAATCCCACCCAGCCCGGCTTGTCCTTATACGGCTGCAACAGGCAGGCGCCCCGGCTACCCAGGGCCCCGTCGGCATAGGCCTTCACCCCCTTCACATAAAGCCGGTCCGTCTTATAGGGTCCCCTGGGAATATAATAATCCAGGTTGCCTTTATTATCGCTCAGCATCACGTAAAGACGCATCTTTAATTTACCCGCTTTTTGCAGGGAATCGATCATTTCGATATCCTCCCTGTCAAGTCCGCAATCCGTAACCGTGGTCAGTCCCTGGGCAAAACAATACTCCTGGGCTGCCACCAGTCGCTGCTCATAATCGGCCTTCGAGAGAGGGGGTATCTTCGCAAACACCAGTCTTTCGGCATTATCGATCAATATACCCGTCAGCTTGCCGCCCCTGGTCTCTACCTCGCCGCCCGTCAGTTGCTGTCCCGGCTGCACTCCGGCCAGTTCCAGGGCCTTTGCATTGGCGATGACCGCATGACCATCCACTCTTTCCAGCACCACAGGGATAGATGGGAATAAACTGTTGAGCGCCGTATTATCAGGAAAAGATTTGCCGGGAAACTTATTCTGATCCCAACCCCGGCCCGTTATCCACGGTAGCCCCGGATAGGCCTTTGCAAATTGCTGTACCCTTGCCGTCACCTCCTCAAAACTGGCGCTCCCGAAAAGATCGACGGCAAACAACGACTGTCCATAACCGACAAAATGGGCATGGGCATCGATAAAGCCCGGGTAAACGGCCTTCCCCATCGCATCGATCACCCGATTTGGCCCGAACCGCCGGGAGATCTCCTGGTTAGTCCCTACGGCAATGATCTTTCCATTTTTTACGGCAAAGGCTTCCGCCTTACTAAAGACGCTGTCCACGGTATAGACCCGCCCATGAAGCAGGACCAGGTCCGCCGGCTCTTTGGAATGACAGGAAAACAATGCCATCGAAAGGATTGCCGGCAGCAGGAAGGTCGAAAATACCCTTGGAATGAGGTAAGCCTGCCTCCTGCCCCGGAGGCTGCGTTTTATACGGAACATAACGAGAAGAATTAGTTGCCAGCGAATTTAAGGTAAAAGGCCCTCACTCCGCCCAACTCATCGTATACCCGGTATTCTCGATCTCCAGCGCTTCGACGGTCAGCATCAAAGGATGAAAAGTATCTACCATTACAGCCAGTTCCTTTGTCTCCTTCGCTCCGATGCTGCGCTCGACCGCTCCCGGGTGCGGTCCATGGGGAATGCCGCCCGGATGCAGGGTGATCATCCCCTTCGTGACGTTCTTCCGGCTCATGAAGTCTCCGTCTACATAGTATAAGAGCTCGTCACTGTCGATATTACTATGATTATAAGGAGCCGGAATGGATTGCGGATGATAGTCGAAAAGGCGGGGACAGAACGAACACACGACAAAATTATGCCCTTCAAAAGTCTGGTGTACCGGCGGAGGCTGATGCACCCTCCCCGTAATAGGCTCGAAATCATGAATGCTGAAAGCGAAGGGATAACAACATCCATCCCATCCCACCACATCAAAAGGATGATGACCATAATGAATGCCATAGATCCTCCCCTTCTTTTTCGTCCGGATGAGGAAATCGCCTTTCTGATCCACCGTCTCCAACTGATGCGGCCTCCGTATATCTCTTTCACAGTAAGGCGAATGCTCCAGCAGCTGTCCATAAGGACTCAGGTATTTTTTGGGATAGCGGATCGGACTGAAAGATTCGACAATGAATAGCCGGTTGTCCGTATCGAAGAATTCCATCTGATAGATCGTACCCCTCGGCACCACCAGGTAGTCCCCATATCCGAAGGGCAGGTTGCCATACATAGTCTTCAACACCCCATTGCCTTTATGGATAAAGATCATTTCATCCGCGTCGGCATTCTTGTAGAAATAACCGGACATACTCTGCCGGGGAGCCGCTAACACGATATGACAATCGTTATTCACCAGAACGGCCTTACGACTTTCCAGGTAATCCTCTTGGGGTTGTATATTCCACCCTTCCAGGCTGCGATGCTTCAGCATTTTTTCTTCTGCGATACGGGGCATGACATCATAAGCCTCATCGGTGCGGATGATCTCCGTAGGAGGATGACAGTGGTACAATAAGGAATAATCGTTGGAAAACCCTTCGGTAGAAAACAATTGTTCCGAATAAAGGGCGCCATCCGGCTTGCGGAATTGAGTATGACGTTTATGCGGGATATTTCCCAGCGTATGATAATGTGGCATGTGGGTGAATTTTGGAAATGAAGGAATGGAAAAAGTTAAAAAAAGGAGATTCATCTACCCATCGCCAAGGCGACCATCAGGAAATAATATTTCCAGTTACGCTTGTCGATCCAATAAGTGAAATTGCGAAAGTAAGGCATAAGCTGATCGTTGACCTAAAGGTAATAAATTGTAATTTACGACCGGAATTAAATAACATGAAGACTTTGATAACCGCCGGGCTGGTCGCGATAAAGAACCGCAAACTCTTACTGGCATTCAGCAATAACAAACAGGCTTTTTATTTACCGGGGGGCAAGGCTGACGAAGGAGAGACGACCCTGACAGCCCTGGTGCGGGAAGTACAGGAAGAGCTCAATGTGGAACTGGACCCCGGAGGGCTGACCTTCTATGGACATATTGCGGCGCCTGCCTTCGGTGAGCCGGAAGGCATCCTGATGGCCCAGGACTGCTTCCGGTACGAACTCCGGGAAGAGCCCCGCCCGGCGGCCGAGATCGGGGCCCTGCGCTATTTTGATACAGCCGCTTACCGGGACGAACCCCAACAGGTGCCTGGCGTCATTATGGTCATGCAGCAATTACAGCAGGATAACCTCATCGATTAAGCAACACTATGTTACGAATAGGTCTTTTATCGGATACCCATCATTTCCTGGACGACAATATCTTCCGTCACTTTGATAAATGTGACGAGATCTGGCATGCGGGAGACTTCGGCACGGCGGCATTGGCCGAAAGACTGGCCGCTTTCAAACCCCTCCGCGGGGTTTATGGCAATATCGACGGTCAGGATATCAGAAAGACCTATCCCGAAAAACTAAGATGGCAATCGGAAGAAGTGAATGTATGCATGATCCATATCGGCGGCTATCCACCCAAATATAATCCCGCCGTGAAAAAAGAGCTGGAAGCCGACCCGCCCCAATTGTTCATTTGCGGTCACTCCCATATTCTTAAGATCCTATACGACGACCGGCTCCAATGCCTGCACATGAATCCCGGAGCGGCAGGCAACCAGGGATGGCATAAAGTGCGCACCCTGATCCGCTTCTCCATCGACGGAAATAATATGAAAGACTGCGAAGTGATAGAATTAGGGCAAAGGTAATTCCGATGCCTCAATATTATTTTCATCAATGGAAAGAAGATGCTTCAAATCATCCATGGCTTTATCATAATTCTTAATTTTTATATAAGCCTTCGATCTTGAAACAAAAAAATCAATATTTTCTCTATTTAGACTTATAGCCTGGCTAAGCAGATCAATCGTTTCCTGAGGATTATCTTTTTTTAAAGCCAAAGAATATAATCGATTTGCCTCCTTAATCGCTCCGAAACGGGTTTTCTCGGCCTCTGTTAAATCATTTTGAGTTAATCTTTCAAACAATTTAAGGTAATCATGAGCAATTGAAATTTCCCTTTCTTCCTTTTCATTTTCAATTTTCAAGCTCTCGAATTCTTCCGGTTCCCTATCTGTATGAATGACTATAATTTCATCTGCATACACATCCTTAAATTCCTTTTTCATTTTTTCAATGAAATATTGCTCTTTCGATCGCCCCCCGGGTGAATCCGTAAAAGGAATTCCACTTAATAACAATGTGATCTTCGGAGGAAAATCAATCAGTGAATTTTCCTCTTTACTGATACTCTGTATTATTTTTCGGGCGCCTTCCAGGTTTTCCTTATTATTAACCGCTACAATCACCACTTCATCCGCAAATAAAGAAATACTTATCCCGGACATTTCGGAAATGCCGGCCCTGGAATCAATTAACAAAAAATCCGGACGGATCTCTTTCCTTATCTTATCCTTCATGTCAAGGAAAAATCCCATTCCGTTGCTGTTTTCGTACAAAAGCTCATACCAATTAATGGAGGATAGTTTTTTCCAGTATTCCGGGGAGCCAACATTTCCTGCGGGAAGCAGGAAAAGTGGTGATTTATTTTCCCCCATGTCCAGGGGGAAAATAAAATCTGATAGGCCACCCGGTAAAACGCCTGCACTGGTAAATTCAAAAATATAATCGACCAGGCCTTTTTTAATGCTATCATTATGGAAAGAATCAGGGAATTTATACGGCAAACCCGGCGCCTCCAAATCGAAATCGATCAAACAAACCTTCTTATTAAATTCGCAAAGCCTGTTTGCCATATTGGCCAACGCCTGCGATCTGCCCACGCCGCCTTTATACGAATAAAATGTAATAGTCTTCATACTGAATTATTAAATCGGCAACAATGTCCTTCTTTCACTCATTTTAGCTTGAATTTGGAAAATTCTTTCTGAGCTCAATCCTTCAGGAACACCAAATGAAATACCTTCAAAATAAGCTTTGATAGGATTAAAATGCAGGCCTAATGCCTCAGCTACCGCAACGATCCTGGCTAAACTAGCGGTTTCATAATCGGTTGCTTCATATCGTTGAATTTGTTGCTCTTTAATGTTTAGCTTCTCTGCCAACTCAGCATGTGACCATCCTTTTGCTATTCTTCCTTTAATTAATAATTGAGGCAGGTCCAATAAAGAATCCGCCGATACATTGGCAATTCTCTTATTTTTCAACAAAGAATATTCTTTTATCTCATCTTCTAAGATCTCTGTTTGAGCTACGATTGCCCCTATCTGCATTTCCTTGAGTGCAGGATTAATATCCTCCCGTTCATCTAAAGTTTTCAAAACTTCTTTAAATTCTTTTAACTTCCTGGAACTTACCTGGAACTGCTTTTCATTTTTTATCATAAAATTGAATTTAAATTAATGAGACTTTTATTATTCCTTTTTCTCTCCCTTGCCTGTCCTCCTGAAAATAAACCAGAAAACTAGTTCCTCTCGAATCGGCATAGTTGGTCATAGGGACAATATCACCGCCATATCTTTTCTTCATGTTTCTCATCTTAAAACCGAAATCTGTAAGCCCTGGATAAGATGAATTCATAAACTCATAATTCACCTCTTTCTCATCCCAGCACAGATCGAAATCTCCCGGATATATTTTTTTAGTGACAAAACTCCCATCGATATAGACTGCCCTACAGCCAACAGTTTTTAATTCGGAAATGGCTAGTTCCAAACCTTTCATTAAGATTTGCCGATGCGCGTTGAATCCAAATGTAATTTTAAAATCATTCCACTCCATTTCATGTATTCCAGGTTCCAGGTTCCCTGACAAGCCATATTTTAACATTTTTCACAATTATTTTGTTGTGACAATTTAAAAAAAGTAGCCAATCAGTACAAAAATCACATTTTTCAACGAAGATAAATTATTTATTTCGATATATCACAACAAAAAAGATGTTATCAGGCTTTTAATTAAAAAAGTGGATTACTGGTCTTACGGGGTTTATTGAAGGCAGTAAAATTGCAAAATATTAATAATCAATATTTTATAAGAAAAGAGGGATTTGTGACCTATTATCCTTAAAGGTATTCCAGTATCTTATTGCGAAGCTCATTGGGTTTGAAAGGCTTGCTGACAAAATCATTCATCCCGCAGGACATGATCTCCCCGATTATCTCATTTTTAGGCGAGGCGGTGACGGCAATGATGGGGATATCCGCCAAATGTTTGCGGATCTTTCTGGTACAGGCAAACCCATCCAGCAGCGGCATCTGCACATCCATCAGGATAAGATCATATTTTCTTCGGAAAGCGAATTCCAACGCCTGCCTGCCATCTACCACCAGGTCTACCTCCGCGCCCCATCCCTTAATGAAACGGCGGGCAATATTGGCGTTGAACAAATTATCTTCCGCCAGCAGGATCAGCTTGTTCCGGAACGCGTCGTTATTCTTTACAATGGCTTTGGGCAAGGGCGTCGTCACCTCTATCGTATCCGCTTTCTGTAACACGATACTAAAATTAAAATCGGATCCCTTCCCCTCCACGCTATTGATGAGAATGGAACTGTCCATCAGCTCCACCAATTTAGCTGATATAGAAAGCCCCAACCCTGTTCCACCATAAAGACGGGTCGTATCGCTGTCAGCCTGGGTGAATTGCTCGAAGATTTTATCCGTCTTTTCTATGGGGATCCCAATCCCTGTATCGATGACATAAAATTTTGTAATGAACGAATGGATCCGGTTCTCCACCATTTCCACCTTTAACTTGACAGACCCTTCCCGGGTGAACTTTATGGCATTACTGATCAGGTTATTCAATACCTGCGAAAGCCGGAAACTATCCCCTTTCACCATGAACGGCATACTCTCATCGTATTCGACATCGAATACGATATTCTTTTCCCTGGCTTTATAGCTGAAAGATTGATAAAGGCTTTGCACCAGTTCCCGAAGGTTGAAGTCAATAGCTGACAATTCTATTTTCCCGGAATCCAGTTTGGTAAAATCAAGGATATCGTTAATAATATGCAGGAGACTCTCTCCGGAAAATTGCAGGGTCCGCAGATCTTCCTGTTGATCTTCCCTGGGATTGCCCTGCAGCAGCAGATGGGTGATCCCGATCACGGCATTGAGCGGCGTGCGGAGCTCATGGCTCATAACGCTAAGGAACTGCGATTTGGCCTTCGCAGCCTGCTCGGCCTTCTCTTTCATTTGCACTAATTCCTGTTCCCGCTGTCTGCGGCTGGAAATATCCCGTATAAACCCATTAAAATAAAAATCGCTGTTATGCTGGATGGCCGTAATGGTCAATTCCATGGGGAACTCATCTCCATTCTTCCGGATACCAGTCATCTCCAGCCGCTTATTGAGAATATTACTGCTGCCTTTCAGGAAATCATAAAATTCTCTCCCGTGTACTTTCAGAAAGGAGTCAGGAATGATGGTCTCCATAAATGTGCGGCCTTTCACCTCGTCCTCCGTATATCCGAATACTTCCGTAGCCGCGCTGTTCCAGCGAATAATAGTCCCGTCCTGGTTCGTGATCACGATAGCATCCAGGGCGGAGGAGATCACGCTGCTCAGCATGATCTCGTTCTTCTGCAGCAGTTTTTGTGTCTCCTCGTTCTCTCTTATCTTTTGATCGAGAGCTATGTTAAGCTGCTCCGATTCCGCCAGTTTCTCCAAAAAGATCTGTTCGATCTGCGCCTGCGAAAAGATTCCCAGGTGCCCCCGGTCCACGATCTCTTTTGGAATGAGCGTAAGCATATGCGGGAAGCATTCCAGTTCCTTATATTTGGCTGAAAAGAGCTCATAGGTCTTCTCGAATATCTTGCCTGCCAATGCCTCTCCATAGTTACTGCCGACGAACTGGAAGGCTTCAAAACTTAAGAACTGTAATTTCCGAAAGATCTCGGCTTCTCCTTTTCTTGCTTCCAGCAAGGCCAGTTCCTTCATTTTCTTTTCGAAAAAGCCCTCCCCTGAGCGCCCGAACTTATCACTGACATTGTTCAGGAAAGCCTGGAGGAACTGCATGGCCAGCGTATTCTTTTGCTCCGTCTCCGGCACATAGAGGAGCGTGAAGATAGGCTCCTGCAGTACAGCCGGAAATCGCTGCCGGACGCTCTCCCGCAAAGATGCCCGTGTGTGGTGCAACTGCTCAAAAGAGGTAAGGTATTTTTCAAAAAGCAGGTAGGTATGGAAAGCCTCCTCCGCCTTCTTACCGGCGGACTTATGCCCTAATTGGATCAACTGCTCCGCATTCCCGGGCGCAGAGATCCGTCCGATCAGGAATTCGAATAACGCCTTGTATAAATACGAATGGGTACCAGCCGTTTTGCCGGCAGCACCCTTTCTTTTCCCCTTCAAAAAATTTTTCAGCATGAGAATAACCCTTGATCAGCATGCAAACGACTACGCAAACCCATACACCCTTACTGGTTTTGTAAATAAAATAAAATCGAATTACATTGAACCTGGCTGAATGCAGGGAGGCGCTCATCACACCAATAGATAAGGGGCAGGAGGAATAGGGGTCGAAATTTGTTCATAACAATTTGGGGTTTAAAACAATAATTGCAATTTTTTCTCGTATGGATAGGGAATAATCCGTTTTTTAAGCAATAATATATGTAGTTTTTACATATATGCTCTTAAACGAAAACAGGGAAAAAAAATTGTGACTCTATGCAAAATGCCCCTTCCAACAAATTCGTTTTCAACGGCAGCCTGAATGCTACCTTTCTGGACGAGCTATTCGAAGGGGATACCACATACGCGGAAACTGTTTTTGAGGATTTTTTAAGGGACCTTCCTGGCTATTGGAAACGGGTAGAGGCCGCTTATCAAAACAAGAATATAAACGAATTGCGTACCTGCGTTCATACCTGTAAAACCTTATTCGGTTATGTAGGGTTCACCGACCTCCAGGAGTTCTGTCAGCAATTCGAAGATAATTGTAATAGCCAATCGCCGGAAAAACTGACAATGGATTACAACATCCTCTCCCTGAAAAAAGAAAACGCCCAACATATAATAGAAAATGAATATAGCAGATTGAAGGTATTCAATGAAGAGAATGAATGAAAGACCTCCGAAAACCCCTTGAATGAAAACAACCTGTATTATAGTGGAAGACATTCAGATCGCCGCCGACTTCCTTAGGAAATTCTGTGAGAAAAGCGAGCTGATCGAAGTAAAAGGACATTTCCTGAATGCGGAAGATGCCCTGGAGTTCCTGGATGAATATAAGGTAGACCTGATCTTTTTAGATATTGAGATGCCCGGCGCCAGCGGATTCGATCTGCTCGACCGGCTCACCTATTCCCCCAGGATCGTCCTCACGACCTCAAAAACAGAATACGCTTTCGACGCCTTCCAATATAATGTCAATGATTATCTGAAGAAGCCGTTCACCTACAAGCGCTTCCTGGAAGCTATGCAAAAGATACAGGCGGTAGCCCCCGGTCAGGCCATACAGCCTGCCATAGCCCCTCCCTCTACTGACATGGAATTCCTGTTCATCAAGGCGGAAGATAAGCTGATCAAGATCAAAAAAGACGATATTCTCTTCCTGGAGAGCATGAGGGACTATGTCAAGTTCGTCACCGCCGGAAAAAGTTATATTACCTATAGCACTTTAAAGAACATGGAAGAGAAATTAATAGACCAGAACTTCCTAAAAGTACATCGCTCTTATATCGTAAATATTACTAAAATTGAAGATATAAGAGGAAATACGATTTACGTCCAAGGCAGCCAGATCCCTGTCGGTAAAGCCCATAAAGATGAGTTGGTAGGCCGGCTGAATATCCTCTAAATTCCGTTCGTCGGGTAAATCTTTCTTTCGTCGGGCAGAAATGAAGGTTAGTCGAAAAAGTTTCCTTTCCAGCTATCTGTTTTACATCTTTGTATCAGCAAACGAGATAAACCCAGATCCTGAAAAAACCAACAAAATCCAATCCGAAAAAACCGAAACCCAAGATCCACGAAAAACCAGCTTTAAGATCTAAAAATCCGAAAAAACCGAAAAATCCAGGAATCCTTTAAAAAACCGATCGACCCATCCAACAATCCAGAAAAAACCAACATCCAGATCCTGAATCCGAAAAATCAACATCCAAACCTGAAAAATCACTGACATCCAACATCCCAACAAAAGACCGAGTTAAGATCCGAAAACCTCAAAAAACCAACATCCGGAAATCCTTAAAAAACCAATCGACCTATCCAACAATCTAGGAAAAACCAACATCCAGATCCTGAATCCGAAAGATCAACAACATCCAAGCCTGAAAAATCACTGACATCCAACATCCCAATCAAAGACCGAATTAAGATCCGAAAACCCGAGAAACCAGACACAAAATCCGTTCACTAAAAAACCAACCACTCTGATCCCAAATCGACACTTAATTGAAAAATCCAAAAATTCTTTAAAAGATCAACCAATGCCAGTGGCAAAGCCTGGAAGACGTTTAATCTTCTTGTTTGATTCAATCCATGATCCCCGCGAATAAACCTGAAAATTGATGGCCCTGACAAAAAATTAAGCCGCCCCGGATTATCCAGGGCGGTATTTTTATATTTATAAGATGCCTGTAGCCTCTAAAACCAAGGCCTGGAAATTCCTGTACGGAAAGGCCAGGGTATCGACAACAGGATAATGACCAGGGCTACCAGGAAAAACCAGAAAGTCTTTTTATGCTTAACAGCATCCGGAATATCCTTTTTGGAGACGCCCCTGCCAATCGTAATCAGCACGATGGCAATGATCATCCCCGTTAAATGCTCCACCCCATAGAATCTCGCCACCGGATCTTTCATGACAGCCCCAAACCCCATATTCTCTATATTCTTTAATCCCCATGGGCCTACGATCCATTGAACCAATCCGATCAGCAACGTCGTATGAGCGGCAATCATCAGGAACAAACCTGTCTTCTTGTCCCCCGCCGTAAAAGGCTTGCCGGCCGTCATGCCGACGTAACTCTTATAAATAGCGATAAGGGCTAACAAAAGAATGACCCAGCGAAGAAAACTATGTAAGTGTAAGAATCCGGTATACATGCTATTAAGTTTTTAGGATTTAAATAATTGAGCGCAAAGCTACGACCCCAACCCAATACTCGATGGGAAAGTTTTCCGGTCCCCCGGCGCCCTCGTCCACCGGTCCCGGATTTTCCCGGATTAGTCCGGCTTCTACCGGACAAAGTTGCCGGAAACATTTAGTTTTGTCTTATGAACAAATCATGGACATCCTGTTTCTACCTCCTGTTTTGCATAGTCTTCTCCGCCATATCCTGTAATGGACCTGCCGGCAACAAGGAAGGGGAAGCCGCCGTTCTGAAACAAGCGCCCTTTGCCCCCCTGACGGATAGTATCCGGCAATCAACTTCGGCGGATAAAGCCGGATTATACTTTAGAAGAGCGGAGCTATTATCCCGGAGCAACCTGCACGAACTGGCAGTGGCAGACTATAAAAAATCCTGGAACCTCCACCCGGATGAAGTCACCGGCCTCCGCTATGCCTCTACCCTTTCCATCCTCGGGCAAACTGACGAAGCCGCGAAACTCCTGCAGGATTGCCGGAAACAATTCCCTTCCAATAGCAACTTTGCCAAGATGCTGGGAGATGTCTATCTGCAGTCCGGGAAAATGAAAGAAGCCCTGAACCTCTACGATACCATGCTGCAAACCGACTCCCTCAACTTTGAAGCCTGGTATGAAAAAGGTTTGCTGCTGGAAAAAGCAAAAGATACAGCAGGCGCTCTTATAGCCCTGAAAAAGGCCTATACGATCCAGCCGGTAAATACCTATGCCCTGGAATTGGCTCACCTGTATGCCGAGAGCAGGAATAGCGCCGCCCTGCAACTCTGTGACGAGGTTTTGAGCAAGGACCAGGCCCATGAGCTGCTGGATCCATTGTTCATCAAAGGGATCTACTATTCCAATACCGGTCAATACAAAAAGGCCGTCGTGCAATTCGACTCCTGTATCCGGCGGGACTGGAAATTTACAGATGCCCACCTTGAAAAAGGAATAGCCCTCTTCAAACAGAAAAATTATGAGGAAGCCCTGAAGACCTTCCGGATGAGCGTGGAAGTATCTAACACTTACCCGGATGGTTATTACTGGATCGGGCGCTGTTATGAAGTGACCGGAAGTAAAGAGGATGCCATCGCCTATTATCAACGGGCCCTTTCTCTTGATAAAGATTTTACAGAAGCCGGAGAAGCGATTAAACGGCTGAAATAAGTATCTTTAAATTCACAAATCAGAAAACCAGGATTCGCCACCGGCGGATCGATCCGAAATAAACTTGAACTTATGCCTCTAATAGCGCCTTCCCTACTTGCTTCGAACTTTCTCCGCCTGGAAGAAGAATGCAAAATGCTGAACGAAAGTCAGGCTGACTGGTTTCACCTGGACGTAATGGATGGGCGATTCGTCCCCAATATCAGCTTCGGCATTCCGGTAATCGAGCAGATCTGTAAGACAACGACCAAACCCTGCGACGTACACCTGATGATCGAAGAGCCGGAGAAATATACAGAAGCTTTTAAAAAAGCGGGCGCCACCCGGATCAGCGTACATTTCGAAGCCTGCCGCCATTTGCATCGGAATATCCAGCAGATCAAGTCACTGGACATGAAGGCCGGCGTCGTCCTCAATCCCCACACCCCCGTCGAGTTCTTGTCCGATATCCTCCAGGACCTGGACCTGGTGCTGATCATGAGCGTTAATCCCGGCTTCGGCGGACAACAGTTCATTCCCCATACTTTTCAGAAGATACGCAACCTCAAACGCATGATCCATGAAAGAGGACTAGACGGCCAGACCCTGATCCAGATCGACGGCGGAGTGACCCTGGAGAATGCCAGCCCTATCGTCCACGCAGGAGCTGAAGTACTCGTAGCCGGTAGCACCATATTCAAATCGCCTGACCCCAAAGCCACCATACACGCATTGAAAAATATGGGTTAGCGTCCTACAATTTCCCGGCCAGCTGCTCCAGCACCTCCCCTGTTTGTTGTACCCAACTGGTAGGATGCTCCGGCCATTTCAAGGCATGCTTCTTCAGTTCAGCCTCTATCAGGTTATACCCCTGCATCGCTTGCTCATAGGAATAAAAACAATCGATCCAGCTCTTATCCAGGGTCGCCCTGGGCTCTATCCCAATCCCCCCATTATACCAGATGAAACAAGTCGGGAACCCATTGAACGAAATCTGCGTCTCCTGGCGCTGGTGATTGTCCTGGTAGAAAAGGGCATAAAAATGCACGCAATTTTTTACCCGCACCCGGATCTGTTCAGACGTTTCCGGTTTCGACGGCTTTATCCTCCACTGATTATTGGCCGGGTAAAAAGGATCTTCTATAGGACGCTTGTGCACGATAGCCCCTGCCGACAATTTGATAACGACCGGGCCGTCTGTGTTGCTCCATTCCAATTCCAGCTGCTTCAGGGCAATTCCCCGGATAATATATTTTGTCTGGCCTGTCGCTGGCCGATTCCACTGTATCATCAATTCCCGGGTGTCTTTATTCAGCTGCCACTGTCCCATTTGCAAACCGCGACGGGCATTCAAGGTAACAGCATGATCGGAAAAAAGAACCAACTGAGGATATTGTTGGGGATCGGTCACCGAATCCCGGAAGAGCTCATTCCACTCCAATTTATCATTCTCTTCGAACTTCCATACCTGGCTGAGCACATCCGAAAGCGCCACCGATTTAAAGGCCTTTAAAGATAGCAATGCCGTATCCAGGTCTGGCAGATCTGCCGCCGGGGAGACCTCTTTCAGCGTTATAATAGAAGGTTCCTGTCCCTTTTTGCGATGCGGGGAACTTCCCCCCCGGCAGGCCGCAAGGGTCCAAAAACAAAATAAAGAGAAGAAGAGCATCTTATTCATAAGGCTAAATAAACATAAAATACCAGTAATTGCGTTCTTTTGCCGTCAAATCTGTTTAATTTCGGACATCTTAAACGCTTTTTTCATTGAGAATTGTACTCGCCGTCTTTTTACTCCCTTCCCTGTTGCTCTTCCAGTCAGCGCTGGCGCAGAAAAGACCGGCCTTCGTATCGGGTAAAATACTCGATGAAAATGAACAGGCGCTCCCGGGGGTATCCGTGGTGCTCCTTGGCAGACAATCCGGTATTATTACCAGCGACTCAGGCACTTTCCGGATCAGGGTCCCGGCTGAAAAAGCTTTCGCCCTGGTATTCTCCTTCACCGGTTATAAGACGGAACAACGCAATTTCCTATTGAATGAGAAAGAAGAAGAACGTGTCATCGTCCGGCTGGAAAGAGGCACGCGGCAACTGCAGGAAGTCGTCATTTCCGATCAGCGGGAAAACCGGGAGGCGGGCCTCGTAAAGCTCAACCCCAAAAATGCCATCAATATCCCCGCCCCGATCGGCGGTATCGAAAGCCTGATCAAGATCATCGTAGGATCGAATAATGAACTGACTTCCCAATACTCCGTCCGGGGCGGTAATTATGATGAGAACCTGATCTATGTAAATGACTTTGAAGTTTTCCGCCCCTACCTGGTGAACAATGCCCAACAAGAGGGGCTGAGTTTCATCAATCCCGAAATGACCAAAAGCGTCAGTTTTTATACGGGAGGATTCCAGGCGAAATACGGAGATAAAATGTCTTCGGCCCTGGACATCCAATATAAAAAACCCCGCAGCTTTGGCGGCTCCGCCTATCTGGGCTTATTGGAGCAAGGGCTGCACCTGGAAGGGACTGGCACGAATAACAGGTTTACCTACCTGTTAGGAGCGCGCAACCGGACCAACAAGACCTTGTTCAGCAGCCAGGAGACAAAAGGCAGTTACTCCCCTTCCTCGGCTGACTTCCAGGCCCTGTTCACCTATCAGCTGAACAGCAAGAATCTGCTGGAACTGCTGGGCACTCTTTCCCAGACTAAATTCCACCTGATCCCCCAGTCCAGCCAGCTGACTTCTTCTATATTTTCACCTTATTACACGGCCAACCTGGGACTGAACGTAACCTTCGATGGTCAGGAGATCGATAAATACCAGACCAATATGCTGGGATTGTCCCTGACACAACAGCTGAGAAAAAATCTAAAGCTGAAATGGATGGCTTCCCGGTTCGAAGACAACGAAAAACAATCTTATGATATCACCGGCGCTTACGTGTTCGGTGACCGTAATTTCGATAAGAGTAGCGCTGACTTCGGACTGATCACCAATCCGCTGGGGGCAGGCACTTACCAGAACTACGCCCGGGACCGGCTGGACATCACGGTATGGAACGCCACCCATAAGGGTTACCTTACCCTGCGCCAGCACTTTGTCCAATGGGGACTCAGCGCCGAACAGCAGGTAGTACATGACCAGTTGAACGAATGGCAATACCAGGACTCGGCAGGATATTCCCTCCCCTATCATCCCGGTATCCCCAGCCTGAGCAACGTGGCAAAATCCAAAGACGACCTGTCCATCACCCGCCTGACCGGCTTTATCCAGGATAATATCCTCTTCAGGGATTCCAGTGGTTTTACCCTGCAAGGCGGACTGCGCTATAATTACAACACCCTGAATAAAGAATTGCTGCTGTCACCCAGGATCGGCGCCTCCTGGAAACCGCGACGATCCGCCAAAGACATCGTCTACCGGGCAGCCCTGGGCATTTATGATCAGCCTCCTTTCTTCAGGGAAATGCTGAGGCCAGATGGCTCACTTAACAAGGATTTGAAAGCACAACGCAGCTGGCAGGTGGTAGCCGGCGTAGATCATAATTTCAAATTGGGAGACCGCCCCTTCCGCTTCACCACCGAAGCCTACTATAAACAAATGACAAGGGTAGACCCTTATGATGTCAACAACGTACACATACAGTATTTTGGACTCAATGACGCCAAAGCCTATGCGACCGGTCTGGAATTCCGCCTGTTCGGGGAATTGGTAAAGGATGCGGAGAGCTGGGTCAGTGTGGGCTTCATGAAGACCATGGAGAAGATCGACACCTCCTTCTATACTTATACGCTGGACTCCCTCCACAATCCTATCGACAGCGCCAAAACAAAAGCGGGCTGGGTTCGACGACCTACCGATCGTCTCTTCACCTTCGGCCTGTTCCTGCAGGACTATCTCGCTACGAATAAGAACCTCAAAGTATTTCTGAATTTCCTTTACGGCAGCAATTTGCCTTTCAATATCCCCGGCAACCTCCGCTACCGGAATGCGCTGACCATCGATCCTTATATCCGCATCGATGTCGGCTTCAGCGCCCTCTTGCTCGATAGTGAAAAAAGCAACCGCCGGAGCCATAGCCCCTTCCGCAATTTCGAGAACATCTGGGCCACCCTGGAAGTATTCAACCTTATTGACAGAGCCAACACAATCTCCTATCTATTGATCAAAGACTTTTCCAACACGACCTACGCCCTGCCCAATCGCCTCACCCCCCGCCTGCTGAACCTGAAACTGGTAGCCCGCTTCTAAGACCGACCGAGGTTCTCTGCGGATCGCAACTATCGTAATTTCCACATCGACATCCGTAGAACTACGCAATTTTCCCAAAAAACTGATTTTTCGTCCCATTCTGGGAAAAATTTCTTTTCTTTACAGTAGCTAAGAAATTGATTAACAACAGGTTGAATTTTTGGCCGCAAAATGGAGTCTATTTATGCAAATCACGCGTATGAAAACTCTGAAAAATATCTACAACCTTATCTCCAGTCTTATCACCTTATCAATCACAAAAAGAAAAATGCCCGAACTGATACCAGTTAGGGTAGTCACTAAAGTTTATCGTGATAACCTTAAGTAATATCGCCATGCCCACTGAAGTTTCAGTCTACCCAAATCCGTTTAAGTACTTCATCAATATCGAGGTCACCTGCGCTGAGAACAAAGATTATATCATACTGCTGGCCGATCTGCAAAATTCAAAGATCATCCGGATGCTGGGCGCCGGTCTGGAAAAGGGCACCAATAAGATCCCCCTGGCCGACCTGGACTCTTTACAATTGGGATCTTACCAGCTGGACATCAAGAGCTCCGAAGGAGACACCATCTATCAGACAATGCTGCTGAAGCAATAGAAGAGATTGCCGAAGCAATAAAAATACGAGCAACCGACCGTCGCAAAGAAAGTGGGGCCCCCTGGGTCCCATTTTTATTTTTTCCCAATTTAAAGCCGGCTCTTTTTACCTTTGCGGCATGACTAAGCTTTCCGTGAACATCAATAAATTTGCCACCCTGCGCAATAGCCGGGGAGGTAATAATCCCGATGTAGTAAAAGCCGCCATAGATGCCCAGTTATTCGGGGCCGATGGGGTCACCGTTCATCCCCGCCCGGACGAAAGACATATTCGCTACCAGGATGTCTATGACATAAAGAAGATCATCATCACTGAATTTAATATCGAAGGAAACTGCCAGGAGCAAAAATTTGTCGATCTCGTGCTGGCTGCGCACCCTACCCAGGTGACCCTGGTGCCGGATGCCCTGAACCAGATCACGTCCAACCATGGCTGGGATACCATCCGTTACAAAGACTACCTGGTGGATATCATCGGCGTTTTTAAAAAAGCCGGCATCCGCGTATCCCTTTTCGTAGACCCCGTCATCGCCATGGTGGAAGGAGCTGCTGAAACCGGAACAGACCGGATAGAACTGTACACTGAGGCCTATGCCCTCCACTATACCCTGGATCGCGAAAAAGCCATTACCCCCTACGTGGCCGCAGCCATCAGGGCCGGCGAGCTGGGATTAGGCCTGAACGCCGGTCACGACCTGGACCTTCTCAACCTTCACTATTTCGCCCACAATGTTCCCGGCCTCCAGGAAGTATCCATCGGCCATGCGCTGATTGCCGACGCCCTTTATCTGGGATATGAAAATACCATACAATTATACAAAAGGCAGTTGCAATAACTAAGCCCATCCTTCGCGCATCGCCAGGCCAACCGGCGATTGGCGACTTTACATCCCGTTTTTCCGCCTTCGGTATAAAATTCCTGCCTGGACCGGTAAACTAGCTTTATATTTAGGAGCAACCAGAACTTCTTTGTTAACCTACTAAAAAAGCCTCCATATGAACAAAGGTCTAACTACCGGCATCCTGCTGGCCATCTTCCTATTCGGATTCCTTCCATTTGCTCATGCTCAATTGACCACCGCGCCTAATGGCGGCAACAAAAAAGCCACCATCGGCGAACGCGTTGGCATCACAGATATCACCCTTCATTATGATCGCCCCGGCGTAAAAGGCAGGGAGGGACAGATCTGGGGAAAGCTCATTCCTGCCGGGTTTACCGATCAGGGTTTCGGCACCAGCAAAGCCGCGCCCTGGAGAGCAGGCGCCAATGAAAATACCACCATCGAATTCAGTACGGATGTAAAGATCGAAGGACAGGATCTGCCCGCCGGCAAATACGGTTTTTTTGTTGCCTATGACCCCGCGGAATGCACCCTGATCTTTTCCCGTAATTCCAGCTCCTGGGGCAGCTTCTTCTACGATCCAAAGGAAGATGCCTTACAGGTGAAAGTAAAGCCCACAGCGCTTGACAACAGTGCGGAATGGTTGAAATATGAGTTCCGGGACCAAAAGGAAAGCTCTGCAACCATTGCCCTGGTATGGGAAAAACTAATGATCCCTTTTAAGGTAGAGACAGACTACATCCGGCTGCAACTGGAATCTTTTCGCCGGGAATTACGCAGTGACAAAGGCTTTACCTCGGATGCCTGGGACCAGGCCGCACAATTCTGCATTCAGCACAATACCGACCTGGACGAAGCCCTGGCTTGGGCGAATACAGCGATCAACGGTACTTTTATCGGGCAAAAGAATTTCCAGACCCTCTCTACCAAAGCACAGGTACTGGCCCTTCAGGGCAAAAAAGAGGAAGCTGACGCTACGATGAAAGAGGCTTTGCCCCTGGGACAGATGAATGAGGTACATCAATATGCCCGGCAATTACTGGGTCAGAAGAGGGCCAAAGAAGCTTTTGATGCTTTCAAACTGAACTATGACAAACACCCGGGGGAATTCACCACTAATATGGGCATGGCCAGGGGCTATTCCGCTATGGGCGATTACAAGAAAGCGCTTGCCTTTCTTCAGAAAGCACAGCCCCTGGCCCCCGATAAAGCCAATAAGGACAATATAGAAAAATTCATCCCGATGCTGCAGCAGGGAAAAGATATTAACTAGCGAAAGGTTAATTAGTACAACCCAGTAATTCGCAGAGTTTGGCCTGCAGGTCCGGTCCGCGCAGATTTCTGCCGATTATTTTCCCGCTGGGATCGATGAGGAAATTCTGAGGGATGCTCTGGATATGATATTTAACGGCCGCCTCATTATACCAGAATTTCAGGTCACTGACCTGTGTCCAGGCAAGCCCATCGTCTTTAATAGCCTTGACCCAGGGATCTTTGGCCTTGTCCAGGGAGACGCCCAGTACCGTAAAATTCTTATCCTTAAATTTCTTATAGGTAGTCACCACATTGGGGTTTTCCATCCGGCAGGGACCGCACCAGCTGGCCCAGAAGTCCACCAGTACGTATTTGCCTTTAAAGGAAGAGAGGGCAACGGCATGGCCGGCCGTATCATTCTGGGTGAAATCAATAGCGTCTGTTCCCACTGCGCCTACTTTGGTATCAGCGATCTGCTTTTGCAGGTATTGACCATAATATCCTTTCTGCACTTCCGGGGAAAGAGAGTTGAGCCTCTTTTCCTGTTTGATAACATCGTCCGACAACTGGCTCAGAACGACCAGGACAAAGGGTGATACGTAAGAAGATTTTCGGGTTTGGATAAACAGGTCCAGCTGGGTCTGCACGGTATCGGCCACGCTCTTAAAAACCTTAAAAAGAGAGTCCTTACTTTTGACGCCGGCCGGAGAATTCGCCAGCTGTGTCACCGTATTCAAACGGGCAAAATAGGGGTTGAAAGTTTTTTGGAATTCCATGAAATCATCATTGGAAGAAGAGCCTTTTGCCTGCAGTTCCTTCAGGTTGTCCGCCGTTCCTGTCATCGTGATCTTGTCATTTCCCATGAACAGCGCGGTCTTCTTCTTAGCGCTGCCAAAATTTATCTCATACAGGTTGGGCTCCGCCACATGACCGTTCAATACAAATTGTCCCATCTTCACATGCGTCTCAGCCACCGTATCCGTAGGATTGGAGACATCGGTGAGGTAGACCGCTGAATTGTCCTCCACTCCTTTCACGTTGCCCGTAATGACAAATTTAGCATCACCGGCATCCTGTGCCAGGGAGAAGAGAGGGAAGGCTAATAGGATGAATAAGAAGATCTTCATAAAAGAATATTAATTGTTGTTTATTTGTGTCGTTGTTTTAAAACATCGGTTACATCCTGTAAACTATATCCTTTGGCGCTTAACAGGATAAGATAATGGAACAGCAGGTCTGCCGCCTCGTTAAGGAACAGCTTTTCGTCGTGATCTTTCGCCTCTATTACCAACTCTACGGCTTCCTCCCCTACTTTCTGGGCAATTTTATTGATCCCTTTCTGAAAAAGGGCCGCCACATAGGAGTCCTTGGGATCTGCCTGCAGTTTCCGCTCCTGGATAATCTCTTCCAGGCAGGCCAGAAAATCTTCCCGGTGATTCTTTTCATCCCAGCAGGTATCGGCCCCGGTATGGCATACAGGACCCAGGGGCTGGGCCTTGATGAGCAGGGTATCCTGGTCGCAGTCCACCGATAGGCTCTTCACCAGTAAAAAATTGCCGCTTTCTTCCCCTTTTGTCCACAGACGCCCTTTCGACCGGCTAAAGAAAGTCACCTTCCCGTCCTTTTCCGTCTTATCCAGGGCCTCCTGGTTCATAAATCCTAACATCAGCACTTTGTCGGTCTGACTATCCTGTACAATAGCCGGAGCGAGTCCATCCGAATATTTCTTAAAATCTAGGTTCATAATTAAATTCTTACGGTAATATGTTGTTCCTGCAAATATCCTTTTAATTCCGGAATGGCAATTTCCTTAAAATGAAATATACTGGCTGCAAGGGCCGCATCAGCCTTTCCCTTTCCTAAAATATCCACAAAATGCGCCTGGGTCCCTCCTCCTCCGGATGCTATGATAGGTACCGGCAAGGATTCTGCCAATTTTCGGGTGATATCGACGGCAAACCCCTTTTTGGTACCGTCGTGGTTCATGGAAGTCAGCAGGATCTCCCCGGCCCCCCTGTCCACGGCCTGCCTGGCCCATTCCGTGCAGGTCGTATCCGTTCTCACCCTTCCCCCGTTCAGGTATACATACCACTCTCCGTCTTCCTCCTGGCGGGTGTCGATGGCCACTACCACGCATTGGCTGCCAAATTCCTTTGCCAGCTCCGCTACCAGCTCCGGACGTTTGAAGGCAGAGGTATTGACGGAGATCTTATCCGCCCCGTTCTGTAACAGCAGGCTTACATCTTCCACACTGCTGATCCCGCCCCCTACCGTAAAAGGAATATTGATATGGTGGGCGATCCGGTTGACCAGTTCGCGCAAGGTCTTTCTTTTTTCGTTCGTAGCGGTGATATCCAGGAACACCAGTTCGTCGGCCCCTTGTTGGGCATACAAAGCCCCTAATTCGACAGGATCGCCGGCATCCCGTATATTTTCAAAATTGACCCCTTTTACGGTGCGCCCGTCCTTAATATCCAGGCAGGGGATGATCCTTTTCGTTAACACTTTCTTTTTTTTTAGAAGTTATCTTCATTTATTGCCGCCGGAATCTTTGGCCCTAACTGCCGGAGGCTCCTGGTTGATCTTTATGAGCTCCTTCAACGTAATCCGTCCTTCATAGATCGCTTTGCCGATGATCACTCCCTTGCAACCGATCTCCGCCAGATCATATACATCTGCTATCGTGCTGACACCCCCGCTCGCAATGAAATGAAGCTTGGGAAATTCGCTCTTGATAGTGCGGTACAGGTCCAGGGCCGGCCCCTGCAACAACCCATCCTTACTGACATCCGTACAGAATACCTGTTTGATCCCCCTATCGATATATTCCCGGATAAAATCGTAGATCCACCGATCGGTCGTCTCCAGCCAACCGCCCACGGCGATCTTTTCATTTTTTACGTCGGCTCCCAACAGGAACCGGTCCGCTCCATATTGCTGCAGCCAGCTATGAAATAATTCCGGGTCCTTCACCGCCAGGCTGCCGATCGTAGCCAACGCGGCACCAGAATTAAGCACGATCTGAACATCTTCTTCCTTTTTAATGCCTCCTCCGAAATCAATGACCAGGGAGGTCTTACCGGCAATAGTTTCCAGTACCTTCCAATTCTTTACAGCACCCGCCTTCGCCCCATCCAGATCTACCAGGTGCAGCCGCCGGAGGCCCGCATCCTCGAATTGCCAGGCGACTTCCAGCGGATGCTCATTATAGATCTTCTTTTGTTCATAGTCTCCCTGCGTTAAACGGACACATTTTCCATCAATGATATCGATAGCCGGTATAATCTCCATGTTGCTTTTTTCTTTTAAATATCCTCTAAAAAATTCCGCAGGATCTTTTCTCCTACCTGCGCCGACTTCTCCGGGTGGAACTGCACGCCATAAAAATTGCCCTTATGCAGTGCCGAACTATAGGGCAGGATATAGTCAGTCGTCGCTATCGTATGTTCGCCCAGGGCAGCGTAATAGCCATGCACAAAATAGCAATAACTGTTTTCTTCCAGCCCTCTGAACAAGGGAGATTGGAGATGATAGATATTGTTCCACCCGATCTGCGGAACCTTATACACTATATCGCCGGCCCCCGATGCCCTTTCTCCGGATCCCAGTGCCGATCCTCCTTCTTCGGTCCCTGCCGCGGGCGCCCTTTTCTCTGCCCGTCCCGGGGGCCTGAACTTTTTCACTTCTTCTTCAAAGATCCCCAGGCATTCCGTGTCATTCTCTTCACTGTAACGGCATAGGAGCTGCATCCCCAGGCAAATCCCCAGCACCGGCTGCTCCAGGCTGCGGATAAGGGTATCCAGCCCCCGTTCTTTCAGGTATTCCATAGCCGTACTGGCTTCACCTACTCCGGGGAAGATCACTTTATCCGCCGAACGGATCTGTGCATGATCGTCCGTGACGATGGCCTCCTTCCCGATCCGCTCCAGCGCATACAGGACAGACTGAATATTACCTGCATTATATTTGACGATGGCTATGTTCATATGATTTTAGTTCAAAATAGACCCCAAAAATTCTTTGGTCGCCGTGCCGATATCCGTTGCATTCTCCAATGCCTTGATATAGGCCGTTCCGATGATCGCCCCGTTCGCATACCGGCAGGTCGCGGCAAAAGTAGCCTTGTCTTTTATCCCAAAGCCTACCAGGACCGGGTTTCTCAATGCCATTTTATGCAGCCGCTCGAAATAAGCGCCCTGGTCATTTATATTTTTATCTTTCCCCGTAGTGGAAGAAGAGGATACCGCATAGAGAAAGCCGGAGCTGAGAGAATCTACTTTACTGATCCTTTCCGGGGAAGTCTCCGGGGTCACCAGGAAAACAAAATCCAGTCCATACTTTTTAAGGACCGGGCCATACTCTGTCTCGAATTCATAAATGGGCAGATCCGGAAGGATCAGTCCGTCTACTCCCACGCCTGCGGCATCAGCGCAAAATCTTTCAAAGCCATATTGCAGGACGGGGTTCATATAACCCATCAATAACACCGGCACCCGGATGGCGGACCGGAAGCCCTTTAACTGGGCGAACAAAGTGGCGATCGTCATCCCGTTTTCCAGGGCCTTGCTGCCGCTGGCCTGTATCACAGGCCCATCCGCCAGGGGATCGCTGTAGGGCATCCCCAGCTCGATCAGGTCCGCGCCATTGTCCTGCAACGCTTTCATCACCTCCAGGGTGCTATCCAGTTGCGGATAACCAGCCGTGCAATAGACATTTAGGACATTTTTATTCTTTTTTGTAAATAACGCTTCTATTCTGTTCATTTCCTTGTTTTTTTACTTATCCTTCCATCGCCTTCATATAAGTAGCCAGGTCCTTGTCTCCTCTCCCGCTGAGGCACAGCACTACCGTATCCTTTTCATTCAATTGCAGCTGGTTGAGAGCAGCCAGCGCATGGGCCGATTCCAGCGCAGGAATGATGCCCTCTAATTTCGCCAGCTCAAAAGCAGCTGCCAGCGCCTCATCATCAGTAGCGCTGAGAAATGTGCCTCGCCCGCTGTCATAGAGATGCGCATGTAAAGGACCGATACCGGGATAGTCCAGGCCGGCGGATATACTATGCGGCTCTACCACCTGACCGTCTTCCGTCTGCATCACCAGGCTCCTGCTGCCATGCAATACCCCGGGCCGGCCCAGTTGGGTGGTAGCCGCGCTCATGCCGCTGTTGATCCCATGGCCCGCCGCTTCTACGGCGATCAGTTCTACACTTCTTTCATCCAGGAAATGGTAAAAAGCCCCTGCGGCATTACTACCACCTCCCACGCAGGCAATCACATGCGTCGGCAGTTCATTTCCCGTCGTCTCCTTCAACTGGATCCGGATCTCTTCGCTGATCACACTCTGGAAGCGGGCGACCATATCCGGATAGGGATGGGGCCCCACTACGCTACCGATAATATAATGAGTGTCGACCGGATTGTTGATCCAATCCCGGATCGCCTCATTCGTGGCATCCTTCAGCGTCTTGCTGCCGCTTACCGCAGGCACAACTTTTGCTCCCAGCATCTTCATGCGGGCCACATTCGGGGCCTGCCGTTCAATATCCTTTTCGCCCATGTAAACGATACATTCGATGCCTTTCAGGGCGCATACAGTAGCTGTCGCCACCCCATGCTGACCAGCCCCCGTCTCCGCAATAATGCGTTTTTTACCAAGCCGGAGCGCCACCAGGATCTGCCCGATCGTATTGTTGATCTTATGCGCCCCGGTATGATTAAGGTCCTCCCTTTTCAGGAATATTTCTGTATTATACTTATTACTCAGCCGTTTCGCCAGGTACAAGGGCGATGGACGACCTACATAATCTTTCAGCAGGGAATGGTATTCCTTTTGGAAAGAAGCTTCGTGTATAATTTCCAGGTAGCGGGTACGCAGCTCCTCCACATTGGGATAGAGCATCTCCGGGATGAAGGCGCCGCCGAATTTCCCGTAATATCCCTGAGCGTCCGGAGACTGGAAGCTGGTTGTCATTTTTGTAGTATTTTCTGTATGGTTCATAGTCACTCCTTTCAAATAATCATACCTGAATCAGGTATTGCTTTTCAATCCGTCCAGCATCGCCCTTATCTTCTTCAGGTCCTTCACCCCGGGGGTCGTTTCGAATTTGCTGTTGATATCGATAGAGAACATTTTCCGGGCCACCGGCTCCTTCGCAAAAACCTTCAATTTCTCCGCGTCTGTCGGTTCGATGCCCCCGCTTAGAAAAAACAATTTATCGATCTGCGCAGGCTTCAATACATCCCAGTTGAATTTTTTACCCGTCCCCCCATATCCCACTCCTTCCGTATCAAAGAGGAACATGTCGCAGGATTCCTGGTAAGGCCGGACGATCCAGTCGATCGGATCATCTTCACCCAGGCGGAATACCTTGATCACGGTAATATAATTCGACAGCTGCTCGCAGAACCTTGGCGTCTCATCTCCATGTAACTGCACCATATCCAGCCCATAACTATCCACCTGTTTCATCACTTCATCATAAGTGGCATTGACGAAGACGCCCACCTTTCCCAATCGCAGCTTTGCTTTTTTCAAGGGTTCTCCTGCCAGGTGACGCACCACGTAACGAGGGGATTTGGGGTAAAAAATAAACCCCGCAAAATCCACTCCCATGGCATCCAGCTGCCTGACCTGGTCAAGCTCCGTCATTCCGCAGACTTTTACTCGCATACGTTTATATTATTTATTCGTTCCGTCCTTCATCATCCGCTCATCACTGACCGCTGCGTCCTTCAACTCCTGCACAAATTTTCCAAAAGCCGCCCCCGGATCTTTTTCTTTCATAAAATTTTCGCCGATCAGGAATCCGCTGAAGCCAGCCTTTTTCAAATAGAGGATCGTTGCCACCTGGCTGATCCCGCTCTCCGCGATGGTGAGCTTACCGGCAGGGATCTTTTCACTTAACCGGATACTGCGGTCTACGTCCACTGTAAAGGTCTTCAGGTCCCGGTTGTTCACCCCCACCAGTTCCGTCTCTTCACAAATATGCGCCAGTTCGTCTTCATTATGTATTTCCAGTAATACCTCCAATTCCAGGGATTTGGCAAAAGCAGCCAGTTGCTTTACTTCGGCCGGGCTCAAACAAGCTGCGATCAGCAGGATCACATCGGCCCCCATCGACTTTGCCTCCAGGATCTGGTATTCATCGATCATAAAATCTTTTCGCAGGATGGGGATATTATTTATCCGCGCCTGCCGCAAGTCCTCCGGGCTGCCCCCGAAAAAGTGCTGGTCGGTCAGCACCGACAAACAGGAAGCGCCGGCAGCCGTATATCCCCTTGTCACGTCCTGCACCTTCACCTGGTCGTTGATCACTCCCTTCGAAGGGGAGCGTCTTTTGAACTCGGCAATGATGCCTGTCTTCTGCGGGTCGGTGAGGAAGGTCTTCAAAGACAAAGTCTTTCTGGCGAAGAAAGGGCTCTTTTCCAGGACGGCCATAGGCTGCGCTGCCCTTGCACTTTCTACTTCCGATCTTTTATATTCAATTATTTTATCGAGAATGTTCATACCATTGTCTGTTAAGCCTGTAACGAAATCAGTTTCTGTAAAGCCCCATACGCTTTTCCGCTCTCCAGGCTGTCTACCGCCGCGCCATATGCCTCGTCGTACTTTTTATAAGCGCCGGTGCAATGGAGCGCCATAGCTGCATTCGCCAGCACTACCGCGTTTTGGGCCCAGCTGCCTTCCACCTTCAATATTTTCGTAAACAGCTTTGCCGCTTCCTCTACCGTATTGCCCCCGTAAATATCGGCAGCATTTACCATTCGTTTGCCCAATTCTTCCGGCGTTTTGATCTTCTCCCCTTCATTGGTGATCACCTTGGTATCACCCGTGAGAGAGATCTCATCGTATCCATCCAGGCTATGGATAATGGTAAAACGACCCTCGGTCTGCTGTAACAGGTAATTGTATACCCTGGCCATTTCCAGGTTATAGACCCCTACCAGCTGGAATTTAGGGAAGGCTGGATTCACCATCGGACCCAGCATATTGAAAAAAGTGCGGATCCCCAGGTTCTTACGGATCGGCCCCACCGTCTTCAACGCAGGGTGGAACATCGGCGCATGGAGGAAGCAAATATTGGCCGACTCTACTTCCTGCCGCAACCGGGCCGCATCATTCTTAAATTTATAACCTAACTGCTCCATCACATTGGAGGCGCCACTGATGGAAGAAGCTCCGTAATTACCATGCTTGGCTACCTTCTGCCCGGTGCCGGCCACGACAAAGCAAGCCAGGGTGGAGATATTGAAGGTATTTTTCCCGTCGCCGCCTGTACCGACTATATCGATCGTATCGAATCCGTCGAGGTCGACCCGCACACATAATTCCAGCAAGGCGTCCCGGAATCCCTGCAGCTCGTCGATCGTAATGCTACGCATGAGGAATACCGTGATAAAAGCCGCCATCTCGCTCTCATTATAGAGTCCCCTGGCAATATTAGTCAACACTTCCCGCGCCTGCTCCCTGGAGAGGGTCTTATGTTCAAATAAATATTGTAAGATCTTTTTCATGATAATTTTTCTTTTGTTATTCGCTCAGCCAGTTCTTCAAAATGGTCTCGCCCTGCGGCGTTAATACACTCTCCGGGTGGAATTGCACCCCCTGTACGTCCAGTGTCTTATGACGAAGGGCCATTATATAATTATTCTCATCCCGGGCCGTCACTTCCAGGTCCGGCGGAAAGCCTTCTTCACTGATCACCCAACTGTGATAACGGCCTACTTCCAGGGTGTCTGGCAACCCTTCGAACAAATCCTTGCCCCCCCTGGCGCCCCGTTGCAGGATCTTTACCGGCGTCGCCACGCCATGATAGACCGTACTTAAATTCACCAGTTTGCCTCCAAAAGCTTCCCCGATAGCCTGATGCCCCAGACATACTCCCAAAATAGATTTAGAGGAAGCGTATTCCTTTATCAAAGGCAATAACAGACCTGCCTCGACGGGAACTCCCGGCCCCGGTGACAGGATGATCTTATCGAATGCCGCCACTTTTTCAAGAGGGATCTGGTCATTCCGGTGCACCTCCACTTTCTGATGCAACAATTTCTCGACAAGATGCACCAAATTGTAGGTAAAGGAATCGTAGTTATCAAAAACAAGAATACGTGGCACTGGATATATTATTTAAAGATTTCACAATTTCATTCCGGCAATCCGCCCGTTGTCGATCGATGATCCACCGCGGCTACCCGGCAATCTCCTGTGCGAAAAGGATCGCTTTCTTCAGGGCGCCCAATTTATTATTGACCTCTTCCAATTCACTTTCCGGTTTGCTGGCAGCTACTATCCCTGCACCAGCCTGGTAAGTCAGCGTATTATTCCTGCTGAGCAGACTGCGGATCATGATGGCCTGGTTACAACTGCCATCGAATCCCATGAACCCGATGCATCCGCCATAGTAGCTCCTTGCCGTCGGCTCATAAGCGTCGATCAACTCCATAGCTTTGAATTTCGGGGCGCCGCTCAAGGTGCCGGCAGGAAAAGTGGAAGCCAGCAGCTCAAAAGGATTATACCCTTCCCGCAGCTTCCCTCTCACCTCGCTCACCAGGTGAATGACATGAGAATAATACTGCACCTGGCGGTAATGCTCCACCCTGACGCCATCGCAGGAACGGCTGAGATCGTTGCGGGCCAGGTCCACCAACATTACATGCTCGGCGTTCTCTTTGGCATCCTTTAAAAGTTTGTCCGCCATCTGCTTATCGGTGGCATCGTCCCCCGATCTTTTGAAGGTTCCCGCTATCGGGTGTACAATGGCTTCCCCATTCTGCAGGATCAGCTGCGACTCCGGAGAAGACCCCATCAGCTTATAATCGCCATAATCAAAAAAGAACAGGTAAGGAGAAGGATTGATACTACGCAAGGCACGGTATACATTGAATTCATCGCCAATATAACCTTGCTGGAAGCGGCGGCTCAATACGATCTGGAATACATCTCCCCGCAGACAGCTCTGGATCCCTTTTTTCACCATATCCTTATATTCTTCATCTTTCAGGTTAGAGATTTCAGCTCCCTTTACCTGGAAAGGATAAACGGGAGTGTCTTTGCTCCTGATCAGGGACTCTACGACGGAGAATTCAGATTCCAGCCCGGCAATCTCATTTTCACAGATATAAAGTTCGTCCTTGAAGTGGTTGATCGCGATCACATACTGATATAACCGGTAACGCATCAGCGGAATTCCCGGCTGGGCAGGCGGCGCCCCCGCGCGGTCGCGCAGCCGGATCGTATCGAAAAATTGCACGGCATCGAAACAGGTATAGCCGAACAATCCCTGCACGGCCCTTACAGTTTTTTCAGAAGAAGGCTGCGTGTCAAACCGCTGCATGAACTCCCATAATAAACGGGGAGTATCCGATAAATTCCGGATGCCTACCTTCTCAGGAGATTGTCCCGGCAGCTTGAATTCGATATTCCTTGTGTCGGAGATCTCGATCCCGGCGATGGCATTGATGCAGATAAAGGAATAGCTGTTCTCGGCTACATGATAATCCGTACTTTCCAGCAGGATCGTATCGCGAAATCGGTCCCTTAGACGCAGGTAAATGCCTACCGGGGTATAAATGTCCGAGAGGAGTTTCTTACAGTTCGTCTTTATTTCGATTTTCTTCATAATCTATGATCGGCAAAGGGTTATTAAAACAAAAAACCCCGATATATATCGGGGCCCAATATGGTAATACCTGTTATAATAGCATTACTTGCCCCGTTCGGAGTTAGTATGCCACCACCACAGTTGATTAATTGATTGATTGTTCATTTCACGGCAAATATGGAATGGAAAAATGATTTCTCCAAATTTTTTATTATTAGTGGGCGTTATCCCCCGAATTACCGCAAAATTTGCGAGTTTTATTCTCAAATACCTTTATGAAGAAAATAACCCCCTTCCATGTGGCAGTGCCCGTCTACGACCTGGAAGAAGCCAGGAAATTCTACCGGGAAGTATTGGGCTGCGGCGAAGGAAGAAGCTCTGATCAATGGACCGATTTTGACCTTTACGGCCATCAGTTCGTCATCCATTTAAAACCCAGACCCGTGGAAGAGGTCAAACAACACTCCAATCCGGTCGACGGTCATGATGTTCCCGTCCCTCATTATGGGGTAGTATTAGAATGGGAGGAATGGCATGCATTAGAGCTGCGATTGAGAAGCCACCATATCCAATTCGTCATCGAGCCTTATATTCGTTTTAAGGGTCTGCCGGGTGAACAGGCAACTATGTTCTTTTTAGATCCCTCCGGCAACGCCCTTGAATTTAAGGCCTTCCAGGATATCAGCCAGTTATTCGCAGTATAACGAAATTGCAAGAGGCCTTTCGGGTTTATCCCGTTCGGCTACAAGACCCCCTTGGTGCTGGGCAGATAGTTACTGAGGGGGTCCCTTTTTACAGCCATCCGGATGGCTTTGGCAAAAGCCTTGAAAATAGCCTCGATCTTATGATGTTCATTTTCGCCCCGGCATTCGATATTCAGGTTGCATCGGGCGCCGTCGGAAAATGATTTGAAGAAGTGGAAGAACATTTCCGTTGGGACCTCGCCGATCATCTCCCGCTTGAATTCCGCATTCCATACGATCCAGTTGCGTCCCCCGAAATCGATCAGCACTTTTGCATCCGCCTCGTCCATCGGCAGCGCAAAACCATACCGCTCCATACCCCGCTTGTCCGCCAGGGCCTTTGCAAAAGCTTCTCCCAGCGCGATACCGGTATCTTCGATCGTGTGATGCTCGTCAATATGCAGGTCTCCATTCACCCGGATGGTCAGGTTCATCTTTCCATGACGGGCTATCTGTTCCAGCATGTGATCGAAAAAGCCCAGGCCGGTGACGATATTCGCCTTGCCATTGCCATCTACATTCAACTCGATCTTAATCTGCGTCTCATTCGTATTGCGTTCATGAATGACACGGCGCAGGCCCAGCTTCAGGAATTCATAGATCTTACTCCATAACGTGGTCTCCAGCGCTATGGCCTCTTCCAGGTCACGGAGAGAGTCGCTGATCTCTTTGCCGCCCAGGTCCGGGTCATTATTCAGCCAGATCGCCTTACATCCCAGGTTCTTTGCCAACTGTACATCGGTGATCCGGTCTCCGATCACATAAGAATTCTCCAGGTCATAATCCTCGTTCCCAATGTAATGGGTCAGCATGCCCGTACCCGGCTTACGGGTAGGCGCATTATCCTTTGGAAAACTCTTGTCGATATGTACGGCGCTGAAATGGATCCCTTCATTTTCCAGGCTTTTCATCACCAGGTTCTGCACCGGCCAGAAATGGTCCTCCGGAAATACAGAAGTACCCAGCCCGTCCTGGTTCGTCACCATGACCAATTCATAATCCAGTTCCCGGGCTATCTTTCCCATATATTCGAACATAAAGGGATAGAATTCCAGCTTGTCAAAAGCATCGATCTGGTAAGTAGGGGGCGCTTCTTTGATCAGCGTTCCGTCACGGTCTATGAAGAGGATCTTTTTCATGAATGGACTGCAAGATAGCTATTTTCATCTTAGTGCAAATGGCGTTCATTGTCCGCAAGAGCTTATTTCGTTTTAGCACGGATCGCCTTTACTTCGGCAGCCGTTACCGCTGAGGCCTTATTTCCAAAATTATTTCTTACATAGGTCAATACATCCGCAATCTGCTGATCGGTGAGATCGCTATGCGGCGCCATCACATTATGGTAAGTATCTCCGTTGATATCCACTTCGCCCGTCATTCCCTTCAGGACCACCTGCACCAGGGTGGTCTTATCCCCCAATACCCATTTTGTCTTTACAAGGGGCGGGTTCATGTTCTGTACACCTCCGGCATCAGCCTGGTGACAGGCAAGGCATTGCTCGAGGTAGACCTGTTTGCCTCTGTCCATAGAAGCCTGCCCGGCGGCTTTGCCAGGACCTTTTTGCGCAGGCGCGGCCGGCTTCTTTGTTGGTGTGGGTTTTTGCGTTTGCGACATCAGGGTGACAGAAAGCGCCAGCAATCCACCGGCAGCAATTAATCCCAATCTATTCATATGTTATATTTAGCAGCCCCGGTTTTGCCGGGGCTGCGTGAGTTATTTTATTTTTTATAGCTGATCTTCCAGACCGTCCCCTTCGTATCGTCTGTTACATAAATGGATCCATCCGGTCCCTGAGCCAGTCCACAGGGACGGTATTTAGCCCGGCCGGAAGCCGTTAATTCCGGTCCGCCGGAGAAATTATCCGCAAATACTTCCCAGTCGCCACTGGGTTTGCCATCTTTAAAAGGCTGGAAGACCACGAAGTACCCCTTCTGAGGCTCAGGCGCCCTGTTCCAGGAGCCATGGAAGGCGATGAACGCCCCATTCTTATATTTCTCCGGGAACTGGTTGCCCGTATAGAACAGCAGTCCATTAGGCGCCAGGTGGCCCGGGAAAGCAACCACGGGATCCTGGGCGTCTTCGCCGGCAGTCTTCTTGCCATCGCCGCCGAATTCAGGCGCCAGTATTTTTTTATGCTGGAACTGATCATAATAGATATAAGGCCAGCCACAATTAGAGCCTTTGTGCAGCTCATACATACATTCCGCAGGCAGCTCCGCACTTTGTTTGGTATCGTACATCGTAGGGAAAAGATCATGCAATTGGTCACGTCCGTGCTGCATAACAAATAAGGTATTGGTAGCCGTATTCCAGTCGAATCCCACTACATTACGCAAACCCGTGGCATAACGCACCCCGTCCCCATAGTTTTGGTCCGCTTTATCTGCCTTGAATTGCCAGATACCGCCGGCCGAATCCAGGATCGGGCAAGGTTTCTGTCCGGGAGAGCCCTTGGTCCTGTCCACCAGCTGGCAGGCATTGGAATAAGCCCCGACATTTACGTACAGGTTGCCGTCATTGTCCAGCGTGATCGCTTTGGCCTCATGTTCATGACGGCTCAGCAGGCCCGTCACAATCCTTTCCGGCTTATCAGGGTTGACGACATTATCATTGGCGTCCAGCTTAAACCGGAATACCTCTTCATCGGAGCTGGCATAGAGATAGCCATTCTTCACAGCGATACCCGTGCCGGGAAAATTGCCGAAACCGAAGACCTTATCAGCCTTTCCATCTCCATTCGTATCCTGCAGGCGATAGATCCCTTTTCCGTCCTTCAGCTTTGCCAGTTTTACAAACACGACCCCACCGGGCGTTACGGCAATATGCCGGGTCTTCCCGAATGCATCTACCAGCGTCACGGCGCTGAAACCTCCCGGGAATTTGATGCTGGTATCCGCCGCTGCAGCAGGAGCGGCAGGAACAGAAGAGGCCGGCGTTTTGTTGTCCGCTCCGGCACAAGCAAACAGGGTCGTCATACACAGACCCAGAAAGATATAAAAAGCCCTTTGGGGTATTTTATTCAATTTTCCGCTTTGTTGTTTCATATATAGATAATTTATGCTTACAGGCCGTAATTTAATTTAAAAATTCAATCCGATCCCTGATCGGTCCGAAAGCAACCACCCTCCGGCCCACTAATTTTTCTCTTAGATTATCGGGGATAACCCTCCAGGACTTTTACCAGTTCCTTATTTTCTCTCTCCGTACCCACTGTGATGCGAAGACAACCCTCGCATAACTCCACTTTGCTGCGATCCCTTACTACGATCCCGTCCTGCAGCAGATATTGATAGATCGCCCGGGCATCCGTCACTTTGACCAGCAGGAAATTGGCGTCACTGGGATATACCTTATGAACAAGGGGTAATTCCGCCAGCGCCGATGCTAATTGTTCACGCATGGTGACCAGGGACCGGATCATATCATTGACCTGCTCCGTCTCCTCCAGCGCTTTCAATGCCAGTTCCTGGGAGGCCTGGCCGATATTATAGGGAGGCTTGACCTTATTATAAACACCGATAATAGCTTCACTTGCAAAAGCCATACCCAGCCTCAGTCCAGCAAGACCCCAGGCCTTACTCATCGTCTGTAATACCACCAGGTTGGGATAATCGGCCAGCTCCTGGATGAAAGACCGGTGACGGGAAAAATTAATATAAGCTTCATCGACGACCACCAAACCAGGGAAATTATTTAAAATGATCTCGACATCCTGCCGGTTCATGGAATTGGCGGTAGGATTATTGGGCGAGCAGAGCCAGATGATCTTGGTATTTTCGTCTACCAGCGTCTCCAGGTGCACCAGGTCCAGCTGAAAATCGTCCAGCAATACGGCACGTCTCACCTCCACATCGTTGATATGGGCGCTCACTTCATACATACCATATGTGGGCGGGTTGATAATGACATTATCCTTACCCGGAATACAGAAGGCGCGGTATAAAAGGTCGATACATTCGTCACTGCCATTTCCCAGGAAAATATGCTGCGGCGGTATGCCCTTTATTTTGCTGAGGGCCTCTTTCACCTTCCATTGATGAGGGTCCGGATAACGATTATACCATCGTGTCAAAGGCGATCCCAGGCTGTTCTCATTAGCGTCCAGGAATATCTGCGCCTCTCCTTTAAATTCATCCCTCGCAGAGGAATAGGGTACCAACGACCTGATATTGGACCGAAGCAAAGCATTTAGATCAAAAGACATGAACTTTTATTTACGTTATTATTTTCAATTTTTGGGCGCCTGACTCTTTTAGATCTCCTTTAAACGGACCCTGACCGCATTCGCATGGGCCTGCAGCCCCTCCGCTTCGGCCATCAGCTCCACGACAGGCCCGATATGCCGGATACCTTCCCGGGTCAGTTGCTGGAAAGTGATCTTTTTCACAAAACTATCCAGGCTCACCCCGCTGTAAGCCCTGGCATACCCATTGGTCGGCAGCACATGGTTAGTGCCGCTGGCATAATCCCCTACGCTCTCCGGAGAAAAATGTCCCAGGAAAACAGAGCCGGCATTGATGACCTGCTCAGCCAGTTGCTCCGCATTTTTGCAGGCCAGGATCAGGTGCTCAGGAGCATATTCATTCAGCAGGTCCATTGCCTGCCCTTCGTCTTTTATGATAAAAGCACGGCTGTTCTCCAACGCTTTGCGGGCTGTCTCCTTACGGGGCAGTTGCTCCACCTGCTGATCGACGGCCGACAGGATAGCTTCTACCATGTCCGGGGAGGAGCTGACCAGGATCACCTGGCTATCTACCCCATGCTCGGCCTGTGAAAGGAGATCTGCCGCTGCAAAAGCCGGATTGGCAGTCTCATCTGCATAAACAGCTACTTCACTGGGACCGGCCGGCATATCGATCGCTAACCCATCTTGCTGCACCAGTTGTTTGGCACAGGTCACATATTGATTGCCCGGTCCGAAAATCTTATACACTTTGGGGATCGTCTCTGTACCATAGGCCATGGCCGCAATAGCCTGGACACCCCCTATTTTAAATATTTTGGTAACCCCCACTAACTGAGCGGCATATAAGATAGCCGGATGCAGACGCCCCTGCCGGTCCGGAGGCGAGCATAATACGATCTCCCGGCAACCGGCGATCCGGGCCGGTATCCCCAGCATCAGGAGAGTAGAAAACAAAGGCGCCGTTCCTCCCGGTATATAGAGTCCCACTTTTTCGATCGCCACTGTTTTGCGCCAGCATTTAACCCCGGCCATGGTCTCTACCGGTACGGCGACTTCTGCTTGTTTGCCATGGAAAGCTTCAATATTTTCCTTTGCCTGGCGAATGGCGGCTTTCAACGCTGAGCCCACCAGGGACGCGGCCTCTGCTATCTCCTGGCTGCTCACCTCCACAGGGTCCGGAGACACTTTATCAAATTGCAGGGAATACTTTTTCACCGCCTCATCTCCTTTCTCTTTCACCTCCTTCAGAATACCGGCGACCGTGAGCTCCAGCGACCGGGTATCGAATACCGGACGGGACAACGCTCCGGAAGGAGCTGTATCAAAATTTCTTAGGTCAATAATCTTCATATACTATCTTTTATATCCCCCGGGGGGATGGAGGATGTTACATAACCATCTTCTCGATCGGCACCACCAGGATCCCCTGTGCACCCGCCCCCTTCAACCGTTCGATAATGTCCCAGAAATCATTTTCACTCAACACACTGTGTACGCTACTCCAGCCGGCTTCTGCCAGCGGCAGCACCGTGGGGCTTTTCATACCGGGCAGCAGTGCGATGATCTCCTGCAGTTTATCATTCGGGGCATTCAATAAAACATATTTAGTGTTACGGGCCCTCTTCACGGCCCGGATGCGGAACAGGAATTTTTCCAGGATCTGCTGCTTCGGCTCCTCCAGGTATTTATTCCGGATCAACACCGCCTGCGATTGCAATACCGTGTCCACTTCTTTCAACCCGTTCATGAACAGGGTGCTGCCGCTGCTGACCAGGTCCACGATCGCATCGGCCAGGCCGATACCCGGCGCAATTTCCACCGAACCGCTGATCTCATGGATCTCTGCCTTTACTTTGTTCTTTTCCAGAAACTGCTGCACCAGCACAGGATAGGTGGTGGCGATCCTCTTCCCCTGCAGGTAGTTCACCCCTCCATACAGTTCGCTCCTGCCAACGGCAACGGACAACCGGCATTTACCGAAACCCAAATGCTCCACGATATCCACCTTCTTATTGGTTTCATATAAGACGTTCTCGCCTACGATGCCAATATCGGCCACGGCATCTTCCACATATTGCGGAATATCATCATCCCGGAGGAAGTAGATTTCCATGGGGAAATTATCCGATTCTGTTTTTAATTTGTTGACCCCGTTCTTCAGATCGATGCCGCAGTCTTTCAACAGCTTCACCGAGTCGTCATACAAGCGTCCTGATTTCTGAATAGCGATTTTTAACTTCATACATTGTGTTTAGGCTGCCTTACCCTTTTGGGGATAGGGCAAAAAATTAGGGCTTACCTCCCGGTAAGCCCTTTAAAAGTTTTATTTTTTCAAACAAAACATCACCGGCCTACCCTTGCGGTAAGAAAAAATGGTGATGATGATGCCTGTTATTTTTCATAATTGAGGCCCAAAAATAGCAGCGAATCCCTGAATGTCCAAAAAAATATTTTATTACTGAAATCCCCTTCCTTTCCCGGCAGCCTATCCCGTAATATGATTCCTTATAGCCGGAATCCGGACAGTGGCCTTTAACCGGCGCAAAGCAGGTAGGGTGAGTAAGATCACCGGCAGACAGATCATGAGGATCCCATTTACTCTCATCATGATGTTGATACCAAGGACATCCGCCCCCCGCCCCACCAGGTAAGCCGCAGCCGGCTGCAACCCGAAAATAACCATCATAAAGGTGCTCACGACCCTTGCCCGCATGGTCACCGGCGCCAGTTCCTGGGCCAACCCAATGGAAAGGGTGACAACATTGGCAGCCCCCAGACTGGCCATGAACTGGCACAGCATGGCTAATGATTGGTTTCGGGTGAAAGAGAATATAAAATACCAGCTGCCGGCCCAGATCACCCCGCCCCCGATCGCTATACAGGGCCTTTTAATGCGCTGGACAAATGGCAAAACGATCACGATCCCGACAAGGGCTCCGGCGCCCGCCGACCCGATCAAAGCGCCCAGGGTACTGGCATCTCCTTTCAGCACTACGGTCGAAAAAGCAGGAAGTAATTGAACGACCGACATACCGAAGAAAGCCTGTATCATACCAAAAAGAATGATCAGCCGCAGCAACTTATGATGGTAAAGGAAGACAAGCCCTTCCTTAAACTGTCTCCAACCGCTGCCCCCCGATGGCTCCTTTTCCCTGGCCGATCGTATGACCATTATGCAAACAATGGATACGATGAGGCTAATGCCATTAAACCAGAAGGCCGGGGCAATACCGATGGAAGCAATCAGCCATCCCGCAATAGCGGGCCCGACCAGCCGGGTGAACTGGTTTAACGAATTATTTAAGGCAATGGCGCTTTTAATATTGCCTGTCCCGGCCATGTCCCCGATAAATGCCTGCTCAGCCGTCACATTAAAGGCTGTCACCGTACCCAGCAAAAATGCCAGTACATAGACATGCCATAATACCAATAAATGCGTTTGCATCAGAAAGGCCAGTGCAAAGGCAAACAGCATGGTAAGGATCTGGGTGATCAGTAAGATCTTCCTCCTGTCAAACTTATCTGCGAAGGCGCCTACCCAGGGACCGAAAATAAAGAAGGGGATCTGCGACAAAAAAGCAACGATCCCCAGCGCAGTCGCCTTATGCGTAAGCTCCCAGACCACCCAGGCCTGTGCGGTCTGCTGCATCCAGTCTCCCAGCAGGCTTATCAATTGCCCGATCATATAGATCCGGATATTCCTTATTCGTAAGGTTGAAAAATTACCCGCAATGATCCGTAGCTTCTGCCCGAAAATGTTCCCTTTTTTTGCCCCCATTAAACTACTTTTAACTTCATTTAACCCGCCAACCGGGTAATATTATGAAATCGGTCTTTTATAATAAAATCTTAATTCTCCTTTAATTGCGATTCATGAAAAAACGGCCCTTCTTCTCTTTTGTCTTTATAGCTATCTTACGTCCATTTCCCGGTCGATTTAGATCGGCAAGGTCAGGATCAGCAAGCCGAAGGAAGATGAAAACTTCCTGGCCAAACCGCCGGTTGAAAATTAAAAAAGGATCGGGCTGCTTGCTGAACAAAAATTATTATATTGATTGGACAAATGCTTAGGGAAAAAGCAATAACCTACCGAATAGAGACGGACAGATTGATCATCCGGTGTTACCGCATGGAAGACGCCCCGATGGTCTCGGAAGCCATCATCAAAAGCCTCGATCATCTCCGGCCCTGGATGCCCTGGGTGAAAAATCACCCGGAAGACCCCGGGTCGACCATCAACCTGTTAAAGGTCTTTCGGGACAAATTCTATGCAGACGAAGATTATTTCTTTGGCATATTTAATAAGACAGAAAACGAATTGATAGGTTCCACCGGCCTGCATACACGTGTCGACGAAGCTGCGAGGGAGATCGGGTACTGGATCAACGTTGCCCATGTACGGCAGGGTTATGCGACAGAAGCCGTCAGTGCCCTTATAAAAATCGGGTTTACCGTCGAAAACCTGAAAAGAATAGAAATTCGCTGCGACCCCAATAATACTATCAGTCAAAAAATCCCGAAAGCGCTCGGTTTTTCAAATAGCACCACGCTGGCCAATGATAATACAGGCGATATCGGTAAACCGCGGGACACCATGATCTGGTCACTGCTTCGAACGGATTACGTGAAAACCCGCCTTCCGGCCTTTCCTGTAAAGGCATTTGATAAGGAGGGGCAGGAAATCCTTAATGAAAATCAATGAATTAAGTTTTGGCGTTTTTATAAAATTTAGATTATCTAATATTTATTTAGATATTCTAAATAAATATTACTTTTGAGTGATAACCATTAAACCTTATGGTAGTCATTAGTTACGGTACGCTACGTGAATTTCACGAAAAGCACCCGGATTCGGAAGACGCTTTAAACAACTGGTATCGCGCGACAGTCGCAGCGGTTTGGAATAGTTATCATGAAATGAAGAAGATATTCAGCTCGGTTGATGCTGTAGGTAATGATCGTCAATTTAAAAGCACCCACAGCTATCCGGGTTAGAGATATGCGCAAAATTAAAAAAATGCCAACCGCAAAGAAAATCGAAACTGAAGCAGATTACAAATCTGTAATGGCCAGAATTGACAACCTCATGTCTAAAGGCAGCGAAAACGTATCAAAAACTGAATTGGCAGAAATCCGTAAGTTAGCCCTCACAGCACAGGAATATGAAAAAACAAAGTTTACCATTGCTGCACCAACCACATTGGCAGGAATAATTGAAATGAAAATGTATGAAATGCGCCTCAAACAAAAGGACCTGGCCCGGAAATTAAAGGTAAGCGATACCAAACTTTCTTTGATTATGAATGGAAAACAAAAACCTGACATTGATTTTTTAAAGGCAGTACATCAACAATTGCATGTTAATGGAGATTATCTGCTAAACTCTCTATAAACTCTATATAATTATCTTTTTATCACCATATTCATCGCAAGCCAGCTCTGCCCATTGACAACAGTCGTTATCGCCTTGTCAGGATTAACCACAAACCCAAGCGATTTATAGAGTTCAAAGGCATTCTTATTCCAGTCATAAACATATAATTGAACAGCATCGGCCTGCAGCAGATCAAAAGCAAGGGCGGTTAGCTGCCTGGTCAATTCTTTGCCCAATCCCTTACCTCTGAACTTTTTGTTTCCAATGACCAAACAAGTCAATTTGGGTGGTTCGTTTGGCACTTTGCATATTTCTCCATGCCCGATAACCAACGAACTTTCTTCGTCGGTCACTTTATAAATAAACCGGTTAGCATCTGTCAAATGAGTAGCTATCTGTTCTTTCGTCAATGGATAAGAGAAGATAGGCCCTGCAAACTGTACCAGGCTTTCTTCATTTTCAAACCAGGAAATTAAGGAGTCGGCATCGTCAATAGTAAAAGGCAATAATTTTAACATACTTGCTAATATATTTATTCCTTTTGGGTTTCGAAAGCTTTATTTCCTTTAATAAACATTATTTTGAAAATTTAACATTGTTAATTATTTTTGTTTCCGTTAAATTACAAAGTAATGAAAAACAAGGAAGTGCAGGGGCAACGCATGCGGGGATATTTCCTGGCAGCCACTAAGGAACTGTTAAAGGCCGAAGGCCTGAAGAGCGTTAGCGTCCGCAGCATAGCTGATAAGGCTGGCTACTCCTCGGCAACGATGTATAGCTATTTTAAGGACGTTAATGACCTGGTGTTTTTGTGCGTCCATGATTTTTATGAAGAATGCAAGCTGCACGTAACCGGCCGGGTCAAGAGATCGGAGAAAGGGGTGAATAGCTTGAAGGTCGCTATCAAAGCCTATACAGAGTTCTTTATTCAATATCCGGGCGTATTCGAATTGTTCTTCATAGAGAAGATGGGAGATCTGGGAAATAAAAAATCTATTGCCGATTTAATAAATTCTTCCCTGGACCAGGCCTGTGAAGAGGAGTGGAATTATTGCATTACCAGGAAGCTGATCAACGTAGAGGAGGTGGAAAGAATCAAGGCTCAGATCCGTTACACAGTCTTTGGATTATTGCTGCTTTACCTTAACCGGCGGGTACCCTCTTCGTATACTGAATTTGCCAGTCAGCTCAACCTCCAGGTGGACGCTCTCCTTGAACCCGGAACAGCTGCGGCTTCCCGGAATGCGTCCTCCGTCCAGGTGGAGAGCTCAGCGGTGCACAATTCCCTCATTTCAGTGAATATTGGGAATAACCGGTAAGAATAACATCAACATGGCTAATTCAATAATTGCTCACCTGCGGGATATTATTATTTTGCCATGATAAGCGGTGTGTTATTTATTTTAATCGGAGAAACATTATTCCTCAATTCCATCACAATATTAAACTGGGCGATTTTATTTTTTTTAATCAATAACATTTATTTCCTTTTATTGGAAGAACCAGATTTATCAAAGAGATTTGGTGATCAATATGCAAAATATAAGAAAAGTGTTCCAAGATGGATTCCTAAATTCAAGCCATACAAGGAAAATTAAATAATGCATCCCTGGTTAGCCGGGATGCTAAAATAATGTCTGCCTACAACTGAATTCGGTACAATATGTCCGGGAAAAAGCCGATCTGGTACACGGGGCCGGCCGTTCCTTTTGCATGATTGTATTGCATCAGAAAAATGTTCTTCCTGTTGGTCACATTCTGCAGATCGAGATAAAAGGTTTGGCTAAGCCGCCTCTTTCTACCGTTGACCCTGATGCCGAATTTCATGTCCAGCCTGAAATAACCATCCAGCCGTATAGAGTTGTAGTGCAACGTGTCCAATACTTCGTATCCGGACCGGACAGAAGCCGGCACATCGACAGGGGTAGTATAACGTCCGCCCGTTGTGGATAACCGCGTATCAAAGGTGAAAGCATTAGCCCTGCTTCCGCTGCCCAGGCGCCATTCCTTGCCCGCCAGTACATTGAAAACATATTTATAATTAAAGGCCGTATTTCTTTCAATGCCGTCACTACCCTTGTACCGGGAATCAAAAAGGGAAGCCGTCACTAGCGTATAATATCCATTGCTGAGAAATTTTTCGACCGTTAGCTCCATTCCCTTATTGGTGCCTGTCCCCTTATTGACCAATCCAACTTTGTCAGGGAATCCAAAGTCTGCTCCCGCATTCAGCATGGAAAACCCGCTGGGATGCTTTTCCACCGGGACATCAAATAAATACTGGTAATACAACTCTGCCTTGATCCGCCAGTCCGGCAGAAACCGCTTCTCAAATCCTGCTATCAGGTGATGGGCCTTTGAAAATCCCAGTTGCCGGTTGGAAGGGTCTCTGTTTCCTGTCGTTACATCGATCTCCTTGAAATAGACGGGTAGCGGTTGGAGCTGGCTATGCAACCCATAGCTCAGGTAGACGGACTGATTGGCGGGCAGCCGGTAAGAGAAAGATATCCTGGGCTCCAACCCGTCGCTGCCCTTGAAATGCATGCCATGTAGTCCTCCGGTAATGCTGAATTGTTCACTGACCCGGTATTTGAGCTGTCCGAAATATTGGAACAGGAATGGGCTCCCGCTGAAATTACTCACCGTATCAAAAGCTGCCGTAGCGGGTAGACCGGTTTTATCCAATACCTGGACCTTTAACCCAAGGTCTTCCCCCGTAAAGCCTACCCTATAGGAGAACCGGCTATTGAGTTTCTCATTCAGATATGAGGAGAAACGAAAGGAGCTGGTGGTGTTATCCGAATGGTATTGGAGCCAGCGGTCCTTATACGGAGGCACCGGGTCAGCATATTGGTATTGATCATATTGGTCAAGAGTATGCGCATACGAGACGATCGTTCTCAGATAGGCACGATTACCGATATCGAGGGTATGCCTGACTCCAAAAAAAGAGAAATTACTCTTATCATAAGCATCCTGGTCAGTCTGGGCATAAAAATCAGTAGAATCCAGTTTGCTGCCGATAAAATCGATATGACTCAGTCCCCCCATCCCGAAAAAAGAGAAACTACCCAGCTTGCTCTTACCCGTGGTCAGGTTGAAGACCCAATCCTGGTAACTGGGAACGGCTTTCGTCCCTATATTGATACCGAGCTGATTGGCTATCTGTGCAAAAGAATATCGATAGCCTATAAGATAAGACGCGCCCTTATTTTTATTATTCAACGGTCCTTCCACAGTCGCTTCGAGACCGCTGAAAAGATTCAGTTGCAGGGTCTGCTCATGCCTGCTGCTATTGCCGCTCCGCAGATTGATATCGAACACCGCGGCCAACGCATTCCCATATTCGGCCGGGAAAGCCCCGGTGAGAAAGTCGGAGGTCTTAAGCGCATTGGTATTGAGCGCGCTAACAGGTCCACCCGTAGTCCCAAGCGCGCTAAAATGATTCGGGTTCGGGGAAGGAATGCCTTCGATCCGCCACAAAACGCCCGCGGGAGAATTACCTCTGACGACAATATCATTCCGGGCATCGCTGTTCGCAACGACCCCGGCATAATTACTGACCAGCTTGGAAGGATCATTCCTGCCGCCGGCATACCTCGTCACCTCGTCCGGATTAAAGGACCGGGCGCTCCCTGCAGTGAACTCATTGACCGCCGCCCCCTTTTTGGTGGAAGGCGCCATGACGGTGACGGCTTGCAGACTGACCAACTTCTGCTCCAACGGGATGTCCAGGATCACCTCCTTACCCGAAGTCACGAGCACCTCCGGGATGACCGCAGGCTGGTAGCCAACACATCCATAGGAGAATTGTTGCCTGCCCAAAGGGACAGCCGGCAACACATATCGCCCTGAACCATCCGTCACCGTACCCATTGTGAATCCGGGGCCCATTACCGATATAGAGACGCCCGCCAGGGGTTTCTCGGAAGTCTTGTCCGTTACCACGCCCCGGACAGTCTGGGTGAGCGTGTTATTTTGAGCCTCCCCGTGCAGAACGGCCCAAAGACCTGTAACAACTAATATCCATTTCCTCATAAAAACTGTTTGTTACTTATTCTGGTTATTGTATATTTCCACAGCCACCCTGACCATCGTCTTCCGGGTGATTACCCGTAAGGACCGATTTCTTGCGTCATAAACAAAGTAATCACCCAGCCGGCCTTCCGTGCCATTGATCAGGAGTGGCTCCGTTCCATTGTAAACAGGCTTACCGGAGGCGTCTCCTGCTTTTTGCAAAAAACAGAGTGTCCCTTCCGATAATACCCTGAAAAAATCTCCTTTGATACAGAGATACCGGATGCTGTCTATCTGTGCCGAGCGGATCTGCGTTCCATCCAGGCGTTGCCTCTTTCCTTTTGGGTCGGACAGGAACACCACCGAGGCATTACTGCGGATATGATCCCGGATATACCCGGAAACGACCGTGCTGTCTTGCATGACCAGGACTCCCTTTTTGAATCCTGCTGGTATTTTGTCCTGGGCCTGCAGGCATAAACAAGCCATGCTTACTATAAACACCAATAAAAGTTTCATATGATCCCTTTGAGATGATGAAATCGATTTTTACGATGTAATATTACCGGCATCCTCACAGGACGGCAATGAAAAAGGAGTGAGCTGCAGGAATTTAGGAGTGAATCGCAGCCCGGCAGTAGGGAATCCTGATTTGAATTTGTAATTTTAGCCATGCGATGGGCCAACAACAAAATAGGGTTTGATGACAGGCTGGTCATGATCATGGGTCTGTTGATCTTACCCGTCCTCATCCCCATTATATTCTTTGGAGTGAGGATCGGGCGACACCCCTACTTTACCTGGAACATCTACTGGACAACCCTGCTCATTACTTCCATACTCTGGATAGGCAACCGTTACATCATGATCTGGACCAGAACGCGTTACCCTGCCTTCGAAGAGATTAAAAAAAGATTGCTGATCCAGTCCCTTGCCATGATCGTATTTACGCTGCTGTTCAATAACGCGCTGGGATTCGCCCTGGGTGGCATTTGCGAATCCAACCTGAAAATCAGTTCGAACGATCAGATCTCTTTCAATGATGGGATCAATTCCAACTATGCCGCTATTTTCTGCACACTGATGGTTGTTGCCATTTATGAGAGTATCTATTTCATCGGAGAGCTCCGTAAATCCGTGGAAGAAAAAGAAATGTTGAAAAGAGAGAGCCTGCAGGCTCAGTTGGACGCCTTAAAGACCCAGGTCAATCCTCATTTCCTGTTCAATAACCTCAACACGCTCAGCGCCGTCATCCCGGACAACCCGGGACAAGCCATAGACTTTGTCCAGCAATTATCGAAAGTATATCGCCATATACTCGAAGTAAAAAATGAACAAAGCATCTTCTTGAAGGAAGAGTTGGAAGTGCTGGAGGCCTACGCGTTTCTCCTCAAGACCCGTTTTGGGGACAACCTGGACATTTCCATCCGAGTCGCCGAAGAAAAATTGCAGCAAAAAATAGTGCCCCTATCTCTCCAGATATTAATGGAAAACGCCATCAAACACAATATCGTTTCCTCCTCCAAGCCACTGAAGATCGACGTTTATGCGGAAAACGGGAAATTGGTCGTAAGCAATAATCTTCAAAAGAAACATTCCTTCAAAGAATCCACCGGCATAGGGTTAGATAATATACGCAACAGGTACAAACTGCTGGGCGACAAACAAGTCGATGTGCAGGAAGGGCCCTCCAGCTTTATCGTCTCCATCCCTTTGCTAGAATATTAAATATGAAAGTCATTATTTTAGAGGACGAGGCCCCCGCGGCCAACAGGCTTTCCAGGATGCTGCACAACATCCGGGAAGATATCGAGATCGTTAAAGTCCTGGACAGTGTGGAGACTTCCGTGAAATATTTACCCGATGCGGCCGGGATCGATCTTATTTTTATGGATATCCAACTGGCTGACGGTATAAGCTTCTGCATATTCGATCAAATTAAACTGAGCACTCCTGTTATTTTTACGACCGCATACGATCAGCACGCCCTGAAAGCTTTTAAGGTAAACAGCCTGGACTATCTGTTGAAACCCATTGATGAAAAAGAGCTTAGGCAGGCCCTGGAGAAATACAGGGAATTGTATCCGAGAACGGACAAAGGGATTTCCGAAAAAATGGAAAGGTTGGTACAGAAAATGGATACGGCTCCATATAAGGAACGGCTGCTGATCAAAAGAGGTCGCCAATTACATTATCTCAATACGGAAGCCACCGCTTATTATTATGCCGATGGCAAGCTTTGTTATGCCATTGATTTCAACGGCAAGCAGCATTTACTGGAATATAACCTCAGTCAACTGGAAGAGCTGTTGGCTCCCAACCGGTTTTACCGGATCAACCGGCATCTCCTTGTGAATATTGTATCTATCCAAAAAATACATACCTGGCTGGGCGGCAGGCTCAAGCTCGAACTATTGCCCCCGGCTACGGCAGACACTACGGTAAGCAGGGAAAGAGTGAGTGGCTTCAAAGACTGGCTCGGGCAATAGGCGGAAGAGCTATTCTGAAGGAAATCTGTTGACATAAATTCACCCGGCGATCGTTTTTGCCGTTTGACCGATTGAGGCTCAATGAGGCACATTCTTTGGGAGTATTTTTATGTCATCTCATCTTAAATACCGGGTTATGCGAAAAAAAAATTTATACTACAGTATATGTCTAATAGGTTTTACAACCCTATATACATCCTGTGGCAACAACCCTGCAAAGACCAATAGCAGTGCACAGGGGCAGAACCAGTTGAAAGAGTATGCCGTCCTTACCCTTGTACCCAAAAAGGCGATTATCAATTCTGATTTCCCTGCTACCATCCAGGGGCAGCAGAATGTGGAGATCCGCCCGAAAATAGACGGATATCTGACGGCCTTATACGTGGACGAAGGCTCAGTAGTTAAAAAAAACCAGTTGCTTTTCCGGATCAGCGCTGAGACCTATGAACAAGGTGTCCGGACAGCAGAAGCTAATGTAAAAATTGCACAGGCCGACCTCGATGCCGCACAAATGCAGGTGAACAAAGTAAAACCTTTGGTGCAAAAGGATATCATCAGCAAGTATGAACTGATAGCGGCACAAAACACCGTGGAGGCCAAAGAGGCGGCTTTGGCGCAGGCCAACGCCACCCTGGTAAATGCAAAGGTCAGTCTGGGCTATTCAACTATTTACAGCCCGATAGATGGGCTCATTGGCTCCATCCCCTTCAAAATAGGCAGTTTGGTGAGCAGCACGAATACCCAACCTTTAACGACCGTCTCTAATATTAAGAATATCTATGCCTATTTTTCCATCAATGAGAAAGATCAGTTGGATTTTTTTATGAAAGTCGCGGGAAAAACGCTGCAGGAAAAATTAGCGACCTTTCCCTCCGTTACCCTTATGCTTGCCAACGGCTCGGAGTTTTCACAGAAAGGACGTATAGAAACCATCGGTGGATTAATCGATCCGCAAACAGGATCCATCACTCTAAGAGCTACTTTCCCCAATCCCTCCGGCCTGATCCGCAGCGGAAGCAGCGCACTGGTCCGCTTGCCGGTAACTATCGATACGGCCTTACTGGTGCCCCAAAAAGCCACTTACCAGGTACAAGGAAAATTATTTGTGTACCTGGTGGGCCCTGGTGATTCCGTAAAATCTGTATCTATCCAGGCAAATGCCAATACGACAGGTCATTCTTACGTGGTAGAGAAGGGACTTAAACCCGGCGACAGGATAGTTATTGAAGGTATAAGCAATCTGAGGGAAGGTCTGCCAATAAAACCCAAAACGGTAGTAAATACGGATAGTGTTTATAATAGCCTGTAAATACCGGCCCCCCGGGTCATTCAATTAAAATGTTATGCTAAAACGATTTATAGAACGCCCTGTATTATCCACCGTAATTTCGATCCTGATCGTTATACTGGGAATATTGGGTTTAGTGTCGCTCCCTATTTCCCAATACCCGGAAATTGCGCCTCCTTCTATATCCGTGGCGGCGACCTATACCGGGGCAAATGCGGATGTAGTATTGAAAAGTGTGATCGTTCCCCTGGAACAACAGATCAATGGTGTGCAGGACATGGATTATATGACCTCCACTGCCGGTAATGATGGCACCGCCACGATCCAGATCGTTTTTAAAATAGGCACCAATCCTGATATCGATGCAGTGAATGTGCAGAACCTGGTGTCCCGGGCCACCAGCCTGTTGCCACAGGAAGTTATCCGGTCAGGAATCACCGTCCGTAAAAAAATGCCAAGCGACCTGCTGGTCTTTTCTGTTTATAGTGATAATCCTGCCTTTGATCAGACCTTTTTGCAGAACTATGCAGATATCAACCTGGTGCCGGCGATCAAACGTATTTCAGGCGTAGGTGACGCGATAGCAGCCGGATTAATGGACTATTCCATGCGCATCTGGCTCAAGCCGGATGTGATGGCGGCTTACGGCGTGGTGCCATCCGACGTAACCGCCGCCCTGGCCGAACAAAATATCCAGGCGGCGCCCGGCCAGTTCGGCGAACAGGGCGGCCAATCTTTTCAATACGTCATTAAATACAAAGGAACGCTCACCGATACTACGGAGTTTGGAAATATCATCGTACGGTCAGTAGGCAGTAAGGAACATGTGCTGCGGCTAAAGGAGATTGCCCGCATTGAGCTGGGAGCCATGAGTTATGCAGTAACCACCCGGACCAACAATTTGCCTGCCGTTGCAGTGACCGTCATGCAGTCAGCCGGATCCAACGCCCAACAAGTGATTCAGCAAAGTATCGCCGTATTGCAAACTGCCGAAAAATCATTTCCCAAAGGGGTGAAATATGTCATCCTATCCAATGCCAATGATTTCCTGACGGCTTCGATAGATAAAGTATTGCATACGCTGGTAGAAGCTTTTCTGCTCGTTTTTTTGGTAGTGTTCATTTTTTTGCAGGATTTCCGCTCCACCCTTATACCTGCCATTGCCGTCCCAGTGGCTATTATAGGTACGTTTTTCTTTCTCAACCTGTTTGGCTTTACCATTAACCTGCTCACCTTATTTGCGCTTATATTAGCCATCGGTATAGTGGTGGATGATGCCATTGTAGTAGTGGAAGCAGTTCATGCCAAACTTGACAAAGGGTACAGATCTCCGCGAAAGGCAAGTATCGACGCCATCAGTGAAATATCAGGGGCTATCGTTTCTATTACGTTCGTAATGGCCGCCGTTTTTGTTCCCGTCAGCTTTATCGGTGGTTCAGCAGGTATATTCTACAAACAATTCGGCCTTACATTAGCAATAGCCATTGTCCTCTCTGCCGTCAATGCCCTTACGCTCAGCCCCGCTTTATGTGCCTTGTTCCTTCGTCCTCATAGCAAAGAGCATAAAACAAAAAATTTCATACGCAGGTTTTACAGTTCCTTCAATACAGCTTTTATGGCACTTACCGGCAAGTACCAACGGTCAGTGGCGTTCCTATCCCGCAGAAAATGGATACCGCTGGCAACGCTGGCGTTCTTTGCCGCCCTCTTTTATTTTCTTAACAAAACGACTCCCACCAGTTTTGTGCCTGCAGAGGACCTGGGGGTCATTACAGCCGATATCAGTTTGCCGCCCTCCGCATCCCTGGAACGCACTGATTCCGTGGTGAGACAAATGGAGACGATTGTCAAAACAATTCCGGAGGTGACAAATGTGGTGTCTATAATAGGAAACGGCGCGCTCAGCGGCAATGGCAGTAACTACGGAAGGGTTGTTATGAGATTGCAACCATGGAACCAGCGGACAAGAGTTGTTCAAACCATCATTACAGAGCTGTTCAATAAAACTTCCCGTATCAAAGAGGCAAAGATCGTTTTCCTGACACCGCCCACCCTTCAGGGGTTTGGCAACAGCGGGGGGTTTGCCCTGCAGCTTCAGGATAGAACAGGAGGAGATATTGCCTTGTTTTACAAGATCAGCTCAGATTTTTTAACAGCTCTTAATCAACGGCCGGAGATCCAGTTTGCTTCTACTCCCTTTGACCCCAATTTCCCGCAGTTCATGTTAAATGTGGATGTGGCCAAAGTAAAAAATGCAGGATTGACCGTAAATAATGTATTGGATGCCATGCAGGGTTATTTTGGGGGTATCTATGCGTCCAGCTTTAACCAGTTCGGCCAGCAATTCCGGGTAATGATACAGGCCGATCCTGCCTACCGTGCAAAACCCGAAAGCCTGAATTCAATATATATACGCAATGCCAACGGAGTCATGGCGCCTATCACCGGCTTTGTATCGCTGGATAAAACATATGGGCCGCAAAGCATTTCACGATTCAATTTATACACTTCCATTGCCGTAAATGGCAGCCCTAAGCCAGGGTATAGTTCCAGTAGCGCCATTACCGCCATTCAGCAGGTAGCGGCACAGACATTGCCCCAGGGATATAGCTATGAATATGCCGGTCTTACAAGGCAGGAGATTTCTGCAGGAAGCCAGACGGCCTTCATTTTTTTGCTCTGCCTTATTTTTGTTTATTTCCTGCTCAGCGCCCAATATGAAAGTTATATACTTCCTTTTTCCATTTTGCTGACCTTGCCGGTTGGACTCGCCGGGGCATTTCTGTTCGCAAAAATATTTGGCATAGACAACAATATCTATGTGCAGATCACCCTCATCATGCTCATCGGTCTGCTGGCCAAGAACGCCATACTGATCGTTGAATTTGCACTGGAAAGAAGAAGGCAGGGAATGGAAATAGTGCAGGCGGCCATTGAGGGGGCACAGGCCCGGCTGCGCCCGATATTGATGACCTCCTTTGCATTTATACTGGGACTGGTGCCGCTGATGGTGGCCACGGGCGCAGGCGCCAACGGCAATCACTCCATTGGTACGGGCGCCATTGGGGGGATGTTGATCGGCACCAGTTTTGGCGTATTTATTACACCCGTTTTATTTATCATCTTCCAGTCGGTCCAGGAAAAAATAAGAAGCCGTACCAATCATGCGGACGATGAAGAAAATCAAGAGGATGGCCATGATCCATCCCAGGGTCTGATCAATCAGATAACATAAAAAATAAGGTATGAAAAAAATATGGGTTCGATATATGATCCTTATTTTACTAGGGGTTTCAGCGGCAGTCTCCTGCAAGGTGACGAAGCCCTACAAGACGCCTGTGATGCATATCGACAGCCTTTACCGGGACAGCAGCGCCACCGATACGAATACAATTGCCGATCTGCACTGGACACAATTATTTACGGATACCCTCTTGCAAAAGCTGATACAGGAAGGCATTGACCAGAATATCAATTTGAAAGTCGCCTACACGCGTATGCAACAGGCCTACGCCTATCTTGAACAAAGCAAGCTGGCTTTTTACCCCTCTCTTACCGCGGACGCCGGCGTAAGTGCTGCCAGATCGGCTACGACAAAAACAACGGGAAGCTCAAATTCCAATACGCTGTACCAATTGGGCGCCAGTGTCGGTTGGGAAGCCGATATATGGGGTAAATTAAGGAGCAACAAACGCGCTAACCTGGCAAACCTGTTGCAAAGCGATGCCTACGCCAGGGTCGTACAGACAGATCTGATCGCCACTATCGCTGATGATTATTATTCCCTGCTGGCGTTGGACAAACAATTGCAGATCACACAACAAACAGTACAAAACTGGATAGCCACGGTAGAAATAATGAAATCACTCAAAGAAGCCGATGTGGTGACCAGTGCCGCCGTAGTGCAAAGTGAAGCCAGCAGATATGCAGTAGAGGTAACTATTCCGGACCTGAAACGGAACATCAGGGAAACCGAAAATGCATTAAGCATTTTACTGGGCAGGGTGCCCGGCCCTGTTGAACGGGATTCTTTGGCGGCACAACAACCCATTTCCATGTTGCAAACCGGAGTTCCGGCCCAGTTGCTCAGCAACCGGCCGGATGTACAACAGGCCGAATATAATTTCAGGTATAGTTTCGAGTTAACCAATGTCGCCCGCACTTATTTTTATCCATCCCTTACCATTAATGCCTCCGGTGGATTTAACGGCACTTCGCTGGGCAACTTGTTTAACCCCGGCTCGCTGGTAGGCAGTATAGCGGCAGGTCTATTCCAGCCCATCTTTAGCCAGGGAGTAAACCGTACAAGATTAAAGGTGGCCCGGGCACAACAGCAGGAGGCTTTATTGAATTTTCAGCAAACACTATTGACAGCCGGACTGGAAGTATCCAATTTCCTGTCTGATTACCAGGCTGCTTTGGAAAAAACAAATGCAAGGGACAATCAAATGGTGAATTTGCAAAAAGCAGTAGAGTATACACAGGAATTAGTGCGCTATAGTTCCGCCAATTACACAGAAGTACTCACCGCTCAGCAAAGTTTATTATCCGCCCAATTAAACCAGGTGAATGACCAGTTACAAAAATTGCAGGCAAATACAAACCTGTACCGTGCGCTGGGTGGGGGATGGAAATAATAAAAAAGCAATTTTGATCCCCTTCCCTACTCCAATTTCCCGGCCAACTCTTTAGCCTTCTCTGAAACAGGCGTTCCTTCGGGGATCTTATGCAGCCATTCCTTCGCAGCCGGTTTGTTTTTTTGCCCGGCATAACTGAGCGCCATATAAAAAGCAGCCTCGTATTGCAATAACGATCCTCCTTTATATACCTGCTCCAGATCTTTTCTCGCGGCATCCACCGCCCCGGTATGCCAGGCGGCCACACCCCGGTAGAAGAGGGCCAGTTGACTGCTGCTATCCTCTTTAACAGCCTTGTCGAGAAGCGGCAGGGCCTTGTCAAATTGCTGTTGGTTGAAATATACGGCAGCCTGCTGCAGCAAAGAATCCGCATTCCCTCCTCTCTCCGTCGTACTGATCATTTCCGTCCGGCCCAACCTGTCCAAGGTATCCCCCTTCCCGGAAGGCCATAATAATACCACAGCGAGGATCACCGAGGCTGCGGCAGCCATCCCGGCCAGCCAACGGGTCATGGAGACACGTTTGGCCTCGGCAGAGGAAATATTCCTCAGGACGGAAGAGGTTTCGGCAGCGGCCCCAAAATATTTCGCATTCATACCCTTTAAGGTTCTGCGCAGCGCCGCCGCCCCATCATCGGGTAGCAACCTCTGTCGAAGGGTCGCCTTCAGCTCTTCATAAAGAGACACTTCGGCGACCAGCGAAGGATCCTTTTGGAGATCCGCCTCAAATTGCTGTCTTTCTTCCGCAGACAACTCCTCTTCCACATACCGGATGATCCTTTCTTTATCGTAGGTTGCCATAACTTAAATTTTCTGTGCTTGTATATAGGATAATAAAGTAGCCATACATTCCGCTTTCTTTTTACGCAGGTAACCATAGGTGATCCCTAAAGCCTCCGCAATCTTCTCCTGCCGGTCCCCCGTCAGGCTCAACTGCAATATCTTCCTGCATTTTTCGCCCAGCCGTCCAAACTGCTGCAGAAAGACCCTCGCTTTGTCCTCCTCCCGCACCGCCTGCTCCGCAGCAGCGAATACATCCTCTCCCCAATCAGATAAATCATCCGCCGACTTTGTTACCGGGTTCTGCCCTCTTTTCTTTATTTCATTCAGCCATTTTCTTTTACATACTAATAACAGGAAGGGCTCAAAAGGGCAGGTAAGCTGCAACCCCTTGTATTTAGCCTGGTTATAGATATCGATCAGGGATTCCTGGAAAATATCGGCGGCATCGTCTTCCGAACCCTGGTTGTACAGGATATGATTTTTGATCGTAGGGGCAAATCGTCGGTAAATTTCCTCAACTACTTGATTATCATTATTTAACAACCCAATAAGGTAGCGTTGGTCAGCGTGAATCACCATTCCGGGAGGTTTTTTGGCGAATATCCAAAAAAAGCCGGAAAAGGGAGGTAACAAAAATCAGGTACCGCTGATATCCTTACATAAACCAAAAACACAAGTATGAAAAAGTCATCTTTACCTGCCCTGGCCATCATCGCTGCTGCGGCTATCAGCATCATGTCCTGTAAAAAGAACAATGACGCCTCTGCACAGCCAAACAATAGCGCCGACGGGCAAACCATGACTACATTCATGGCTAGTCATGGCCCACAATTTGAAAGCTTTACGGTAGATGCTACCGCAGGGGCCTCTTTTACTTCGTCCAAAGGCATTAAATATACCATTCCTGCCGGGGCATTCGTGACTTCCGGAGGAGCCGCCGTAACAGGATCCGTCACCGTTGCCGTTAAGGAAATCAATTCCCCCGGCGACATGATCATGGGTGACAAACCTACCCTTACCAGCGACGGGCGCATGCTGGTATCCTACGGAGAATTCTTTGTAAAAGCAACCCAGAACAACCAGGATCTCCTGTTGAAAAAGGATAGCGCCGTAAAGGTCCAGATTCCTGCAAAGCCGGTTAACGGGCAGGAAATACCCATGTGGGGCGGTGATTCGGCTGCCACTTTTACGCTGAGCGGTTACGATTACCTGAATACCGCCGTGACCATCGCCGTTCAGGCGCCGGTACGCAGGGGTATCGCCTGGAATCAGATCACCACCAGTTACGCCTTTTTCAACAGTTCCAACGGTACCCTCGACTTCAAGCTGGACAGCCTGGTCAAATGGAGGAATTGTGACGCCATCCTGAGTAACAGCTCGGATCCTAAGACCACCGTCCTGGGTTATTTCAACGCCCATTACAATAGCCAGACCCAGACCGATTATAGCGGCGATCAGCCCACGGCCCTGTACTTCAAACCCCATAACCAGAATACCCTGATCAAGGTCTATGACATCATCCTGAATGCAACGGGCACCCACCAGGGATTTATCAGCTACGAAGCATCCATGCCCATCGGTATGCAGGGTACCTTCCTGGCCATCAGCACCGAAAACGGAAAATTCTATGCGGATATGCAGGATGTAACGGTCGGCTCGCCTGCAGGAAGTAATAACTATACTACTTTTACTTTCAACCCCCAGGAAGTTTCAGAGAGCGTCCTGGTCAACCTGATCCTTCAAATGAACTCAAAATAATAAGGACGGGTGGATTTCAAGCAAGCAATGAGTCGGCACAATGTGCCGGCTTATTCTTCGTTAACTACATAACTAAATTTACTATGCGAAAAGCAGGACTCACCGCATTACTGGTATGGGCGATAGGAGGCTTCTGTAAGGCACAGGATTCGATCCCTCCGGAAATACGGGTGGAAGAAAAAGGCGATAGCGTTCATTTTTCAGCGTCGCTTCGTCCTTTACGGCAGATTACCGGAGCGCCCACCTCCTTCTATACCTATTTCTGGGAACTGGGAGACGGAAGATTCAGCTTTGAAAAAGATCCTCTCTACGCCTACCGGGATACGGGCCTGTACCAGGTACGCCTATACGCTACCAATAATTATGATGACGGAAAAGCTCCTCCCACCCGGCCCCGGCCTGTGAAGATCCGAAAGAAACCCAATGGGGCCAATACCTGGGCCTCCCATTTCTTCCATGGCAACGGGAATATCGAAATGAAAGTCAATCGCAATCCCAGGCCCGGGGAAGATTTTGTAGCCCTGATCGGCTATCGCAACCAGTCGGCAGATAACCTGGGAGGATCCATTGTCCTGTTCTTTAATGAGCGGCAATTCGGACAGGACGGGTTTGCCCTGGCGGAAAAAAGAGTTTACAACGGGGAAGACAGCTCATCCCTCAGCACCCTGATGGCTTCCCTGGCCCCGGACCCCGCACCTCCCGGCAGGCACGTAGAAGGTATGGTGGGACAAGTCTCGGGAATGCCCGAAGAAGAGGCCGGATGGATGCCCAACTTTACCAGCGAAGCCCGTTCCATGCTTCACGCACTACAAACCACCTACAAGCAACATACCGTCCTGCATTTCCCCGCTATACCTGCGGGAGAAGAAAAGTTTTTATTCATGGACATGAATACCCTGCCCGGCATGTTGCAGGATACCAACGCCATGGTGGGTCTTACCGCCCTGCTCGTACCGGATAACCCGGCCCTGCCGCCGGAAGTTTATCAGTTAGACCTGCAGGTCGTGGCTTCCCACGACCCCAACCGCATGCAACTGAAATCAAGGCGTATCAACTACCGTTTCATGAAGAAAACAAAAGAGCTGACCTATAGGGTCCAGTTCCAGAATACCGGGAGGGGCCCCGCCAAAAAAATATCCATCGGCATCGCCGTCCCCCGGCAACTCAATACCCGGAGTATCGAACTGAAAAGCATGAGCCCTGTATGCCGCTGGTGCGATTCAGCCTACAACCGGCAAAGCTGTATAGATACGATCCGCAGCAACGACAGTGTTTATTTTGTGTTCAACAATATTTATTTACCCGGCCTGCAACAAGAGGGCGTTACCAACAAAGACTCCACCCAGGGATTTGTGGAGTACTCTATCCGCTTTTCAAAAAAACCTAAAAAAATACCCTTCAGCACCCGGGCAGCCATCGTATTCGATAAAAATGAACCGGTGTTCACCAACAAGGCTACGGCCCGCTTCATCAAAGGCATCTCTCCGGGGATCATGGTAGGATATAGCGCTTTACCATCCAACGGCGGCTACTCGGCCAAAGGGCCCTTGCAATTCGGGTATGTGCTGGCGCCCTATGCCCCTTCAAGACCCTATTTCCAGGCAGAAGTTTTTGTGGGTTTCTTACAACAGGACCAATTCTCCTCTGCCGTGGTAAAAGACCAGCGGGACACCCTCATCGGCGGCCTGACATACCTTATCACCGGACGATCGGCCAAAACGACTACGCAACGGAACAGCTTTGAAATAACCCCCCTGCATTACCGGTACAATTTTGGCAACTGGATAGGCATCGGGCTCGGCGCCATGGTGCAGGTCAATATCTCCGAACAGACGACGGTAGAAAACAAGGCTTATTTCATCAACCAGCTATTACCGCTGAACGTAATGACCTCCGTAAGCTCGACAAAATCGGCCACCCGTTGGCTGGGGAACTGGAATGCAGCCCCCTTCGCAGACATACAGGTCGGCCGGGTAAGGACGGGGCCGGTACTCGGATTGCGTTATCTTCGCCTGTTGAAAGGAGATATTACCAATCGTTTTTTTCTATATGCCGGTTTCAAGTTATAAGGGTTTGTTATCTTCCCAAAAGAGAGCCACAGGCTCTCTGACCGAAGGTCGACAAACAAAAGGTCTCATCCTAACCATTAAAATTCATAAAACATTGCAAATCAATTTATTGCAACACAAAATTCATTATGCGGCATTTAGTCAAAATCGGTTTCCTCCTATGCGATTTGGTCGCAGATTTGTTTTATACTATCTATTATTTAGTATATTTTTGTATTGAAATTTATTTCCAATGGCAAAGCCCATCAAAAATACGCCCGTTCTGGAAGGTAGAGACGCCATTAACTTTTTTACAAAACTTCAAGAGAATAAAGATAAAAAAGTTGATAGGACTCACCTATCAGCTATTCGTGAAAGCGCCAGACAACTTCAATCCATTTTTAGGTCCCGGTAAATGGAAGTAGCCGGATTATCCCTTTTTAAAATTAATGACGACACGATCATAAAGCCATTTGATTGCGGCGACGAAGATCTGAATGATTTCTTGCTGTCAAAAGCTAAGCTTTACCAAAAAGAGTTATTGGCCGTCACTTACATACTTGAAAATGATGAAAGAACCATTGCTTTCTTCAGTATATTTAATGACAGCTTAAGAGTTCAGGAAGTAGCATTTGCTTCGAGAAGCGCATTCAAAAGATTCCTCTCCAAATTAGTGTCTCATCCAAAAAGACATGAAGAAAGAGGTGGGTAACAAACGAAAAACAGCACCGCTCATTGCAGCGCTGGCCTTCTGCCTGCTATTCATGTCCTTCCAGGACGGAAGCCCGGCCCCCGTATTACCCCAGTCCCTCCAGGTTCAGCTTCA
>DASWFF010000108.1:0-78022 GCA_036394375.1 Puia sp.
CCGTAGCGCCCTGCCTGGCAAGTAAAAGAGCCACCGCCTTACCGATCCCGCTGCCGGCGCCGGTGATCGCCGCATGTTTGTGCTGCAAACTGAACATATTTTTTATATTGACTGGTTTAAAGAAAATATTTTTTTCATCAATCTCCATTTCTCCCCCGGCTGACCGCCGGGGACAGGCGCCTGGTATTTCCACATCAGCTCTTCCCATTTTTGCACGTCGGGATTACCCGCGTCCATCGCTGCCTTTTTTTCAAAGTTAAAATCGGCACTCGTCTCCATGATCATGAACAGACGGTCTTCCAGGCGATAGATCTCCATATCTGTAATGCCAGCGTCGCGGATACTATCTTTGATGGCCGGCCACACGTCGTGGTGCCATTGTTCGTATTCAGCCACCAGGGCCGCATCCTTCTTTAGATCGAGAGCAAGACAATAACGGGAATTTTTCATAACACGAACGATTGATACAAATTGAAAATTACGAATTAACCCGAAGAGGTATTATCTTATGCCCCTTCACTCCAAAAAATAATATGATGGCAAAACATAGCAAAGGAACAATATACGCGACCTGCATGCTGCCTGTCTTATCCGAGATCAGCCCCATCAGCAAAGGAGCAAAAGCTCCCCCGATAATGGACATTACCAGGAAGGAAGACGCCAGTTTGGTCTCCTCTCCCAGGTCCTTTATGCCCAGCGCGAAGATGGTCGGGAACATAATAGACATAAAGAAAGGTGTTGCCATCACCGCGTATACGGCGACAGGCCCCTTGATCGTCAACGCGATCGTCAGTAAGGTGATATTGATACAGGCATAAAGCGATAAGAGCGTGGCCGGCTTAATATACCGCATAAAGAAAGTCCCCAGGAATCTTCCCGCCATAAATCCAACCATAGCTATGTAGGCCCATAAATGACCGGCCTCTTTTTCCGGCATGCCCGTTACAAATCTGGAAAACCGGATAAAGAAGCTCCCTACCCCAACCTGTGCGCCTACATAAAAGAATTGCGCTATGACTGCCCATTTCACATGGCTGAAACGAAAGATCCGGAAAGAAAACTCCGTTCCATGAGCATCGGCATCCGGCTCTTTTACTTCAGGTAATCGGGTAAACAGGAAAAAGATACCCACCAGGATCACGATCGATGCAATTACCAGGTAGGGCAGCTTCACCGTATTCGCCTCGGATTGGAGATACCCATTCAACTGGCCGCTGGCTTTCATCAGCTCCAGCTCCCGGGGGGTGTGCTCGATCCCTGACAGAATAAAATTGGTGCCGATCAGGGGAGCCACCATCGCCCCCAGACCATTGAACGACTGAGCGAAGTTCAATCGCTGCGCAGAGGTCTCCCGGTCTCCCAGGATGGTAATATAAGGATTGGCCACCGTCTCCAGGAAGGTAGCACCGCTTGCCGTAACAAACAGGGCAAACAGGAAAAGGAGATAATTACGTTCCGAGGCGGCAGGAATGAACAAAAGATCGCCCGCCGCATATAACAGGAGGCCGCAAAGGATCCCCTTTTTATACCCGAACCGGTGCATGAACAGGCCCGCCGGAATAGCGATGACGAAATAACCCAGGTAAACCGAAAAATCGATGAGAGAGGATTGTGTGTCATTCAGTTGGCAGGCTTTTTTCAGATGCGGGATCAGGATAGGGTTCAGATTATGCAGAAAAGCCCAAAGAAAGAACAGCGAAGTTACAAGAATGAAAGGGAAGAGAAATTTGTTTTTTGGCATGTACGAATGGTTAAAGCATCGTTATTGAATAACCAAAGAAAATACATTCAATCGGAGTATTCGTACAGTAATTTATCTGATTATTAAGTTATTTTAACATAAAATCTCCCAATCTTCATATTCTTATGAATATATAAGGAAATTTCACCAAGACCATTCCTGAAATTCCGCCATTTTTAATAATTAGGGGCATTTGACTTTAAAAAATAGTTTTATACATTATACTTTGATCTATAATTAGTTCGAATATCCGAACCCATTATTATAGAAAGCTTGTGTAGGTTGCACGGCTCTGTAAGCTTCCCTTTTTTCCGGCCCACTATGCTTCCTAACCCTCTCCGGGAAATGCCCACTAATTATAAAAGAAGGGCAGTACACGATTATCTGGCAAAATCTGTAGTGATAAAGACAGATAGCTAATTATTTTTTAATTTTTTTTTAGCACGTCCTTCCTTCATATCCAAATACCAATTGATCAAAAGATTAAAATTGATCGCACAGTAAATTACTAACAGCAATAAGGACTTCAATTGTATTTCGGGAGTTGTTACACTCCCAAATCCCAGGAAAGAGGTCTGGATTATTGTAAAAAAAGAAAGCAGATTGAATGTCGCTAAGATTAAAATAATTCCTGTTAATAATACGGCTTTTTTGTACTTCACAAAATAAAGCGCCGCATTAATCGCCACTAAGGTCAACGCCACATAATGCCTCCATGTAGCAATATATTCCGTGGTTATGATTTCAAACCACGTATATAAAACGATAAGACTAATAATCAAGAAAGGAATGGAGCTTATAATTCTTTTTTTCATATCCTAACATTTTTTCTATAACTATCTTGCTTTAAGCCAAAGGGTATCAGTTAAAGGGTTTTGGTAGTGGTTGAATCTAAGCCAGCCTTACTGCTAAATTCCTTGGTCATTTAAAATAATTATTTACTCTATTGCCAGCTAAATTTAAAGCCGAACATTGTTGCAACGGTTGTATTTCCTGCCTTTTGCTGAACACCAACACCTACTGAAACACCTTGCTGCGTTCCGTTTGTAGAATATTGCACCTGCCCCACCCCTTGTGTATTAGTGCCAACTGCCCCCTGAGCAGTTATCTTGGTTTGTCCATCTGAACTTGTCGACACACTTCCTGTCACAGTCACAGGCACGCCCTCTATGTTTAGTTTTGCTTTTACTCCGTTTTCAGTAGTAGCCACGCCGGTATTATCTATACTTCCTTTTTTTGACATTGATACAACTGGAGTATTAATCTCAGTTTTTCCATCAATAGATGTTGTGGTAGTTGTTTTTGTGGCCGGCTCAGGATTCCCAGCATTACTATTGTGTGCAATAATATAACTCATAGTGCCACCAAGATTCGTTTTAGTGGTAGTTGTTGCTGTCATGCCTGCACTTGTTGTCGTCAAAGGGCCTTTCTGAACTTCCGTCGATGAGCTTGATTTATTAAAATAGCTGACGGAATTATCAACCCTATTAGCAGCACCTTGAATTTCTGCTTTGACCGCACTCCATAACGCATTTATAGGAGTGGCTTCCAGACCTTCTAATTCTACATGCCCCGTGACTTTATCTTCCGAAAATGCATAAGTGCTATTGTAAACATACTTGTCAGCCAACGGGTCAATAGACCAGAACCTACCAATCTGTGGGTCATCAAAGCGATACTTGAACTCGTACATCTCCAAGCCGCTGCCATCAGAGAACTCTTTATTTTGAAGTTCTTGCTTTTGAAACCTGAACTTGTTTTCAGCATAGTTTGTCTTCAACGCCTTATCACTAATCCCCGCCATCGTCAGTCCAAACGGATAATAATGCGTCTCTTCCAGCATCGGTCCGCTATAAGTCGTTACACTTAGATTATCAAAGAACACATCCCACAACGGCGTGGCATTACTCACATAAATATACAAATATCCGCTCTTTGTTATAGAAATTCCTTTATAACCCAACGGAGTCTGCAACCCTCCACCGGTGGCGGTACCGGACGGCCCTACCTGCAAGGCTCCACTTTGGGGATAGGAGCTTACATAATTAAACTGGTCGTCCAGCAGGATCCAGTTCAGGTAGGCATTGGGCTTACCGGCAGTCGTAACGTCCTTTGAACTGATAAAGCTACTTAATCCCGCCGGCAGTGGGCTGGAACCACCCGTCAGGTCAGTCAGGGAACCATGGACCCCGCCTGTCATCGATACGATCCCTGCCGCCAAAGAATTGATGATATCCGAGGGTGATAACGCCTGTCCATTGGCCGTACCTGAAGCATTATAGTAATAGTTGGCCCCGATATCCACCTTATCCCCACTCATGACCTTCAGGATAATGGCAGGCCCTACCTTCGGACCACTACCATTCACCCGGGCTACACTGTCATTAGGGTTGGTCACGCTATAATCGACCGGGTAACCGGGAGCGGAAGCACGGGGGTAATTAGTGGCCGGGATATTATAAAACAAGGCGTTTTCCGTAGCCCGGTAGGCCGCCTCCATGGTCGCGATATATTGGGCCGTATCCTTTTGCTGGGTCAGCAGCACCCGCGTATTGCCCAGGTGATCCTTTTCAAAGAAATCATGCTCAAAGCCATAGCCGGTCGTCCCGGTCGTATATTTATGGAAGGCCCAGCGGGCCCGCCCTTCTTCTTCTCCCATGAATTGCAAGGTGTCATTGACATACACAAAGCCCGCCATATAGGTCGTGATCGTTGTCTTTACCGGCGTGCTGGTACTATCCACCGTCGTTTTCACCAGTTTATTACCCGCCGCATCATAGATATAACTGATGTTCCCTTTGCCGTTGATGGGTATGGATTGCGGCAAGTTCAGGTAATTGTAGCTCATGTAATTGATGCCCTTATTATTATCCACCACCAGACTCCCATTGCCGTCATAGGTATAATCCGTCGCCCCCTTGGTGGCCGGATTGTAATGAAAATCTCCCAGTTTCGAGTTTTGGTCGTCGGCGCTGTCCACAACACGTAAAAGCTTATTGCTCGCGCCGTTGTTCAGGTAGGTATAGATCAGCGAATCGATGGTGGCGGAGCCCCCTACTTTAAAGCCGACCTGCTTCATCGACCCGATATTGCCATTGGCATCATAGCTCAACCCACTGACACTGAAATCGATTTTCCCGGATTTATCAAAGCTGCTGCCATTATCCTGATTAAAATCAGCGCCCGTCAGCCGGTTCACCGCATCATAGGTAAAGGCATACTTTCGGGCGACGCCATCCCCGGCGCTCTTCCAGATCGTTCCGGCGATATTGCCATTGTATTGTAAGCCACTATAGTAGGTACCGGGCGCCGCCGAGTTACCATTATCGTAAGCCAGTTGCATGCCAAAATAATTACCGGTCGGCGAGTTCAAATAACTTTTGTTGATTCCCGTTACCCAGCCTCGTATATTATAATCATAGACGACATTATCAATACTTCCCAGGTTCTTTTTCTGCAGTCGCCCCAGTTCATTATAGGTATTGGTAACGAGGGTTTGAACGGGCTTGGTGATCGTCTGGCCACCCACAACACTGGCAATGGCTTTACTGACGGTGGACAGCCGTCCGGCAGCATCATAGCTCATCGTGGTCGTTACGGTATGCGTTTGGGCATTGGTCCCGTTTTTCTGATGCCGGAGTACCGTTTGCAACGGTTGACCGCTAAAGCTATATTGGGTGGTCGTAACATCCGTTCCCTGTGAATAATTATACGCTGCCTGCTGGATGACCCTTCCCCTGTCATCATAGTAACTGGCGATGACCGGCCCACTGTTATTATTCATCTTCTTATTGACAGATCCCGTCATCATTCCCCTGGTCTGCTTATTCTGCGTCAGGGGCTGCGGGTAGGGATAGGTCGTATTGCTGGCAGCAGGGAACTGACCGTCGTAGCTATTGTCCTTACTAACATAGGCAGTTCCATACGCATTTCCCCAGGAATAGTCGTCGTAATACATATAGCTCCGGACCGTTGTCTCGTCGGTCACCGCCGGAAAGCTATTAGCAAGCGTGTATTGGGGAGAACCGCCCGGCGTATAGGTCTCATACAGGCCCATATTTTGGGCCACGAGGTAGGCCTGCATGGCGCTCTGCGAAGTGTAGGTCGTATTCGTATAGAGCCCCGTCATGACGGGTCTGTTCTGACTATCATATTTGGTGAACAGCCATTGGTTGATGGCGCGTAACTGACCATTTTGACTCAGCACCAACCGGTCGCGGCTGTCATAGACCATCCAGGCCTCTCCGGCGCCGGGTACTTTTTTAATGATCACTCTTTTGCGGTAATCATATTCATACCGGAAGCACAGCTCGTCGGCAATGGCCTGGCTGATCACCCAATTAATAGCCGTCGTATTGATCAGCTCCACGGCGCGAGGTTGCAGCACAAAGCGCAGGTTATCCAGATCGTCGTATACATAATAGGTACATAGCCATCCCACATGGGCGGTACCCGGAGTAGCGGCTACCTGCACTTTCTTTAGCAGGACATGGCCTTCCTTGTCTTTATATTCAACGACCTGGTGATTCTGCTCATCCGTTGTCACATTCTTATATAGTAGCCCGGCCTGATAAGCGCTGGCACTGGCAGGAATGCTGCCGGGGGCAAGGGCAATATTCCAGATCTGAACACTGTCGCTGGCGGTATTTGTCAGATATTGGCTGGACATCCCATGACCACTGCCTACCCAGCTATTCCCCGCCGCATAAACAGTCTGTGCTCTATTTAACGGTGAGGCTTCAAAGTTTGTCTGACCATAGTAATAGGTCTCCCCGGGGTATTGTGTTTGCGAAAAAACAGCCTGCTGCTGGAAAGGATCTACCTTGAAACTACCGTCATTGGTCACATCCGTTCCCTGGACCGTATTGGCGACAAAAGGTAGGTATTTATATTGCTCCCTGCCAAAAGCGTCATAGACCTGAGCCGTCACCATATCTTTCCCGGAAGGGCTGATCTGCTTCGTCACTGTTTGCAGAGGCCGGCCCAGGCCGTCAAAATATTGGGTGGTTTGCTTAACATCCGCCAACGGCCGGGTTATAAGATTCGCCGGATTCTGCTCCGGGGCCGTAGCCGTCCATTCGCGGACATAGTTCACCTTGATCGTATTGGCATAGGCCGCAGGAGGCGTTTGCGCCCATAAATCTTTACAGCAACAAGTTGATGCCGCTAGCGCCAGGCAGATCTTCCATTTATTGAATGACATGTATAGGTAATATTATAATTTGAGCTAAAGACTATCGCTTACTGACCAGGTCGCCTCTCACTGCGCATTGATCAGGTCCTGTAAGGTTGGATCCATCGGGTCTACCGCCCCGGCAAAATACCCGATCACATGCCCATCCGTACCCACCAGGTATTTCTGAAAATCGTTGCTCACCGTGCTGGTCATCGCCCCGCTCTCCACTCCATTCGTCAGCCATTTATATAAATCGCAGGCTCCCGAGCCGGTTACGGAAGCCTTTCCCGCCAGCAGGTAATGAATGGAATAGTTGTTTTGCACAAAGCTTTTAATATCCTGTTCACTGCCTGTCTCATGCTGGAAATCATTGCTGGGAATGGCCACGATGACCAACTTGTCTTTGTATTGTTGGTACAATTGTTCCAGCCGGGCATATTGACTGGTATACAGGCTGCCGGAGGCCGTATTGACAACCAGGATCTTCTTCCCTTTAAAATCACTAAATGGAATGGAGGAACCCCCTCCGATCGCCGGCAGCGTGAATTGGTAGATGTCACTGAGATTCAGTAAACAGAGCAGGGAAATCAAAACGTTATTCATATTATTTCGGTTATTTAAATTTTATCAACTGGTTTCTATGGCGCCAGACATTGTCCGGCCGTCACCGTTCTGTTGGCCAGCAGATAGGTCCCATCGGAAAAGAAGTAACCGTACTGCGTAGTGCATTGTAAGGTCGACCCGCTTCCGGTTTGGGTTTGCGAAACGACCCCCAAAGTGCCCACCAGGCAGGTACAGTTAGAAATTTTGTTGGCAGGGTTCAAACAGGTGGTAGTGCAGGTGCCATTGGCATTGGCATAAGCCTGCCCATTGGTCGTCACAACGTTCATCGCCTGTTGGTTGGCAGCTGTCTGACTGATCACAGAGCTATAGGTGTTGGCCGCAACGGTGTAGGTAACGGCACTGCCGGTATACAAACAGCTGCAATTATTCCGGGTGTACGATCCGCTCTGAACGGTATTATAGTAAGTGCAGGTGCCATTGGCATTCGCATAGTTCTGACCATTCGTGGTGATATTGCTAAGTGCCTGCTGATCGGCAGCAGCCTGGCTGGTCAGGGAAGAGTAAGTCCCCGCTGCCACCGAATAGGTCACCGAACTGCCAACGCCGCCCGTACTACAATTATTCCGGGTGTACGGTTGACTTTGAGCCGCATTGTAAAAGGTGCAGGTCCCATTCGCATTCGCATAGTTCTGACCATTATTGATCACATCCGTTTGCGCCTTTGCCTCTGCATCCGGTTGGCTGACCAGCGAGCTATAGGCTCCTGCCGCCACCGTATAGGTCACACTGGAAGGGGTGCCGCCTGTCGCACAATTGTTGCGCGTAAAAGGCTGACTATGCACTGTATTATAATAAGTACAGGTGCCATTGGCATTGGCATAGTTTTGACCATTATTGGTCGCATCCGTCTGCGCTTTAGCATCCGCATCGGACTGACTGAGGGTCGAACTATAGGCGCCCGCCGCTACCGTATACGTCACCGTGGAAGGAGTACCTCCTGCCGCACAATTGTTCCGGGTAAATGTCCGGCTCAGGGCCACATTGAAGAACAGTACCGGTTGCTGGTATTGATAATCATATTGTTTCAGGATATTGCTGTCTATGTCCCGGATGCGAAGCAGGCGATTAAATCCGTCATATTCATAATTGGTGATCAGGCTCGCAGGATTGGTCGAACTGGTCATCCCCACTAAAGGAGCATAGGTATAGGTAGTCATTTGGGCATCGGCAGGATATAATCGCAGCTCGTCCAGCATGACACCTGCCCCGTTTATTGACACAGACGTACTTGCCGCCGGCAGACTATGCTGGTAAAAGGTCCAGCCTCTTTTGACTAATCCGCTGGTTGCCGTAGTGCCGCTGATCGTCAATGGCCCATTCTTCGCCCAATAGGTCACCAGGTAGTTCCTGGTCGAAGGGAGCCCGGATTTACTGATGGTGGCTCCGGAAGATAGAGTATAGAAGTTAGTACCGGTAATGCCACCCGTTGTACCCAATGTGCCTGCCCCGATTGTCCAGTTGCCGGTGCCATTGGACTCAAAGCTGGTATGGGCTATGGAAGAACTGTCCGCATTTTTTACCTCGGCGATGGGATAGGAAGATAAATAATCCCAAATGTAGGAGATACTTATATCATTGACTTTGCCCAATTGCAGCAGGTTGTCCCGATAATCATAGGCCATGAAATTGATACGATTCTCAATTGCGTTATTTCCTATCTGATACCATTTCTTAGAAGGAGCTATATTCCGGAGTGGTCCACCCCAAATGGCATAATCCGTTCGGGTTCTCAAGACAAGGTTATTATTTTTGTAATGTTCTTCCTGCACAACAGGGGCAATCATATTCCGGCTGACCATACTATCCAGCACTGTCCCGGCTGCCGGATCAAGTCCGGTAATCTGCGACTTATCACCCGGATATATATTTACCGTCTTTAAAGAATAGCCCTTGCTATCGTTTTGCAATATCCTCGTCACCTCTCCATGTGTCGGATTATCATAATAGTAATTAATAGTATCCAGGATCGGGTTAAGTCCGTTTTGATCATACGTAGTGTTGATCGTATTTATTTTATAGATCCAGGGACAGACTATTTTGTAATTGACAAGGGCATAGTTATTTAAATCATAAGTGGAGCAGATTGCTGGGCCAGGAGGAGTACAAGTACTGCAAGTAGCAATACAAAGATAATCCAGATACCCTACCATAACCGGCGCCTCGTAATAATTGGCAGGAAAGGCGCCGGGAGAAAAAAAGTTTGGGTAAGAGATATTGTAATTATTAACGGTCGAATGAAGAAGGATACTACTTGCGTTATATGTTAATTCCTTTTGCAACATCCCCCGGTAAACATCATTATCTATTTGGTAGAGCGGATTGGCGCCTCCTGCCTGAAGGTTATTCTGATAATGAATGGAAGACTCTGTTGAGGTTTGATTGTGAATATTCCAGGGACTGGAAAAATAGGATTCTTTTCTGCCGTTCGTGGTATTACCGGAAACCTCGGTTTCTGTGACGATTGAATAGCCTACGTGGCTGCCCTGCGTAGATCCCAGGTAATTGGAAGGAGAAGATCCTCTCACCAAATAAGAGGTTCCCCCAGTATATGATATTTTCTTCGTTAGGGTTTGTATGGCCGTTAGCAAAGATCCGGAGGACTTGGTAGAGTCATCGGGAAAACGATATTTAAATGATTTTATATTTTGATTACCTCCCGTTGAATCCGTGTTGATGATCTGCTTGATGCGCACCCCACCGGTAGGAAGAACATGGGCCAGGGAGGAGGAATCCATTGCCGTATAATTGAGGCTCGCCGTACACTGCTGGGTAGTCCCATCACTATCGATCTGGGCGATCAGCTCATAATTTCCGGGGGTCAAATATGGATAAACAGTTTGAGAAGCATTCGTCACAATCAAAGTATTGATGTTCGTTCTGCTTCCTCCCGCATTGATCTGATTGAGTAGGGCAGTAGGGCCATTACCATCATGCAGAGTTCCTCCCCGGGTCCCATACGCTTGCAAAGTGGTGTATTGAGTGGTTGAAATCGTAAAATTGCTGGTAAAAGAATAATGAGTCTGTGCTGAGGGGTATTGGACACCGGCATTGCAGGTATGAGGATCAGTCCTGTTCACGACGAGTCCGTCACCGGCACTTCCATAATCGTTCCCTTCATAAATAAACTGAGAACTGCCCCCTGTCGGATATTGTATACTTTGTAAGACGCCCACCTGGGAACTGGCCGCATCCGGATCCCTGATCCCATACGGAGTAGCCTGGTTGGCCACATAGACAGTCCAGATGGCGGGGTCGACATAGGGCAGGCAGGTCGTATTACTGTTTTGCCCATTATAGAATCCCCAAAAATCTTTGGCATGGGATTGAACGGAGGGAACACTCGCCGGAGAATAATACTGAAGGCTATATGATTTTTTTTGGGTGGGATCCGAAACAGAGATCTCATCTACCCGATCTAATTTTAATCGCATTTTATTGGGATCTGTGGTAGGCGGACCAAAATAACTCTGCGCAAAACTGAAATGCTTTATGGTATGACCATTGGGATCTGTCACTACCATGCCATTGACACTACTGGCAGAAGACATATCCATCCGGCCGGGGGTAGAAGCGAACGTCACTGTTTCAAAGGGTGAAGCGATCTGAATCAGCCGCCTGGCATCTACCACTACGGTGGAAGAGGAACCATGTGTAGTCGGACGAAACGGAGCGCTAGTAGCGTCTACACTCAGGTAGTCCAATTCGGAAATCTGCAGTTGTGAAGTCTGTTCCGTGGCATAGGTAAAATTAATATTTCCGGATGGTGTTATGATAGTGGTCAGGTACCAACTGGAGATATAAGTGGCTGACCCACGTCCTCCCTCCACGCTGGTAGTTTCCGCCGTGCTAAATACATAGATGATCCCATTGGCGTCTATGATCTGAAAGCTGTCTAGCCCTGGAGCATGCGTCAGTTTTATATTCGAATAAGGAATAAACCGGGCATTGCGCTGGGCAGTTGTGTCCAAAATGAATTTACCGGATTGACCTGCAAAATTGAAATAAAACTGATCCGGTTGTTTATCAAGTGTTCCGCCGCAGAAACTGGCGGTTACCGTCGGATCGGCGGCAATCATAGCTGCTGTTAAGCCATATTGTTGAAAATAACCGTTAGCGCCTTCATCCGGCTGCCCATGCATACTGCGGGTAATGACTCCTCCCGCGCTTAATGCCCAGCCCAGACCTACGGAACTGGATACCTCTTCTACTTTCAGACCTCCGGAATGGTAATCCAGGGAAATGGGTAGTGAATATTTACCTACCTGCATAGTATACAAGGGAATGCCGATATTGGGGATACCCGTATAAGCTCCGACAGGGATATCCCCAAACTTGCCGAGTGCAGCGGCATTGGGAGAAGGGGGGACTACATTTGGCAGATCTACCATCTGCGTAGTGCTCTGTCCCAACAGCGTTAAACCGACTAAAGTATGCAGCACAAACAAGGTCGTTATTCTTCTGAATACACTCTTTGATTCCATTTTTAACATATATTTACTCATGTGCCTTTTATAAATTATATCCAATGCGAAATATCACGGCTTGCGTTTTCGGATTTTGCTGATAACTTAAAAAATCCCAAAGCAACTGCAGCTTCGTCTTCTTGAACACCCGGCTCTTCATCGATACGGTTTTAGTAATGCCGATGAGCCCCGATTTTGTCCAGTATTGCAATTGTCTGATCTGCTGGTAAGAAGAAAAAGGAGTTTCATAATTGTATTCTGCACCGCCTGATAGATAAAAGCTGCCCTTGATTTTAATATCCAGGAAAGACCGTAAACCGATTCCGTTACTGGACAGCGCAATATGCCGGATCCCATTGCCCCAGCCAATCTTGTAACTCGCTCCCACGCCCACCACATTTGAATTTCCCAGCCTATAGCCCACCGACAGTCCCAGGTCCGTCACCGTCGGAAAATAGTAGTTGTTCCGGGTCGTCTGGAAGTTCGTTCCGTATTCCAGTCGCTTCCAGAAGGTCTTGGTCTTTTGATCGTTGGGCTTGAAATTGGGCATCTCGATATCCCCGCTGCCCTGGCCCAGCTTACTCAGTTTGTCCTTAAAGCCATCCAGCTGCGACTCGGCCGACTGGAGATTGGATTGCAGCGCCGCCGCTCCTCCGGCCCCTCCAGCAGCTACCTGCCCCTGGATCAGATCGTTGACCTGGTCACGGGTCTGCAGTCCTGCCAGTCCCTGGGGGGAACCATAGTTCGCCGGCAGGTTGAATAGTCCTGCCAGCTGCGAGTTATTCTTCATGAAACTTTGAAAGGCGGGTAACTGGTTGAGCAAGGAGAGGGCTTTCTGTTCCAGCTGGTCCGGGCTGTTCAATATCTCCTTACACTGACGAACCTGCTGTGAGTAGTAAAAAAGGTCCTGGCTCATCCCCTGGTACTGTTTGCCCAGGATGCCCACCAGGCTGGTATGCTGGCTGATATATTGCCCGATTTCTTGTTTACGCTGTTGAATATAGGCTTTGACCTGGTCGGCGTCCTGCATCTTTGCCTGGAGCGCCTGTAGTTGGCTGAGGGCGTTTTGCACCTGCGCTGTCTGAGGCCCCGACAAGGACTGATTTTTCTGTAAAAAATTTAAGGCTCCCCTTAGCGAATCCGTATAAGGCTGATATTCCCCGCTAATAGACTGCGTCCGGCTGCCGGTATCTGTCTTCAGCTTTTGCGCCAGGGCGGCATATTGCTGTGGAGAGTTGGCAAAGAGGTTCTTAGCGGCAGTGGAGTCGACCTTGTACAGTTTCTTTCTAAGCCGCTCTTCCCGTTTAGCCATCTTTGCTAAATATCTTTCCGTCTGCTCGGTGAGCTGCTTATCCAGGTCTGCGGTCTTGCCCAGGATCCTGTTGAAAAACTTCGAGGGTAGATTGATGATCTTATCGGTGGTGGTAACCGCCGTACTTTCCTGGCAAAAGGATGCCAGGGGCATAAAGTATAATAGTAGTATTATACCGGATAAGGCATATTTCATGCGGTTAAGGCAATTAAGTGTTTAAAAGAAATTAAGCGGTTGCTTTTAGAGGGAGTAGATCAAATGCTGAGTCGAATCTAAAGGAAATAATTAGAAATAAGTGTGGGTTGGAAAAATACCGTATTTATACGTAGTTGAGCAGGATGATTTAACGTTACCCGTTATAGTTTTTTAGCGACACAAGTTATAATCAATTGATTATCAAATATGTATAAGAAAAAAGGAATATCTAACCAATTAATTCTTCCCCTCCCATCCTGCTTTGCGCCCGAAATCTACGCAATCGCACACCGGCGCACCCCCCATCCTTTCTTTAAAGAAATCCCAGCTCCAGCTTCGCCTCTTCGCTCATCATCTCCTTTGTCCAGGGCGGATCAAAGGTCAACTGGACGTGACAGTCCAGCACTCCTTCCAGAGCTTCTATTTTCTGTTGCACATCGTGAACGATCTCTCCCGCAGCAGGACAGGCAGGAGCCGTCAGCGTCATCGTGATCTTTACATCCCCCTTGTCACCGATCTTCACTTCATATACCAGCCCCAGGTCGAAAATGTTAACAGGAATTTCCGGGTCATAGACATTATGCAATACCTCTTCCACTTTATCGCGCAAGCTCACCGAAAGCGCAGCTTCACTGCTCGTTGAAGAAGGTATTTCATTATTGGTTGAGGAAGTACTTTCGTTCATGGCTGAAGGGATTTTGCCTGGTAGGCCAGGGCATATAATTTGATTTGTTTCACCATCGACAGCAGCCCGTTGCTACGGGTAGGAGAAAGATGGCTGCTAAGGCCGATGGCATCGATAAAATAAAGGTCGGTGTCCGCGATCTCCTTAGGAGAATGGCCCGATAACACCAGGACCACCAGGCTCACCAGCCCCTTGGTGATCACCGCATCGCTGTCGGCCGTAAAGAATAGCCGACCGTCCTTATAGTCTGCATGCAGCCAGACCCTCGACTGACAACCCCGGATCAGGTTTTCGTCCAACTTGTATTTTGCCTCTATCAGGGGCAGTTCCTTCCCTAACTGAATGATATATTCATATTTCTCCATCCAGTCTCCGAATAGCTCGAAATCTGCTATAATCTCATCCTGTTGTTCTTTGATGGTCATGATCATTCTTTTTTCGTCCTCCGGTCCTGCTCAGAGTTCAGCCATTCGTCCGCCCGGATCTCTAGGAACCCAGTCCGGTCTCCTGGTCCCAGGGTCGTCCTGCCCAGGGCTCAACCCAGCAAGCTCACGGCCTTCCGGATGCCGGCCGCCAGCCTGTCCATTTCCGCGGGGGTATTATAAAAAGCCAGCGAGGCCCTGACCGTACCCGGTATACAATACCGGTCCATAACAGGCTGCGCGCAATGATGCCCCGTACGAACGGCAATACCTTGCTTGTCCAGGATCTCTCCCATATCGAAAGGATGGATATCCCCTACGAGGAAAGACAGCACCCCGGCCCTGTTCCGTACATTGCCATAGAACCGCAGCCCTTCGATTGACTGCAGGGCATCGGTCGCATAGGCCATCAGTTCGCTCTCCGCTTCCCGGATGGCGGAAAAGCCCAGCCCCTGCAGATAATCGAGCGCAGCGCTCAATCCGATGGCGCCGGCCATATCCGGAGTACCCGCTTCAAATTTATAAGGAAGATCGTTGTAGGTAGTCTTTTCAAAACTTACGGTCTTGATCATTTCACCTCCCCCCTGGTAGGGTGGAAGTTTATTCAACCATTCCTCTTTTCCATAGAGTACGCCAAAACCCGTTGGCCCATAAATCTTATGGCTGGAGAAAGCGAGGAAATCCACATCCAGCTCCTGCACATCTATTTCCATATGCTGGACCGCCTGCGCGGCATCCAGTAAGACGGGTATTCCATATTTATGCGCCGCAGCGACGATCTCCCTTACGGGATTCACGCTCCCCAACGCATTGCTGACATAGTTGAATGCCACCAGCCGCACCCCGCTCTTTAACATATTTTCCAGGTCATCCAGCACCAGTTCCCCCTGCTCGCTGACAGGGATCACCTTGAGCGTGGCATTCTTTTCTTCACAGGCCATCTGCCAGGGTACGATATTGGAATGGTGCTCCATACCGGAGACCAATATACTATCGCCCTCTTTTATAAACTTCTTACCGAAGGAGGAGGCGACCAGGTTAATGGATTCGGTGGTGCCCTTGGTGAAAATGATCTCATGAGCATGCCGGGCGCCGACGAATTCCGCCACTTTTTTGCGGGCAAGCTCAAAGGCATCGGTAGCCAGCTGGCTGAGATGATGTACGCCCCGATGTACATTGCTGTTGATCGTGACATAATAATCGTCCATGGCTTTCAGCACAGCCAGGGGCTTCTGTGTCGTAGCGGCATTATCCAGGTATACCAGGGGATGGCCATACACGCTCGTCTCCAGGATAGGAAAGTCTTTCCTTACCTTTTCAATATCCAGCTTACGGCTTCCTTTTATGGTAAGTGTATCAGGCATGTGCTATAAAGATGTATTGACAAATGAATTCGTCACAGGAATATGCAAACTGATGAGTTCATTAATATACGTTTCTACCGCAGGGTTCTTGATCTTTTCCGTTACATCGAAGGCAAATGCATTGATCAGCAGCCCCTTCGCCGTTTCCTCCCCGATACCCCGCGCCTGCAGATAGAACAGCGCGTCTTCACTGAACTGTCCCACCGTCGAACCATGACTGCATTTCACGTCGTCCGCAAATATCTCCAGCTGGGGCTTGGAATCGATCGTAGCTTTTTTACTGATGACCAGGTTATTATTCTGCTGGAAGGCATTGGTCTTTTGCGCATCCTTATGGACATAGACCTTCCCGGAAAAGACCCCGGTAGACTGTTCCAACAGGACCCCTTTATATAGCTCATTGCTGAAACAGTTGGGTTTCTGATGATCGACCAGCGTATGGTTGTCCACCAGCTGCTGACCGGCAGTCAGGTACAATCCGTACAGATGACTCTCCGTATGCTCTTCCTCCAGTTTGGCCTGCAGATCGTTTCGTACGAGATCCGCTCCCGGCAACGTAAACGTATAATTATTGTAGAGGCTCTGCCGTTTCTGCCTTACCGTGGTATGCTGGACCAGGCGAACACCCGTTCCGGCGGCCTGGATGACGGTATGGTCCAGTTTGGCATCCGGGTGCACAATGATCTCCGTGAGACTATTGACCCATATTTTCGCATCCTTATTCGTGGAAACCACCGACTCGATCACAGACAGCTCTGCATTCCGGTTCACTACCCATACATGACGGGGCTGGACCAGCAGATTGCGCTCAGCCGTAAAGACATGAATGATATGCAGCGGTTTGTCCGCCACGGCGCCTGCATCTACCCGTATGAAAAGACCATCGGCGAATAAGGCGGCATTCAAGGCCGCAAAATGCTGACCATTCCACTGCCCCGTACGCTCGAAATATCCTGATAAAGCCGGATCCTGGCTGGCTTCCTCCACCGTTTGTAAATGCACGCCGGCAGGGAGCGGACCTCCTTTTATAGCTCCTTTCCAGGAACCGTTCACCAACACCACCTGGTAGCAATCCAGTGATTTGATCGTATTTTTCTCCAGGAAAGCCGCATCAGGATAAGCTCCTGCAGGTAGTCCGTTAGCCGGCTCCCACCCATCGAGGATAAATTCATCCTTTAAAAAACGGGCAATATTCGTATATCTCCAGTCTTCATTTTTAATGGAAGGAAAACCCAGCTCCCTGAATTTTTCAAAGGCCGATTGCCGGGCCCGGCGCAGATCGCTGCTCTCCTGCCGGGAACTGCCGGGAGCCGACAGAATTTTATTAAACCCATTCTCCAATTCCTCGTATAAGGGAATACCTATTTCTTTCGTCATGATCATTTTTATTGAATGCCTACACAGCCGCTTTTTCCCTGGCTTCTTTCTGATGATGCTCTTCCTTCAGCCAGTCGTACCCTTTCTCTTCCAGTTCCAGGGCCAGTTCCTTCGTACCCGACCTCACGATACGCCCGTCATACAGTACATGCACAAAATCAGGAACGATATATTCGAGGAGTCGCTGATAGTGCGTGATAATGATGAATGCATTCTTCTCCGAACGTAACTTGTTCACCCCTTTCGAAACGATGCGCAAGGCATCGATATCCAGGCCGGAATCTGTCTCGTCCAGGATCGACAAGGTGGGCTCCAGCATAGCCAGCTGGAATATTTCATTTCTCTTCTTCTCTCCCCCGGAGAATCCTTCGTTCAGCGAGCGGTTAACCAGCCTCGCATCGAATTCCACCAGGTTTTGCTTTTCCCTCGACAGTCGCAAAAACTCTTTTGCATCCAAAGGCGGCAAATTCTTATAAGCCCTTATTTCAGACAAAGCTGTTTTTAAGAAATTGATATTAGAAACACCCGGAATCTCTATCGGGTATTGAAAAGCCAGGAACAACCCCTCCCTCGCACGGTTCTCGGGGCTCATATCCAGCAGGTTGGCCCCCTGGAAGATCACTTCTCCTTCTGTAACATGATAGTTCTCTCTACCGGCCAGCACAGAGGCCAGTGAACTTTTGCCGGACCCGTTCGGCCCCATGATCGCATGAACTTCCCCGGCATTCACTGACAGGTTGATCCCTTTCAGGATCTGTTTCTCTTCAACTTCAGCATGTAGATTTTTAATGATCAGCATTGGTCTTTATTATTTGTATCTCTTTATTTAAATCAGTCTTCCATTCCCAACTCCCCCTTCAGGCCGCCGGGGGCCGGGGGTCATCCCCCCTCTAGGGGGCAGGGGTCACCCCACACTCCCTTCCAGGGTAATGGACAATAATTTTTGCGCTTCTACGGCAAATTCCATAGGCAACTGGTTCAGCACCTCCTTGACATAACCGTTAATGATCAGCGCCACCGCCTTTTCCGAATCGATCCCCCGCTGGTTGAGATAGAAGATCTGATCTTCCCCGATCTTGGAAGTAGTAGCCTCATGTTCCACCGTCGCCGTATTATTCTTTGACTCGATATACGGAAAGGTATGAGCGCCGCAACGATCCCCTATCAGCAACGAATCGCATTGAGTGAAATTCCTGGCCTGATCGGCTTTGGAACCGATCTGCACCAGTCCGCGATAACTATTATGCCCCTCTCCCGCAGAAATCCCTTTGGAGATGATACGGCTCCGGGTATTACGGCCGATATGATACATTTTAGTACCGGTATCGGCAATTTGTTTGTTCCTCGTTACGGCTACAGAATAGAATTCACCCGTGGAATGGTCTCCCTGCAGGATCACGCTGGGGTATTTCCAGGTAATGGCCGACCCCGTCTCTACCTGCGTCCAGGAAATCTTGGCATGGGCCCCTTTACAGATCCCTCTCTTGGTGACAAAATTATAGATCCCCCCCTTCCCGTCTTTATCGCCGGGGTACCAGTTCTGCACCGTAGAATATTTTATTTCGGCATTCTCCATGGCGATCAGCTCCACCACGGCGGCATGCAGTTGATTTTCATCCCGCATAGGCGCCGTACACCCCTCCAGGTAACTCACATAGCTGCCTTCGTCCGCAATGATCAAGGTCCTTTCGAACTGCCCCGTATTCTCGGTATTGATCCGGAAATACGTAGAAAGCTCCATCGGACAGCGAACCCCCTTCGGGATATAGACAAAAGAGCCATCCGAAAAAGCAGCGGCATTCAGCGCGGCAAAAATATTATCGGAATGAGGCACTACCGAACCTACATACTTTTGTACCAGGTCAGGATGTTCCCGTACGGCTTCCCCGAACGAACAGAAGATGATGCCCAGCTCTTTCAGTTTCTCTTTATAGGTCGTAGTGACCGAAACGCTGTCAAAAACCACGTCTACGGCTACCCCGGCCAATGTTTTTTGCTCCGACAAGGGAATCCCCAGCTTCGCAAAAGTGGCCAGCAGCTCAGGGTCTACCTGGTCGAGACTATCGTATTTCTTCTTGCTCTTCGGCGCGGCATAATAAGAGATCTTCTGAAAATCGATCGGAGGCATCTCAAAATTCTGCCATTCAGGCAGTTTTTCCTTCTGAAAGGCACGGAATCCCTTCAACCGCCAGTTCAGCAGCCATTCCGGCTCCTCCTTTTTTTCCGAAATATAGCGGATCACCTCCTCATTGAGCCCGGCTGGCACGATATCCATTTCGATATCCGTCACAAAGCCGAACTCGTATTCCTTATTGGCTATATTATCAATTATTTCGCTGTCGTTTGGCATAATTCTTTTGTTTAGTAGACTTCCCGGTGCAAGATACTTTAACATCCGCTCTTTTCCTGAATATCCGCTCTTTTCCCAGCCGGGAGGCTTGACATCCTGCCCGTCCGTCCTCCCGCCCTAGACAGCGAAGCTTTCGCCGCAGCTGCAGGTCCTGGAAGCATTTGGATTGTTGAAAAACAAGCCTTTACCATTCAATCCGCCCGAATAATCCAGCTCGGTGCCATAGAGGTACAGCAGACTTTTCAGGTCTACCACCACCTTGACCCCCTTGTCCTCGAATTCCTGGTCCCCTTCCTTGCGGGCGGTATCGAAATCGAGCTTATATTCCAGACCGGAACAGCCCCCGCTTTTCACGCCTACCCGTACAAAGGTCTCCGGGGCGGAATGCTGGTCGGCCATTAACTGGTCGATATACTCTTTTGCCGTGGGTGATACTGTAATCATATTATTTAGGTTATACTATTCAATAATTAGAACAAAAAACGAACCATAGGGTTGCGCAAATCACTTTCGATTTGTGGAAAAATTGGCCCAAATGCAAAAGTCCGGGAAAATCCCGAACTTTTCTTATTAAACGGACTAAGTTTTTAGGCTATTTGCTGCTTTAAGCCCGGAAATTACCGGATCTCGTAAGGAGCCAGCCATCGGGTACCCTAACCCCGCCCCCTCTGGGCATCCCCTTTATTTCCTCATTACTTCCACAATCGGCTTACCCACACACCCATTCGGCATCTGAATATGCAGCAAGGCTGCCACTGTAGGCGCGATATCTGTCATATAGACAGGCGAATCGCTGTGCCCCTGCTGAATCCCCCAGCCCATGAATAAAAGAGGAATATGCGTATCATAAGGATTCCAGGTCCCATGCGTAGTGCCCGTCTTGCCATGCGCCTCAAACCATCCGGTATTGAGTATCAACTGAATAACCCCACTTCGCCGGGAATAATACCCATTGACGACCATGCTCTTTACAGGCTCAGGGACCGTCGATTGATCGACATTAGCCATATCGATGGCATAATTGATGCCCGGCTGCTGCCGGAGCCATTCCAGGCTTGTCTTTTTGATCGCCTCCAAATCAAGATGATGCGCTTCAATAGTCTTCATGGCAAAGTCGATCTGGTAATTAGTACAGGTATCCACCAGGTTGTCCACGGCAAACTTCCTGGACAACTCCTTATTCAGACCCTCCACCAGGGGTTTCGAATCCCAAAAATCCGCCGGAATATCATGGTTTTGCATAAAAGTGATCGCATGAGCCGCCCCATGATCAGCTGTCAAAAACACCATATACTCCCCCTTGCCCACTTTTTTATCCAGGAACTCGAAGAAGGAAGCCAGCTCCTGGTCCAGTCGCAGATACGTATCTTCGGTCTCGATGGCATTGATCCCGAATAGATGCCCCACATAGTCCGTACTGGCGCAGTTGATCGTCAGAAAATCCGTAAAATCCCTTTTCCCCAGCTGATATCCGTCGACCGCGGCTTTTGCAAAATCCAGGGTAAGCGTATTGCCAAAAGGAGTCGAGCGGAAGCTGCTTTTTCCCTTCTTATAGGACTCCACCAGGTTATGAGGGAAGGCCGTGGTACTATCCCCCTTGAACTTGCCTTCATAAAGCTGATCGTCCGTATCGCTCTCCCCGTAAGTACCGATGGGATATAAAGTCTTCCAGCCCTCTTTGATCAGTCTCCCGATCTCGTCGCTTTTATTAAAGCTATCTACCCACTCCGGAAGTTTGGGCATATAATAATTACTGGTAATGAAATGCCCGGTGGAATCATCCATCCAGAAAGCGGCATTGGCTGTATGCCCGGCAGGCAGAATAGCGGCCCTGTCCTTAAGGGACACCCCTACTACCCTCGACCGGAAATTGCTGGCGATCATCAATTCATCCGTAACCGTGGATACAAGCAGGTTGCGCGGCGACATCTTACCCTCTTTCGACTCCGGGCCTTCCGCCCCTACGCTCTTGACAGTACTGTCATCCGTGCAATACACGCGTTTGCCCGTCGCCTGCTCGATCCAGTCATTCCCGCTGATCCCGCTGAAGGCAGGCACCGACCCGGTAAAGACACAACTATGCCCTACGGCGGTAAAAGATGGGAGATAATTGATCTTCGTATTATCGCAGCTATATCCTTTCTTCAGCAACCGCTTAAATCCCCCTTCCCCATACCGCTCATAGTACCGGTACAGGTAATCCCAGCGCATCTGGTCGACGACAATTCCTACCACCAGCTTGGGGCGGGCTACCTTATCGGCATACCGGCGCTGACAGGCTGTAAATGCCAAAAGAGTCAGGAAAAGAATGGGGAGGAAGGACTTGTTCATGAAAGGAAAAAATTTTGCGCAAAAGTATTTGAAATGCTGCATCCCAAGGTTAAAAGATCATTAATATAATTGCTCCCGCGGCGACAGAGAGAGAAGAGGAGTTGCCCTTTAATTCAAATACGCTAAATTTGCCGCAAATTCGAACCTTAATAATTTCATAATATGGCAGATATTTTCGAAAAATTAATGAAGCACAGCGGGCCGATCGGTCAACACCGGGAAAGAGCCCATGGATATTTTGCCTTTCCTAAACTGGAAGGGGAGATCGGCAGCCGGATGATCTTTCGCGGTAAGGAAAAAATTGTCTGGAGCCTGAATAACTACCTGGGACTTGCCAACCATCCCGAGATCCGTAAAGTAGACGGCGAAGCCGCCGTTCAATTTGGAATGGCCGCCCCTATGGGCGCCCGTATGATGAGCGGGAACAGCAATTACCATGAGCAACTGGAAAAAGAACTGGCAGCCTTTGAAAGCAAAGAGGACGCTACCCTGTTTAACTATGGATACCAGGGGATTATGAGCGCCATCGACGCCATCTGCGGCCGCCATGACGTCATCGTCTATGACGCCGAAAGCCATGCCTGTATCATCGACGGACTGCGCCTTCACCCCGGCCATCGCTACGTATTCAAACATAATGATGTAGAAGACTGTGAAAAGCAGTTGCAACGCGCTGCCGCGCTGATCGAAAAGCAGAACACCGGAGGCATCCTGGTCATTACCGAAGGAGTCTTCGGCATGGCAGGAGACCAGGGTAAACTGAAAGAGATCGCCGCCCTGAAAAAAAATTATGAATTCCGCCTGCTGGTGGACGACGCCCATGGCTTTGGGACCCTGGGAAAAACAGGAGCCGGAGCCGGCGAAGAACAAGGCGTACAGGACGAGATCGACCTGTATTTCTCCACTTTTGCCAAATCAATGGCCTCCATTGGCGCCTTTATGGCCGGAGACAAGGCGATCATCGATTATATCAGGTACAACACCCGCTCCCAGATCTTCGCCAAGAGCCTGCCGATGCCCGTTACCATCGGTAACCTGAAAAGACTGGAATTGCTGAAAACCAAACCCGAACTGCGTAAGCAGCTCTGGGATGTGGTCCGTAAGCTGCAGAAAGGATTAAAAGAAAGCGGATTCGATATCGGCCGGACCGATTCACCCGTCACGCCGGTGTATATGAAAGGAGACGTACCGGAAGCCACCGCCATGGTAATGGATCTGAGGGAAAACTATAACATCTTCTGCTCGATCGTAGTCTATCCGGTCATCCCCAAAGGACATATCATCTACCGCCTGGTGCCTACCGCCGTCCATACGGACGAGGATATCGAACTGACCCTGCAGGCATTCCGGGAAACCAAAAAGAAACTGGACGCCGGAGATTATAAAGTACAGGCCATCCCGGATATGGCAGAAGTATCGGCATAGCAGCCCTCCATCACATAAAGGAATCTTCGCTCATAAAAGCAATTCTCCCTGCTTACATACTTAGCCCCCTTCCATAGGGGGCTTTTTTGCACCCTTACCCTAAAGGTGCTACCCCTAACCCTCTAAAGCCAACTAATTATTTATGGCCGTCTTTTCCAAGGGAGAACCCTTACCCAGAGACAAAAAAAAAGCCCCGTTTTGGCGGGCGGGGCAAAAAAAAGCCCCGCCGAAGCGGGGCTGCACTAATCAAATACCATTAACCATTAAACCTTATCCTATGAAAAAACAAAGATAAGACCTTAACGCGGAAAGACAGGACGTAAAGCCTTGTTTTTTTTTACCCACTTACCATTATCTTGATCTGGATCAAGTCCTTTTTGGGTGGTTGACCCTTTAAAGGTATTTGTTTAGCTTCTTTGAGCTAAAACGTTATAGTGATGATTAGGGCATCCGGCGACGTCGGGATAATATGTGGTAATAGGAAGATAATATACGGGCAATGCGGCTATCCCACTCTATGAACCCGCTGGTGCTTTCACCAGGAAGGCCGGAAGCTCTTCTGATATTCGTCAAAAGACACTTTATCGTATTTTCCCTCCCCGAAATACTTCACCAGTAATTCGAGTTCCTTGGGTTCCATATAGCCAGGGATGGCCTGGGGCTCTCCGCCCGGAGGAATAATGATCGTCGTAGGAAATTCCAGCTTTCCATGCGTGAGGTAAACGGCAAACTCATTGGAGCGGTAGCCGGCATTGAAACGGTACTCCTTCCCTTTCCAGTTGAGGACAGCCCGGGTCTCTGCATCCAGCTTTACAGGATAGAACTTCTCCTGGAGATAGGCCGCCACCTGCTTATTGGAATAGGTCTTCTTATCCATTTGCCTGCACCAGCCGCACCAGGTAGTATACAGATCGATCAGGATCGGACGCCGCTCCTTTTGCAGCTTACCGGAGGCCTCTTCTAGGTTCATCCAGGTAATAACCTGCCCTGCCGGCGTTTCAGCCCTACGCTCCCCAGCCAAACCCCGAACCGGCATCGCCGCCCTCTGCGCACCGGAAAAAGCCAGCACCAGCCCCAGAATAAGCGCCCTTTTCAATAAAAACAACCCTTTCGATTTTTGCATAGTACTTTTGTGTTCTTCTGTATAAAATTAACGAATTACCATGCACAAAATTGTCGTTGCGGTGACAGGCGCCAGCGGATCCATCTATGCCCGGCTCTTATTGGACAAGCTCTCCGCCCTAAAGGACCAATGGCAGGCCCTTTCGGTAGTCATGACGGACAACGCCAAAGAAGTGTGGCGTACGGAGCTGGAAAATGATTCTTACGGGAATTATACCTATCCTTTCTTCTCCCAACGGGATTTCTCCGCTCCCTTTGCTTCCGGTTCCGGAAAATATGATATTATGATCATCATCCCCTGCTCCATGGGCACCCTGGGCCGGATCGCAACAGGCATTTCTTCCGACCTGATCACCCGGGCAGCCGATGTTGTCCTGAAAGAAAGAAGAAAACTGATCTGTGTGGTAAGGGATACCCCCTATAACCTGGTGCATATCCGCAACATGGAGACCGTGACCCTGGCCGGTGGTATTATCTGCCCCGCTACCCCCTCTTTCTACAGTCGGCCGAAAACCATCGAAGAGGTCGCGGCCACGGTGGTAGACCGGGTGCTGGACCTCGCAGGCCTGGACATCAGCACCTTCCGCTGGGGATCGAAAGAGTCCAGCTAAACAGGTCCCGGGACTGCCAAACGGCTAGTTCCTTAAGTCAACCTCTTCCGCGCCGGGATATTTCGCTTTATTATAAACCAGCTGGGCATCGGTCAACGGAGCATTGCCATTCAGCTTACTCGTATCCAGGCTATAGCGGTTGCCGTTTTTATCGAACCATTTGACGCTGACCAGCGTATGCAGAGCCTTGTCGATATACAGCAGTGCTTTGAAAAAGGACTTCGTTTTATCCACCGGCGTCAGCTCGACCTCCTGCACGCTACGGGCGCCCAATTTGGCATCCCCGTTCAACTTATACAGGAAATCCTTATCGTAGAAATTAGTGAAGAATTTTTCCGGGCTGATCGTCTGGGTACCAGGGTCCGTTTTGTTGATCGTTACCTCATTGGTCGATTTATCGTAGGTCCAGGTGTCTTTCCCATCGCTGAAAACATCCTGCCCGCCGACAATGCTGATATGATATTTACTCCCCTTTACATAGACCACCCCGCTCTTGCTGCCCTGCAATTTCCCCTTCGAATCCTCCACTTTCAGGGTGAAATTAGCCTGCACCGCCTTAAAAGACTTCAATTTGGCGCTGAGACCGTCCAATACCTTCTTCGCTTCCGGATCATTTTTACCCAGGCTATTGTTCTGCGCCTGCGCCATCAGGAACCATCCACTCAATAATATACAGGTCAGCCATCCTTTTTTATTCAGCTCCATTGTTGTTTTATTTAGCAATTCACAAATCTTCGACCGCGGACCCTTGGTCCGCTTCGGCGCCGCAAATATACATCATTTGTCCTCCCCATTCAGAGGCCCCATTCCCCCTTCAGGGGGCAGGAGGTCACGGGTTCAGATAACTATCCAGTTCATGTTCTGACTTCATCAGCACATCCCGGGGTTTGCTGCCCTGACCCGGCCCTACCACTCCGAATGCCTCCAGCTGATCCATCAGACGCCCGGCTCTGTTATAGCCCAGCTTCATGCGGCGCTGTATCAGGGAAGTGGAGCCGATCTGATTCTGCACGATCAAACGGGCCGCCTCTTCGAACAACGGATCGCGGTCGCCCAGGTCCAGCTCTTTGCCATCCGGATCCTTATCATCAACATATTCCGGCAATTTGTATGCCTCGGGATAACCCCGCTGCTTCCCGATGAAGTCCGTGATCTGTTCCACCTCCGGCGTATCCACAAAAGCACATTGCACCCGGGTGATCTCCCCGTTATAGCTGACGAGCATATCCCCCTTACCGATCAGTTGGTCGGCGCCACCGGCATCCAGGATGGTACGCGAGTCGATCTTGGAAGACACTTTAAAGCCGATACGGGCCGGGAAGTTGGCCTTGATCGTACCGGTAATGATATTGACAGAAGGACGTTGCGTGGCAATGATCAGGTGAATTCCCACCGCACGCGCCAACTGGGCCAGCCGGGCGATCGGCATTTCCACTTCCTTACCCGCCGTCATGATCAGATCCGCAAACTCATCCACCACCAGCACGATAAAAGGCAGATATTGATGCCCCTTCTGGGGATTCAGACGACGTTTGATGAACTTGTCATTATACTCCTTGATATTACGGGAATTGGCCTCTTTCAACAGATCGTACCGGTTATCCATTTCGATGCATAAGGCATTCAGCGTATGCACCACTTTTTTCGTATCCGTTATGATCGCTTCCTCCTCCCCCGGCAATTTCGCCAGGAAGTGCTTCTCGATCGTCCGATAAATACTCAACTCCACTTTTTTAGGATCCACCAGCACCAGCTTCAACTGCGAAGGATGCTTCTTATACAGCAACGAAACCAGGATCGCATTCAACCCCACCGATTTACCCTGCCCGGTAGCCCCCGCCATCAGCAGGTGGGGCATCGATGCCAGGTCCACGATAAAATTTTCGTTATCGATCTTCTTCCCGATCGCGATCGGCAGGCTGAAATTGCTATGCTGGAATTTATCGGAAGCAAGCAGCGTACGCATGCTCACGATCGTCTTTTTTACATTGGGCACTTCGATACCGATCGTACCCTTCCCCGGAATAGGAGCAATGATACGGATCCCGAGAGCCGCAAGGCTCAACGCGATATCGTCTTCCAGGTTCTTGATACGGGAGATACGAACCCCCGCCGCCGGAACGATCTCGTACAACGTGACGGTAGGCCCCACGGTAGCGCTGATCTTCTGAATGGCGATATCATAATTCTTCAGCGTATTGATGATCTGGTTCTTATTCGCTTCCAGTTCCCCGGCATCCTGTACGATCTTTTCACTGCCATGAGCTTCCAGCAGGTCCAGGGAAGGATATTTATAATCCCGCAGGTCCAGCGTAGGTTCGTAATCCGGCAAAGGCAGCTGCACCCCGTCCCCCTCTGCTCCAGCCCCCCCCTCTTCTTTCAGATCATCTATCGGATCCGGCACCGATTTGATCTCCAGTGGCAGGTCGGCTGCGACAGGCTTATTCTTTTCGGCAGAAAGGATCGTCAGCGGAGGAATTTCCTCCGGAATGATCCCCTTGCCGGCAACGGGTCGGACAATCTCCTCTTCAGGCTCTATTTCGAAAGGCGCTTCTTCCTCTCTCTCTATAATAGTAAAATCGATCTCCGGTTCCTCCTCCTCGTTTTCATGGGGGGCAAGGACCACGATCCCCCCGTTCTCTTTCAGCACATTCCCTTTCATATTGCTGAATCCCTCATCCACAAATAATTTAGCCCCAGCCCCTTCCTTCGCTTTCCCCTTTTCGGCTTTCCCGCTGTCCTCTTTCCGGCCGTTCCCTTCCCCCGCCCCTACTTCCACAGGCGTTAGCCCCTTGTCCCTGACCGGTAAGGCAGGCATCTTAAAGACAGGATTGAACCGCCAGATAAAATAAGCCAGCCCCGCCACCAACAGTAAGGCCGCTGTTCCCACCCAACCCAGCCACATCGTGAGCCGGTCGCTGATCATATCCCCCACGGCGCCGCCCCAGGGAAATCCACGACCCCGGGTAACAAAGGCCAGGGCGACGGAAAAGAACAGCAGTCCTGCAATGACATACCGCAGGTTACGCCCAATCGAAAAAACTTTCCTGGCGAACAATAAATTCACCCCCACTATAAAAAAGATCGAGCAGAAAAGATAGCTGGCCAGTCCGAACCCATTATAAAAGAACTGGTGCGCAACAAGCGCGCCCAGATTGCCCAGCAAATTGGTTACTTTTACGGCAGAAGAAGGCAACAGGATGGCAGCCCCATGGAACACCTTGTCCTGGTCTTCCTTCCAGGTGAACAGGTAAGAAGTGAATGCGATAAAAAGAAAAACGGCCAGCAATAGAAGAACGGCTCCGGTGATCTTATGGGTACGTTCATCTTTGACGATCTGTTTGACGGTAACCTGTGATTCCTTTTCAGGCTTCAGCTTATCGGATGCAGGTGGCTGGCTCTTCTTTGACTTCAGTCGGTTTGCCATGTGTACAAAGATAAGCGCATACTTATTAAATTAATTTACTTTACCTTTAAAAAAACTGCCAATTAAGCTCCATGTACGGGCCTGCCGAATCTAACTCGTTCATCTATACCAGAATACTGCTGGTAGGCCTGCTGATCCTGCTTACGGGGCAATATTCCCAATCTCAACCCCTTCAGCCGCCGGCCGCCGACCTGGCTAAAACAGGCATCCTGGACGATATATCGGCAGGCACCTTGCTTACCTTTTCCCCGGCAAAAACAATTCCAAAAGAACAACTGCCCTTTCTCCCCTTTTCCATCAGGGGAACTAAAAAATTCGAACATTTCATCCCGGCTCCCCTGGTAAATAAAAAAGCCATCCTGAAATTCACGCTCACCAATAGCAGCGATCAGGAAGAAAGCGTATTCCTCTGCCCCGGCTTTTACTTTGACTCGATCCAGGTTTATAAATTGAATAATAAGGTCGCCGCCGGCCAGCCCGCCAATCAACCCGGAAGCCAACCCGCCGCCCGGGTCGATCGCCTGCCGGACATCCTGCCCGACGATAACGATAGCCTGGGCTACCGGAAAATAAGCCTCGCCCCGCACGAAAACGGCACTTTCTTCGTGATCCTTACCTTTATCAAATCACCGACCAACTCCATCAACCCCACCCTCACCCGGGAGACCCTGATCAGACAGGGCATCCTACTCAACCATAAGAATAAAACGAACATCGACGTCATCACCAATCTATTCGCAGGCATCATGCTCATGATGATCTTTTATGCGATCAGTGAATACCTGCAGACAGGCAAACTTCATTTTCTCTATTATGTCGGCTATGCCGTCTGCACCAGCACCCTGCTATTTCTAAAATCTACTTTACATAATACCGCCACTTCTTTCAATTTCTTCTTTGAAAGCTTTTTCGACAATATCATTTTTTCCGTGGGCAATTTATCGTATATCCTTTTTCATCGCCAATTCCTGGAAACGAAGAAAAACTACCCGGACCTGGACCGGTATCTTTTCTGGGGTGCGATCACTATCGCGGGATTGACGATCTTGTACATCCTTTTCTTTTTCTTTTCCTCCAATTTCGTGATCGCCAATTTCATAGAAGATAGCACGAAGATCCTTTTAATGGTGATCCTGGCGATTTTCATCATCAAAGGGCTGGGTTACCGCAACCAATTGATGAATTATATCGTCTGCGGAAACATCTCTTTGATATTTTTGGCCATCATCTCACAGGTCATGATCTCTACCAATTTCAAGATCGTAAAAGGAGTATCCGTCCTCAACCTGGCCTTGTTCCACTACGAGGTCGGCATCACCATCGAGCTCTTATTCTTCCTTTTCGCCCTCACCTACAAGAATAAACGGGAGCTGATCATCTCCGTCCAGAAAGAGGAGAAGCTGAAGCTGGAGACGGAACGTAAAGAACTGGAAAAACAGGTAGCCGTACTGGCGGCAACCCAGGACGAACGCAACCGCATTTCCGCCGACATGCACGACGAACTGGGATCGGGCGTCACGGCTATCCGCCTGATGAGCGAGATCGTAAAAAGCAAAATGAAAGAGCAGACCTTACCGGAAATAGAAAAGATCTCCCATTCCGCCAACGAATTGCTCAACAAGATGAATACCATCATCTGGACCATGACCAGCTCCAACGATAGCGTGGAGAACCTGGTGGCCTATATCCGGTCCTATGCCGTGGAATTCTTCGAGAGTACCGCCATCGATTGCTATTTCAGCATGCCCGCCTCCATCCCGTCCAGGGAGATCAGCGGCGAAAAAAGGAGGAATATGTTCCTTTCCGTGAAAGAAGCCCTGAACAATGTGCTGAAGCATTCTCAAAGCTCCGTCGTAAAGATCAATGTCACCGTGGGTGACAAACTGATCATCGAGATCCAGGACGACGGCGTGGGCATCAATATGGAAAAACTACGGAAGTTCGGCAACGGACTGAACAATATGAAGAAAAGAATGGCTTCCATCAACGGCGAATTCAACATCGAGAACCAGGAAGGCACCCGCACCGTTTTCGGATTGGTGCTATAAAGATTTTTCAGGGCGTGCCCCTTCGGGTCGGGCTATTCACTCCAAGTCCTCGCCGGGGGCTCCGGGCTTTTCGTTTCTATCCCTCACGCGAGCTAACAGCTTTTCTTTACTTCCCCCTCACTCCCACCCACAAAAAAATCCATCCGGCAATAAAGAAAAGTCCGCCGATCGGCGTCACCGCCCCGATATAATTCAGATGGACATTGTCCGCAATCTTCAACGCCGTCAACATATATAAAGACCCTGAAAATAAAATGATCCCGGCTATAAAACAATTCCCTGCCCAATTCATCCATTTGTTCGGGAATTTATCCGTCAACAGTGCCACCAGCAACAAGGCAAATACATGATAGAACTGGTACCTTACCCCCGTCTCGAACACCGCTACGGCATCCGGGCTTACTATCTGGCGAAGTTTGTGAGCGGCGAAGGCGCCCAGCGCCACGGACAACGCTCCCAATAAAGCGGCAATGGAAATAAAACTCCTATTCATGTTCGTCTGTTGTTTCGTAATTCTCACAAATCGTCGTCCCTCATCCGGTCCCTCTCCTTCTCTTCCTCGAATAACAAAAGGATCAGTTGCTCCAAAGACACGCTCTCTTCATTCACCATCACATCTGCCTGCTCGTAATACATCTTTCGCTCACTTAACTTACGGGCGATATAACGTCTTAATTCGTCATCCCCGATCTCCCGGATCAGCGGACGGCTCATCCTTTCCTTCAACAGGCGTTCCTGCAGCACATCGATGGCCGTATTCAACCAGACCACTTTCCCATTCTTCTTCATGAGCTCGATATTATTGAAGAAACAGGGAGTTCCTCCCCCGCAACTCAAAATAAAACTTTCCTGCGACCCTATAATCTCCTCCAGCACCTCTTTTTCCTGGTAGCGGAAATATTCCTCCCCCTTCTCGGAAAAAAGCTCCGATACCGTTTTTTTTTCTTTTTCCACGATCACCGTATCCAGGTCACTGAAAGGCAGCCGCAGTTTCGCCGAAAGCAACCTGCCCCAGTGCGTCTTACCCGATCCCATAAAACCAATGAGAAAAATCTTCATATTTTTTCGCTCCTATGCCCCTTTGACCGGGGATTTATTTAAAAGCATTCAGCCCCGTAATATCCATGCCCGTGATCAGCAAATGTACGTCGTGCGTGCCTTCATAAGTGATGACGCTTTCAATATTCATCATATGGCGCATAATGGGATATTCCCCGGTGATCCCCATGCCGCCCAGCATCTGGCGGGCATCCCGACTGATCTGCGCCGCGATTTCACAACCGTTGCGTTTGGCCATCGATACCTGCCCCGGCGTAGCCTTTCCGGCATTCATCAATACCCCCAGTCGCCAGTTAAGCAATTGCGCCTTGGTGATCTCCGTGATCATTTCAGCCAGTTTCTTCTGTTGCAGCTGAAATCCTCCAATGGGACGGTCAAACTGTATCCGCTCCTTACTATATCGCAGCGCCGTATCATAACAATCCATAGCCGCACCCACCGTACCCCAGGCGATCCCATAACGCGCTTTCGTCAGACAGCTCAGCGGCCCCTTCAGACCTTTTATGTTGGGGAGTATATTTTCTTTGGGAACCTTCACCTGGTCGAATACCAATTCCCCGGTAGCAGAAGCCCGGAGACTCCACTTGCCATGCGTGGTGGGCGTGCTGAAACCTTCCATTCCCCTCTCCAGGATCAAACCCCGGATATCCCCCTGTTCATCCTTGGCCCAGACCACCGCCACCTGTGAAAAAGGAGCGTTACTGATCCACATTTTACTGCCATTCAGGATCACATGGTCGCCGCCGTCCTTGATATTGCTCAGCATACCGCTCGGATCGCTGCCATGGTTGGGCTCCGTGAGACCAAAACATCCCAGCCATTCTCCGCTAGCCAGTTTGGGTAAATATTTTTTTCGCTGCGCTTCGCTGCCGTACTCATAAATGGGGAACATCACCAGCGACCCCTGTACCGAGGCCGTGGACCGCACGCCGCTATCCCCCCTTTCCAATTCCTGCATCATCAGTCCATAGCTGATATAATCCAATCCCCCCCCGCCATATTCTTCCGGAATGGTAGGACCGAAACAACCCAGTTCCCCCAGTTGCCGGACGATCGCTACAGGGAATTCCGCCTTTTGCGCGTACTCTTCTATAATAGGGGAAATCTCCTTTTTTACATAGTTTCGCACCGATTCCCGGATCAATTTGTGCTCATCTGTCAGCAATTCGTCCAATTGAAAATAATCAGGACTTTGAAAAAGATCTACTTGAAAAGCTGGAGCCATGACAATCGTTTTAAAAATGTCTTGCGAAAGTAAGGAAAAGACGCTCATGGACGCGCGCGTTTAGTCAGGGGATCTTTGAAAACGCCAAAGCCAAAGCCGGGAAAGCACCTCATTCGAACAGACCTTAGTTGGGGATTTTTCAACCTATTCAGTATCAACCTCTTGAAAAATCCCCAACTAAGCTCTCCCAAAAGAGCACCCCGTCCCCCCGAAAGCTTTTTTGAATCTTTTTCATCCTCGGATGCAACATGGTGAAAGAGTCGGTGTATTTAATAGTGAAAGAGAGAAAGAGGCGCAAAGACACTCAAGATCAGGAACAAATGAATGCTAAAATAGCTGAATTGGAACTAACAGAACCAATACTACACGACGAATTGGTGGAGCGATGCAAACGGGGGGACTCCCGCGGTTTCGCAGAGCTGTACCATAAATATTCCAAGGCCATGTACAACACTAGCCTGCGTATCGTCAATCATACGGGGGATGCGGAAGACGTGCTGCAGGAAGCATTCACCGATGCATTCAGATCTTTGCATGATTTTCATTACAAATCGACCTTCGGGGCCTGGCTGAAGAAGATCGTCATCAATAAGTCGATCAACCAGCTGCGCAAACGAAAAATGGACCTGATCGATATAGAAAAGACCAATATTGGTCATCTGCCGGAAGAAGAAACCCTGGATGAAAAAGAGGTCCAGCTGAAAGTAGAGGATATAAAAAAGGCGGTCCGGCTATTGCCCAATGGTTACAGGACCGTACTCACCCTGTACCTTTTCGAAGGGTACGACCAGGAAGAGATAGCGGAGATCCTGCGGGTGTCCCATGCTACGGTCAGGACTCAATACATGCGGGCCAAACAAAAATTATTGAATATTATAAAACAAGGAGAGTTATCATGAATAACCGGTTAGAACAATTCATCCGGGACCATCGCGAGGAGTTTGATGAGGAGGAGCCTGGCAGAAAAGTCTGGGAGGATATCCGGTTCCAGATCGAACCAGGGAAACAACGGCCCCCCGATGAGTCGAAGTCCACCCATCCACCGAAGAGCCCCCATTCACCGGAGGAGAGCTCCGATCCGTCGGAGAACCCCAACCCGTCGAAGAACAAGAACATGCTGAAGATCATCCGGCCGGGCAGCGTCCGGTGGAGCGCAGCGGCAGCGATCGTTTTAGTGATGGCCGGAAGTATCTGGTTCTTTAAACATAAAGAGGGCCCCCAGTCCACCCTGGCGGCGACTCAAAACTCAGCAGACCCGAAAAGCCAAAGCCCGAACCAGGGCCGGCAGCCTTCCGTCGACACCCCTTCCGTCGCTCCCCGGGTATCCCCCGGCGCCGGCACCAGGGAATCCCTGGCAGTCACGGAGTCATCCACCTCCACGATCAACGAAGAAATGTATCACTACGCCAGGCTGGTGGAACTAAAGCACAAAGAGCTGAAAACCATCGAAAAAGACGAACCGCTGCTTTATAAGCAATTTGCCGCGGACGTACATAACCTGGATAGCGTATACCAGACTTTACAGCAGGAATTACCTAAAAACCCCAACCGGGAACAACTCCTGGAAGCGATGTTACAGAATCTCCAACTGCAGATGGGATTACTGAATCATCAATTGGATATCATCAAACAAATCAATCATTCTAAAAAAACAGCATATGAAAAAGCATATAAAACTGCTTAGTTCTATATCTCTTTTTCTCATCCTGTCTGCCCCGGTATTCAGCCTGGCCGCCAATGGAGATGAAGAAGTAAGAAAGAAGAGGAGCATTAATAAATCCTATAACGTCAGCGCCGACGACAAACTCGAAATAGAGAACTCATTCGGTAACGTAATGGTCAGCACCTGGGATAAGAGTGAGATCACCGTGGATATCGAAATCGTAGCCAATGCCTCCTCGGAAGAAAGAGCCCAGGATATCATGAACGAGATCGACGTGAAAGAGATCCACGAAGGCCATATCATTTCCTTCAAGACCAAGGTCGGAGAGATCCACAACGGCGGAGACGGCAAGCGCAACAAGAACAACAATGACGAAGACAGAGCTTTCTATATCGACTATGTCATCCACATGCCTTCGGCCAATCGCCTGCAGTTGGAGAACAGCTTCGGCAAGACCGCCGTACCCGACTTTTCCGGACTTGTCAACCTGACCAGCAAATTCGGCAGCCTCACCGCCGGAAAACTAAAGAATGTGGACGAGATCGACGTGGAATTCGGCAAGGTTGCCATTGACGAGATCAGCAACGGGAAAGTGACCTTCAAATTCAATAAAGAATCCAGGATCGGGAACGTGAACGGAAATGTAAAGATCTCCAGCGAATTCTCCCACAACGTCCAGTTCAACGTATCGGATGATATAAAGGAACTGTCTCTTTTTGAATCCTATTCGGGGATCCGGATGATCGTCACCAAAGCCCTGTCGGCCGACATCGATGTACACACCAGTTTCGGGCACTTCCTCAACGACAGTGAATTCAGTATAAAAGAACGTAGAGAGGATGATAACGACTACGGCCCTCATTTCGACAAGGACTACAGAGGCAAAGCCGGAGACGGCAACGGGAAGATAAAGATCAAGAGCAGCTTCGGGACCGTACGCTTTACGCATACCAATGCCGGTGACGTCAAAGACAAAGACAAAAACAAAAACAAGGACAAGGACGAGGATACGACTACCTAGCATCTTATTCTTTATCTTGCGTCAAAACCAGCAAGATGCAGCCCGTCTTTGAATCCACGATAGAATTCGCCCGGCAGAAAGACCGGGAGGATACCCTCCGGTCTTTTCGTTCCCGGTTTTATTTTCCTCCCCACCATAAAGCCGGGTCATCCGGCGACGCCATCTACTTCTGCGGCAACTCCCTGGGCCTGCAACCGAAAGATGCCGAAGCCGCCATCCAGCAAGAGTTAAAGGACTGGAAGGAAATAGCCATCGGCGGTTACCTGCACGCAAAAAATCCCTGGTTAACCTACCACGATCATTTCAGACGCCCCCTGTCGAAGATCGTCGGCTGCCTGGAAGATGAAGTAACGGTCATGAACGCCCTCACCGTCAACCTTCACCTGCTGCTCCTATCCTTCTACCATCCGGATCCGACAAGATATAAGATCATTATGGAAGCCGGCGCCTTCCCCTCCGACCAATACGCATTGGAAACACAGGCGAGGATGCATGGCTTCGATCCCGACGACGTCATCGTGGAAATCAGCCCCCGGGAAGGAGAAAAGACCATCCGGGAAGAAGATATCCTGACCGCCATCGAACAGCACAAGGACACCCTCGCCCTCGTCCTGCTGGGCGGCATCAACTATTATACGGGCCAGCTCTTCGACATGCGGACGATAACGGCAGCCACCCACCAGGCAGGAGCTTTTGCCGGATTCGACCTGGCCCATGCGGTAGGAAATGTCCCCTTACAACTGCATGACTGGGAAGTGGACTTTGCCGTATGGTGCTCCTACAAATACCTCAACGGCGGCCCCGGAGCCGTAGGCGGAGCCTATCTCCATGAAAGATATGCCCGTAATACAGAGCTGGTGCGATTGGGTGGATGGTGGGGCAATGACGAAGCCACCCGCTTTAAAATGGAGAAAGGGTTCATCCCCAAACCGAATGCCAGCGGATGGAGCATCAGCACTGCCCAGGTCTTCAACATGGTGGCCCTGAAAGCCTCCCTTCCCTTATTCGAAGAGGCCGGCATGGAAAAGATCCGCGCCAAGAGTCTCGAACTGACCGCCTGGCTGGCTTACCTGTTACAGCAGCTCAACAACATCTCCTTTGAGATCATCACCCCCCTGGAACCCCAACGCAGGGGCGCCCAGTTATCCCTGTATTTTTCAGCAAGAGGCAAAGAGATCCATCAAAAAATGATCGAAGCCGGCATCATTGTGGATTACCGCGAACCGGGAGTGATCCGGGTAGCCCCCGCCCCCCTCTACAATTCATTCGAAGATGTCTACCGGTTTTATCTTATATTGAAACAATTTCAATGAGCCCCATGAACCCGCCTTCCGCCGCAAGTTCCATGCCCCCACGTCATCCGTTAATCCGGCTTTTCGGCAATCTCACTTTCCTGGTAATAGTAGCCCTGGTAGCAGCCGTCCTGCTGGGCTATTTCTATCCTTCCACAGCCATCAAAACAGAAAAGCTGGGAGTGTATTTCATAGCCGTGATCAAATGGTTCATCCCACCAATCGTTTTCCTGACCATCGTAAGCGGGATCAGCGGTATGAGCAACCTGAAAAAAGTAGGCCGGATCGGGATCAAATCCCTGCTCTATTTCGAAGTGGTTTCCACCCTCTCCCTGGCCATCGGCATTGTATTAGCCCTTCTTGTCCAGCCGGGCAGGATCGACAAAACGGGACTGCCGGTACAGGAAGCCGCCAAAAAAACGGCTGCCGGTTATGCCCAACGGGGAGCCGCCGGTTTTAACTGGTGGGAATTCTTCCGCTCCAACCTGACCCTGCAGGTACTCCTGGCTGCCATCGTCGTTGGCATTATAGTAAGCCTCAGCAGACACCGGGAAAAGATCCTCTCCTTCCTGGAACCCCTTACCAAAGGAGTCTTCCTCCTGTTGAAATACGTGATGTACCTGGCCCCCATCGGCGCTTTCGGCGGTATGGCCTTCACCATCGGCAAATTCGGGATCCGGACACTGCTCCCCCTGGCCAAGCTCATGGCCACCATGTACCTTACCATGGCCTTATTTATTCTGGTAGTACTGGGGCTGATCCTCCGTTATTACAAACTCAATATCCTGACCTACCTGAAAAATATCAAAGAAGAAATTCTGATCGTACTGGGCACTTCTTCCTCCGAAGCAGCCCTGCCCTCCCTGATGAACAAACTGGAACAAATGGGTTGCAGCAGGCCCGTCGTCGGGCTGGTCGTCCCCACCGGCTACTCCTTCAATCTCGATGGAACCTCCATCTACCTCTCCATGGCCACTATCTTCTTAGCGCAGCTATACAATGTGTCCCTCAGCACCGGCGAGATGATCACCATCCTGGGGATCCTGATGCTCACCTCCAAGGGCGCCGCCGGCGTCACGGGCAGCGGCTTTATCGTACTGGCCTCCACGCTGACGGCTATTCAGAAAATTCCTGTAGAAGGATTGGCATTCTTATTGGCAGTAGATAAATTCATGAGCGAGGCGAGAGCCATCACCAATATCATCGGCAATGGAGTCGCCACCCTGGTGATCGCAAAAAGTGAAGGTGATTTCCGCGTCCCCGCCCCCGCGACATCCGGAGAGTTCCGGTCGGTCGCCGATTAAAGATATCCGCTCATCTCCTCCCGGTATCCCCGGGCCTTAGCGCCGGCAGCCTCCGCAAAATCCTCCCCCCTGGCCGCATAGATCACATCCCGGCTGACATTCACCAACAGGCCGATATCCTTATTCATCGCCTTGCGGGAAATCTCCTCCAGGCTGCCCCCTTGCGACCCTACGCCGGGAACCAGGTAAAAATGGTCGGGCGTCAGCCGGCGGATACTGTCAAACCATTCCGGTTTGGTGGCGCCAATGACGAACATGAGATTTTCAGGAGTGCCCCAGCCAGCGACCGTCGTCAGCACCTTCTCATACAAATATCCGTCTCCGGCCCGTTGCAGTTCGAAATCACGCGCCCCGGGATTAGAAGTGAGCCCCAGCACGATCGTCCACTTGTCTTTGTATTCCAGGAAAGGCTTTACGCTGTCTTCTCCCATATAAGGAGCCACCGTCAGCGCATCGAAGGCCAGCGTCTCGAAAAAGGCTTTCGCATACTGGCTGGCGGTATTGCCGATATCGCCCCTTTTTGCATCGGCGATCTTTAAATGCGTGGAAGGAATATAGTTCACGGCTCTTTCCATGGACTCCCACCCTTTGGCGCCGGAGGATTCATAAAAAGCGGTATTGATCTTGTACGCAACACAATAGTCCTTCGTGGCGTCGATGATCTGCCGGTTGAATTCAAAAAGAGGATCGGGAGCAGAAAGAAGATGGGGGGGAATTTTCGTACTATCCGTATCCAGGCCAACACAGAGATACGATTTTTTGTCCCGGATCTGTCCCGTTAACTGTGCTCTTGTCATTCGTCAAAATTAGTTTTTTTCTTCATTGCCGAAACCGGCCTACGCCACCACTTCCGCAACCCGCTCTACCCGCATATTCGCATTCAGCATCGCAATGCTCCGGACCGCACTGCCGGCGAAATCCAGAAAGGCTTTTTTGGAGATGTCATCATCACTCATCATGACCGGCACGCCATTATCTCCCCCTTCGCGTATGCTTTGCACCAGCGGTATTTGCCCCAGGAAAGGAATCTCGTATTCTTCCGCCAATCTCCGCCCCCCGTCTTTCCCGAAAATATAGTACTTATTATCGGGTAATTCGGCCGGTGTGAAATAGCTCATATTTTCCACCAGACCGATAACGGGCACTTTCAGCTGCGCCTGGCCAAACATCGCGATACCTTTCTTAGCATCCGCCAGCGCCACATCCTGGGGAGTCGTAACGACGATCACCCCAGTCACCGGCGCCGTCTGCATCAGGGTCAGATGGATATCCCCCGTTCCGGGAGGCATATCGATCACCAGGTAATCCAGCTCATCCCAGAATACATCGGTGATGAATTGCCGGATAGCGCTACTGGCCATCGGCCCTCTCCATACGACGGCATTTTTTTCATCCACCAGCAACCCGATGCTCATTAATTTAATGCCATATCGTTCCAGGGGCACGATCAGCCCTTTTCCGCCTTCTCCGCCCCCCATCATCATAGGACGCTCTCCCCGCACACCGAACATGATCGGTACGCTGGGACCATAGATATCGGCATCCATCAGCCCCACAGAAGCGCCTCCCTTAGCCAGAGCCAGGGCAAAATTGGCAGCTACCGTACTCTTACCCACTCCCCCTTTACCACTTACCACCGCTATGATATTTTTTACCTTCGGCAAAACAGTCTGAGCTTCCTTACGCGTAGTAGTGGTATGGGAGGTGAACTTTACGTTAACCGTAGCTTCTTTATTTACCAGCAGGCGAATGGCATTGACACAGGCATTTTTAATCATATCCTTCATCGGACAGGCCGGCGTAGTCAGGACAACCGTGAAGGCAACATAATTCCCGTCTATCTCTATATCCTTCACCATATTCAGGGTGACAATATCCTTTCCAAGGTCCGGCTCCTGTACGTTACTCAAAGCCTCTAAAACTTTTTCCGTTGTCATGCGAATTAATTTCGTCAAAAAAATTGTGAAAATATAATTTTTTGCCTCAATACCATTAATTTGGCAGCCTTGGCCCTTGGCCTCGTCTGCGAACTGAACTCCGTTCAGTTCAAGATTTTGTTAAAAACTCTAATTTGAGACAAAATTAACCATTGGTCACCTTACTTTGTTTACGATTTGCGGTTTAAAGTTTAATTTTGAAACTGAATGAAAAAATTTCTACTGTATATCTTATTGTTGTCCGGCCCTTTTGCAGCACATGCCCAATTCGACAAACTAAAAGACTCCGTTGTCCAGTTATACGGCGTCATCATGACGGCTGACAGTTTAAAGGGCATTCCCGCAGTAAGCGTGGTAGTCAAAGGCCGCAATCAGGGTACCTATTCCAACGATCAGGGCGTCTTTTCCATCGTAGTGCTTAAAGGCGATCAGATCGAATTCAGTAGTGTGGGCTACAAGACCTATACGCTCAACGTTCCGGATACCTTCCGTGGCAACCAGTACAGTATTATACAATTGATGATCACGGACGCCCAGTACCTGCCGGCCACCATCATCAAACCCCGTCCTACCCGGGAGCAATTCGAACGGGATTTTGTGAACACCCCCGTACCGGACGATGACATCGAAATAGCCCGTCAGAATACGGATGCCGCCAAGCGCCGGGTCCTCGCCCGATCCCTTCCCGCCAGCGCCGCGGAAGCCTCGAGTTATTATCTCAAGCAACAAGCCACCCGTTATTATTATCAGGGCCAGGCCCCCCCGCAAAACATCTTCAACCCCATCGCCTGGGCTGACTTCATACAGGCCTGGAAACGGGGTGATTTCCGGAATAATAATTAATCCTGAAGCCAAATCCCAGGTTTTAGCTATAATTTTAGCCATATGAGTAACCATATTTCCGTGATCGGAGCCGGCACCATGGGTAATGGCATTGCCCATGTTTTCGCACAGAAAGGATTTATTGTCAGCCTCGTAGATACCAATGCCGCCCAGCTGGACAAAGCCCTCCAAACCATCTCTGGCAACCTGGACCGGCAGATAACCAAAAACCTCCTCACCGAAGAAGGCAAAAAAGCCACCCTGGCCTCCATCACTCCCTATACCGACCTGGGAACCGGGGTACAAAAAGCAGAGTTAGTCGTAGAAGCCGCCACCGAGAATACCGCCCTCAAACTAAAAATATTCAGTCAGCTCGACGCACTCGCCCCTGCCGGCTGCATCCTCGCTTCCAATACCTCCTCTATATCGATCACCATGATCGCTGCCGCCACCAAACGCCCGCAGTCGGTCATCGGCCTCCATTTTATGAACCCCGTGCCCGTAATGAAGCTCATAGAGATCATCAACGGCTATGCGACCGATGCCTCCGTGACCCGGCAAATGGTCGAAATTGCCGGGCAACTGGGAAAAATACCCTGTGTCGTAAAGGATTATCCGGGCTTTATCGCCAACCGGATCCTGATGCCGATGATCAATGAAGCCATTTTTAGCCTCTTCGAAGGCGTGGCGGGAGTACAGGAGATCGATACCGTGATGAAGCTGGGCATGGCCCATCCCATGGGACCCCTGCAATTAGCCGATTTTATCGGCCTGGACACCTGTCATTCCATTCTCAAAGTCCTGCACGAAGGATTTGGCAACCCCAAATACGCCCCCTGCCCCCTGCTGACCAATATGGTCACGGCCGGTTACCTGGGCATCAAGAGTGGGGAAGGATTTTATAAATATACCCCCGGCAGCAAAGACCTCGTGGTCAGCAGCCGGTTTTAATTCGTGCGTTTCACCTTGAAATTGCCGGTCATGGGATAACTGACCCTGCTTACCGTATCCTGTAGCGTTCCGCTCAGATTGCCGGTAATAAACCCGTTAACGGCGCCATAAGCCGTGACAGAGTATTGTATCGAAGTTCCGGAAAGCGGCCAAAAAGTTCTGCTTCCTACGCCCATGTCGAAACTATTCGTCGAATAGGCGCCTGTCCCGGTCAGATTTGGAATCTGGAAACTAAATCTTAAATGGGGAGTCACCCCCGTCGCAGAATTTCCCGTAAAATAGCTTGCAGAGGGTTGGCTTTGGTAGTAATAGGTGACCGAATCCGGAGGCGCCGTTACACTATAGGTATTCCCATTGAACGTAACATTAATGAACTGGGTCAGGCTAACACCGCAGGCCGATAACTGGCCGGCATTTTGACTACCGGTCGTTACCGATATCGTGCTTGCATTCCCCTGTTGCGAAGTCCCGTAATCCCCTGCTGTCAATTGCGCCTGGGCCGGCGCCACAGAACAACGGCTGATGTTGAGGGTAAAAGCGCCATTTGTAACACCGGAACGATAGTTCAATCCGTCGATATAAGCATTGACGTATCCATTGACGACGGGATTATTGGAGCAGTCTACCACAGTGCCGTTGAGAACAACAGTGCCATTGCTTACGTCCACGGTAGGATTGCCCAGATCCTCATCGGTGAGTACCGGCCCCACATTTTGTCCGTAAAGCAGCGTACCGCACGAACTTAGCACCTGGAAGAGCAAGGTCTGTCCCTTGGGTATAATTCCCTGGGCATAACCGGTAGTATCCGTAAAGCCTCCCCGGGTGCCATAAGTGGGAGAGGTAAATTGTATATAGGTATAAGCCAGCGGGTTGCCGTGCTGATCTTTCAGCCGGACCTTAAAACTCGCCGTCGAAGAAGATACGTCACAGTTCCAAAAGGAGAAATGCCCCACCTGTCCCACATAATTGTTGCCCTGCCGGACAGCCTTCCCCTGCTCCATCCATTTGCCGGTGGAATCATTAAAATACCATAATGGGATGGAATCCGGCGCGCTGGCCTGCAGAGCGGCAGGAATGGCCAGGGTAAGGGTCGCTTTTTTCCCCGATGCGATCTGGAGCTTCTCGCCCGCGTTGCCTTCCAGTTCGACCCCCATCATGCCAAAACTTTGCAGCGCCACTTCCTTGCCCGCAGCGCTGATCCCCCGCAGGTCGCCCGGTATATGATTGGGAAGATCCGCATCCGTAGGATCCAGGTAAGTAGCAAATACATTCACATTCCCGGTATAGGCCGCATTGGTAGCGGCATTAACGACCGAACTGGCATCAAAAGCCACCGTATTGCCGGCCTGCACGACCACATTTCCTCCGCCGGCAGCCGAAAAACTACCTTTTGCGACCCTGGGCAGCAGATGGATATTAATATAGTTTTGCCCCCCTGCATTCGTGAGAATACTCCTCGAACCCGTAAAATAGCCCTGTTTGACCACTTTCACAAAGCCGAACCGGCTCGACATACTGATATTACTAAAAGTAAAGACCCCATTCACATCCGTTGTCGTGGTAGCCACCCCGCTGGTAACGACGGCACCTTTCACCGGCAACCCATTCTCGTCCAACACCCTGCCCTGCAGGCTGGCCGTGACGGTCTGATCCGGAGGCGTCGTATCGGTGGGAGTACTGGTATCCGTGTATTTACTACAGGCGAAAGAAGCTACCAGGATGATAGCTAATAAGGTAGCAGCTAGGGTGAGGCGGTGTTTTTTCAAAGGGGATTTTTTATGTTATCACATGCGACTTTACGCACATGCTCCCCCTAAAACGAATAATTCATCCCAATATTACCTCCACATTCCTCAATTCCTGCAACTTATAGCTCACTTCCTCCACCCTGTTCTTGGGAATCCCCAATCTCATATTACAGAAAAGTTGCATTTCCTGTTGCAAAATCCGGCAATTGTATTGTTTAATAAGGGTCATTACGTCATTGATCTGGGTATAGTCGAATTGTACGACGAATTCTTTCTCCACCTGCTTTTGCACCAGGGGAGTCATCTGCAGCGCCAGGGCGGCAGCCGATTTATAGGCATTGATAAGACCGGGTACGCCCAGTAAAGTGCCTCCGAAATACCGGACGACGATCACCAGCACATTGACCAGCTCCCGGCTGTCGATCTGTCCCAGGATCGGCCGGCCGGCCGTGCCGGAAGGTTCCCCGTCATCGCTGACCCGGTGCGTATTCCCATCCAGCCCGATGCGGTAGGCAAAACAATGGTGAGTCGCCTTGGGATGCTCCTTCTTTATTTCATTGAGAGTCTCTTTAAATTCATCCACGCTTTTTACCGGGCAGGCATAGGCGATGAACTTGCTGCCCCTTTCTTTAAACTCTGCGGTCGCCGTCTTTTCGATCGTGTAATAAAAATCCTGTTCAGCCATATATTGTTTTTACGCCCCCGGAGGAGCAGGTCGGTCGGTTCTTCAAAGCTTCTTTCGAAGAAGGGTAGTCTTACAGGAATAAAGGATTGTGGTAAGTTCGTATCGTATCGGATAGGAGCGTTTCCGTCCGTAAAGTGTGCGCATTTTTCAAAATAGGAGCAGCAAGGCCATCGGGTAGCTCCAGTTCATGATTGGTAATGACCCTGGCCTCATCCCAATACCCTTCGTCGATAAAAGATTGCAACAGGCTCGCCCCTCCTTCCACCAGCACACTCAGGATCTTCAGCTCATACAAGGCGCTCACCAGTTGAGGGACCAGGCTGCTCTTCCCGATCAGCCCACTGTTTTTGATCAGGCTGCGGTCCTCGATCAACCTGTTATCTCCGATCAGGCTTTCATCTCCGTTCCGGCTCCCCTCTCCGTTCCGGCTCCCCTCGTCGTTTAGCCGGTAATACGTCAGGTTGCCTTTTTGCTCCTGCCGGACCGTATTAAAGACGATCGTGCGCACCTTCCCGTCGAAAAGCCGAAGGGAGTCAGGCAAACGCAGATCCTTATCGATGACCAGGCGAATGGGGTCCGGCCCCTGCCACAACCTTACCGTAAGAGCCGGGTCATCCGATAAAGCCGTATTCGTACCCACGAGGATGGCAGCCTCCTGCGAACGCCATTTATGCACCAGCCTGTTCGAATAGGCATTGGAAATAAGTACCCGTGGGCCGCCGCCCGTCGTCGCCCCCCCTATTTTCCCGTTGGCGCTCTGCGCCCATTTTAACAATATATAAGGCCGGTGGCGCGTATGAAAAGTAAAAAATCGTTTATTCAGCAGCATACACTCCTTTTCCAAAACCCCCACTTTTACCTCCACACCGGCAGCCCGCAACTTTTCGATCCCCTTCCCATCCACTTCCGGAAAAGGATCCCGGCAACCGACTACCACCCGGGGGATCTTCTTCGCGAGGAGAAGATCTGCACAGGGAGGCGTCTTGCCATAATGCGCACAGGGTTCCAGGGATACATATATCGTGGAATGGGAGATCAGAGGAATGTCCTCTTCCTTCACGGAAGCCAGGCAATTTACCTCCGCATGCGCCTTCCCATATAACTCGTGATAACCTTCCCCGATGATCCTTCCTTCATGCACCAGCACGGCCCCGACCATGGGGTTGGGAGCGGTATAGCCGGCCCCCAGCCGGGCCAGTTCCAGACAGCGTTGCATGTATATCTCGGGAGAGTCCAAGTGTACAAAGGTAAGCCGAAACTGCCTAAATTTACGGATGAACTTGCAACAGGCCCAACAGGAAATGTTATCCCGATTACGCACGCTCTATGAGGACAGAGAGGCCGCTACCATTACAGATTGGGTCATGGAAAAGATCACCGGTTGGAGAAAACTGGATCGCATCATTCATAAGAACGTACCCCTCACCGCAGAAGGACTGGAATTGTTCCGGTTATATATCCGGGAATTGCTAAACCACCGGCCAGTGCAATATGTGCTGCAGGAAGCCTGGTTCGCCGGCTTGAAATTCTATGTCGACGAATCTGTCCTCATCCCCAGACCGGAGACGGAAGAACTCGTGGAATGGGTAGCGGAAGAGGCAGGAAGCCTCCCATTGCCCGAACAAGCTCCGGCTTCCAAAGACCCGCATCAGGGAGCATCTATCCTGGACGTGGGAACAGGCAGCGGCTGCATCGCCGTCGCCCTGAAAAGACGGTTACCCGGTAACCGGGCTTATGCCTGCGACCTGAGCGAAGCGGCACTCGCCATCGCCAAACGCAATGCAGCCTCGAACCAGGCCGATATTCAATTCCTCCGGCTTGATTTCCTGGACAGGGACTCATGGTCCTCTTTACCGTCCATACAGGTATTGGTCAGCAACCCTCCCTATATACCCCTTCGGGAAAAAGACAGCATGGCCCCCCATGTCATCGGGTTCGAGCCCCACCTCGCCCTCTTCGTACCCAATCAGGATCCCCTGGTCTTTTACAGGGCCCTGGCTCATTTTGGGTTGGAAAAACTATTGCCGGGCGGGCAGGTTTTCGCGGAAATACACGAAGGACTGGGTGCAGAGGTGGTCAGACTGTTTGAGGCAGCGGGATTTCACCCGGTTGTATTAAAAAAAGATATGATGGGTAAGGACCGGATGATAAAAGCAACAAGGTAACATTAAAATATTTTAATGTTTTGCCCGGGCAAGCTAGTTTTGCTCAACTTTTATTCAGATTATGATGCGTCGCTACCAATTCTTTCTGCTATCCCTGTGTTTTTCGTTGAATTACCTGTCCGCTTCGGCGCAGCAAACGGCCTCCCCCCAAACTCCAACCCCGCAAAATGGTGCTTTGCTGAATGACGCTCTGCTAAAGGATTCCTGCTGGAACTATCATTTCCAATTCACCGGTGTTCTGCAGGGACATCCATCCTTCCATGCACCCTACGCCGGACAAAATAGTCTGCAGAATGACTATGAACAGGCTTATTCCGTCACTTCCACCCTCTACCTGGGCAGAAAGCTCTGGCAAGGGGCCGCTATTTATTTCAACCCGGAAATGGCCGGAGGCAAAGGCATCAGCAGCACCCTGGGCATCGCCGGCTTTCCCAACGGAGAGACCTTTCGTATCGGCAACCCCGAGCCCACCGTCTATATAGGCCGCATCTTTTTGCGTCAGCATATTTCCCTGGATAAAGATCATTATGAAGAGATCAGCGATGATGTGAACCAGGTAAAGGAGCGGGTGTCCACTTCCCGTATAACGCTTACAGCCGGAAAATTTTCCCTGGGTGATTTTTTTGATAACAACAATGTGAGCCATGACCCCCGTTCCGATTTTATGAACTGGGCCCTTATGAACAACGGGGCTTATGACTATGCCGCCAATACACGGGGTTATACCTACGGTTTTACGGCGGAATATGTCAAGCCCGGCTGGACCCTTCGCCTGGCCACAGCGCTGGAACCAACTTTTTCGAACGGGCCCAACCTTGACTGGCATTACTCCCACACCAATAGCGAGAACCTGGAGTTTGAAAAAAGATATTACCTCCACGGACATAAGGGCGCTGTCAGGTTGCTGGGATATTATAATATAAGCAAAGCCCCCAATTATAACGATGCCGTAGCGGCCAAACTGAATGGCTCCGATACCAGTATGGATGTCATCTACGGTAAAAAATACGGGTCAAAAAAGATCGGTTTCGGCCTGAATGCAGACCAGGAATTAAGCGGCGCGGTGAGTGCTTTTTTTCGGGGAGGCTGGAACGATGGCAAGACTGCCACCTGGGCTTTTGCCGAAATTGACAATATCGTCAGCGGAGGCATCCGCATCACGGGGCAAAGCTGGAAAAGGGCGGCCGATAATATCGGCATCGCCGTTTTATCCAATGGCATTTCCAGTGGTCATCGCAACTTTTTGAACAATGGCGGTTATGGGTTTATGATCGGGGATGGACAACTCCCTCATTATGGACGTGAAAATATTGCCGAGCTATTCTATCAATCTAAGGTCTTTAATAACCTGTGGGCGACGCTGGATTACCAGTTTGTCGACCATCCTGCCTACAATAAGGACCGGGGCCCGGTGCATGTTTTTGCGGTAAGACTGCATATAGAATTCTGAGTTTTACTGCACCCCGTTCTTATCAACGGCCAGTACCGTACGGGCGCCTAATTCCCGCGCTACGCGCATGACAGCCACCACATCATCGATAGGCACCGTCTTATCCGCGTTGATCACAATGGAAGGCTGATCCGTCTCTTTTGCCAGGAAGGGTTGTAGTTTGGCCTTCAACTCATCGATCGTCACCCGGGTCGTACCTACGTAGAATTGTTTATTGACATCTATGGAGACCACCACCGTTTGCTTGGACTTGGTATCGCTCTTGGCCTTGGGTTGGGAAAGTTTGACCACGTTCGGATTGGCCAGCGTGGACACAATGAGAAAGAACAGCAACAGGATGAACAGGATATCGTTAAGCGGTCCCGTATGCACCTCGGCCTCTTCTTTATGTTGTCTTCTTAAATTCATTTACAATATTTAAATGTCCTGATCCTTTTCTTTTACCGCCGGTCGCCCCCTGCGCCCTTGCCTGTCAACCAGCATCCGGGCCTGCCCCTTATCTCGTCGGCTCCTGTAAAATATCGATAAATTCAGCACTGGCAGCCTCCATCTTGTGGGTAGACTTATCGATCTGCGAATTCAGGTAACGATACGCTACATAGGCGATAATCCCGATGATCAGACCGGAAGCCGAAGAGATCATTTTTACATAGATCCCGCCCGCGATGGCGCCAATACTATACTCTCCTGTACTGGCAATATTGTAGAACAACTGGAACATACCGGCAATCGTCCCGAGAAACCCGAACAAAGGGGCTATATAACCTACCACCGAAAGAATGGAAGTATTCTTTTCCATTTTGTACAACTCCAGCTTACCGATATTCTCCATGCTGCGTTCGATGGCCTCGATAGGCTTACCTACACGCTGAAGCCCCTTATCGATCATGCGGGCGATGGCCGTAGGCGTATTTTTCGCCAGGCTACGGGCGGCAGTGATATTGCCGGTCACGATATGATCCCGGATAATACTCATAAAATTATCATCCGACTTCGAAGCCTTCTTAATAGCGATATACCGTTCGATAAAGACAAAAATGGCAATGACCAGCAGAATCGCCAGAGGGATCATAAGTGGCCCCCCCTTGATCAGCACATCCCACAAATTTTCTTTTTGCTGAGCCGCTAACATCGCAACCTTGGCCAGACTGTCTTTAATTTTTGCCGAGTCCAACAAAACCTGCAGGAAAAATAAATGCATCCAGTATGTTATTTAATTATTTAATATGGTAAAACTATTAAGATTTCAGGTCATTAACGCTTACCGTCCCCTTCTATTTTTAACGAAATGCTAAAATTATCCTAATCATTGGCGCCCATCTACGATCACCAGTTCCCGTCTTCACTCATCGGGCCGCATTCATCGGCTCGCCCCAAATCATCAGCCCCCCAAATCATCGGCCCGCCTGTTTAATCATGAGAGCCTGTATCTGCTGCATGGTCTTTTGCATACCCTCGCTGCTCCCGTCCAGGAAAATGACATTTCCTTTTCCTACCTCCGCAAAATTCTTGATGGCTTCCGTCCACATGCTGAACAGGATCACATTGGTGTCCAGGTTGGCCCGTTTCATCTGTTCGGCCGCCTCGCTCATCCCCCTGGCCACTTCTTCCCGGAACAACGCAACGCCCTGTCCGCGGAGGCGGGCTGCTTCTCTCTCCGCTTCGGCCGATATTTTAATAGCGTTCCCCTCCGCCTCGGCAGCCTTGGTCTTGGTAATCAGGAGAGCCTGCCCTTCATTTTCGGCAGCCGCTTTTAAATTATTACTGGCTACCACCTTGCTCATGGATTCTATGATGGCTTTGTCGAAAGTGATATCATTGATCTGCAGATCGAGCAGGTGATACCCCCATTCTTCCAGCGAATGGTCGATCTGGTCTTTTACGAACTCTACGATCTCCTTCCTCAATCCCAGGATCTCGGCCTGCTTCTTCGTAGCTACAAAAGCCCGGATGCTCCCCTCGATCGTGCGGGTAAGCGCCTGCATAAGATCGCGGTCGTTGATGAATTTAAAAGCCACTCTTTTTATCGTCTCTTCATCGGCATTCTGCACGGCATAGAGCAGCATGCTCTTAAAATAGACATTGGCCTGGTCGGCCGTAACGGCCTGGAATTCCAGCTCTACCGAGCGGTTCTGTATCGAGATCTTTTTAAACACCTGCTCCAGGACAGGGATCTTGAAATTCAACCCCGGCCGCAGGATACGCTGATATTTCCCGAACATGGTAACAACATTGATAAACCCCTGGTTAACCGTGACCAGGCCGCTGAATACAAGAGCGATGAGCACGAGAACCCACCAATAAGGCAAAAGGGAATCCATACGACAAATATTTAGCCGTGAATGTACACAATTTTTGCTCATCCGGACCGCATCGCCTCCTCCCTCGCATCTCCCTGCTCCCACCCAGGTCGCATCTCATCATCCCTCACCCATCGAATGCCCCTCGCACGAGATTATTATGGTACCTTTACCCGCTGAAATTGTTCACAACCGGGCTCCGCCCGGTTAATAAAGCCCGGAAACAAAAAATGAATACCCATTACGACTTGATCATTGTAGGCGGAGGCCCTATCGGGATCGCCTGTGGGCTGGAAGCTCAGAAAGCCGGCCTTTCCTACCTCATCCTGGAAAAAGGCTGCCTGGTGAATTCTTTATATAACTATCCGGCTAATATGACTTTTTTCTCCACCTCCGAACGCATAGAGATCGGAGAGATCCCCTTTGTAAGCAATAATGTCAAACCCGTTCGCAACGAAGCGCTGGAATATTACCGCCGGGTCGCCGTCTCACACCGGCTCAACCTGCATTTGCAGGAAGAAGTGAAAGAAATCCGTTCCACCCCTGTCTTTGAGATTATCACCTCCCGAACCTCCTACTCCGCAACGCATATCGTCCTGGCAACAGGATTCTATGACCTCCCCGTTTTACTGGACATCCCCGGCGAGCACCTGCCCAAAGTCACCCATTACTATAAAGAACCGCACTTCTATGCCATGCAGAAAGTAGTGGTGGTCGGAGCCAGCAATTCCTCCGTGGATGCAGCGCTGGAAACCTGGCGGAAAGGAGCGGAAGTCACCATGGTCATCCGGGGAGAAGGGATCGGCAGCCGGGTAAAATACTGGGTGAAACCCGATATCGAGAACCGCATCAAAGAAGGCAGCATCAAAGCCTATACCCACTCTTCCCTGTTAGCCATACGCGAAGGAGAAGTCGATATACAAACGCCGGATGGTTTAGTCACCCTTCCCAATGATTATGTGATTGCCCTGACCGGCTATCAGCCGAACTTCGACTTCCTCCGGAAAGCAGGCATTCAATTATCCGACGACGCCAAACTGCAACCCTTCTACAATCCGGCAACGATGGAGACCAATGTAAAGAACCTATATCTCGCAGGAGTCATATGCGGAGGCATGAACACCCATGTATGGTTCATAGAAAATTCAAGGATCCATGCCATCATGATCATAGAAGATATTCTGCGCAAACGGGTCTGGGCCTCCGCTGCCAGCGAGTTGGCATAAAACGCCACGGGCTCCCGGCAAACAGGAATCGGCCAATCAACTCTTTTCTTCCCAGATACCGGCCAGATACACGATCGTCTCCACGGATTTCTGCATATCCTGGATGCTCACATATTCATGCTTGCCATGAAAAGCCATTTCCCCCGTAAAAAGATTAGGACAGGGCAGCCCCATAAAAGAAAGACGCGATCCGTCCGTTCCCCCCCGGGCGCTTCCCCGGTGTACGGTTATCCCGGCCCGTTCCATAGCCTCCACCGCATAATCCGATATCCGGGGATGATGGTCCAGCACCTCTTTCATATTACGATATTGCTCCACCACCTCAAAATCTGCCCGGGCGCCCGGAAAGGCTGCCAGCGCCTCCACCAGGCTGTTCCGAAGACTTTCCTCATAAGCCGCCAGCCGCGCGGTGATAAAATCGCGGACAATAAATTCAACGACCACCTGTTCCGCCAAACCTGAAATACGCACCGGATGAACAAAGCCATAACGCCCCTCCGTCGTCTCGGGCGACCATCCATCCCTGGGCAGCAGATCCAGGAAGCCCGCAGCTACTTTAATGGCATTGACCAGCCGGTCCTTTGCATAACCGGGATGCGCGCTTACTCCATGAAAAGTGATCTTCACCCCATCAGCGGAAAAGGTCTCGTCCTCAAAAGAACCCCGTTCCCCGGCATCCAGGGTATAAGCGAACTGCGCTCCCAACCTTTCCAGGTCCAGTCGGTCCACCCCTCTTCCGATCTCCTCATCGGGCGTAAACAACAGCCGGATCTTACCATGCCTGCACTGCGGGTGCGACAGCAGGTAATGGGCCATATCCATAATAACAGCCACACCCGCCTTGTCATCGGCCCCCAGCAGCGTGGTTCCGGAAGCCGTAATGATATCCTCCCCCTTCTTTTCCAGCAGATAGGGATGTTCTTTGGGAGAAATAATAATCTTTGGATCCTGGTCATCCGGCAGCACAATGTCGCCTCCGTCATAGTTTGGGTGGATCAGCGGCTTAACCCCCTTCCCGCTGCAATCCGGGGCCGTATCGACATGCGAGCAAAAACAAATGACCGGAACGGGTTTATCCGTATTGGCCGGGATCGTGGCATAGACATAGCCATATTCGTCCAGCGCAGCATCGGTGATGCCCATTTCCTGCAACTCCTTTACCAGGAGCCGGCTAAGGTCTTTTTGCTTTTCTGTAGAGGGATAACTCTTGGATCCCGGGTCGCTTTGCGTGTCAATTTGCACATAACGAATAAATCTTTCCGCTACGGTAAATCTATAGTTTTCAAACATGTTCGTAAATTACGAATCAATATAATACACTTATGTCTGATCAGGCTATAAAAAATCCGCGGATAAAACAAGGTTGGCTTCGGGTAGTATTGTTTGGCGTCGCCTTCGTCCTTATTACCTTACTGGTCGCCATTCCGGCCGTATTGATCATCGTCGGAATGAAAAAAGAAGACCTTCAGGCAGATCCGATCCATACCCTGGCGTCCCTGCTTACCGGCAACAACCTCTGGCTGATGCTCCTGCTGGAATGTCTTATTTCCCTCATCAGTGTCTGGATCTTCCGGATATTCGTCGACAGAAAGTCTTTTTCAAGCCTGGGATGGGAGACAACGGGTTATGGAACGGAGTCGGCTGCCGGCCTTTTTATGGGGCCGGCCCTGTTGGGCATCAGCGCGCTGCTACTGCTGCTCAGCGGACACCTGCAATGGACCGATGTCAGCTGGGATCCCCAATCCCTGTTCATCTCCCTCGGATTGCTGGCCCTGATCGCCTTTAGTGAAGAACTGGTATTCCGGGGTTATATTCTTAATAATCTTCTGGATACTTTTCGCAACAAATGGATAGCCCTGGGAATTTCCGCGGTGTTGTTCGCAGCCTTTCATAGTAGCAATCCCGGCATCAACTCCCTCGCCTTTGTCAATCTTTTCTTAGCCGGCCTGTTGCTGGGAATAAATTATATCTACACGAAAAACCTGTGGTATTCTGTCTTATTTCATCTGAGCTGGAATTTTTTCCAGGGTCCCTTATTGGGGTTCAGGGTCAGCGGGCTTAACTTACCCTCTTTACTGGTGGCCGAAACCAAAGGCGACCTGATGCTGACGGGAGGAGATTTTGGCCTGGAAGGGTCTGTATTGAACATGACCGTTTCCATTATTGCCATCCTGGTGCTGGCCTGGGCCTTCGAAAGAAAATACAATTCCGGCAAACAGATCGTGGCAAAAGGAATTCCTGCAAAGAATTAGTTGAAATATAATTCTTTGCAGGAATATGTCTGATGTCGGTGAAGAGCTTCGCTCGTAACCTTCGTCGAAACTTCGTCCCTCGTTTCTCCTCGGTTAGGCCATGGGCCTTGTTCACAACCGGGCGGGGCCCGGTTAAGGATGACCTGTCCGCCGGAATCTAATATTATATTATTATTAGGGCATGATAATGCGGGAAGGAGCGCCGATGATCTCTACCAGTTCCAGATCGAATACAAGGTCTTCTCCAGCCAAGGGATGATTGGCATCCAGGATCACACTATCATCTTTTACTTCTATTATAACAACAGGAATTTGCTGACCGCTGCCATTGGTCATATTCAACCTCATGCCTGTTTCCGGCTTCATATCCGGAGGAAAACGGTCGATGGGAAAATCCATCAGCATCTGAGGGTCTTTTTCACCATAAGCATCTCCTACAGGGATCTCGATCGTCTTCTTTTCTCCTACCGTCATCCCCAGTAAGCCATCATCAAATCCCTTGATCACCATACCACTGCCAACTTCAAATTCCAGGGGAGTGCGTCCTTCGGAAGAATCAAACGTTGTTCCGTCCGTAAGGCGACCATGATAATGAACTTTCACAGTATCACCGGCTTTAACTTGTTGCATAAAATTCAGCTTCTGTTTTAGATAATTCCCTGAATGAGGATTATGCCGCGAATTTAGGATTAAAAGTTAAATAATCGGAAAATGAGCCGCGGATAATAGAAAGATTATGGCAATCTTGCAGGGTGTCCGAAGTAAACCAACGAAAACATGAAAATCGCAATTATTTCCAGTGTATTCCTGCTGTTCAGCGCAGTTCTCCCCGGCCAGAAACAAATGACCCCGGCCCCGGTTCAACAGTATGCTCCCAGCGGCCATCAGCCGCTGCCGGCGCCCCCGGCATCCATTCTTCCCGGCGCCGCTCAAATGAATCTCTACCTGCCCCTGCTCCAAGGCAAATCCGTAGCGGTTTTCGCCAACCAGACCTCCATGGTGAATAATACCCATCTCGTAGATACCTTATTGAAAAGAGGCATCCATATTAAAAAAATATTCTCCCCCGAACATGGGTTTCGGGGAGATGCCGACGCCGGAGAACACGTGAGCAGCCTGGCAGACCCCAAAACCGGAATCCCCATTATCTCCCTGTATGGCAGCAAGGACCAGCCCTCGGCCGCCGACCTGCAGGATGTGGATATGATGCTGTTTGACATACAGGATGTCGGAGTCCGCTTCTACACCTATATTTCCTCCCTCCAGAGATACCTCGAATCGGCCATCATCAACCATCGTCCCGTGATTGTCCTCGACCGGCCAGATCCCAACGGATCCTATGTCGATGGACCGGTACTCGACCCGAAATTCAAATCCTTTGTCGGTATGCAACCCGTGCCTGTCGTTTATGGCATGACGATCGGGGAATATGGCCGGATGCTGGTGGGCGAACAATGGCTCGACACTGCGGCCCATGCTGCCGGGACCAGCGACGCACAGCATATCGCACAGAGCGGCTTCTCCCTCACCGTCATCCCCTGCCGGAACTACACCCATAAAAGCAAATACACCCTGCCGGTACAGCCCTCTCCCAACCTGCCCAATATGCAATCCGTTTACCTCTACCCTTCCCTCTGCTTTTTTGAAGGAACGGCCATCAGCTTAGGCAGAGGTACGGACAAGCCTTTCCAGCAATACGGACATCCCTCCTTTCCCGGGGACCTCTATCATTTTATGCCGCAGAGCGTAGCTGGCGCCAAAAATCCCCCCCTCCTGAACCAGATCTGTTATGGGTATGATCTCAGCGAAATAGAAGTGGTGAAAGAAACGGGGAACCCGCTGTCCCTGAAATGGCTTCTAAATGCCTACCGGCTTTTCCCCGACAAAGACCATTTTTTCCCGGGAGCAGGAAAATTCTTTAACAAGCTGGCCGGCAGCGATCTCTTACAACAACAAATTAAAGAAGGCCTGACCGAAGAAGAGATCCACAAAAGCTGGGAGCCCGCGCTCGCACATTTCAAGGCAATCCGGAAAAAATATTTGCTATACGCAGATTAACGAAATTTATCTTTGCGCTACTATTTATCATTATGTCTGAAAACCAACATACCACTCCGTCTACCGCCGTACATCCAGGCCCGTCTCCGGCTTCCTCGCTGCATCCATCCGCACTAATGAAAGCCGGCCCGCGTATCGTATTCATGGGTACGCCTGAATTTGCCGTAGCCTCCCTGGATGCCCTTGTACAGGCAGGCTATCCGATTGTGGGAGTGATCACCGCGCCGGATAAGCCGGCAGGGCGGGGTATGCAGTTGACCGAAAGCGCCGTAAAAAAATATGCCCGCGAAAAAGAATTGAAAATTTTACAACCGGAGAAATTAAAGAACCCCCTCTTTCTGGAAGAGCTGAAGTCCCTTCAGGCAGACCTTCAGGTGGTCGTGGCATTCCGCATGTTGCCGGAACTTGTCTGGAGCATGCCCCCCATGGGCACCGTGAACCTGCACGGCTCCCTCTTACCCCAGTACCGGGGCGCCGCTCCCATCAACTGGGCGGTGATCAATGGAGAGAAAGAGACCGGCGTCACCACGTTTAAACTACAGCAGGATATCGATACCGGTAATATTCTTTTGCAGGATCGTTTTCCCATCGGAGAGCAGGAGACAGCCGGAGAAGTACACGACCGGATGAAAGAGATCGGAGCCCGCTTGCTGGTAAGAACCGTAGAAGGCCTGGCCGCAGGCAATCTGAAAGAGATACCCCAGGACCAGACCCCGGGCGCCCAGAGAACTCCATCCCATAGCCCAGAGCCAACGACCATCGATCCCGTCCCCCTCAAACACGCCCCCAAGATCTTCACCGAAACATCAAAAATAGACTGGAATAATCCCCTCTCCGATATTTACAACCTCATCAGGGGACTGTCCCCCTTCCCCGCAGCCTTCACCTATCTCGATGGCAAACTTCTTAAAATCTACCACTCCGAAAAAGAAAGTACGAAGCCTTCTATCCAGCCAGGCCAATACGCCACTGACCAAAAGACCTACCTGAAATTCGCCGCCCCCGACGGCTATATCCGGGTGACCGAACTTCAGCTGGAAGGAAAAAAGAAAATGAAGACCGAAGATTTTCTACGGGGATATAAATTCCCCGTTTAACAGGAGTCCGGACATACCCGAATTTTCACTAAAGTAAGCCCTGGTTATCAGTCCGGGCTTCCTTTATTTTTGTCGTTTCAAACATAGTCTATAGTGTATTTGCGATTTCATAGTCAAAATTCCCAATGGAGTCTCGCTCCAAAAATTGATAAAGGGCCACGGTCGCGGTTGAATGCAGGGTTAGTAACGAACTGGTAATCCAGCGCGGCGTGAACGGTTTTCCAGATTTGAAAATCGTAGTAAGTTTCGAGGGCTTTCTCCGGATGATAGTTCAAAGTACCGTCGCCGTCGAGCATATCCGTGCCGCCTGCCTTCAGAAATTGTTGGTTATCACGCGAAGCGCCGCTCACGATGACGGCAAGGCCCCAGGTGTCGCCGGGCCGACTCCATGCCTCGCCTTTGACGCTCAACCCCAGCGACGCCGACCAATCAACATCGGTGAACGTCCACGTGTCGTAGTGGCCGTCAGTCCAGCCCAGGCGCGAAAACAGGCCGACACTCCGAAAAGCTTCCTGCTCCCAGTTCAGCCCGAAGCCGTATTTGTGATGGAAAGCGCGCGCGGAGTCTGAGATGGTCGCTCCCGATCCTTGACCGACATTTGGATCCGGGGGGTTAGCCAGTAGCATGGCAGTTGCCACCTTGTAGCTGGCAAAGTTAGCTTCGTCGAGCCAGGACAAAAACCGAATCGCCCCTGGATGGGCATTGACGCTGTAACGGCGCTCAAATTCCGCCATCATTGCCCAGGCCCGGAAAAACGGGCCATAGGCTCCGCGGTGGGGCCACATGAGAAACTGGTCGTCGCCGGTGAAACCATTCTTGTCACGCGGCATTTGGAAAAATCCATAACGCAAAGCCCATTTTCGCTGGTTTAATTCCACTGCAACTCCAGTGGTGTATCCTATGGTATTCTGTCCGTAATCCCACGTGAGGTTGGCCATCATCGCCCAATTCATAAACTGCGTGTGCTGGTCATGCGCGTAGGTGTTGTTATCGCAAATGTCCAGGGGGCTGAGCCGGCCGATGGTGAAGGTCAGGCGCGAAATGTCCCGTTTGCCCGCAAGCGTGAGTTGGTCGTCAGGCACGCCCTCCTGTTCGCCGCCCAAGCCGATGGTATGACGAATAAACAAACGCGCAAACGTATAGTTAGGATTCCGGGTGCCGGCTTTGTAAGCGTCACCGTTGGGAAAGGCCTCAATGCCAAATGTCTGGGTCAGTCCGAAGCCCTGCCATATCAGGAAGTCCATGTGCGCTTCGGCACCGCGCCATAACCTCGCTCCGGCAAACAAGTTCACCGTAACCGTTTCCTGAACCTCACCATTGCTGTTCAGACTGTTCGGGCCGGAGTATTTAGCTGCAAAACCGCGGTCCCCCTGAACAATATCGGTGTTCTGAACGTGGAAGTTCCATCGATGGGACTGATTCGTACCGGAATTCTGCCCCGTCGTGGATGGAGGCGGGGCGATTGTCCTGGGATCATCCTCCTCTTTTCCAATATTATATGCATCGGCCAACTCGCAGGTATCCTTGGGAATATGGAAGATCTGGTATGTCCCATTGGCAGAGGTCGTCGTGCCGAGACGGGTTCCAGCTATAACCACCGTGGCCGACTCCAGGGGCTTGTCCTCGGAAATGCCCTTGCCTATAAGCACCCGTTGTTGCGCTGTCACTTCTGAAAGCAGCCCGGTAAAAAGAAGGAGAAAGGGTAGTTTTAGTAACATTTTCAGGTTCACTTATTTTAATTCCAAAACTACAATGTTAGATTAATCTAACAAAATATTTTCTTATATATATCTTTATCGCATACTGAATCAAACTTTTGGGTATTTTTGAAATATGATTTCCCTGACAGAAGAAAACTACCTGAAGGCTTTGTTCAATCTGGCTGGAGATACCGGCGAGGTGAATGTAAACGAACTGTCCAAACAATTGGGTATCAAGATGCCGACTGTTACCAGCATGATGAAAAAGCTGGCGGAGAAAAAATTAGTGCATTATGAAAGCTATAAGCCCCTGCGACTGACGGAAAAAGGGAAAAAGGAGGCAGGCCTGGTCATCCGCAAGCACCGGCTCACCGAAATGTTCCTGGTGGAAAAGATGGGATTCGGGTGGGAAGATGTGCACGACATAGCCGAACAGGTGGAGCATGTCCGGTCGGCAGTGTTTTTTGATAAAATAGACGAATTGCTGGATTTTCCCAAGATAGATCCGCATGGTGCGCCAATCCCCGACAAAAATGGAAAATTCTCGTGGATCGCCTACGATAAGCTTTCCGACTGCCACGCCGGTGAAACGGTGAAACTTTCCGCTGTCATTCATACCTCTTCCGAGTTTCTGAAATTCCTGAATAACCGGGAGATCAGGCTGGGGACGAAAATTAAGATTAAGTCCGTCGAATCTTTTGACGGGTCAATGGTCGTTAGCTATGGCAACCGGCCTTCGGAAACATTGAGCCATACTGTTTGCGAAAGATTATTGGTAGATAAAAAACCATAAGCTTTGGGTAAACGCCCAATGAATAACAATCAGGCTGGTGACCCGTCCGCGGACGATCATTGTACCAGTTCCGTACATTGTGATAATTCTTAAATACTCTTAGACCTTGAAAATCAATTAGCTGAATGAATGGCATGGTTCTTAATTGTATAAGGAGTTGCTCGTCTAAATAATAAAAACTCAATGTGTATTCAGTATGATTAAAAGCTATTTCAAAACCGCCTGGCGGAATATGACAAGGAACAAACTCACGGGATTTATCAATGTTTTCGGGCTGGCGATTGGTTTATCCTGCAGTTTGCTGATCTGGCTTTGGGTAAGCGATGAACTGAGCTATAACCGCTTTTTACCCGGGGTAAAAAATATTTATGAGGTGCATGTAAATGCGCCTTTTAATGGCGATACAATAACGATGACTGCCTGCCCGGGACCGCTGGAGGAGGCGATTCAAAATAGTATTCCTCAAATTGAGCAGGCCACAAAAATGACATATAACCGAGATGTTTTGTTTACTGTCGGCGATAAGACATTGAAAGAAAAAGGCACCTACGCTACTGCTGGGTTTTTTAAAGTGTTTCCGTTTAAAACAATTGATGGCAATGCTGACAAAGCGATTGCCGCCATTGATCAGGTTGTTATTACAAGAAAAATTGCCGAAAAATATTTTAATACGTCCGAAGCTGTTGGCAAAACAATAAGGATTGATAACAAAAAGGATTACAGGGTCGGTGCAGTGATAGAAGATATTCCGCATAACAGCACAATGCAATTCGGTTGGATGATAAATTTCAAAGAACAGGAGGAAGACTGGATGAAAACCTGGGGTAATATTTCTTTTTTCACTTATGTGAGATTAAGACCCCATGTAGATCTGTTAAACACCGCGCAGGGTTTGCGTTCCATTTATCCAAAGTTTGCGCCCGAAGGTTTCAAGCCGAATTATCCAACATTGCAGGCCATCACTGATGTGTATTTGTATGCTGATTATAAGAATGGAAAGCCAACCGGAAGGGGCCGCATTGAATATGTAAAAATTTTTGCCGCGATAGCTATTTTTATTTTGCTGATTGCATGCATGAATTTTATGAATTTGGCTACGGCAAGAGCATCCCTGCGAGCCAAAGAGATAGGCATACGGAAAGTTGCTGGCGCCGGAAAAGCATCACTGGTTGGGCAGTTTATGACTGAGTCTCTTTTTACCTGCTTACTGGCAACCCTGCTTTCAATAACGATTACATCGCTCATATTGCCTGCTTTCAATCATTTATTCGACAAGCAACTTCAATTAAACTTTTCTCAGCCTGCCCTATGGCGCTCCATTATAGTCCTTGTTACTGTTACCTCAATAATCGCCGGTAGTTATCCATCCTTGTTTTTAGCTTCTTTTAAGCCGATGCGTATATTAAAAGGGAATATCGGCACTCAAAGTGGAAATGTCGCATCGATTCGCAAAGGTCTCGTTATTGTGCAATTTGCTTTATCTGCATTTTTAATCGTTGGGATGTTGGCGGTATCGAAACAGGTAAATTATATTCAGAATAAAAATCTTGGCTTCGACAAAGAACATATTATTTATTTACCACTCGAAGGGGATTTATATAAAAAAATGAATACCTATCAAAATGAGTTAAACAAGCTGTCGTATGTGGAGGCTTCAGACCCAATCAATCAACTCCCGATGGATTTGAATTCCACATCCGGAGATCTATCATGGCCGGGTAAACCGACTGACCTGCAGACAGAGGTAGTTGCCACTTGGACCGGTTATGGGTTTACAAAAACACTTGGCATAACAATGGCGGAAGGGCGCGATTTTTCTAAAGATTATCCCGGAGACTCCTTAAGTTATGTAATCAATGAATCTGCCGCTAAAATGATGGGTATGCAAAATGATGCGGTGGGCAAGCAGGTAAAATTCTGGAATGGCAATGGAAGAATTATAGGGGTGATGAAAGATTTTCATATAGCCTCGCTGCACATACCAATAAAGCCATTGATACTGTGCCTGGCGCCATCAAACACAAGCTACATGATGATCCGCTTGCATGCGGTGAAAACAAAAGAAGCGCTTGCTGCAATCAATAGAATTACAGGAAACTTCAATCCTGTGTACCCTTTTGAATACCATTTTGCCGATGAAACTTATGAGCAAATGTATAAAAGCGAAATGCAGGTAAGTGCCTTGGTGAAATATTTTGGATTACTGGCATTGGTAATTTCCTGTTTGGGTTTGTTTGGCATGGTCGCTTTCAGTGCCGAAAGGCGTACGAAGGAAATCGGTATTCGAAAGGTGCTGGGTTCGTCCGTTGTTGGTATTGTTAGGCTGCTTTCTATGGAGTCATTGAAGACAATAATTATTTCAATGGCAATTGCTTTTCCTCTTGCTTATTGGGTAGTGAATGAATGGCTGGCATCCTTTGCCTATAAATCGTCCGGAGGCATCTGGATATTTATTATAACAGCGTCGGTGATGTTATTTGTATCCTGTGTTACAATTAGTTTCCAGGCAATAAAAGCGGCAATGGCAAACCCTGTGAAGTCACTTCGTACGGAGTGACGGAATCCCAATATGGTTCGGGATTAATTCATTGCAACTGGATTTTTGCGACAACGGGACTTAGAGCTGTGGGCATCAGCATTATAAGGGTGAGTTTTCGGGCCATCAAGATTGCTATGGCCAGCCGGTGAAAAATTTAAAGAACAAATGAACCATTTGGTAAATGCAAGATCAAGTAATGGAAGAGAGCCGGACGGCCTCAATACCTCACCTCGACATTAAATCTCCCCTCTCCTTCTCCCAACTCGCTGGCAGCCGCATTACTGATCCGTACGGTTAGCCCCGCGCTTTCTTTCATATCGGGTAATTGCCCGAGGATTTTGGCATAAATACTCTTTCCCGTCGCAGGAACATTGATCTTCACAATCGTACCGACCGGCACGTTATTCATCAAGGCGTAATATTTGCCGTCCTGCCAACCGCTGGTACTCTTAAAAATACCAGCCGGCCCATTCGTCGATTTGCCGCCATCCGCAAAGTCATTCTTAAAATAACCTCCATTGAAATGGATCGCCGGAGTGCTGGTCGCCGACGCAGGCGTCGCAGGCGGACTTACATGCGTCACCGCCTTCGGCTCTTCTTTCACCGCACCCTTCTCTTTCGCAGTCGTCCCCGTCGTGGCGGCCTCTTTAACAGCTGCCGGAGTCTCTTTCACCGCCGGTTGCGGAGGAGCAACGGTAGCCGTAATAGCAGGAGGTTTGCTGACAGGAGGATTAGCTGCCTTCGATCCGTTACCCGAAGAAGCAGTAACCGGAGGAGGAGTAGCCTTCGACGTAGAAGTAGCAGCCGTAGCCGGGATGTCGGAAGTACCGGCAGGTGGAGCCGTAGTCGCAGCGACAGGAGCACCACCTTCATTGCTCGCCAGCGCCGACAAAGCCGTTTTTACTTTCAGAAACCCAACGATCACATGCATCCCTGCTTTTACCTGATCTTTATTGATATTATTCCATTTCTCCAGGTTGGCGATTGGCACCCTGTTATGATTGACACTGATCCGGTACATCCACTCTTTTTCCTGGATGATATGATACAGGGGGACCAACGTCTCCGCAGGGGCTTTCAGCCCATTCTGGGAAAAATTGGCTGCCGTCAAAGGAATCTCCAGCTGCTGGCCGATATTCAGCGGCTGGGCCATCGTCAGCTTATTAAAAGGAGCTAGCTCTTTGGGGCTTATATTATAGAGTCTTCCAATACTATACCAGTTCTCTTTGGCCACTACCGTATGTTCCAGGTATAACTTACCTGTCTGGCCCTGTATGAGAAGTTCATTGGATTGGGATTGGGCAAACTTTACAAAAAAAAGGCTAATCAACAAAAATACAAGGGCCTGTGATCGCATAGCGTTATTTTTTAACCGGATTCAAAGCAAAGATGCACAATAATAAGGCAAATTTAATCCCTTTTCAGGATGCGCCATTCCTTCGGATAATAATTATTGACGCGGTTAGGCAGGATCTTCACCCAGCCCAGGTTCTGCCCCTCATATTGCACCAGCGCCCAACCCCTGTGCTCCGATTCAGTCCGTATCTCTTCCTTCCGGAGGTATTGTATCGCCTGCTCTTTCGTGAGCGCGATAGCCGGTATCTCTTTAGGAAGAAGAGTGCTTAAAGCAAGATCATGCTCCGGTATGAATTCTTTCGCGGCCAGTTTTCCCATTAATACGCCCGCTTTTTTTAAATAGCAAAAAGACTGAAGATAAGGCAGGTCCTCCGCTAAACCCGGGGGCAGCGCATACACCTGCTCATGATGCCGGAAGAAAAAAAGCTCCTGGTTTACCCAGGGCCGCATCCGCTCTTCCTCCTGCCGGGTCAACTTGCCCGGCACCTGCTTTTTGTTTCGGGGATAGGAGAAGACACCCCCATCCTCCTTCCGTACACAGCTTATAAAAAAACCCTCTCCTTTTAACTTATCGGGATAGAACCGGTATCCATACCCACCCTTCCGACCCCTCGTTTCAACAATATTCCATTCCTTTTCCAGGGACAACGGACAGCTGACAACCTCCCGCTCCTCCATCATCCAATCCAGGATGTCCTCATCCTCCTCTTTCGAATAGGAACAGGTCGAATAGATCAGCACCCCTCCCTGTTTAAGGGCCGGCCAGCAATCGGCTAAGATCCGCTGCTGACGCTGGTGGCAGAGCTGCACATTCGCCCCGCTCCACTCTCCGATGGCTTCCGGTTCACGGCGAAACAGACCGCTCCCGCTGCAGGGAGCATCGACCACGATCACATCGAAATAATTTTCCAGCCGGGAAAAATCACGGGGGTCATTGCTGGTAATGATCACACCCGCCGCCCCCCATTTCACCATATTCTCCTGCAGAACATTCACCCGCGTCTTGATCACTTCATTACTCACCAGCAAACTGTCCGGAGATATTAAAGATTGTATCAGCGTAGACTTCCCTCCCGGGGCCGCGCATAAGTCCAATACCCTCAATGGCTGCGAAAGATCGGTCGTCTGTCGCAAAGCCTGTTCCAGGAACATACTGGACGCTTCCTGGACATAATAAGTGCCTGCATGGAATAAGGGATCGAACGTAAAAGAAGGCCGCTCCTCCAGGTAATACCCCCGCGAAGACCAGGGGATCCGCTCCAAACCGCCCGCACCCGCCGGGCTTACCGGACTCGTCGAACTTACCGATCCTCCCATCCCTACCGGACTCGTCGCCCCATCCCCCACTTTCAACGGATTGAACCGGATAGAAGTCACCTGCTTTCCGTCCGCATGCACCTTTTCAAAGGCATCGGCATCATACCCTGCAATCCCTTCCAGGGAGGTCAGAAATTCTTTCGGTAAGGACGAATGCACAAGCTTTACTGATTAATGAATAAACGGCAAAACTACTACTTTACGATGATAGATCTTGTCACACCCCCACCACTTAAAAACGAATAACAAAGTCCTGCTTCACCTTGAATGTATCCCGGAAAAAAACAAGCCCTATGAAAAAAAGATCGACGGTCAGGTATACCCGGCTATCCCCTTTGATCGATTCCCAGGCCTCTTCCATTTCCCGGCTCCAGTGAATATCGTCAAAGATCAGAATGGAAGATGGAGACAGGCGCCCATACAGCGTATCAAAATAACGAAGGGTCGGTTCCAGCCGGTGATTGCCATCTATAAAAGCCAGATCGATCCTGCCTGCCCCGTTCAGGACTCCCTCCAGCACGGCATCGAAATTTCCGATCGTAAGATCTATATTTCCCAATCCCAGCGAACGAAAATTTCTCTCCGCCACCACCGCCACCTCGGGCGCCCCTTCGATCGTAAACACCCTACTCCCCGTTGCTGCCGCAGCCAGATAGGCAGTAGACAAACCCAGCGAAGTCCCCAGCTCAAGGATCGTCTCCGACCGGTAGTACCGGGCGATGCGAAAGAGCAACTGCCCCAGTTTTTTGGGTTTGGCCGCCTGCCGGGCGATATCCGAAATGCTACGCTCCCGGGTCGCCTTCAAAGCCGATCCGGCGCCCATATCCTCTATTTGCAGCGTTGTCCGGTCCTTTTCCAATTGCCGGCGCAGGTTCTCTATCAGAACATACTCCGGATAGTGCCCGACATCATTCAGCACCCCGCGGACAAAATCAAAAACAAAAGGAGAATGAATACCATGTCCCTTTCCGTTGGAAGCGGTCAGGTAGTACTGTACGTATTTTCGAGCAAGCTGGAGGTGGGAGTACATCCCGCAAATGTAAATAGTATTACCGCAAAAGGATCACGGTGCCTCTGGAAAATATATCTCCATTAGCATTGGAGCCGCTTACCATAAAGACATAAGTACCCGGAGTACAAGCCAATCCTTTATAGGTGCCATCCCATCCCTTGCCGATATCCTTAGTGCTGAATATCCTATTTCCCCATCTGTCGAAAACAGAGAATTCCTTCAATTGCATGGAAACATTGGGCGGAATGCGGAACAGGTCATTTTTCCCATCTCCGTTAGGGGTAAAAGAATCGGGCATGGCCAACTTATAGAATACACTGACCAGCACATTCTTATGGACGGAGCAGCCTTCAGGGGACACAAGATCGAGTTGGAACAGGGTCGTCGAGACCATGGGAATGGTCAAGGGCGTGAGCGAATAGGGATCGGTCAGCTCATTTGCCGGGATCCATTGCCAGGATTGGACATTTCCCCGGACAGACGCACCCAGGATTATTTGCCGGCCGGGCAATATCGTAGTATCGGCCGTCGCTAAGATAATGACCGGTACCTGCCTGACAGAGATCAGCTCCGTATTGGACAATACAGGTTGATTGGTAATGCAGGCCGCATTGTTTGCCGTCAGCGCACAACTAACCACATCTCCGTCCGATAAATGGGCATTACCATAAGAACTGTTGTTTCCGCCTGACTTCACCCCATTCAATAGCCATTGATACGAAGGGGCATTCCCGGCATTTTGCACCGTCGCTATAAATACTACCGAGTCCCCCGGGCAGATCGGATTGGCAGAAGCGCTGATCGTTATAGAAGGGCCAACCACTGTGCTTACCTTCATTATTATCGAAGAGGAAATAACACTTGCCTGCGCTACACATTTTTCAATAGGGTCTATATATAACAAACATTGCACCACGTCATTATCAGCCAACCCCGCGGTAGTAAATACATTTGTATTAGAGCCAACTTTATTGCTATTGATCATCCACTGATAAAGAGGATTACCCCCTCCACCCGACGAAGTAGCAGTAAAGGATACAGCAGCGCCTGAACAGACGGAGGTAGAAGCCGTAGATATGCTCACCGTTGGAGATATGATAGCACTGATATGAACGGTGGCACTATTGCTCATTACCGTGGTACTGGCAGCACAGGTATAATTACCCGTAGAAGTCACCCCGCACACCACGATATCGCCATTATTCAGGGAAGCCGAAGTAAATATAGGAGTATTACCGCCGACGTTTTGTCCGTTAATTTGCCATTGATAAGAAAGAGGGCCGCTGCTATTGGTAACGGTGGGAGTAAAAGTCAGTAAGTCGCCTGCACAGGAAGGATCTTTGGAAGCGGCAATATTGATGACGGGTTTGTTGAGCGCAGGGGTGAACACTTTACGAATGCGGTTACCGGCCAATTCATTAAAATACAGGGAGCCCACGGCATCAGTGACGGCTGTAACACAGTCGTTCAACGAGATGCTGGTCGCGGCTACACAATCCGGTCCATTGCCGACATAACCGTCTCCAGCCAGCGTGGTGATCAATCCGGTAGATAAGTTAATCTTTCGTACCCGCTCGTCATTTTCATCTGTCATAATAAGATTCCCATTATTATCTGCAAATACATCCTGAGGATTCTTGAAACTTATGCTTAACGCAGGACTTCCATCAGGTACAAAAAAATTGGAGCCCCCGTTGCCGGCTATTGTGCTGATGATGCCTGTTACCGCATCTATTTTACGGATCCTGAAATTGGACCCATCCACAACATACAAATTGCCGGCAGCATCGAATGTCAAACCTTCCGGATAGTAGAAACTGGCATTGATGGCAGGTCCCCCATCCCCGCTGAAACCGGGCACACCCGTACCGGCAATGGTAGTGATAGTACCGGTGATCATATCCAGTTTACTGATGATATTGGTAGTTAAGGTATAAAGAGGGCCCGGACGCTGCGATATAATGAGATTGCCTGCCTTGTCCATGGTGATCGACGACGGCAGCATGCCTGAGTTCACCGCCAGGCCCCCATTGATATAATTTTGCGTGCCATTGCCCGCCACCGTGGTAATGATACCGGTGACCAGATCCAGCATCCGTATCCGCAGATTACCATAATCTATGATATACAAATGCCCCGTATTATCAGCACATAGCCAGGTAGGATTGTTCAGCTGCGCATTGAGGGCAACGCCCCCGTCACCGGAGAACCCTGGCGTCCCATTGCCCGCGATAGTAGTGAGGATGCCGGTAGCAGCATCGATCTTACGTACCCGATGATTATTGTAATCAGCAACATATATATTATCAGTAGCATCAATACATATAGAGAAAGGCGCATTGAACTGAGCATTCAGGGCCTGTCCCCCATCCCCTGAAAAACCGGAGACACCCGTCCCGGCAATAGTAGTGATAATCTGTCCAAAACTGTGGGTATAGCCGAAAAGCAGGCAGGCTGACAAAAAAAGGTTTAGTAAGAGTCTGTAGGCTATCCTTCCCGAAAATTCCATAGAAAGATAAATATAGAAATTTAACCCGTAAAAAGGAAGGAACGGGAGAACATCCTATCGTTTATCTGTCCGCTCCCAAACCTGGAAGCTATATGCGTACGCATGTTTTTCATCGGCCGGAAAATCCAGGTTGCTGGTCAGTTTCCATACTTGTTCGTCGATAACGGGAAACCAGGCATCCCCTTCAGCCGTCGTATGCACCCGGGTCAGGTATATCTTATCCGCTATCGCCATAGATTCCGAATAGATCTGGCCCCCACCGATAACAAATGTCTCCTTGCAATCCGTCTCCCCGGCCGCCCGGATGGCGGCTGCCAAAGAATCCACCACCGACACTTTTGCGCTATGCGGATCCCAGTCCCCGTTGCGGGTAATCACGAAATTAAATCGTCCTGGCAAGGGCTGCCCCGCCAAAGCATCATAAGTCTTCCGGCCCATGACTACCGGCATGCCCCAGGTGGTATTCTTAAAGAACTTCATGTCATTCGGCAGATTCCAGAGCAGCTGATTGTCTTTACCGATCACATTATTGGTGCTGGCTGCGGCGATTAAACTTATTATCATAATGGGTTCGATGAATATTTGCGGGGTTATACCGCCACAGGCGCCTTGATAGCCGGATGGCTCTGGTAATTCTCCAGGGTAAAATCCTCAAAATGAAATCCGAAAATATCTTTTATGGCAGGATTGAGCCTCATGACAGGTAAGGGATAAGGCGTCCGGGTCAATTGCAGCCGGGCCTGTTCCAGGTGGTTATTATAAAGATGCACGTCGCCGAACGTATGAATGAACTCACCCGGCTCCAGCCCGCATACCTGTGCGATCATTAAGGTCAGCAACGCATAAGAGGCAATATTAAAAGGCACGCCCAGGAAGGAATCGGCGCTGCGCTGGTACAACTGGCAGCTCAGCTTCCCCTTACCCTCTCCGGAAGCAGGAGGCGCCACATAGAACTGAAAAATAATATGACAGGGCATCAGCGCCATCTCCGGAAGGTCCGCTACATTCCAGGCGCTCACGAGCAGACGGCGGCTATCCGGTGTCTTTTTGATCTGGTCGATCACCTGGGTGATCTGGTCCACCACTTTCCCATCCGCTCCCTCCCAGCTACGCCATTGCTTGCCATAGACCGGCCCCAGGTCGCCATTCGCATCCGCCCATTCATCCCAAATGCTGACCCCGTGGTCTTTCAGGTATTTTATATTCGTATCACCCCGCAGGAACCAGAGCAATTCATAAACAATGCTCTTCAGATGCAGCTTTTTAGTGGTCACCAACGGGAACCCCTTCGCCAGGTCAAACCGCATCTGGTAGCCAAAACAACTAAGCGTGCCGGTGCCGGTACGATCCGTCTTCGACGCCCCTTTTTCGAGGACATGCTGCAATAGATCCAAATATTCTTGCATGGGTGCAATTTACAGAAAAAACCACCGGAGATATCCCATCACTTTCCACATTTCCCCCTTACCGCCCATGCAGCGCCCACCGCCCGCGGCCCCACCTCCCCGCGGCCCCGCGATCACCCTCCCCAAGGTCCGTCCGCACAGCCCGCAGGATTTAATTTAGTTGCCCTTTGAAGTATTGAAGAACTTCTATAATTTGGCGGTGCCCTAATACCTGTATAACCGTAACATTGAAACCTATTATTATTGCCTGTGTGGTAGCCGGCCTTGCAATCTTTCTCTGGATTATAGGGAGGATCACGCTTGCGCTGCAGTTTTTTTCGGTGACCAACTCCGCCAACCTGCCGACACTCAGGCCAGGCGGGTTCTTTTTTACCTCCAACCTGGTAAAGCCCAAACGGTTTAAGTACCTGTGCTACCGGGCAGTAACGCCTGATGAAGGTCCCACCATCCGGACCCACCGGCTTTGCGGCCTTCCCCGGGATACCATTGAGATAAAGGCCGGCATTTTATACGTCAATGGGCAGAATGAGGATAAGAACCTGTCCTTAATGCATCTTTATAAGATCAATAAAAAAGACACCTTCGGAATCATCTACGACCGGAAACTTTCCTATACCATTCCCCCTTATTCAGATACCGTATATGCCCTGCTGGAAGACAAGTACGTACAACGCTTCCGGTTGCCCTGTGTAAGATACATCCTGCCTCCGGGAGTGCGGGATGAAGCGATTTACCGGCAATATAAAAAGAATTGGAACCGCGACAACTTCGGTCCGCTCCGCGTGCCGGCCGGTAAACTCTTCGTCCTGGCAGATAACCGGGAAAATACCGAAGATTCCCGATACGTGGGATTTATTGCACAATCAAAATATGTAGGCGCCATTTTGTGGAAGTAGAGCCCTCTCTCCGAACCATCCAGGGCCATCTCCCGCGTTGGGCCCGCCGCCGCCGATCATCTCTCCCCGCCGCCCCCTATTCCCCCAGCAACCGATCCACCGTCTGATAGAACTCCCTCTTCTGATCTTCATAATGCGCCCCCGTTCCCGGACCGCTGAAGCCCGTATGGATCATCTCGATGGCCCCTTTCTTATTGACGAAGATCGTGGTGGGAAAATTATTGATCTGTTCCAGCTGCGGCAAGGTTTTTTCCGTACGCTGCGGATCCCCCACGCTCACCCCGGTGATCAGCATCGGATATTGAACGTGCAATCGTTGCTGGAAGCTACGTAAACTTCCCTGCGACCGGGCAAAATCGGTACTGCGCTCATAAGCCAGCCCGATGATCTCCACCCCCTTAGACTTATATTCATTATAAAACCCGCTGAGAAACCGGGTCTCATCCATACAATTAGGGCACCAGGAACCCATGATCTGGATCAATAGTACCTTCCCTTTAAAACGGGCATCTCCCAGCGACACCGGCTGACCATCGATATCCCGGAAAGTAAAATCAAGCGGACCCGCATCTTTCTTCCATTTGGTGATACTAAACTCATCCGGCAACTTCGCATTAGCGTCTTTATCGGCCGTCCATGTTTCATAGCCTGTCGCTCCCGCAAAGAACTGCCCCCCCGACAATTGAGAATCGTCTTTGATACCTGCTGTAAACAGGTAAGCATGACCTCCGTCAAAACAGGACAGCTTCAGGCTATCGCCCGTCACCACCCCTTCCAGGTAACGCAGATCGCCCCCCGCGTCTAAAAAAGTTCCCGTGACCCGCTGCCCCTTCTGTTCGAATTCTCCTACCCGCAGCGTGGTATCTTTCCCGTCCCGTGACCGGAACACGGCCTTCCAGCGACCCGCAACATTCGTACCGGCCGGCTTCCCGGCCGGGAACCGAAACGACTCCCGGTAAGTCGCTCTAAAGGAAACGGACTGGTAACTATCGACGCCCCTTTTGAGCCAGACCCCTTCCAGGTTGCCCTCTTTTGTCAGCACAGTCCTGAATTGAGACTCGAAAAAAGGCAGGCGGATGAGTACCGAATCCCCCTGTATCGTGATATCATCTACTAATAAACGCTCCCCGGCATTCCGGATATACAGGATCTTCTTCCCGGCGCTGTCCTTCACCTCAAAATTGAATACGATGGTATTCCCGTCCTTTCGCTGCAAGACCGCCCGCCATTGGCCGTTTCGGAACAACTGCCCGTTTCGGAACAAAGGACCTGCCCCGGGCCCCATTGCCGGCGCAACCGCCGCTATCGCATGCACAGTAATAAATTGAAAGACCAGGATCGCCGCCACCGAAAGAATACGTAACATAAAAGCCCGAGTTAAAAATGAAAGGGCAATTTAACGAAAAAAGCCGCCCCACCCACAAAGTCTATCAAACAAGTAGGCTATTTCCGCAATTTTTAACAGATCGCCCCTCTTCCCAGCCCTTAGGCCGCGGGGCCAGCCCCCCGCCCCTTACAAATTCTCCAGCATATCGGCCGTCATCCGGGCGAGATCATATTCCGGCTTCCAGCCCCAGTCCGCCCGGGCCACCGAGTCGTCGATACTTTGCGGCCAGCTGTTGGCAATGTTCTGCCGGTAGTCGGCTTCATAGCTGATCGTAAATTCAGGGATATGCTTTTGGATCTCGGCCGCGATCTCCTTCGGGGAGAAGCTCAACGCAGCCACATTATACGCCGTCCTGACGGAAAGATTGGCCGAAGGCGCCTCCATCAGCTCGATCGTCGCCCGGATGGCATCCGGCATATACATCATCGGTAAATAAGTATCTTCTTTTAGGAAACATTTATAACGACGGTCGTCCAGCGCCTCATGGAAGATCTCCACCGCATAATCGGTCGTTCCGCCGCCGGGAGCGGATTTATAGCTGATCAGTCCCGGATAGCGTATGCTCCTTACATCCACGCCATAGCGCCCGAAAAAGTAATTGCACCAGAACTCCCCCGCATATTTGCTGATCCCATAGACCGTACTGGGCTCGATGATCGTCCGCTGAGGGCAATCCTGCTTGGGAGAAGTAGGACCGAATACGGCAATGCTGCTCGGCCAGTATACTTTGTGAATCTTTTCTTCCCGGGCAATATCCAGTACATTCAGCAGCCCCTGCATATTGAGATGCCAGGCCAGGTTGGGATTTTTTTCACCGGTGGCCGAAAGGATCGCCGCCAGCAGGTAGATCTGGGTAATGTTCTGCCGGATCACCTGCACATGCAGCATCTCCTTATTCATCACGTCCAGCGATACATAGGGACCGCTGCCCTTCAATAACTCATTTTCTTCCCGCAGATCGGAAGCTACCACATTGGCATTCCCATAGATCTTCCGGAGGGCTAATGTCAGCTCCACCCCTATTTGCCCGCTTGCCCCGATGACCAGTACTTTTTCTTTTACCATTGGATGCGTTTCAGGGCGCAAATATAACGGGTCGGAACTATCCTGCCAAAGAGATCATTCGGACTTCGGGCGTGCCCCTTCGGGTCGGGCTTTACGTTCCAAGTCCTCGCTTCGCTGTGGGCTTTCCACTTCAATCCCTCACGCGTCGTGGCGTTTTGGCCCCCCGATCATCTATTTCACATTTTAACGTAGTTTCGCAGCATGGAATTCTTACATCAGCTATTCAAACATCAGTCCTACGACCCCAATAATTTTTTCCTGATAGCCGGCCCCTGCGTAGTGGAAAGCGAAGAACTCGTCATGGAAGTGGCGGACAAAGTCTCCACCATCTGCCGCAACCTGGGTATCCCCTATGTCTTCAAAGCCTCCTACCGGAAAGCCAACCGCACCAGCGCCTCCTCCTTCACAGGGATCGGCGACGAGAACGGACTGGCCCTGGTAAAGAAAGTCGGCGAAAAATACAAACTCCCCACCACCTCCGATATACATGCCCACGACGAAGCCGCTCCGGCCGCCCAATACGTGGACATCCTCCAGATTCCGGCCTTCCTCTGCCGGCAGACGGACCTGCTGGTCGCTGCCGCCCAGACAGGAAAAGTAGTCAATGTTAAAAAAGGACAATTCCTCAGCGGCCCCTCGATGAAATTCGCCGTAGAAAAAATTACCAAAGCGGGAAATGACAAAATAATACTGACGGAAAGAGGCACCACCTTCGGATACCAGGACCTGGTCGTGGACTACCGCAATATTCCCTGGATGCAGGAACAGGGGGCGCCGGTCGTAATGGATTGCACCCATTCCCTCCAGCAACCCAACCAGACGAGCGGGGTGACCGGCGGCAATCCACAGTTGATTGGCACGATAGCCAAAGCTGCTATTGCCACCGGTGCAAACGGCTTGTTCATCGAAACTCACCCGAATCCTGCCTGCGCCATGAGCGACGGCGCCAACATGCTGCGACTGGATCTTCTTCAGGGGTTACTGGAACAACTGGTGAAAATTCGTAAGGTAGTATCAACGTTTTAATATCTGCGGCAAATGTGCTTTTGAAATATAGCACATTTGCCGCAAAGCTCTATTTGTCTGGTTCTGCGAACCAAAGCCGCTTGCCGCGTCTTTATTAGATACCGGATAGAAGGGTTGGTCTTTCCTGGACGTGTACTAACTGGACGAAGTCCAGTTAATGAGGAATTAAAAACGGGACAAAGAATCAAAGGCGTACTGATCAAATACTATGTAAAGTTATACCTCCATTCTCCCTTTTACTACCTGAAAAGGAGATAAGCATAGCTGCAAAAATCTTTTATTGATAAGGGGTAAGCAGTTTACTGGGCAGCAACCCGAACTCCTTCTTGAACGCGATCGTAAAATTACTGAGATTGGAGTACCCCAGTTCCATCGCCACTTCCTTTACGGAATGAACACCTGATAATAACTTATCCTTAGCCGCCTGCATGCGGATCTTCTGGAAGTATTCATACACCGGCAGGCCGTAGATCAGCTTGAAATCTTTTTTCAGCTTCGACTCGCTGATCGATACCATTTTAGACAGCTGGTTGATCGTAGGGGCAGGCTCGAAGATATTCCGGGTGAGAGAAGCCTCTACCTGCATCATCCGGTCGATATCCGCTTTTGACAGCGGCACGTCAAAGTAGGAATTTTTCTTCCGCTCATAGATCCGCATGAAGAACCGCTCGATCAGCAGCATGATCCTGTTCTGGATGATAGCGAGCCGCATAGGGCTGTTATCGTCCACTTCCACGACCTCCTGCATCAATCGCCGGTATTCGCTGTCCAGGGGCTCTGTATGCACGTTCTCCACCTGCAGCGAAAGATAGGTCGACAAAACATCGTCGATATTCCCCACCCCCAGATACCCCGCCAGCCAGACCGCGTCGAACAGCACATCGATCCCTTTGTAGATGGTTCCCTTCGCCCCCAGATAAGCCCAGTCGGAAAGCGTATTGGTGAGATAGGCAATAGACCTTGTCGTATTGGATTCTTTCAGCCGCTCCTTGCCGATCCTTATTTCCAGCGTATCCGGAATGGTCAGCTCATGAAAACGGAGGATATAATACTCTTCCCGGATCTTCTTACGACAGATCAGCCAATCCTGGTTCATCCGGCAATTAATGATATTTACATGGATGCCATTCGGTAACTTTACGAAAGTCAGACTCCCCGAAGCAATCCGTTCAGGGAATACCAGCCGGTTGTTTTCCACCGGTACATTCAACCGTTGAGCGAGCTCGTTCATCAGCTGCCCATAGTCAGTATAGGAGTAGTCGAACTGGAACAAGGAACCGAGATTATTTCCGGTAAGTTACGGAAAAAGCCGTACGGAATACGGGCCTGCTAATGTATTACGGCAAAAAATTGCCAAAAAATAATTTTTTGCCGCAATACCACAATGTCGGTACGCTTCGGCCTCGGGGCCTCGCGTACGAACTGGACTCCGTCCAGTTAAAGATATTTCAGGGGATTCCTGCGGGCCGATAAAATGTATCTTTTGATATTCATCCAGAAAGCCAGGATAAAATAAACGATCAGCGGAGACCCCATGGTAAGGAAAGAAATATAGATAAACCAGGTCCGGATCCGGGACGTAGCGATACCCATCTTCTCCCCAATGGCCGTACACACGCCGAATACCTGCCATTCTATGAAATTCTTCAGTCTGTTCATAACGCTAATTTAAAAAAAAACGGCAAAACCAACCCTATTAAACCCTAATTAATGTTGATACAATAACGCATTTTTAGGTAAATTCGCATCCTCAAACATCGCATTCTATACGCCATCGCCTATGGCCCATGGTCTGTATCAATGGCTTACATCTAACATCTAAATAAATTCATCATGGTTTTTGATCTGGATCTTATTAAAAAGTTATACGGGGGAATGCCTTCCAAAGTGGATGCCGCCCGTAAACTGGTTGCGAAGCCGCTGACTTTAGCCGAAAAAATATTGTACGCCCACCTTTTCCAAACACCTGTCCGCGCCTATGAGCGGGGAAAGGATTATGTTGATTTTGCCCCGGACCGCGTCGCCATGCAGGACGCAACCGCCCAGATGGCCCTGCTGCAATTCATGACCTGCGGCCGCGATAAGGTGGCGGTCCCCTCCACCGTACACTGTGACCACCTGATCCAGGCTAAGACAGGCGCGACCTCCGACCTGGCAACAGCCCTGGACGTCAATAAAGAAGTATACGATTTCCTCGCTTCCATCTCGAATAAATATGGCATCGGCTTTTGGAAAGCCGGTGCGGGCATCATCCACCAGGTAGTCCTGGAAAATTATGCTTTCCCCGGTGGGATGATGATCGGTACGGATTCCCATACACCCAATGCAGGCGGTCTGGGCATGGTAGCGATCGGCGTCGGGGGTGCGGATGCCGTGGACGTCATGGCAGGCCTGCCCTGGGAGCTGAAAATGCCCAAACTCATCGGCGTAAAGCTGACGGGCAAACTGAGCGGCTGGACCTCGGCAAAGGACGTGATCCTGAAAGTAGCCGGCATCCTGACCGTAAAAGGAGGCACCGGAGCCATTGTGGAATATTTCGGAGAAGGGGCAGACAGTCTCAGCGCCACCGGAAAAGGAACGATCTGTAACATGGGAGCCGAGATCGGAGCTACCTGCTCCTTATTCGCCTATGACGAAAAAATGGCGGCTTACCTGAAAGGCACAGGCCGGGAAGAAGTAGCCGCCCTGGCGGATGGCATCAAAGACTACCTCCGTCCCGATAAAGAAGTATACAGCGATCCCAAAAAATACTACGACCAGGTGATCGAGATCGACCTGAATGAACTGGAACCCCATGTTAATGGACCGTTCACCCCCGATCTGGCCTGGCCCATCAGCAAATTCGCAGAAGCCGTAAAAGCCAACAACTGGCCCGAACGCCTCGAAGTAGCCCTGATCGGCTCCTGTACCAACTCTTCTTACGAAGATATCAGCCGTTCCGCCTCCCTGGCCCAACAGGCTATCGACAAGAACCTGAAGACAAAAGCGGAATTCACCATTACCCCCGGATCGGAGCTGGTACGCTATACCATTGAAAAAGACGGCTTTCTGAAGACTTTCGACCAGATCGGCGGCATCGTGCTGGCCAATGCCTGCGGACCCTGTATCGGGCAATGGGCCCGTCATATCGACGATCCCAACCGTAAGAACTCCATCATCACCTCCTTCAACAGGAACTTTGCCAAACGCAACGACGGACTGGCAAGCACCCATGCTTTCGTGGCTTCCCCGGAGATCGTCACCGCCTTCGCCATCGCAGGCACCCTGACCTTCAACCCCCTGAAAGATACCCTGAAGAACGAGAAGGGAGAAGACGTCATGCTCGATGAACCCACCGGCGTGGAACTGCCCCCCAAAGGCTTCTCCGTAGAAGACGCGGGCTACCAGGCCCCGGCTAAAGACGGGAAAAGCATACAGGTAGCCGTCAAGGCGGACAGCCAGCGCCTCCAGCTCCTGGCCCCCTTCACCCCCTGGGAAGGCGTCGACCTGAAAGGGCTCAAACTGCTGATCAAAGCCAAAGGAAAATGTACGACCGACCATATCTCCATGGCAGGCCCCTGGCTCAAATTCCGCGGCCACCTGGATAATATTTCCAACAATATGCTCATCGGCGCCGTCAACTTCTACAACGAGAAAACGGACTCCGTCAGGAACGAGCTGACAGGCCAGTACGGACCGGTACCTGCTACGGCAAGAGCTTACAAGGCAGCCGGCATCGGCTCCGTAGTGGTAGGCGACGAGAATTACGGAGAAGGCTCCTCCCGCGAACATGCCGCCATGGAACCCCGCCACCTCGGTGTACGGGCCATCATCGTGCGGAGCTTCGCCCGTATCCACGAGACCAACCTGAAGAAACAAGGCATGCTGGCCCTGACCTTCGCGGGTAAAGAAGATTACGACAAAGTACAAGAGGACGACAGCATCGATATCACAGGCCTCGGCTCTTTCGCTCCCGGCAAACCCCTGACCATGGTCCTGAACCATAAGGACGGCAGCAAAGACGAAGTCACCCTCAACCATACCTACAATGAACCACAGATCGAATGGTTCAAAGCAGGAGGCGCCCTGAATGTGATCCGGGCCGAATT
>DASWFF010000109.1:0-5657 GCA_036394375.1 Puia sp.
CGAATCTTACGGTCTATCCGGGAAATAACGCCAGTCAGACACTCACGGTCACCGCCTATAAGGCAGGTACGGCCGTCAGCGGCTCTCTCATCACGATCAATTATACCCCTTCCACCCCTCTTCACGGGACCACCCTGACCACTGCCGATTTTGGAAGCAATTATGATAATATAGATGAGATACAGGTAACCACCAGCACAGGTATCGGTATTTCTTTAGACAATATTCAAACGACGACGGCCATCGTTTTGCCGGTCACCTTCCTGTACTTCAATGGGCAGACGGATGGGCGCAAGATCCTGCTCAACTGGGGTACTGCCACGGAATCGAATGTAAAAAATTTCGAAATAGAACGAAGTGTTGACGGATCCGTCTTCCTTCCCCGGGGCATAACCGATTCGAAAGCCATCCGAGGCAACAGTGCCTCAACCCTCAACTACAGCTATACCGACCATTTATACCCGGCATCTCCTTTTTCCTTGTTCTACCGGTTAAGGGAGTCTGATCTCGATGGCCGGTTCACCTATAGCCCGGTGCTTACCATCGGCGCTCCTCCCGGCAGTCTCAGCTTATCCGTCTATCCCAACCCTTTCCGGCAGCAGGTAACGATCACCCTGGAGTCTCCAGCCGCGGACAAGGCTGTTATCACGGTGACAGATATGGCTGGAAAGCGTGTGCTGGAACAAGTCAGTCCCTTACAAAAAGGAAGTAATCTCTTGTCTTTGTCTGCCTTGAGCCAACTGGGGAAAGGGATGTATCTGTTTACGATTGTTACCGGGCAGCAAAAGCAGGCCATAGAGCTGGTGAAGATTGAATAGGAATGGGTCTACAGCCCCAAATACTGACGGTGCCGCTGACTTTCCTCTAACTCCTGCTCCTGGCTATGCTCCAACGAACATCTTTCCCGGATAGCTTCCAGCTGGTACTGCCGGCCCAGGCTTTCCCCGCCAAAAACGCTTTTAGAATCGTGATCCACGAAAAAGAGCCCTTCCGGCCCCCCTTTTTTATCGGCCTGCAGGACGACCTCGATGCCTTCATTTTTTAGGGCCTGTTGAAACCCTTTCCAGTCGGGAGGCGTGCCGGCCAGCGTCCAGTCGATGGCTGTCTTTACCCGTTGCTGGCCTTCCTGCTTCAGGGTCGCGTTAAGGGCAAATTTTTTTTCAAGGTTAGCCAGGGTCGGTTTAAGGAAGAAATCGCTGGCTTTGATATGCTTTCCCATTCGCTTTCCGTTTTCATCGATCGCGTGATAAATAAGCCCACCGGTCTTATAGAGGCGGGAATGTTCACTTCCCCGATCGGCTTTCACCCGGTACAGACGGAGGATAGCGTTCAATTCGCTTAAAGAAGTATACCGGTAGTGGTCGACTACGGTATTGAGCACATCACTGATGCCATGTTTTAAGGAGGATTGCCCATAAATGACCCGCTGTGCCTGCCTGACCCTGAATTTTTCTCCGTCTTCCTGCTTCATTCTTGGGGACAGGCCAAATTCCTGTTCTATCAGCTTTGATAGTTGATGAGACCTTAACAGATCTCCGCGATTTAGAGATATGGGAGTGCCATCCTTTGAGATCTTCGTGGTGACAATATGACAATGGGGATGTCCGGAATCATAGTGCCGGTAAACCAGGTAAGGCTGCTTTTCAAATCCTATAATGGCCATGTAACGTTTGGCGACCTGCCGCATTCGTTCATTGCTTATCTTTTCGTTCACGTCAAAGCTGATGGAAATAGGCAGTATATTGCTTTTTGCCCGTTCATTGAGGGAAGTACGCTGCAGAAAACGGTCGAGTTTATCTTCTTTAGTCAATAGATGCCCCGCTTTTATAAAGTTCTCCGATGAGAGGAATTCCGCCGTTCCATGGCTTATTTTTTCCTCGTTATAACGAAGGGTATTACGGATGCTTGCGCTCTTTCCTATCATCGCGTACATGATTGTATAATTTAACAACGGTTTCTGTAATGATGGTTATTCGTTGATTCAGCCATTCCTTCTCTCTTTCGGTAAGGGCGCCTTTTCCCAGGATACTATCCAGGTCTTTTTTAAACTCGATATAGGCCTAATACTGGTGGTTGTGATCTCACTATTTTTTTCGAAATACCTGACCTAATGAAAAAAAAATAATTAACGATAAGGAACACTGCACACATTGAAACCAGTTGCCAAGTAGAAATAAAATAGCAAAAAAAATGAACTGAAATCATTTGGCCTATAAATTCAAATAATAAGGACTGCGAAACACTCAAAGCAAAAACAGTCATTGCATGTGGCTCATCATCCACCTTTTTGTAAAAAGAAAAATAATAATAGTAAAGTATTTTAAGAATTTTCATTTGAATTGATTTACCACCTCTCTTATAAATTTTTAATACCCAAACTTTATAAGCCGGTATGGATACCAATAATTCTCTTTAAAATCCTGGTACCAATCGGTTTTACTTACTGCCCGGCCTACTTCCCATCCAATGCCTATATACGACCCTCCTTCCCTCTGCCCGAAATTCATGAACTCCTGCGTCCGGATATCCGCACGGTTTAATGTAGAGAGTGTGTGGAGGTTGCACGGCATTGAAGCGGCTGGAAGATATTTCTAACCTTCCCGACGAGAGCAAAAGATTTGTCCTTAATCTCATCGATATGGCCCTACGAGATTTTAAAGTAAAAAAGGCGCACCCCTCCTAAAATCAAAGAAGCCACAATGAGGACTGCGGCTTCTTTTGAACTACTAACTTTCTATGTGGCATTAAATAATATCTAAAAAATAGTCTTTTATTACTTCTCCATAATTATAGAACTCATCATATCGAAGTGCAATATCAATTTTAAGATTTTCTGTTTCATTATCCCTTAGTCCCAGTTCCATTCTCACAGCCCATTTAAATAGACTATTCTTGGGATTATTTTTATACGCCTTATTAAGTAGCCGGACTCCATCTCCCTCCGTAATTAAAGGTTCAAAATACCAGAAAGCGATACTTATCATCCACCCCATAATAAAATTAAAGTCCGCGTCATTGATATAAACACTCTGATAAATTTCTACATTTCTTATTAATATATTTCTTAAACTCGCTTCTGTAAAACTTTCACAATAGACTCCTTCAACTAATATATACCATAATATAAAGCTTTCCTTGATCAGCAATTCTTTGTCAAGCCTGTCCCGTAAGAGCTTTGCTTCTAAGTCAATAATTAAATCATTTAAATCAACTACTTCCATTTTGCTAATTTAAGGTATAAACGCTGTGCTTATTCGAGGAATTCCATTAACTACAGCCCCCCTAATTGTTACATCATGTCCATAAATATTAACTACTCTTTCAAAAACGCCTGAAGCAGGCAAACTTCCTGATTGCCCTAAAGATAAATATAAACGTCTTATAATATTGGCTTCACTACCTGCCATAGGTAATAATAATGACAAGTTGTGTTTTGAGGCTAAGATATGAGCCATATCATTTGCAACAGTAAAAGTTTTGGCAATCCCTTGCCTCACTTCTGCCAAACCAATATTGGCTGCTACATTAGTTATAGTTCCTGACAATCGCCCAGCAGGAATTGTTACCGCGAAATTGAGTGTTGCTTGGCCGACACTTTGTTGAACACCACGATGATCATGCCCGGTAAAAATGGTTGAACCCAAATCCACTCCTTTTGCTAAGGGATTAAACGAATTTATCGCATCCAGAATGTTGCCGAGTGTTTCGTTCTGATCGAATTTTTCAAACAGGGTTCTTTTATCCGTTGTTGCAGCCGTTTCGCCAGAAGAACCACTATTTATAGGATCGGCGGTACTTGTCGGGGCAGACCCGACGCTTCCACTTACATCCGGAGCGCCGCCTTGGGTGTCTGCAAGACCAGTTGTAACGGCAGTTGGCGTGCTAGGCAGAGGATTAAAAGGATGAGTAACAGTAACCGTAGGCAAAGTCGTAGTATCGTTAGCTAACCCCAAAGGATCATTCAATAAAATGGGATTGTCATTCGAAAACGAGTACGGACTGTAACTTTCATTGATATCACCCAAAGGATCTATTTGCCAGAGCCTTCCGATCTGGGGATCGTAGCCTCTATAATCTGTTTCGTATAGCTCTAACCCACTGCCATCGCTAAACTCTTTGTTCTGTAGCTCTGTCCCATCGTTGAACCGGTACTTATTCTCAGCGTATTGCGTCTTCAGTGTCTTATCGGAGATCCCCGCCATCGTCAACCCAAACGGGTAATAATGCGTTTCTTCCAGCATCGGCCCGCTATAAGTCGTTACACTTAGATTATCAAAGAACACATCCCACGAAGGGGTGGCATTACTCACATAAATATACAAATATCCGCTCTTTGTTATAGAAATTCCTTTATAACCCAACGGAGTCTGCAAACCCCCACCGGTGGCGGTACCGGACGGCCCTACCTGCAAGGCTCCGCTCTGGGGATAGCTGCTGACGTAATTAAACTGGTCATCCAGCAGGATCCAGTTCAGGTAGGCATTGGGCTTACCGGCCGTCGTAACGTCCTTTGAACTGATAAAACTACTTAGTCCCGCCGGCAGTGGGCTGGAACCACCCGTGAGGTCTGCCAGGGAGCCATGGACCCCGCCTGTCATCGATACGATCCCTGCCGCCAAAGAATTGATGATATCCGATGCGGATAAAGATTGCCCATTCGTTGCCGTGGACGCATTGTAATAATAATTGGCCCCAATGTCCACCTTATCCCCGCTCATGACCTTCAGAATAATGGCAGGCCCTACCTTCGGACCACTACCATTCACCCGGGCTACACTGTCGTTGGGATTCGTGACGCTATAATCGACCGGGTAACCGGGAGCGGAGGCACGGGGGTAATTAGTGGCCGGAATATTGTAGAACAGGGCATTTTCAGTAGCCCGGTAGGCCCCCTCCATCGTTGCCACGTATTGGGCCGTATCCTTTTGCTGGGTCAGCAGCACCCGGGTATTACCCAGGTGATCCTTTTCAAAGAAATCATGCTCAAAGCCATACCCGGTCGTCCCATTGGTATATTTATGGAAGGCCCAACGTGCCCGGCTCTCTTCTTCCCCCATGAATTGCAAGGTATCATTGACATAGACAAAGCCCGCCATATAGGTCGTGATCGTCGTCTTTACCGGAGTGCTGGTGCTATCCACCGTTGTTTTCACCAGTTTATTACCCGCCGCATCATAAATATAACTGATGTTCCCTTTGCCGTTGACGGGTATGGATTGCGGCAAGTTCAGGTAATTGTAGCTCATGTAATTGATGCCCTTATTATTATCCACCATCAGACTCCCATTGCCGTCATAGATATAATCCGTCGTCCCCTTGGTGGTCGGATTGTAATGAAAATCTCCCAGTTTCGAGTTTTGGTCGTCGGCGCTGTCCACAACACGTAAAAGCTTATTGCTCGCGCCGTTGTTCAGGTAGGAATAGATCAGCGAATCGATCGTGCCGGAGCCCCCTACTTTAAAGCCGACCTGCTTCATCGACCCGATATTGCCATTGGCATCATAGCTCAACCCACTGACACTGAAATCGATTTTCGCGGATTTATCAAAGCTGCTGCCATTATCCTGATTAAAGTCAGCGCCGGTCAGCCGGTTCACATTATCATAGGTAAAGGCATACTTTCGGGCGACGCCATCCCCGGCGCTCTTCCAGATCGT
>DASWFF010000110.1:0-39036 GCA_036394375.1 Puia sp.
CGAAGGGGAAGTCTATGCCTCTTCGGCCTTCTTCACCGCCCTGGTCTTCTGGGCCATCCTCAAATGGGAGCATAATGCCGACAAGCCAGGGGCCGACAAATGGATCATCTTTATCTTTTATATGATGGGGCTTTCCATCGGCGTCCACCTGCTGAACCTGCTGACCATTCCGGCCATCGTCATGGTCTATTATTTCAAACGCTTTAAACCTACCGCCTGGGGCACGGTGATCGCTTTTGTCACAGGCTGCCTGGTCACCGGCGTGGTGCAGGTGGTACTCATCCAATATACGATCAAGGGAGCGGGCCTTTTTGACATCTTCTTCGTCAATGAACTGAACCTGCCGTTTTTCACAGGTTTTGGATTCTATTTTATCCTTTTGGCCCTTTTACTCGCCTGGGGGCTCAGTTTTAAACAGGAAAAAATAACGCAGACCCGGTTAATTATCTGGCTGATAGCCTTTGTGCTGGTCATTGCCCTTCCCGTATTATTAGGCGCTTCCGGTAACGGAGGCATGCGGTTTTTAAAACTAATCATAGGGCTTGGCGGAGGCGCGCTGGGTGGCTATCTTATAAAGAAAGAGGGTTTGCCCAACTTTAAGATCGCTTTATGGTGTTTTGCCTTCATGCTCCTGGGTTATTCCACCTATTTCACCACCCTGATCCGCTCCAATGCCGATCCGGCCGTGGATATGTATAATGTGGACAACCCCGTGAGCCTGGTGGGTTATCTCAGCCGCGACCAATATGGCGACTGGCCCATCCTTTACGGACCTGATTTCACCGACCAGCCACCTGCCATAGACGGGGGCGACCTGTATGTAAAAGGAAAAGAGAAATATGAGGTAGCCGGAAAGGTAGTGGGACAGGATTGGGGCAATACGCCTTCCTCCCATATTTTTCCCCGTATGTGGAACAGCAGCAATGATCGCCGTGAAGTGGATACCTATCGAAAGTATGCGGACATAGGAGAAGGCGATCAGCCTACGATGGCCAATAATATCAAATATTTTATCACGTACCAGACCTGGTGGATGTACGGACGTTATTTCATGTGGAATTTCTCCGGCAAGCAGAATGACCTGGAAGGTTTTGGGAATCCGAGGGACGGAAATGCCATCACCGGCATCTCTTTTATCGACAATTACTTTTTGGGAGACCAGAGTAAAATGCCCGACAGCATCCATACCAATAACAAGTCCTATAACCGGATGTACATGCTTCCGCTGATCCTGGGATTCATCGGGCTGTATTTCCAGTTCCGCCGCGGACGTAAGGATTTCCTGGTGACGGGACTGTTGTTCTTCTTCACCGGGTTTGCCATTGTCGTCTATCTCAACCAGGCCGGTCAGCAGCCCCGTGAACGGGATTATGCCTATGCCGGTAGTTGCTACGCCTTTGCTATCTGGATCGGGCTGGGTGTTATCTGGGTGAAGGAAATATTCGAAAAATATCTTTTCAAAGGCAAGGCGGGCATGGCTAATTACGCCGCTGCCGGTCTTTGTTTCCTTGCCGTGCCCGTCCTCATGGGCAGCCAGGAGTGGGATGATCATGACCGCAGCAAAAAAACGCTGGCCCGGGATCTTGCGAAGGATTACCTGGAGAGCTGTCCTCCGAATGCCATCTTATTTTCTTTCGGCGATAATGATACCTATCCCCTCTGGTATGCGCAGGAAGTGGAAGGCATCCGTCCCGATGTGAGGGTAATGGTCAATACGCTGCTGGGTACGGACTGGTATATGAACCAGCTGCGTTATAAGATCAACCAGAGCGCTCCGTTCGACGTCATTTTCACCCCGGAGCAGATCATGGGGGAAAAGCGGAATGTCGCTTATTTTACCGATAAAATTCCCGGCTTCGACCAGGGTAAATATTATGATCTCTATGACATCTTAAAGAATGTGGTGGCCAGCGACGATCCGAAGTATACCTCTCCGACTGAGAGCGGCAGCATGATCAACCTGGTGCCGACCCAGAAATTCTCCGTACCGGTGGATCTCAATACGGTCAGGGAGAATGGCACGGTGCATCCGGGAGACAGTGTGGTGAGCGAGCTGCACCTGGATATTCCCGCGCAGAAGCATTATTTGCTGAAGAATGATCTGGCCATCCTGGCGATCATTGCGGCCAACAAATGGAAAAGGCCTATTTGCTTCTCGTCTCCGCAGGAGTTAGGGGATCTGGGCCTGGCAAAATATGCGCGGTTGAAGGGCTTAGCGTATCAACTGACACCGGTGGAGAATGGGAATGTAGATAATGAGACAGCCTATAAGACGATCATGGAGAAGTTCGCCTACGGCAATGCCGATAAACCCGGGGTCTATTATGATGAGGAGAACCGTCGTCATCTGAACAGTATCAAGTATGCCCATGCGCAGGTGGCTTTAAGCCTGGCCACGGCCGGACAAAAGGATTCTGCCCGCAAGCTGCTGGAGCATTATGACAAGAATGTGCTGGAGTCCAATTTCCCATATGGGATGACTTCCAACCAGAATAATCTCCATGATTATTTCTCTTTCCGGTTCCTGGAAGCCTGTTATGTCTCCGAGGATTGGGCCCTTGCCAAAAAGGTCAATGCTTCGGTGAAAAAAGACCTGGCGCAGCAGATGCGTTATTATAAGTCCCTGGGAGATAATATGACGGATGAACAACTGGCTATCAATGCGCAGATGCTCCTGCAGGGCAAGGGGGGGAATCTATCGGATATGCAGGCGAAATTCGCGCAGGATATCCTTTCTTCCTATCAGATGCTGATGCAGATGGGGGATTGGGAAAAACAATATTCAAAAGGGGCCCCGGTTCCGGGTGTGCAGCAAGGGTTGAAGTAAATAAAATACTAATACGATAATTAAAAAGGGGCCGTCTGGCCCCTTTTTAATGTTGTTAACCGGGGTCGCGAGGGCTAACTTTTTCATATTCAATTGTTTTGGTCAAATATAGGGTCAATAAGGCGGGCTGCGCCAGGTAGGGCTCCGGGGCAGAGGGGGCAGCCGGGCGGGGCAAAAATTTATTTTTTAAGTCATATTTCTACTATATCTTTGTCCATCATAATGGTAGACTTAAAAATGATCAAAGAAATCTCTCCGATATTGTATATGTCCCCCATCTATTGCAGCAATTGTTGTTGTTGCTGACCTTCTTTGTCTACCCCCCATTACATCTTTAGACAATTTCTTCCGATAATAACCACCAAACATGGACAATACACTTAAAAATCATATACCCCTATTACTCGACCAAATCACTGGGCTAAGCATTGATAAAGCGCTGGAGGTTTTAGCGTCCGGTTTTCCCGGGCAGGTAGTGTTTTCGACAAGTTTTAGCATAGAAGACCAGGTCATCGCCCATCATATTTTATCCCATGAGGTCCCGGTGACCATTTTCACCCTGGATACGGGGCGGCTGTTTGCCGAGACTTACTCTGTATGGAGTAATACCAATGAAAAATATCATACCCGGGTAAAGGCCTATTATCCGGACAGGAGTTTACTGGAAGATTATCTGAATGAAAAAGGCCCCAATGCCTTTTATGAATCGGTGGACAACCGGAAATTATGTTGCCATATCCGGAAGGTAGAGCCTTTGAAAAGGGCGTTGAAAGGACAGGCGGTATGGGTAACGGGTCTGCGGGCGGAGCATTCTCCGGAAAGGAAAGACCATCAACTGATTGAGTGGGACGAGGGAAATGGCGTCATTAAGTACAATCCCATCCTTCACTGGGACACCGCCGCGGTGAAAGATTATATCGACCAGCACAATGTCCCTTACAATCCCTTACACGATAAGGGCTTTGTCAGTATCGGCTGTGCACCCTGCACCCGGGCTGTAAAGGCCGGGGAAGATTTCCGGGCAGGCAGATGGTGGTGGGAAGACAGCAGTAAAAAGGAATGCGGCCTCCATGTCGCCGAAACGGCTGAAAAGGCCAATTAATTGTAAAACCATGAGCAGTAACATGAAAAATAATGAAGCGTTGTCCGGCTCCCCATTAGGGGGCGGTGGATTAGATTATCTCGACCATCTGGAATCGGAAGCCATCCACATATTACGGGAAGTAGCCGGTCAATTCGAGCGTCCGGCCCTGCTTTTTAGTGGAGGTAAGGACTCTATTACCCTGGTACACCTGGCTTTGAAAGCTTTCCGTCCGGGGAAATTCCCTTTTCCGCTCGTGCATATCGATACCGGGCATAACTTCCCGGAAGCCCTGGAATTCAGGGACAGGCTGGCAGCCGAGATCGGGGAAAAATTAATCGTGCGCAGCGTTGAAGATACGATAAAGACCCGGCAGCTGACGGAGCCTACCGGCAAATTTGCCAGCCGGAATGCCCTGCAGACTTTTACGCTGCTGGATACCATTGAAGAGTTCGGTTTTGACGCTCTGATCGGGGGCGCCCGTCGGGACGAAGAAAAAGCAAGGGCGAAGGAAAGGATCTTTTCCGTGCGGGATGAGTTTGGCGGCTGGGACCCTAAAAGACAACGACCTGAGCTCTGGAATATTTACAATGGCCGGATCCGGAAAGGCGAGAATGTAAGAGCTTTCCCCATCAGCAACTGGACTGAATTGGATATCTGGAATTATATCCGGCGCGAAAAAATAGACCTGCCGTCGATCTATTTCACTCATGAGCGGGATGTAATAGGATATGAAGGGCAATGGGTGGCGGTGTCCCCCTTTATCCGGCTGGATGCTACCGACGAGATCCTGAAAAAGCAGGTACGTTACCGTACAGTGGGAGACATGACCTGTACGGCGGCCGTAGAGTCATCGGCATCGGTCATCGATGATATCATTAAGGAGATTACAGCTACCCGTACCAGTGAGCGTGGGGAAACCAGGATCGACGATAAGATATCGGAGGCCGCGATGGAGGATAGGAAGAAGAACGGATATTTTTAATTGAAGACACTTTAAATAAGAAAACATGGATTTGTTGCGATTTATAACGGCTGGCAGCGTAGATGACGGGAAAAGCACCCTGATCGGTCGTTTATTGTATGACAGCAAGAGTATCCTGACGGATCAGCTCGAAGCGCTGGAGAAGCAAAGCCGGAATAAGGAAGACGGAGAGATAGACCTGGCCCTGCTTACCGATGGACTTCGCGCGGAAAGGGAACAGGGGATCACCATCGACGTAGCGTATAAATATTTTTCCACGCCCAAACGCAAATTCATTATTGCGGATGCACCCGGGCATATTCAATATACCCGCAACATGGTCACGGGCGCGTCGAATGCCAACCTGATCATTATCCTGGTCGATGCCCGCAATGGAGTGGTAGAACAGACACGCCGCCACTCGATCATCGCTTCTTTACTGAATATCCCCCATGTGGTGGTCGCCATCAATAAGATGGACCTGGTGTCTTATTCTGAAAACGTCTATAACAATATCGCCATCGATTTTGCGGAGATCGCCAAGACCCTGAAGCTGCGGGATGTCGTTTATCTGCCGATCAGCGCCCTGAAAGGGGATAATATCGTGGACAGGTCTTCCAGCCTGGATTGGTATGAGGGTCCTACCCTGCTGGAGCTGCTGGAGAAGACAGAGGTGGAAAAAGACATCAACCTCGACCACGCCCGTCTTCCGGTACAATATGTCATTCGCCCCCAAACGGAGGAATTGCATGACTACCGGGGTTATGCGGGTAAGATCATCAGCGGGGTCTACCGGAAAGGCGACCCTATCACGGTATTGCCTGCCGGGCTGACCAGCAGGATCAAAAGCATAGAGACCGGTGGTAAAGAGGTGGAAGAAGCCTTCGCCCCGCAGAGCGTTGTCTTGCAGCTGGAAGACGATATCGATATCAGCCGGGGCGACCTGATCGCTCAAAAGGATCACCAGCCCCGTGTAGAGCAGGAGTTTGAAGTATTGCTCTGCTGGATGGACGCGAAGTTATTGCTTCCGGGAAATAAATACCTGCTGCAGATCGGCAGCAGGACCGTGCGAAGCGTGGTAAAAGAGATCGAATACCGGCTGGATGTGAATACCCTGGAAAAGGATTACTCCATACAGCAGGCGGGACTGAATGATATTGTAAAGGCCACTATCCGGACGGCCTCTCCCCTGCCCTTCGATTCCTATGCGGATCTGCAGGTCAACGGCGGAGCGATCCTGATCGATGAAACGAGTAATGTGACGGTGGGGGCTTGTATGATACAATAGGCTTTGACGCTGCTGTGTCCCTTGTACAAACTGACGATTTTAAAATGATTTGAAATGAGCGGAACGAACCAACATAGCAATGATTGGCCAGCCCTTACAGGGTTGGGAGGCAAGGTGATATTGGCCGGTGCAGGGCCGGGAGATCCGGAGCTGCTGACGATCAAGGCGCTTCGCTATCTGCAGCAAGCGGATGTGGTGATCGCCGATCGCCTGGTAAGCGAAGTGATCCTTCAGCAATATACCCGGGAGGATGCGCTGATCATTTCCGTAGGCAAACAATGCCGTAAAGGAGCTTCTACCCCCCAGTCCGAGATCAATGACTTACTGGTGGAGCATGCGGGCAGGGGCAAGCTGGTCGTCCGGCTGAAGGGGGGAGATGCGTCCATCTTCTCCAATATCCTGGATGAGCTCCGGACACTGGCGGCTCACCGGATACCGTATGAGATCATTCCGGGAATTACGGCGGCCCTGGGCGCTGCCGCTTATGCGGGCATCCCTTTAACGGCCAGGGGTTATTCCACCGCCGTGCGTTTCCTCACTTATTATAAGAAAGATATCCTGGATGAGTCGTACTGGAAGGATCTGGCCCAGACCAACGATACGCTGGTGTTTTATATGTCTTCCGAGCCGCTGGATACTTTAGTGGATAAACTGCTGCAATACGGGATCGGGACCGATAAGTGGCTGGCCATCGTCGAACAGGCGACCACTCCCCTGCAGAACGTATACAATGGCCCGATCCATGCCTACCTCCCTGCAGGGAGAGGCAGTAGCTATGTTTCCCCTACCCTGCTGATCATCGGGAAGGTGGCGGCCTTACAGGTGCCTTTCCAGTGGTTGCCTGACAGCCATAGCAAAGAACATTATTTCGCGCCGGTCGCGCCGCGGGGCAGGGTACAGGAGGTGGCAGTGCTTCGGGCAGATGTGCAAGAAACGATAGAGCCCCCGGTCGAAGCAAAAGAGACGATAACCTTAAAAAGATATTCATATGCTGACAGCGCCAAAGCTTAAAACATTACAGGAGCTGATAGCCGGCTCGACAAAAGAAGAGCTGATCTGGCTAAGCGGCTACCTCGCCGGTGTGGTGGCGCAGGGTACCGGGCAGGTCATCCTGCCGGGCCAAACGCTGTCACCGGTGCAGGAACCCGAAGCTCCTGCCCGCCCGGCTGTCAGCAAGATCACTATTGCCTATGGCACGGAGACGGGCAACTCCAAGAAGCTGGCTACGGATTTTGCCGCGAAAGCTAAAAAGAAAGGGATCAATGCCAAGCTGGTCGGCCTGGAACAATATCGTCTTACCGACCTGGTTAAAGAAGAGTACTTCTTTACCGTCATCAGTACACAGGGCGACGGAGAGCCTCCTGCCTCGGCCAAAAAATTCTACGATCATATCCATGGGGAGGGATTCCGCCTGGATAAGTTGAAATACAGCGTGTTGGCCCTGGGCGATACGTCCTATCCCCTCTTTTGCAAGGTGGGAGAAGATGTGGACCAGCAATTCCAGAGCAAGGGTGCGCAGCGTATCGTCTCCCTGCAAAAATGCGATACGGATTATGAAGAGGAGGCAGGCAACTGGTTTGACCAGGTCTTGCAAAGGCTGAATGGCGGCAGCGCCAGCGGCGGCAATGGCGTTGCCGGTGGTAATGGTAGCGGGATCCTTTCGGGCAATGGCGGCGGCAATGGGAGCAACGGCCAGGCCTTGATCGCTCCGGTGGCGCGCAAACACTCCGGGAAGAGGTATCATACCGGCACGGTGCTGGCGAATATCAACCTGAATGACCGGGGGTCGGCCAAGGAAACCTATCATCTCGAAATTGCCACGGAGGAAACGGAGTATGAGCCGGGAGATTCTATCGGCATTACCCCGGAGAATCCATTGGCGATAGTGGAAGCGATCATTAGCCTCACGGGAGTGGATCCGACGGCAAGGGTGGTTCACCGCGACGAAGAATGGGCGATATCCGACCTGCTGAAGAAAAAACTGAATATCGTGTTCCTGCCTGAAAGGGTGGTGAAAAAATATGCCGCCCTGATACAGCAGGAAATTCCGGAGACCAAGATCGGGCTGCTGGACCTGCTGAAGATCTATCCCGTAAAAGATACGGCACAATTCCGGGAAGTCATCGCTATCCTGGAGCCGATCGCTCCCCGGCTGTATTCGATCTCGTCTTCGCCGGAGGCGCATGACGGCGAGATCCATATCACGGTGGCAAAAGATACTTTTTCTATCAACGGGGATACGAAACACGGGTTGTGTTCGGATGTGCTGTCCCAGTTATTGCCGGAACAATCTCTTGAATTTTATGTGCATCGGAATTCGCAGTTTAAACTGCCGGCCCACGACAAGGATGTCATCATGATCGGTCCGGGCACGGGCATCGCCCCCTTCCGTTCCTTCCTGGCGGAAAGGGATGCCACCGGCGCCAGCGGAAAGAACTGGCTCTTTTTCGGAGACCAGCATTTCACGACGGATTTCCTATACCAGACAGAGATCCAGAACTGGGTACAGACAGGGGTATTGACCAGGGTGAATACGGCTTTCTCCAGGGACCAGCAGGAGAAAGTCTATGTACAGCATAAGATGGAAAAGTTTGCGGAGGAGCTATTTGAATGGCTGGAAGCCGGCGCTTATGTATACCTGTGCGGCGCCAAGGAGCCGATGAGCGTCGATGTGGAGAATGCCCTGCTGAAGATCGTACAGGTCCAGGGGAAAAGGAATGCGGCACAGGCGGCGGGTTACCTGGATGAATTAAAGGAAGCCGGGCGATATGTGAAGGATGTTTATTAGACGGATTTATAACCACCTATAAATTATGAGCGATCCAAAGAATTTGAATTTAAGTTTATCTGGAGTTGAAAAGATCAAACAGTCGAGCGATGCGCTCCGGGGAACCCTGGCCGAAAGCCTTCAGGACGAGCTCACCGGCGCTATCCGGGAAGACGATCAGACCTTGATCAAATTCCACGGCATGTACCAGCAGGACGACCGGGACAGAAGGGAAGAGCGGGCAGAAAAGAAACTGGAACGTCTCTATTCCTTTATGATCCGGTTGCGTATTCCGGGAGGGCTGCTCAGTCCGCAACAATGGATCGACACGCATCATATCGCAGGAGAACATTCTACGGGCGTCATCAAGATCACCACCCGCCAGACCCTGCAATTGCATGGGCTGCTGAAATCCGATCTCAGGCCTACCATTAAATCATTCAGCGCGAGCAGGCTGGATTCGATCGCTGCCTGCGGCGATGTGAACCGGAATGTAACCTGCGCGGCCCATCCATTTCAGTCGGCTATCCATGAGCAGGTGCATGCCTATGCGGCCAAACTGAGTGAGCTGCTGTTGCCTAAAAGCCATGGCTACTATGAGATCTGGCTGGATGAGGAAAAGCTCACCGATAAAAAACAGGAAGAGGATCCGCTATACCAGGACCGTTACCTGCCCAGGAAATTCAAGATCGGCATTGCCATTCCGCCGAATAATGATATCGACGTGCTCACCAATGATCTGGGGCTGATCGCCATCATTGAAAAAGAAGAGCTGAAAGGATTTAATATCGCCATCGGCGGAGGCCTGGGGACCACGCACGGCAATGCAGAGACTTATCCGAGACTCGCCTCTGTCATCGGCTTCGTGCCGGCGGACGAAAGGCTGTTCAAGGCCGTGTATGAGATTGTCACCATCCAGCGGGACTATGGCAACCGGAGCGACCGCAAGTTGTCCCGGCTGAAATACACGGTGGACAAATACGGGCTGGAATGGTACAAGACAGAACTGGCGAAAAGGACAGGGTTCGAGCTGGAAGCGGCCCGCCCTTATTCTTTTACAGACCGGACCGATTATTATGGTTGGCAGGAGAATCACCAGGGACGCTGGTATTATACTCCCTTCGTGGAGAATGGCCGGATCCTGGACGACGAAAAAGTGGCGCTGAAGACGGCTTTGTTGGAAATAGCCGAAACTGGAAAGGCCAATTTCCGGTTCACCGGCAATCAAAACCTGATCCTGGCCGATATCGAAAAGAAAAATAAGCCCGCCATCGACAAGATCCTTCGCAAATACAAGATCATCGAGCATACGGAGGCGGCTTCCGCTATCCGGAAGAATTCCATTGCCTGCGTCGCTTTGCCTACCTGTCCGCTGGCCCTGGCGGAAGCGCAACGTTACCTTCCGGAGCTGATCAGCCAAATCGAGCCCCTGCTGGCCAAACATGCCGTCAGTGAGGAGAATATCGTCATCCGTATGACCGGCTGCCCGAATGGCTGCGGCCGTCCCTATGCCGCAGAGATCGGCTTTATCGGCACGGCTGCCGGGCATTACAATATGCACCTGGGGGGGGATCATGAAGGTACCCGCCTGAATAAACTCTACAAGGAAAACCTGGACGAGGCGGCCATCCTTTCCGAACTGGACCTGCTGTTGCGCCTTTACCAAAAAGAAAGGGGCAATGGGGAGAAGTTCGGGGATTTCGCTTTGCGGCAGCGGTGGTATAAGGCTTGAGCAGTCGGCTACGCCCCTGCGCCGGCTGGGTCGGTGCGCCTGATTGGTCGACCGGGACCTGGGGCTGGAAGGACCGCAGGCCCGGCGCAGGGGAGAAAAAAATATTTTAACAAAGTCTACTAAATTAGTAGGATTTTATTTAAGTTTGCAGCATGAACCACCTGCACACCCCCTTTTGTCTTAAGGAATGCTGTTGTCCCACCGGGACATTTTTTGCTTAACACCGACATTCCATCCTTTTTTTTACCCATACAATCTACTAAATTAATAGACTAATGCTTACAAGAATTGCTTTCTTTACGCTAACCCTTGTATCCCTATTCCTGGGAGCTGCCGCCCAGGACCCTTATCTTATTTCAGGAAAGATCTATGATTCCGTCAACAACCAGACCCTGGGCGGCGCGTCCATCCGGATCAAGGGTTCAGCAGCCGGCACGGTGGCGGCGGCAGACGGGTCCTTCCAGCTGAAGACCACCCAAAAATTGCCCCTCACCCTCATCTTTACCTCCATTGGCTATAAGGCCCAGGAATTCACGGTCCGGGACCGGGAAGACGGGATCAGGGGTATCTCCATATCCCTCAACTCCCAGAATGTGATGGTAGACCAGGTAGTAGTGACGGCATCCCGGGTGTCCGAGAGCATTCTGCGTTCGCCGGTGACGATCGAGAAGCTCGATCTCCGGGCCATTAAGGAGAGTCCTGCGCCTACTTTTTACGATGCCCTCGAAAATATAAAAGGGGTTCAGATGACTACCCTAAGCATGGGCTATAAGGTACCGAATACCCGGGGGTTTAGCGGCACCACCAATTCCCGCTTCCTGCAAATGGTAGACGGAGTGGATAATATCTCTCCCGGCATCGGGGCGCCGGTGGCCAATGCCGTAGGTCCGACCGAACTCGATATCGAGAGCGTGGAATTGATACCGGGCGCAGCTTCCGCCATCTATGGCCTGAATGCGATCAACGGGATCGCCAACCTCAAGACCAAGTCGCCTTTTCAATATGAAGGACTGAGCGTTTACCAGAAAGTAGGGGTCAATCATGTCGATGACAAGGATCATAGCGCTGCCCTTTTTTCGGAAACGGCTATCCGCTATGCCAAAGCGATCGGGAAAAAATTCGCATTTAAGATCAATGCCGCTCATTCCCAGGGGACGGACTGGATCGCCAACAATACGCATGACCAGTATTTCGATGTGGGCAATAAGACCAATGCTTCCGTCGCGGCCCATAATCCCGCCGCGGATCTGATCAACCGCTACGGCGACGAATATAACAGCGATATGAAGACGCTCACGTTGGCAGGGAAGAAATACGATGTGTCCAGGACGGGTTACCTGGAAAAAGACCTTAGCGACTATGCCGTCAGAAATACGAAAGTAGATGTGGCCCTTCATTATAAGCTCAATCCCCTTACCGAGATCGCCTATACCTACCGGATCGGCGTCGCCACGAACAACTACCAGCGAGGCAACCGTGTCAGGCTGGACGGAGAACGGATCCAGCAGCATGCGCTGGATATCAAGGGCCAGGATTTCGGCATCAAAGCCTATTATACCTACGAGAATACCGGCAATAATTCCTTTAATTTCCGGCCGCTGGGGGAAAACATCGACATGGCCTTTAAAAAATCCGGGCAATGGTGGAACGACTATACGGCCGCCTTCAACACGGCCTATAATGCCAATGGAACCGCCTCTTATCAAAATGTAGCCGCTTCCCTGGATGCGGCCCGGGCTTCCGCCGACAACGGGCGTTATCTGCCCGGCGCAGCGGCCTTCGACAGCGTGCGTAATAAGATCATCCACACCAATAACTGGGATACCGTAGGGGCGCAGATGCTCCTCAAATCGGCTTTTGTCCATGTGGAAGGGCAATATGACTGGTCGCGGATCATTCCTTTTATCCAGATCCTCACCGGAGCTAATTATCGTAATTATATCGTTACGCCTGACGGGAACAATTATGTAAATCCCGGAGCCTATGCCGATCCCAAGCTGGCGCACAAGGATTTCCATTATTTCAGCTATGGAGGTTTCTTGCAGGCTACGAAGCAACTATTCGATGAGAAGCTGAAGATCACAGCGTCTGTGCGGGTGGATAAGACCGAATATTTCAGCCCCAAGGTCAATCCCCGGATCGCGATGGTCTATTCTCCCACGGAGAAACATAATTTCCGGGTTTCGTTCCAGAACGGGTACCGCTTCCCTACCCTGTTTGAAGGTTTTGCGTTCGTGAATAACGGCGGGGTCCGCCGCCTGGGTGGTCTGCCGGACGTGTCCCAGCATCTGCAGGCTTTCGAGAACTCTTATCTTAACTCCTCGGTGACCGCCTTTAAGAATGCCGTGAACGCGGATATCAACAATAGTGGAATGACCCAGGCCGATGCTATTCAAAAAGAAACGGGCGTATTACAGCAAAGCACTTATACCTATATCCAGCCCGAGCATATCAACTCTTTCGAGGTGGGTTATAAAGGGGTTTGGCTGGAGAATAAATTATTCTTCGATGTAGATTATTATTTCAGCGCCTATGATCATTTCATCGGTCAGCTGGACATCACCCAACCGAAAACGGGTACGATCGGCGGCAGTGTGAATGTGGCCACCGCAACTCAGATATACGGCGGGCAGGTCACCAAATATAAAATGTGGACCAATTCGAAAAGCCAGGTCACCAACCAGGGAGTAGAGCTGGGATTATCCTATAATTTTTATAAGAAATTCAATATCACGGCCAATGCCAGCTATGCGGCCATCGCCAGCATTCAATCGTCCGATGCCTTCACGCCGGCCTTTAATACCCCGGACTGGATCACCAATGTATCCATCGGCAACCGGGAGATCCTTCCCAACACCGGGTTTAACGTAGGATGGCATTGGCAGAACTCTTTCTATTGGAATAGCCCGCTGGCGGCAGGCACCGTGCCTTCTTACGGAACGATCGACGCCCAGGTGAACTATCGGATACCAAAATTGTTTAGTACACTAAAATTGGGGGCTACTGATATCTTCAATACGAGATATTACCAGTATCTTGGCGGACCGACGGTGGGAGGGTTCTATTATTTCACCATCGTATTCGACACTAACACGCGACAAAAAAAATGAGTACGCAGGAAGGAAAAAGCGAGTCAGGCATATTATCATCCGAAGGGGGGGCTTCCCCTGTTCAGGAGACCGGGAATAATCTATTCCCGGTCTTTGTGAAATTAGAGACCCTGCGTCTGCTGATCATCGGCGGCGGGAATGTGGCCCTGGAAAAGTTAAATGCGGTCCTGCAAAACTCTCCTGCAACGTCTATCCGGATCGTGGCTACATCGATCCTGCCGGCCATCAAAGAACGGGCGGCGGCCCATCCCAATATAGAGCTGGTGGAACGCCCTTACCACGATGAAGACCTGGATGGGGCCGATATCGCCATTGCAGCCGTCAATGACCGGGATCTCAGCGCCCGGATCCGGCAGGACGCCAAAGAAAAAGGCATCCTGATCAATGTGGCGGATAAACCAGACCTCTGTGATTTTTATTTAGGTTCCATCGTCAAAAAAGGGAACCTGAAAATCGCCATCTCCACGAATGGCAAATCCCCGACCATCGCCAAACGCCTGAAGGAAGAGATTGGGGGGATGATCCCCGATGAGATGGAGGAGGTGTTGGACAATATGCAGACTATCCGGCACAGCCTGAATGGCGACTTTAGCGAGAAGGTGCGGCAGCTGAATGATTTGACCAAGGTGCTGGTAGCCAAACAAGCCATAGCTGATCCATCTATCCTTCATAAGCCCGGGGACAAGAAATGGCAGCAGATCGTCAAATGGTGTCTTTTCGCTTTTGTCTTTATGATCTTGGGGCATGCTGTTTTGTCCTGGGCCCCTTTCGGGGAGATCCTGGGTTTTGTCCGGACGCTGCCTAAGCATGTGGATACGAACGCCTTTCTGATCATGATGCTCACGGGCTTTCTGGCGCAGATGGTGGATGGGTCGATGGGGCTAGGCTATGGTACGATCTCCACGACTTTCCTGTTGGCGTATGGGGTCAGCCCGGCGATTGTCAGCAGCCGGGTGCATTCGGCAAGGGTCTTTTCCAGCGGGGTGTCGGGCTATAGTCATCACCGGTTTGGCAATATCAATAAAAAACTGTTTCGCGCCCTGGTCATTCCGGGATCTATCGGCGCCATCCTGGGCGCCGCCATGGCCTTTTATGGGAAGGATTATGCCACCTGGGTGAAGGTCCCCTTATCTATCTATACGGTCTACCTGGGATATTATATTTTACGCAAGGCCTTTGCGAAGCGGGATCCGAAGAGTAAGGTAAAGGGGGCCGGATGGCTGGCTTCTGTGGGAGGCTTCATGGATGCCTTTGCCGGGGGCGGCTGGGGCACGCTGGTGACCAGCACGCTGATCTCGAAAAGAAAAAATCCCCGCTACGTGATCGGCTCTGTCTGCCTGGCGGAGTTCTTTGTCGTGCTGGCCAGTTCCATCACCTTCTTTATACTCCTGAAAAGCATCCCGCTGGTAGAGGTGGCAGGCATGATCTTAGGGGGCGTCCTTGCAGCGCCCATTGCGGCCCGGTTGGTGGGTAAGCTGCCGATCAAGGCCATGTTCATCGCCGTGGGATCGCTGGTGATCCTTACGAGCTGCAATACGCTGTGGAAGGCGTTGGTGCAGGTGCTGCATAGTCATTGACATCGAAAATGTTGTCAAAAATTTTTAACAACGAATTTGTTGTCAATTGCGGCTCATCATCCATTTTCATCAATCTGCTAAATACTGCCAATAGCATACATCGATTCTCTTACTCCATCAATCCCATAAAGTATTTGCTGTTGATCACACCCAAGCCACTCTAATAATTCTAATATTAATTCATACCTTCTCTCAACCCGTTCAGCTGAAATAATTTTTTTGTCAAAACAGACCGGTTCGTGATGAGCAATTCTGTTCCGAATATCATTGATCTTTATCAGGTTTTGAAAAACCTTTTTTTGCCTTGTTCCGAATGGACGGTTGGGAAATATTTCCAGTAGGGTGCTGCCAGCCGCCGCAAACTCTTTTGATGCGAATTGGTATGTCCAGAAACCGAAAGTAAGTTTTGTTATCAATCGATCATGAGTGTATTCAAAGGCAAGCTTCTGGATAGCTTCCTGCACAGAATGGTAGGAATCCTCGCAACCCAAATTGATATCGAAATAGCCTCCAGGCGCTACCGCTTCTTCCAACCATTCATTCCCATGTTGGTCGATCATGTGCCTATCAATGGAGTTTCTAAGGATGACCTCAAATACACCGATCACCCCGTATAACTGCTGCGATAAGACTATATTTGCTCTGTATAATGCAAGGGCTCTATCCTTATTGCCGCAAGCTGCCAGATATCTTAGGTATCTGGGCTCTGATATCGCGGTATGAAACTGGCTATTAGGCATTTATAAATATTCAATAGTAGCTAATAAGATTATTTGTTAATTATATGGGGTTTAAATATTAAATAACTATTTTTGTATCGTATCCCTGCTATGCCGCTGTTTAACTCGAAGGTTAATTAAGCTTGCAGGTTAAGTTTTTGAAAAGGGCCATTTTTGTGGCCCTTTTTGATTTATGATAATCGAAGAAATCCCACATAAGTTATTGCATCCTGTAATTCATCAGTCAAATTTCATTCATTTTCTGAACAACCTGCAAGGTTTCTATAGTATATAGTATAGTAGCGGGAAGAATATTTCGGAGAGAGCCGAACAGAATCACTGCCTACAAGGGAGTGACACAACGATGTTGAATAGATGCGATAACGCTGGTCCCCCACTCCTGCTTTGCCAACGGGCCATCCCCCCGCCAATTGCTATGAGTGCGACTTTGCGCGGCGGCGCCGTCACACCACCATTAAACTACATCCTCGGATATCGCTGTTGTCGACGCGGCCGGCGACTTCGAAGCGGCCATCGGGGTGAACGCGGCCGATATCTTCCGTCGCCAGGAAAGAACAGGAATATACGTTAGCCAGGTCGATGATATTGAGGATGCCTTCGCCCTGCTCCCGGGTCTCCAGGGGGTCGTCCTCTGCCCGGGGAAGGACGCGCATCCAGGGCGGGCAGGTGAACAGGCCCTTGCCGTCCGAATAGGCCTGGGACAATAATTCGGTCGCCCCGTATTCGGCGTGGATGACGCTTAAGCCCAGGCTTTTCGTCAGGACATCGTGTAATTCCATCCGGGTGATCTCTTTTCGCCGCCCTTTCATGCCGCCGGTCTCCATGACGATCGTATGGCGGAGCGGCAGGGAATAGTGTTCCGCGAAATCCAGTAAGGCAAAAGTGACCCCGATCAGCAAGGTCTTTTGCCCCTGCGCTTCCAGTCTGCCCAGTAATTCGTATAATTTCCCGTGCTCATAGAGGTAAAAACCGCTGTCGGCATGCCCGCTCTTCCGGATCAGCGCATCCACCATGACCACCAGCGAGGAATTGGATCTTTCCAGGTAAGCCGGCAGGAGCCCGATGATACACCAGTCTTTGACGGGGCCATAGAATCGTTCGAATCCGGCCATAAAGCTTTCTTTATACAGGCCGAGATCTTTCACTTCGTGGAGGCTGCCCCGGGTGCCGGTAGTCCCGCTGGATTCGAATACGGCTTCGGGGGTGAAATCCGTCGTTTTTACGGGGTGGGTCTTGAAAAAGGAGACCGGTAAGAACGGGATCTCCGTAATTGCCTGTACCGCGCCCGGGCTGATCCCCAGGGTGTCGGTATACAGGCGGTAAATTGGATTGTTGTCATATTGAAACCGGAAGATTTCCAATGCCGTTGCCGTAAAATCCCCTTTTTTAAGCCCGAATATCTTTTTTTCCCATTCGTCCATGTCTTAGTCTTAATAATTTGTCGATTGCGTCCCGTTGAGCTGCCGATTGCATCCAGTCGGGCCGCGGAAACGGGACGCTTTAGTCAATGAATTGCAAAAGTTTTAACAATAGTAGCCCTTTTGAACAAAATTAGGTAGGTTTGTATACATATCAAATCAGCATCATGAAGCATGCGTCTTTCCTGATACCCGCCTTAGTGATCACCGTCCTTACCGCTGCAGTGGTCTCCTGCAGCAAAAATAATTCTTCAAAGCCAAAGCTCACCATTACTTCCATTAATACCATCGTCGATTCCGGGGGCAGCCTGAATATAAAATTCAAATTCACTTCCGGCACGAACCTGCCATCAGGTACTTTTACCTCGATCCGCATCCGGCAGAATCAGAAGCCTCCCAACAGTCCATCCGGGGGGGATACGATCGTTACCCCTATTCCTGCTTTTCCCAGTGTCAATAGCGGCGAATTTGATTATACCTTGCCGTATACCGGTTACCTGAATGAGGATAACACCCAAAATGATACTTTCATTTTTAAATTCGCAGCGGTCAATGCAAATGGAAAATCCAGCGATACCCTGACATCTCCGATCATCGTATCTTTGCTTCATTAATTAATCTTTTACTGTCACTGACGTCCATGTGTTTAGAAAAATAGTCGACTTTTTTATATTCAGCAGCCTTTATATCGCTTTATGCGCTGTGCTGATGATCTGGCAGACCAGTCACTTGTTGCTGGGGTCCTCCCCTTCCGGTCGCCTGGTGGGGTTTGTCTTTTTTTCTACCATCTGCAGTTATAATTTCCATTGGTATCTCACACCCGGCTCGGTAAGTCTCTCCCGGCGGGTAGTATGGACCCAGCACCATAAGATCCTTCATTTCATTCTCTATCTGGTGGGGGGGATCGGGGCGACCATCTATTTTTTTTCCTTGCTACCGCATCTGCTGGCGCTCTGTTTCGGAGCTTTTGTCACTTTCCTGTACTCTGCACCGAAGCTGCCGCAGCCTGTTTTCAGGCATCTGCGGAGGATAGCCGTCGGAAAGACGCTGTTTCTAACCTTTGTCTGGATGTATGTGACCTCCCTGCTGCCCGTTATCGTTGCGGGCGCCCCCTGGAACGGGGCCACGGTCCTGTTCGCCCTGAGCCGTTTCTTCCTGATCTATGCGATCTGTATCTTGTTCGACTACCGTGACCGGGAAGGCGATAAGGCGGAAGGGATCCGGAGCCTGATCACCTTACTCAATGAAAAGGGCATCGACTCGATATTTATTATTTCCCTTGCCTTGTTTGCCTTGAGCACGATCAGCCTTATTAGTTATCATTACCCTGTTTTTTATATCTTGCTGCTGCTGATCCCCGGGATCATCGTGGGCGCCCTGTATCAGCGGGCCAAAAGGGATTTTTCCGATTATCTCTATTATTTTGTGCTGGATGGGCTGATGATGTTTTCCGGACTCCTCATGCTTATCTTCAGGATTTAGTAAATTTGAGTTTCCAATGCAGGGCTTTTTATTTTTAATTAACGCGAATAACTGAAAAATCAAATGGCAAAGAGCACTAAGACCGAAGCAAAATCTCCTTCTATATTAACGGCCCATTCGATGGCCTTCCTGAAGAATTATATTAACAATCCTTCTCCGGTAGGTTTTGAGAGCAGCGGTCAGCAGCTCTGGCTGGATTACCTGAAACCTTATGTGGACACCCATTTCGTCGATCCTTACGGAACGGCCGTCGGCGTCATCAATCCAAAAGCGCCTTTCAAAGTCGTCATTGAAGCGCATGCCGATGAGATCAGCTGGTTCGTCAACTATATTACCCCCGAAGGCATTATCTATCTCAAGCGCAACGGAGGGGTGGATCACCAGATCGCCCCGGCGCAAAGGGTCTTCATCCACGGTAAAAAGGGGCTGGTGCCTGCCGTATTCGGCTGGCCGGCTATTCATACGCGCATGGGCAATCCCGATGCGAAAGAGCCACAGCCCAAGGTGGACAACCTGTTCCTGGATTGCGGAGCCCGCAACAAGAAAGAAATCGAGGACCTGGGTATTCATATCGGTTCGGTGGTCACTTACCAGGACGGCTTTTCGGAGCTGGCTTATGATTATTTCATCGGAAGGGCTTTTGACAACCGGGTGGGCGGTTTTATGATCGCCGAAGTAGCCCGTCTGCTGTCCGAGAATAAAAAGAAACTGCCTTATGGGCTGTATATTGTCAATGCCGTTCAGGAAGAAGTGGGTCTGCGGGGCGCCGAGATGATCGCCCGCCGTATCCGTCCCGATGTGGCCATCATTACGGATGTTACACATGATACGGCTACCCCGATGATCAATAAGATCATCGAAGGCGATATTTCCTGTGGCAAGGGGCCTTCCCTGGCTTATGGCCCGGCCGTCCACAACAAGCTGCTGGCGGTGGTGCAGGATACGGCGGAGAAAAAGAATATCCCCGTTCAGCTAAGGGCCGTTTCGCGCAGCACAGGGACCGATACCGACTCCTTTGCCTATGCCAATGACGGGTGTCCTTCCGTCCTTATCTCCATTCCGCTGCGTTATATGCATACGACGGTGGAGATGTTGTATAAAGGGGATATCGAGCAAACGATCCGGTTAATGTATGAAACTTTGCTTGCCTTAACTCCTCAAACTAACCTGAGCTATCTTAAATGAGGTAATACTTTTTTAAACGGTTTTAATTACTTTTGACAGAACTTTTGAGAATCTCCAATCTCTATTTATGATAAGAAATGACTGGGCAATACAAGAAATTCAGGATATCTATAATACTCCTTTACTGGATCTGATCTATAAGGCTGCTACCGTACATCGTGAGCATAATGAGACGGGAGAGGTCCAGGTCTGTACCCTCCTGTCGATCAAAACAGGAGGCTGCCCTGAGGATTGCGCCTATTGTCCCCAGGCGGCCCGGTATAATACCGGCGTGAATGTGCAGGCGTTGATGCAAAAAGACGAAGTATTGGAATACGCTTCCAAGGCAAAAGCGGCTGGATCGACAAGGTTCTGTATGGGAGCGGCCTGGCGGGAAGTGCGGGATAACAAGGATTTTGACAGGGTGCTGGACATGGTGAAAGGGGTCAATGAGATGGGGATGGAAGTCTGCTGTACGCTGGGCATGCTGAATGAAGCGCAGGCTAAGAAATTAGCGGATGCCGGCCTCTATGCCTACAATCATAACCTGGACACTTCTTCCGAATATTATAACGAGATCATCTCTACCCGTACGTATAATGACCGGTTGTCTACGCTGGACAATGTCCGTAAAGCCGGAGTAACGGTGTGCTGCGGGGGAATCATCGGGTTAGGGGAAACGCATGCGGATCGCATTAAGATGCTGCATACCCTGGCCACTTTACCGGAGCATCCAGAAAGCGTGCCCATCAATGCGCTGGTGCGGGTAAAAGGTACTCCCCTGGAGAACAATCCCAAGGTAGACAGCTGGGATATGGTCCGGATGATCGCTACGGCCCGGATCCTGATGCCGGGTACGATGGTGAGGCTGAGTGCGGGAAGGGCGGAGATGAGCCAGGCTGAGCAGGCTTTGTGCTTTATGGCCGGCGCCAACTCCATCTTTGCCGGAGATAAATTACTGACTACTCCTAATCCTTCCTTCGAGGAGGATAATATCCTATTCGAATTACTGGGATTAAAGCCGAGAGAAGCTTTTAAAACGGAAAAGGAACTGGCAGCCGAGATCAATTGATCAGGGGCAGGGGCCTTGACGAAAGACGCAGCACCTGCGTCGGGCGACGACCTCCCTTCGGAAGTTCGGAGATAGCATTATGAGGCGAGTTGATCGATGCGACGGTATGATTGATTATCGGATGACCGGGCTAGGGGTCCGATCGATCGGTTGATTTCTCAGATGTCCGATCTCATCGCAGAGATAGGTTTTTCCGGCCAGTACTTCATCGATGGCCATGATCATTTCACTGCTGGAAGAGTTCTTGGTAACATATCCGTTGGCTCCATTACGCAACATTTCATTTACAAATGATCGTTCTGCCTGTACAGAGACTCCGATGATCTTGATTTCGGGTGCGAATTGCCGGATGGTGCGGGTAGCTTCGATCCCATTGACGGGCTGCATATGAATATCCATGAGGATAACATCCGGTTGTAATTTTTTAGCCGCTTCGATGGCTTCCTGGCCATTGGCGCATTGTGCAATAACGTCGATCCGGGGAACCTGGTTCAGCACCCAGCTCCATGCTTGCCGAACATGGAAATGATCATCTACGATAATTAATTTGACCATGGAAGATTTTTCTACTGTGATCAAAATTAGTGCTAAAGAAATAAAAAAATAATAAAAGAGACTATTCCTGCCGCGATTACCCAGTTTCCCTGGATTTCCTGCAATCTTTACTTAGTCTTAACTAGTTATTTAACCTTAGATCACTGGATTAACCAGGTCGAAGGTCAGATTTATTATATCTGTTTTTTGTTGATGGAAGGGTTAAAAAAAGTGGACCACGGGTCCACTGCCCGAAGGGCACAAAAAATCCCCCATGGACATGAGGGATTCTTTTTTAACCCTTAAAACAACCAACATAAAAACTTGTAAAGCCTTTAATAATTAACAAGTGGTATAAGGGAATGGTTCATTAGGACAGGGCCAGTTCAAGGACCTGTTGCATAGTTTTAACAAAACTGAATTTCATGCCTTTGATAAAGGTGGAATCGATCTCCTGTATATCTTTTTCATTTTGCCAGCAAAGGATGATCTCCTTTAATCCGGCTCTTTTGGCAGCGAGTATTTTTTCTTTGATTCCCCCGACCGGCAGTACCTGTCCCCGCAAGGTGATCTCTCCTGTCATCGCCAGGTAAGGCTTCACTTTCTTGCCCGTCACTGCGGAGGCAATGGAGCTCATCATGGTGATGCCGGCGCTGGGGCCGTCCTTGGGCACGGCTCCTTCCGGAACATGTACGTGGATGGTCTTGCGGTTGAACAATTCGGGGTCAATATCGTATTTCCGGGCATTCGACTGGAGGTAGGTGAGTGCTGTCACGGCGCTCTCTTTCATGACGTTGCCGAGGTTGCCGGTCAGTTTCAGATCTCCTTTTCCATCGCTCAGGCTGGTCTCTATGAAGAGGATATCTCCGCCAACGTAGGTCCAGGCAAGGCCTACGGCCACTCCCGGCATATTGGCCACTTTATAGAGATCGTTGCTGTACCGGGATTTCCCCAATACTTTTTCAATATCGGTGGGTGTGAGCTGGGCTTTGAGCTTCCCTTTCATGGCGTATTCCTTAGCCTGATAGCGCATGATGGAAGCCAGCTGGCGATCCAGTTCCCGGACTCCGCTTTCCCGGGTATAATCCTGTATGACCTTCATCAGGACTTTGTCGTCGATCTTAAAGTTGAGCTTGTCTACTCCATGCGCTTCCTTTTGCTTGGGCAGGAGATGGCGGCGGGCGATCTCCACTTTCTCTTCTACCGCATACCCGCTCAGGTCGATGATCTCCAACCGGTCGCGTAAGGCCGGCTGAATGGCATTGATATCATTGGCGGTGGCTACGAACAGTACCTTGCTCAGGTCATATTCCAGCTCCAGGTAATTATCATAGAAGGTATGATTCTGTTCGGGGTCCAGCACTTCCAGCAAAGCAGAGGAGGGATCGCCCCGGAAATCGCTGCCTACTTTATCGATCTCATCCAGGATCATCACCGGGTTGGAGGATTTTATCTTTCGCAGGGACTGCAGGATCCTGCCAGGCATAGCGCCAATATAGGTTTTGCGATGTCCCCGGATCTCGCTCTCGTCATGCAGACCACCCAGGCTGATGCGGACATATTTTCTACCGATCGCATTGGCGATGCTCCTGCCCAAAGAGGTCTTCCCGATTCCCGGAGGGCCAAGGAAACAAAGAATAGGGCTCTTCATATCGCCTTTCAATTTCAATACCGCCAGGTATTCCAGGATCCTTTCTTTCACCTTGTCCATGCCGTAATGGTCGTGATCCAGTATCTTTTTCGCTTTCTTCAGGTCGTAGGAATCTGCCGTATGATCTGCCCAGGGTAATTCCAGCATCAGGTCCAGGTGGTTATATACGACGGAATAATCCGGTGTGCTGGGATGCATTCGTTCCAGGCGTTCGACTCCTTTCTTAAACAGGTCCCTGGCAGCGGCCGGCCATTTTTTGGTCTCGGCTTTTTTCAGCATTTCTTTTACTTCCCGTTCGTTGCTGTCGCCGCCCAGCTCGTCCTTAATACTTTTTAACTGTTGTTGTAAAAAATATTCCCGCTGTTGCTTATCCAGCTCGGTCTTGGTCTTATTGGTGAGCTTGTTCTTCAGTTCGGCGAACTGCAATTCCCTTTGCAGTAATTGCATCAGCAGGTCAGCCCGGGATTTGATGTGATGTATTTCCAGCAGTTGCTGCTTTTCGTGCAATTCCGTATTGAGATTACTGGAAATAAAATGGATCAGGAAGGAAGGGTTCTCAATATTTTTCAGAATAATAGAGGCTTCGGAAGGAATATTGGGAGAAAGTTGAATGATCTGGGCAGCCAGGTCCTTGATATTGGACACATAGGCTTCAAAATCCTGTTCTTTGGGGGCTTCTTCTTCCTGTAAAAGGACTACCTGGGCTTTGAAATAAGGGTCTTCGGCAGTAATAGCGCCTACTTTAAATCGTCTTTTGCCCTGCAGGATCACTGTAGTGCCTCCGTCGGGCATTTTAATGAGCTTGATGATACGGGCTACAGTGCCTACATCTTCCAGATCGACTACGGTGGGATCTTCGATATTGCTATCTTTTTGTGCCAGGACGCCGATCAGTTTGTCAGCTTTATAGGCATCGTTTACCGCCTTAATGCTCTTGTCCCTGCCTACGGTAATGGGCAGTACCACCCCGGGGAAAAGCACCGTATTTCGCAGGGGGAGCACGGGTAATTCTTTGGGGATCTCAATATCGTTCAGGTTTTCGTTATCACTCTCGTTCAGGGGTATGATGGGCATAAAATCCATATCATCTTCGGCACGCGCAAATAAGTTCGTTTCTTTCATCCTGTAATTTTGGGTTCAATCGATGACAAAATAGCACCTGTAAGGGAAACTTCCTACTGTTTTACAGATGAAATATATAGAAGTCAAGTTTGATGCCAAGCCTCCTAAGGGGACATTTAAAGAAAAAACCCTCCTATTTTGTCAGGAGGGCCTCCAAAGGCGGTGGAACCGCCTTGACGAAGTCAGACATTAGATGAGTTCCTGGAAAGAATTAGATTTCAGACAATTCTTTCCAGGAACCCAAAGGCGGTGGAACCGCCTTAAAAGACATGAGACAAGATCCGGCAAGGAATTATATTTCTGAAAATTCCTTGCCGGATCGAATAAGGCGGTGGATAATCGGCATTATTCACTTAAAATATACGGAAACCGGCATAAACCTGGAAACCCTGGTTTTTCCATTTCTGTTGATTATCTATGTCATTGATATCTGTCAGCCCGATGACATAACGCGCTCCCAGTTTAAAACTGGCTACATTGAGCTGGGCGCCTCCAACCAGGGAGAAGTCCCCTTTCTTGAATGCGTCTTTAGCCTGGGTGACCACATGTTGGTCCCCGTTGAGCAATATCCCATATTGGGGTCCCACCAGAATGCTCAAAAAGGGGATCGGCCGGAAGCTCAGCAGGACGGGTATGCTCAGGTAGTTCAATTTACCCTTTAGGTCATTGGTGCCTGTCGGGTAAACATCGGTGAAATTGCTACCGGTGCGATAATTGGTCTGGCTGAACATTACTTCGGGCTGGATTCCCCATTGCTTTGTAAAATTGATCTCAGAAAAAGCGCCGACATTGTATCCGAAATTGAATTTACTGTCGTAGGACTGGCCGTCGATCTTAAAGATATTGGCTCCTGCCTTGACGCCAATATGGAATCCCTGTGCCTGCGTGCTCATAACGGAAAGGGTTATGAGCAGCAGTGGCAAAAAAAATTGGATGCGCTTCATGATGATGGTTTTAGATTAAATGGAAAAACTGGTTTGTGAGTAATGTTTCAACTTATATGCCAGAGTTTTTAAAGTGATCTCTTCTCACATAAATCATTCTCTCAGATAATCTCAACTATCATACATTAACTAATTTCAGCCAATTCATCAAAAAACCTCAACGGATCGATCCAAAAAGATCAACTATTTAATGCTATAACCCAGGTAGGCCTGCAGACCCTGGATCTTCCAGGTATCGCTATTATTAATACCATTAATGTTCAATAGACCTACTACATATCTCAGGCCAAATTTGACTTTCCCCAGGTTGAGCTGACCGCCGAAGGCGATGGAAAAATCACTTTTGGAAAAGGAGTTGTTCTTGCCCTGGGGAAATAATCCGGTAGTCTGGGCTACCAGGAAACCATATTGGGGGCCTGCCAGGATAGATAATTCAGGTACGGGCTTGAAGGTAAGGAATACCGGGACCGTTACATAATTGAGGGAAATGTTGGAGCTGATGCCGCCGGGGTAGATCTGGTTGAACTGGTCACCGGTTTGCGATTGCACCAGGCTGTATAATAATTCAGGCTGAATCCCCCATTGGTTGTTGATCTTATATTCCCCGTAGGCGCCGCCATTGAAACCAAAATGTGTCTTATTGTCAAAGGACCGGCCGGTCAGTTTAAAAATATTCGCCCCGGCTTTAAGGCCCCATTGGAAGGTCTGAGCGTAAGAATTTGCAGTGGTAAGGGTCAGGAGTACGATGGAGAGAACAATTAATGGCTTACTCGATTTTAATTGCTTGCTCAATTTCATTGTTGATACTGTTTTGGGTTCAAAATAAGGATGAATTTACACGCTGGTTCACTAACAGAGGTGTTAAAATGCTTTAACGACTCGTTAATGCTTTCTAAATGACGGGGCGAAATTAACCCGTTTTACCTTATGGTTCAAGGGATTATTCCTGAGTGGCGTTTTAAGCCAGTTCGATCACGGTGATCTCGGGCATAATACCCACCCTTCCCGGGTAGCCGATAAATCCAAATCCGCGATTGACGTATAATTTCTGCCGGCCTTCTTCATAGAGACCAGCCCATTGCGGGTATACATATTGTACGGGGCTCCATTTCAGGCCGGGGATCTCGACTCCGAATTGCATCCCGTGAGTATGGCCGGCCAGGGCCAGGTCTATATCAGGATAATGAGTCCTTACTTCTGCGTCCCAATGGCTGGGGTCGTGGCTCATCAGTATTTTGAAGGGGTATTTTTCTGCGCCGGCATAAGCTTCGCTCATTTTCCCATATTTGGGAAAGCGGGCTTTGGCGCTCCAGTTCTCGATGCCGATCAGGGCGATCTGTTCGCCTCCTTTTTCCAGTACGACGTGTTCGTTCATCAGCAGTCTCCATCCCATGCCGGCCTGTATTTGTTTGAGGTGTTCCAGGTTGGCTTTTTTCAGCTCAGGGGTCGCCCACCAGATATAATCCCCGTAATCATGGTTCCCCAGTGTGGAAAATACGCCCATCGGCGCGTTGAGCCGGCTAAAAATAGCGGTATAGTCTTTCATTTCTTTGGCGGCATCGTTGACCAGGTCGCCGGTAAAGAGGATCAGATCCGGCTTTTCCTCCAGGATCTTGTCTACTCCCCGTGACACTGCCTGGGGGTTGCCAAAGCTACCTGAGTGAATATCAGAGATTTGTACAATTTTAAGCCCCCGGAAGGAGGCCGGCAGGTTATCGAAGGTGAGCCGTACCCGCCGCACTTCATATTTATATTTGTTGCTGAACCCGTAAACCAGGGAGGAGAAAAGGGTGCCTCCAAGGCCGATGCCCAGCCAGCTAAGAAAGGCGGACCGGGAAATTCCTTCCCCATTCATGGCGGAAACCTCAGTGTTATTAAAAAATAATTTTCCGGCAGCCCATTGAATCAGGCGGCGAATATCGTCGAGGAGGAAAAAGACGGCTGCCAGTAATTTGGAAAAGAAGAGCAAAAGGACCGTGATGAAGATATAATTTTTAAGCCTGGGCCATTCGGGTGCGGTTACAAAGGGTAAGATGGCAAAAATGACCAGGGCGCCGATGGAAATACACCAGTAAAGGGAAAAAGTCACCATTCTTGCCCGGGCGGAAGCTCCCTGGCTAACGGATCTTATGACCTGGAAAATATAGAAATCCAGCAAAATGACCAGGACTATTACAATCCCTATTACTCTCCAGTTACGCATAATTGATCTGTTTTACACATGAATGACGGATGACAGACCGATTTATTTTAACGGGATCAGCCTATTTATTTATCAAAATGGGAAAAGTTTCCTTTTTTTTTAAAATTCTATAAATTCATCCAACTGCATATTAATGGTGTTCAGGGTACTGGGGTCTTCTATCACTCCCTCCGTATTCAGCAGGGTATGGACTACGGAAATGGGAAGTTTGTTATGGTGCACGGTCACTTTCATATAATTCAGGATCCCCGTCAGGTGTTCCATGCCGCGGAGGTTGCCGGCCCGACCTGAAGATACGCCGGTCAGCAGTGCTTTTTTACCGCGCCATACCTTGTCGATGTCGGAAATATCGAACATTGCCTTCAGGACACCGGGGATACTACCATTATATTCAGGAGAAATAAAAATAAAACGGGGAGATGGAATTAAGATATCCCGTTCAATTTCTTCAAAAACGGGGTTGCGTTCCAGGACATTGAGGCCTTCGAGGGATAATAAGTACGTTTCCTGCCCTTTTTGAGTCAATAATTGTTGATAAAGCTTCGCTACGTGGAGGGTTTTACTATTGGGGCGGTTAGTCCCTGAAATGATAGTGTACATGTACTATTTGTCTGATTAACAGTAAAGAAAAAGGAAAGTTCTCACAATTTATGCCGAAGAATGTATTTTTGTAACCTTGGCGCCTTAAAAGAGGAGTCCGAAGCGTTGTATACGTCAAAATGTCCGGGAGGTAACCGAGGAACGATGCCTCGACGAAGTTCAGGGGGAAGCGGGGTGGGCAAAACTAAATTTTGCCGTTTTGCCGATTGGTGACAATTTTACCTGAACCCCGGCAAAAAAACCGGGATCATTGAGTATATTAAATAAAAATACTATAGTCCTTAGAGAAGGCTCACCGGACCACAATACATTATGGGAAGAACAATTGGAGTCGCAAATCAAAAAGGAGGTGTAGGAAAAACCACCTCAGCTATCAACCTCGCAGCCAGCTTGGCCGTGCTCGAATTCAGAACGTTGCTGGTGGATGCAGATCCGCAGGCTAACAGTACTACGGGTACGGGCTTCGACCTGCATAATGTCACGCAGAGCCTGTACGATTGCATGGTAAACAATATCCCGGTAAAAGATGTGATCCTTAAATCGGAGATCCCTCATCTGGACATTGTGCCTTCGCATATTGACCTGGTAGGGGCTGAAATAGAAATGATCAATTACCCCAACAGGGAAAGCGTGCTGAAAGGCATCCTGGAGCCGGTGAAAAGCGCGTATGATTTCATTATTATTGACTGCTCGCCTTCTCTGGGTCTGATCACGGTAAATGCGCTTACGGCCTCTGATTCCGTCATTGTCCCGGTACAAACAGAATTTTTCGCCCTGGAAGGTTTAGGGAAATTGCTGAATACCATCAAGATCGTCCAGAGCCGTCTTAATACGGAACTGGCCATCGAGGGTATCCTGATGACGATGTATGACGGACGGTTGCGTTTATGCAACCAGGTGGTGAGCGAGGTACGCAAACACTTCGATGAGATCGTCTTTAATACGATCATTCACCGCAATACCAAGATCAGCGAGGCTCCCAGCGTGGGAAAGCCCGTGATCCTGTATGATGCGCTCAGTAAGGGCTCCATAAACTATCTCAACCTGGCCAAAGAGATCCTGCAGAAGAACAATATGACCCGGATCCGGCAGGAAGAAAGGATATTGGAGTAAGGAGGAATGGTATGAATAGAATCGAAGATCTGTATGAACGCAACATTATTATTATATTACACTTATAAACACCCACTTTAAGTTTGCGGCCTGAAGCTTGAAGCCCAATTTATGACTACTCCCAACAATAAAAATACTAATCCGAGTAACAAAAATAAAGAGGCCCTGGGTAAAGGGATCAGGTCCTTATTGCAAAGTATCGATGCCGATCTGAAGACGACCTCCGGCGATCTGAAGACCTCTGTTGTCGAAGCGGTTACCAACATGCTGCGCATCGGACTGGATCAGATCGAGACCAATCCCAGGCAGCCCCGTCATGATTTTGATGAGCAGGCCTTGCAGGAATTGGCGCATTCCATCAAGCTGCATGATATTATTCAGCCGGTCACGGTATCTAAATTACCTTCGGGCAAATACAGGCTTATATCCGGAGAGCGACGTTTTCGCGCCGCAAAAATAGCCGGTTTGAAAGACATCCCTGCATATGTGCGGCAGGCCGATGATCAGCAATTGCTCGAATTGGCGCTCCTGGAGAATCTTCAAAGAGAGGATCTGAATGCAATGGAGATCGCTCTCAGCTACAAACGTATGATGGAGGAGCTGAACTATACGCAGGAGCAGGTGGCGGAACGTATGGGGAAAGAGCGTAGTACGGTGGCCAACTATATCCGGTTATTAAAGCTCCCGCCGGACATACAGGTAGCCGTTAGGAGTAACCAGCTATCGATGGGACATGCCCGTGCGCTCATCAATGTGGATACGGTCGATAAGCAACTTTATCTATTTGGGGAGATCAAGAATAAAGGACTTTCCGTCAGGCAAACGGAAGAGTTGGTGCGCAGGTTGTATAAAGAGAACATCCCTGTTAAAAATTCGGTAAAACCCACGTTGCCCGAAGCTTTCAAAAGAATTGAAGATAACTTAGCATCACATTTCAGCACCCGGGTAAAGCTCAATCACAGCAAGAAAGGTGAGGGAAATATTTCCATTGAGTATTACTCCCTTCAGGAATTAAACAAACTGTTGGACCAGTTGGGTGTCTCTGTCAACTAGGGCAGTGATCGAAGGCAGGCCGCCATGCGCGGGGCCCGAGATAACAGACATTGTGATTCGAAGTAACCAAGTATCCCAAGCATGAAGATGGTCAGGTATTTATTAGCAGTCGGCATTTTACTGGGGGGGCATTTTGTGTCCTGGAGCCAGCAGAATGATACAATCCCTTCTTACATTAAAGGAAAGCAGGGCTCAGGTTATCCGGTAGCGGATACGCTGAAGCCTCATCCAAAAGATTCGCTGCTTCGTCACAAAAGTGCGAAAGTGGACAATCCTTATAAGGTCGATTCCGCCACCCGCAAGAAGCATGATCCGCGCAAGGCTACGCTGTATTCGACTTTTTGCCCGGGCCTGGGCCAGATATACAACCATAAGTACTGGAAGCTGCCGCTGGTCTATGCTGCGGTGGGAATTCCGGCCTATCTTTATTTCGATAATAAGAACTGGTACAAAAAATGCCAATTCGCCCTGGCCGTCATATTGGATACTCCTTTAACCGCCGCCAAACTGGCTAAGGTCGACCCCCAATTAAGGCCCTTTGTTACCGCCGGCGATGACAATGCCTTACGAAGCGCCCGTAATCAGTATCGAAAGTACCAGGATTATTCGGTGATCTTCTTCGTGCTGTTCTGGGGATTGCAAATTGTGGACGCCACCGTGGATGCTCATTTAATGGATTTCGATGTGACCCCTGAGCTGAGCCTTCATTTACAGGAGGGGTCGAATTCCGCCTCCGCCGGAGGGCTTGCGGGGCTGGGGGGCATGAATACCTCGATGGGTATCGGCCTGGCCTTTGATATTCATAAGCCCCGGTTTAAGACGTTATTTGTTCCCTGATTATCTCGGGTTTCCATATCTTTTTATTGGTCCCGATGATCCACCCAATGGTGGACTACTTCGAACAATAATGTCTCTTCAATGGTCTCGGTGGATCGCCCATTGGCGGTCTCAGCATTTTAATGTAGGTTTGGCGCAAAATTAATCGCAGGTCATGAAGATTGCTCTTATTGGTTATGGCAAGATGGGGAAAGCGATAGAAGAGATCGCGCTGGCGAAAGGACATGAGATCGTATTAAGGGTCGGAAGGGACAGCATTGACAATCTGGAGGAGAATATCCGGAAAGCAGATGTAGCTATAGAGTTCACCGGACCGGACAGCGCCTATGACAATATCCTGCGTTGTCTGCAGGCAGGGGTGCCAGTGGTTGCCGGTTCCACCGGATGGCTGGAGAAGTATGAGGAGCTGAAGCAATTTTGCCTGGCGGAAGGTAAGACCTTTTTATATGCCAGTAATTTCAGCATCGGCGTCAATATTTTTTTCGAGGTGAACAAGCGCCTGGCTGAACTGATGGCCCCCCACCCCGACTATGATGTAAGTCTGACGGAGATCCATCACACACAAAAAAAGGATGCGCCCAGCGGCACGGCCATTACCCTGGCGGAGCAGATCCTGGAAAGAATTCCCCGGAAAAAAGGATGGGTAAATCATATTAGCGATAACTTTGATAACTTATCGATCCTCAGTGAAAGGATAGATCCTGCTCCCGGCACACACAACATTACGTACCGCTCAACTGTTGATACTATTGAAATAACGCATACAGCCCATAATCGCCAGGGTTTTGCATCGGGCGCTGTGCTGGCGGCTGAATTCATTCACAATAAGAAAGGGGTTTTCAGTATGAAGGACGTACTGGGCTTCTAAACCATTAAACAAACATTACAAAACAAGATAAAAAATGCTGTCAAAGAAAACCCAATATGCTTTCCAGGCGCTGATGTATCTCGCTGAAAAGGGAAAAGAGGGCCCCGTATTGATCGCAGAGGTTGCAAAAAAGAAGAAGATCCCCCTGAAATTCCTGGAGAATATCCTGCTCGAGCTTAAAAATGCCGGGATATTGGAAAGTAAAAAGGGAAAGGGTGGCGGCTATTTTTTTGCCAAAAACCCCAAAGATGTTCCACTGGCAATGATCATGCGGCTACTCGATGGTCCCATTTCTTTGCTGCCTTGCGTCAGCTTGTATTTCTACGAGCGATGTAAGAATTGTGACGAAAAAGGGTGCGGGCTCCACATGGTCATGTCACAGGTGCGCGATGCCAACCTGAAGATCCTTGAAAAAAAGACTATTGCAGATCTGACTAAACACTGATCGCCGGCTCTTATGCCCCGGCTGGTTTTTATTCCGGGGCTGACTTTAACGCTACAGCCGGTTTTATCCCGCGGCTGCCATTTTGATCAGGCTGATAAATCGGTTGCTACATACGCGTTCAGCGATAGACAGGAGTTTACCGATGCGCTCCGTGAGCTGGTCCAGTTCTTCCTCCGTAATCTCATAGTCTTCTTTATACCGGGCATCTACATATCCCTGCAATAATAATTTGAACAGGTGATCTTCTTCTGCATTATTACGGGGGAACAAAAAAGCCAGTTCGATGGAAAAACGGTTGGTATACCGCCTGAGCTTGTCTAAGTTATGGGTGCAGGGCTTATAGCCGGTAAAGGCCAGCAGAATGGCCTGGTAAATCTGCTCTGCCGCCTGGTGCAGGAGGAATACGGCAATTTTCCTTTCCCGTTGCTGTTTGTTGAACAGGGCGCTTCTGAAAAAGGCTTCCGCATTAAGTTTCCATCTTTCAAAGTCCTTTTGGGCGACGGCCCTGATATGCACCAGGTTAGGGTGGGCGGCTTTTACCAGGGGAATGGAGCCCGCATCGTATAAGAGGATTGCTTCCCGGCTCATGGTGGAAAAAAAATATTGACCTTCCGCCAGCCGGCTGTTCACATAGTTGATATCGTGTATCAATACAGTAACGGGATAATACATACGACAACGATTCTCAATGAGGTCCTGCAGTTCATGATCATTGCGGCGTTCTCCCCGCGGGGTGACGATCAGCAGGTCATAACCTCCTAAAAAGGCGGCCAATTGCCTGTCGGCGACAGGATCGGAGCCTCCCCCGGCAGCGGCATGCATTCCGAAAAGGATGATTTTTTCAGGACGAACGGCTTGTATAATAACTTTTGAGAGGATCATTAATTGTTCCCGTTTAAGGGGCGGTAGATGTTCTAATGAAGTGTTCATGACAATAATTAAAGGGTTCGAAAATTTATTACTCGTCATTGGTTAGGCCAGTTTTTTGCATGAAAGGGCATTTTGCATCCATTTAGCAATTTATTTGGCTTACATTTAGGGGTCTGGAGACTACTCCATTCAAAATTAAGTCAATTAATTTGGTAATACTAATTTATTTGGCCACCCATTTCTTACTATGCAATTTTTAGGTAAAAATATCCGGTATTTGAGAAAGCAATTTCCTGTAACGCAGTCTCAGCTTGCCTCTCTGATCGGAAAGGGGCAAACGACTATCGGCAATTGGGAAAATGGCATCAGCGAACCAAGTATAGAAGAGCTTCTTATTCTTAGCAATTATTTTGATATATCACTGGATGTTTTAATAAAGGTGGATCTGGGCAAAACGAATTATCAATTAGAGAAAAGACGCAAGGAGGGAGATTCGGGCCACAAGCCACCGGTGAAGTATTTTCCAGCTGAAGAGGTGTCGGTGGTGAGCGAGCAGGTGGATGAAGGGCTTTCTTATGTTTTACAGGAAATCAAGGCGCTACGCGAGGAAGTAGCGCGGATCGGTTCGCTTCTGCCGGATGTTCAGGCGTCGGGGGTTGTTGCGGCCCCGGAAGGTTCCCGGACAGGCTCCCAGGCGGGCGGGAAGCAGGAATAGAAGGGGGCTGGCGGACTACCCGTTCGCCGGCCGGCAAATGAAAAATGAAAAGGGTGCCTCAAAATTACTTTTGAGACACCCCCAAGAATTTAATCCGGTATTCGCTGCGCGATCCGGTATCCCCTACGTATTAGGCGTGAATAGCTTTTTTAACGGCATTGATGGCTCCATCGATATGCCCGTACGCGCGCCCCTGCAATCCCTCGGCAAAACGATTGTCTTCATCATGGCTGATATCCTGGCGTGCTTTCCGCAGGAAATCCAGGGCTACATGCAGACGACCGTCGTGGTCATTGCGTTCATCGACCGGGGGATGATCTTCCAGGTTTTTGCCATCTTCGATAGCGGCTTTCTTAATTTCGCCAATGGCGGCATCGATCCGGCGTACAGCATCGACCTCGTCTACGGTCTGCTGCCAGTTGCCCGGGCGATGTTCGATCATCCAGCGGGCTGCCCGCAGATCGGACAAAGCATGCAGGTAATAAGGATGATCTCCGGCCGGTCTTGCAGAAGTACCTGCCATGGCTGATACGGAGAAACTAACGGCGACCAATAGATAGAATAGGCCTTTCAAAAACAAAGGATGTTGTTTTTTCATTGTAGCGATTTTAAGTTTAAGTATCAGACTTAAAAACGTTCCCCTCGTTTAAATATTAAAAAGAAATCATCCGTTAACTTATGGTTAACCGGTTATACCTGCAGGTTTTCGATGACGATGGCCGAAGCGCCCCCTCCCCCATTACAAATACCGGCGGCTCCATACCTGGCTTTATTCTGCTGTAAGATATGAATCAGGGATACCAGGATCCTTGCGCCGCTGGCGCCCAGGGGGTGTCCTATCGATACGGCTCCGCCATGGACATTGACCCTGGCGGGGTCGAGTTGCATTCTCCGGGTATTTTCGATTCCCACCACGGCAAAAGCCTCATTCAATTCCCAGTAGGCGATATCTTCCATTTTAAGGCCGGCTTTGGCGACAGCTGCCGGAACCGCAATGGCGGGTGTCGTGGTAAACCATTCCGGAGCTTGTTCGGCATCCGCATAACCAATAATTTTTACCAGTGGTTTCAATCCCAGTTCCTTTGCTTTATCGCTGCTCATAAGGACAAGGGCCGCCGCGCCGTCATTCATGGTAGAGGCATTGGCTGCCGTTACGGTGCCGCCTTTTTGAAACACAGGGTTCAAAGTCGGTATCTTATCGAATTTCACATTGAAGGGCTCTTCGTCTTTGGCAAATACGACAGGGTCTCCTTTGCGCTGCAGGATCTCCACCGGAACGACTTCGGCGGTGAATTTGCCGTCGGCCCAGGCTGCCTGCGAACGCCGGTAACTTTCAATAGCGAAAGCATCCTGGTCTTCCCGGCTGATGCCACAGGTAGAAGCACATAACTCCGCGGCATTGCCCATGGCTTTTCCGTCATAGGCATCCGTCAGGCCATCTTTAGCCAGTCCGTCTATAAGAGAGCTGTTCCCATATTTATTTCCCCAACGCATATTTTCCACATAAAAGGGAGTATTGCTCATGCTCTCCATCCCGCCGGCTATCGCAATGTCTATGTCCCCCAGTGTTATTCCCTGGGCCGCCTGCAGGACGGCCTTCATTCCACTGGCGCAGACTTTATTCACGGTCGTGCAAACCACGGTGTCCGGCAAACCCGCTCCTTTCGCTGCCTGTCGGGCTGGCGCCTGTCCCAGATTGGCCTGCAATACGGATCCCATCAATACTTCCTGCACCTGTTCGGCCCGGATGCCTGCTTTTTGCAAGGCCCCTTTGATGGCAATGGCGCCCAGCCGGGTTGCAGGCAGTTCTTTCAGCGATCCTCCGAAACTACCGATCGGCGTCCGGACGGCGGCAACAATAACGACTTCTTTATTAGCCATATGGTCATTTTAAAATTAAGGGGATAAAGATAAGAAAAAAACTAACAGGCGTTAGCATGAGTAATAGAAACATCCATAGTGAGCCGGGTGGATATTTTATTTATAATCAATTGATTATTGATAGAAGAAAAAAATGAATTTATCTCATATATTGTTTATTACCTTTGTAATATAAAAGCCGGGGCCGCTAACCCCGACTCTTTCCATCACTTCACCTTAATAAATGAAGGATGGTAATCACTAACTTAACTATCATCAAAATTTTGATGATGTCGCCCAGCTCCCAGCTGGGCTTTTTCATTTTAATCATAAGAAAAATCCGGGATTTTACAGCCCCTGGGGACGCCTTTTGGAGAGTAGAGAATTGGAGGGCCCTAACCTTATCAGGATCTTTTGATCATTCCGTCTTTCAGGATTTCTTTTATCGCCTGATCGTAGTAATTCTGGCTGATGATGACTTCTCCGGTTCCCAGGTCGAGGGTATTGCCCTGAATGCTTTTGATGTGGCGGATATTGATGATAAAAGATTTATGCACTTTCAGGAACTGGTCTGCCGGAAGCTGGCCGATAATACTTTTCAGGGTGAGATAAACCATCAGCTGGCGGGTGGGTGTATGCAGGATAATATAGTTCAGCCTCGCCTCCACATAGACCAGTTCATCATACAAGATCTTCTCCACGCGATTATCGCATTTTACAAAAAAATGATCTCTCCCCTCTTCTTTACCAGGCGCTGACTGCCGTTGTATAAGGGCATAATAGTCCCTTACTTTATTACACGCTTTCAAAAAACGCTCGAAGGAAAAAGGTTTTACCAGGTAATCCGCTACCTCCAGCTCAAAGCCGTCCAGGGCATATTCTGCATAAGCCGTCGTGATGATGGTCATAGGCTGGCGCAGGCGTCTGCTGTTAGCACGTAAAAACTCGATGCCGCTCAGCTTGGGCATATTAATGTCCAGGAAGAGCAGGTCCACCGGCTGCTCATTCATCAGGATATCCGCCTTCAGGGGATTCTCGGCCATTCCGGCCAGCTCCAGGTAATCGATATCCTCGATATATTCCCGTATCACTTTTCGGGCCACCGGTTCATCATCAACGATGAGGGCTTTAAGGAGCATGGTCATCCAATTTTAAGGTTAAGCGTTATTTCATAGAACTCTTCTTCTTTCCGGGTGAAGAGCTCATATTGCTGCGGGTATTGCAGTTCCAGCCTTCGTTTGACATTGGCGATCCCGATGCCGCCGCGATCCATGCCCGACCCGTTCACAGAGCGGTCCCTGGTGTTGAAGGATCGAAATACCAGCCAATCGTCTTTTTTACAGAGAGAGATCTCCACTTTATTTTCTCCCTCCCCGTTGTGACTCACATATTTAAAGGCATTTTCGATAAAGGCGATAAACAGTAAAGGAGCAATAGTAAATCCTTTTATATTTTCAGCGATGTCCAGGCAGACCTGCAGGTCATCCTCTTTCCTTACCTGTTGCAAGGTTATATAATTCCGGATGTAATGGATCTCTTTATCAATGGGAATATGGTCCACGTTGCATTCATATAACTGGTAACGCAGCATCTCCGAGAAACTAAGCAACATATTCCTGGCCGTACTGTTCTTCCGGTCGATATGGCCATAAATGGAGTTAATGGAATTAAACAAAAAATGGGGGTTGAATTGCGCCTTTAAAAAATCCAGCTCATTCTTCGCTTTTTCTTTTTCAATGGTGTCGAGATACTGACGGAACCGGATTTTCTCGAAGACCAGCCGGATGGCTATTATGCAGGTTACCCAGACGAAAATATTCAGAAAAGAGTCCCTGAACAGGCTTCCAAAAGCCGGCGCCGCAAGGCCCGGCCGGAAAACGTGCTGCTGGAGATACAGCGCCAATGGTACTCTTAACAAGGCGCTCAGAGCCACGCCCGCCGGCAATACCAGGGCAAAGGCAAGATATTTCTTCCGGTAGAGCAGGCGGGGGATCCCTATATAAATCTGTAAATAATAATTAGCCGCTATGAATAATAAATAGCAGAACTGTACCGTCAATGTCCTGGTGACCGTCAACGCATGGTCCCGGAATAACAGGACCCAAACCAAATAGAGCCCTGTCCACCCTACAATATGATCCCATATCCGATGTCTTTTCATCTCTATAAATGTAAGAAACCACCGGGGTTTGAGCTGTCTTTTTACATGAAAGCCCGGAAATACCTGATAACCGTTAAACCAGGCCTTCATCAGGAATCCGGCTACCTTCATGTAAAGAATTTATTTCCCGGGAGCTTTTCGGCTTCATTTGTATTCTAATAAAAAAAATGATCATGAAAAAAACGATTAACTGGCTGCTTAACCCGCCTGTCGACGGCCAACCGGCTATATTGCTCATCCGTCTCATGACGGGAGGGGTATTCTTCTGGGAAGGTATTTTAAAGTTTGTCTATCCTAATCAGGGGGTGGGCCGATTTACCAAATTAGGCTTTCCTATACCTGAGTTCACGGCTCATTTTGTCGCTGTGACCGAGATCGCCGGGGGTCTGTTGTTACTATTCGGTTTGCTTACCAGGGTCGTGGCCCTCTATTTCATCGCTGAAATGATCGTGGCCATCCTGGCTACCAAGATCTCTCTTTACCTGGGCACTTCTCCTCTGCCGATGCCTCCTGCCCCGCCAAAGATCGGACCCTGGGCCGTGCTGCATGAAATACGTTCGGATTATGCCCAATTGCTTACCAGCCTCTTTCTGCTGCTGGCCGGCGCGGGTTCCAGATCACTGGACAGGCTCCTGCGTCAGCATGGTCTCTGGAAAAAAGGATTCGGGGCCGAATAACGCAAGGCCAGGCATCCGGTAGAATATTTTGTTTATTTTTAGCGATTAATAAATTATTTGCCGGGCATGAAAGCAGCTACTATCCACGAGATCAAGCAGGAATTGAATAATCTTTCTCCGTCCAGGCTCGCAGAGTTATGTCTGCGCCTGGCTAAATTTAA
>DASWFF010000111.1:0-44933 GCA_036394375.1 Puia sp.
AAAACCCCTTGTCAAGTTGTCCACTACTGGAGCCTTTCGCAATTAATAACCTCTGCTCATTTCTGCTTCAAAAAACTTCATAAGTATTTGTTCTTTAGTAATTGATGGCTCTGAGTTAAACTAATGAAAATAGGCAGATGCTTTTTTTGAGATTTTTTTGTGCAGATTCCTTGTGCAAATTCTTGAAAATTGGAAAAAAACGGTCATTGATACACGAAGTGTACGATTGCATGAAGCCTTAAACTTTAATTTACCAAACGCGTGGAGAAAGGGCAGCGGCGTCTATAACGGACGGATTATTAGGGTCTTATATTGTAAGGGGCTCTAAACAAAAAAAGACCCCGATTTCTCGAGGTCTTCCTGGTGGGAGTTGACGGGTTCGAACCGCCGACCCTCTGCTTGTAAGGCAGATGCTCTGAACCAGCTGAGCTAAACTCCCTTTTCCTTCTAAAGGAGTGCAAAGATAAGGGCTAATTTATTTCTACAAAATTTTTTTGCCATCATTTTTAAAAAAATCGCCCCTAAATCTGTCATTCTCTGAGCCTTGCGACGATTGACGAGAAGATTTTCAGCTTGTCCAGCACCAGCAGCCCGAAAAAAGCACAGACAAGCACCGCCACCAATGCCACCATTCCCATCGCATAATACTGGATCGTCCATTCCAGCGCGACCTTTACCCGGTGAAAGAACCCCATCTTTTGCCCGGGACTTCCCTCATAAAGCGAGAACCGTAGAGTACAAAACTCGTTTTCAGTATTGTAATTCCCCAGATCCACCCCCAACTCCTGGATCTGCGTTTCAATCTCCAGGATCTTCTCATGAAGACTGACAAAATCACTGATCGCCCCGCCCTTACTCTTTAATTCATTCAAAGAGGCCAACGTCTTTTCCAGGGATGCCTGCTTGGCATTCAACTGCCTGTATTCATTCGTTTTATCGATCTTGGTGATGGTCGTCGACCGCAGATTGCCGATCTGCTGTACGGCATGATAGAAAGAGTCGAATAGCGCAGGAGTAACCCCGATGGACAGGTTCAGTTCCCGGTTCCCTTTTTTCCCCTGCCCCTTCTCATACTGGACAGGAGCATTGAAAGAACCGGCCGTTTTACGGATCAGCGCCTCGTCCTCCTCAAAATGCAGGGTCTTGGATTGCACCGTAGCCGTCTTTTCATATTTCTGGGACCTGGAAAAATTTCCTTGCGTCGGGGACATATTCATGTTACTGATCTTCTCCGAAGCATAGTTCTTTCTCAGATTCTGCAGGTTACTGAAAAAATCGTTGCTGACTTCATCCTGGCCGTCCCCGGTTCTCCCCCCCCAATATCCATAAGATAACCTGAACAGGAATAGCAGCACAAAAAGACTTCCCAGCAGCAAAGAAACTTTGCGGATTTTCTTCTTAAAATTGGTAATCATATAGTGATGGTTGTAGGTTTAGCAATCGTCTCCTCCAATCTATAAAACAGCAAGATAAATCCCCAGATCATTGAGCCGAGAGTAAAAGCCAGCAAACCATAAATCAGCCGATTTCCATTTCGCTGCGAAAGCGACTCCCAACGGGCTTCGAGAATTGTTAGATTTTGCACAGATCCGGTAGGAGGGGAGGGGCTGACAGCTAATGTATATTCATACTCTTTCCGGTCATTCCGATGATACATCCTTTCCAGGTAGACGGCCTTATTAAAGTCCTTTGCCAGGAAATCTTTCCAGCTGGCCAGAAGAAACTCTTTACGTAAGGCATCTTTTTCATCTATATCCAGCCGGTTGCTGATCTTTTGGGTATAATAAATTCCTATCCAGGCCTTGGCTTGGCTGATGGCGGATGATACGCTGACCAGGCTGTCCCTCCTCTGGACTTCTTCTTTCCGAATAGAGTCTTTTTGCAGAGAATTTTTTGAGGCTTCAGCCCTCACAGTGCTTATCGAATCCGGAAGCCTTTCATAAGGATCTTTCCTATCAGTGATTTCGCCGGAAGACGATTCATTTTTAAAAGGAATCGCAACCCCGGGCTTGTCAAAAAGCGGAGCGACTATATAATAATGAAAAGTAAAGGAGTGGTTTTTGTCCCCTGTCGTAGAATAATCTTCTGCCTGCGCCCATTCTTTGGCAACATAATATTGCTGAACCGTATAATATTTAACCGGTGTTGTTCCCGCGATCTGGCTGATGGTTGAAAGAGCCGTTAGTTTCTCCGTAGCCGTCTCGACATATTCCTGCAGAAAAGTAGTGGGAGGGGCGATAGCCAATACCGCCAGCAGCAAATAAAAGAATAACGCCCTGCCCTGCAGGTTCAATAACCGAACCCGGGGCCTTAGCCAGATCAGCACGGGTATCCAGGGTAGCGTTACAGGTAATAAGAGCAGAAAAATATCTTCATCGACCCGTTGATTAATCCCCGTTCGGATTACCAGCCACCAGTCCAGGAGGGTATAGACCCCTATAAACCCGACCGCAATCCTTAAAAAAGGAAGAAAGATCAATCTTGTCTTATCGTCGGGTGATGCTTTCACGTAGGTACCCGCTTACGGCTTCCACACATTATTCTCCCGATTCACATCCGGCAACACCTTGTCCGGATCGATCGTCACGGAGACCAGCGTCCCACCAGTTCCAGAGCCGGCTCCTCCTACCTTCAACACATGCACCCCCGATTGCAACCAGGTCTCCACCGGCAGGGACACCCGCTGCTTCGTCCCATCCTTCCACAGCAGCTCCACCGTGGCCGGCATCACCATCCTGTCCAGGTTGGCGATCGTAATCTCCGTACCCTTACCAGGATCATAGGCTACATTCTGTACCGCCAGGTCCAGTCCCCAGTTGTGGAAAAACCATTCCCGCCAATACCAGGACAGGTCTTCTCCCGCCTCGTTGTCCATCGTTCGGAAAAAATCATAAGGAGTCGGATGGCGATAAGCCCATCGTTTGATATATTGGCGAAAAGCATAGTCAAATCTTTCCCTGCCCAGGATCACATCCCGTAACAATACCAGCCCCAGGGCCGGTTTGAAATAAGTCATCGGATGCCGGTACTTTTCCGGGATCCCATCCGCCCGGGTCATCATCACCGGCGCTGCAGGATCTTTTAAAAGCGGTACGATCTCCTCCACCGGGTTGCCCCCGCCGGGAGCATACTCTCCATCCCGCTTCGGCGCATATTCCCCCTTATTAAAAGCATCCGAAGCATACACATCTATGAATGTATTGAACCCCTCATCCATCCACGCATATTGCCGCTCGTCGGAACCGACGATCATAGGAAACCAGTTATGACCTATCTCGTGGGCCGTCACCCAATACAATTCGCTCCCCTTATCCGTGATCCCGTCAAAAACAATCCCCGGATACTCCATCCCCCCCGCAATCCCCGCCTCGTTGATAGCTACCGGGTAAGGGTACACGAACCATTGTTCGGAGAAATATTCCATCGAAGCCTTCAGGTATTCGGTCGCCCGCCCCCAGGCGCCTTCCCCCGCACTCTCTATCGGGTATACCGACATAGCCAGGGACCTTTTGCCTCCCGGCAGGTTCACCCGCGCCGCATCCCAGATATAAGCCCTCGATGCGCCGAACGCCACATCCCTTGTGTTATACATCTTAAAATGCCAGGTCAGCAGTCCCCGCTGTACCGGCCGGCTCGCCGGATCGACCAGATCGGCGGCAGCATGGATCATCACCGTCTTGTCACTGACCCTGGCGGCAGTCAACCGGGCCATTTCCCGGGCCGTCAATACCTCCTGCGGATTGACCAGCTCCCCGGAACCCGCCACGATCATATCCCAGGGCACCGTGACCTTATAGTCGAAATTGCCATACTCGCAATAGAACTCCCCACTGCCTAGGAAAGGCAGCGTATTCCAGCCCTGGCTGTCATCATACACACACATGCGGGGATACCACTGCGCGATCTCATAGATCTTGCCGTTCTTCGTAGACACATAATCCGTCCGGTTGCCGAAATCTCCCGGCACCGTATAATGATAGCTGATCAGGATATTGATCCTGCCCCCGCCAGCGGGTAATGCCTGCTTTAGCCGGATCTGCAGACGGGTATCCGTCACCACATAATCCGCAGCGACCAGCCGGCCCCCTTGCTCTATCTTCACCGACTCCAATTCGGATCCGTCCGTATGCTGGCCTGGGCCGGGACTAAAAGAGGTAAAATAATTGGAACGGGCATCCTTCCGGTAGGTATTCTGATCCAGGTACAGCCATAAGGAATGCAGCGTATCGGGGCTGTTATTGGTATAAGAGATCGTTTCATTGCCGGCTAATTCATTCTTTACCGTATCCAGCCGGGCCTGTATCGTATAATCCGCCCGGTTTTGCCAATAATTGGCAGCCGGCACTCCGTTAGGGGAATGGAAGGGCTTTCCCTGGTCGCTGTAAAATCCGGGAGCAAATATCGCCTGAGGATCATAGCCGGGCGAAACAGGCTTTTCCGGCAACCCAGCGGCCACCTGCCCATCAGAATCGATCGATAAAGTAAATAAACTAAGTACCAGCAAGGGGAAATACAAGGTGAGCCTCTTCATGTATAATATTATTTCTTTTTATCAAATGTAAAAATCCGGCCGTCTTGCAATATAGGAATTTTTGCAGGCCCGCGCAGGGAGCCCCTGATTTGTTTATTTTCGCACTCACCCAAATCATCACCATGGCAACAGCGGCTTTCACCCCCCAAAAACCTACCAGTTATTGCGAAGCCATTACGAGAATGGAACCCGGCAACGTGCACATTCTTTACCATGATAAAGAATATGGGTTCCCGATCGAAGAAGACAACCAGCTTTTCGCCCGCCTTATTTTGGAGATCAACCAGGCCGGACTCTCCTGGACTACCATCCTGAATAAAAAAGATAATTTTTTCCGGGCTTTCGACGACTTTGACATTGCAAAAGTGGCCCGCTACGGGCAGCGGCAGACCGACCGGCTCCTGCAGGATGCAGGGATCATACGCAACCGCCTGAAGATCGAAGCGACCATTGAGAACGCCCGTCGTATCCAGGCCCTGCAAAAAGAATTTGGCTCATTTAAGAACTGGCTGGATCACCACCACCCCCTGACAAAGGATGAATGGGTCAAACTATTCAAAAAGAGTTTCCGTTTCACCGGAGGGGAGATCGTAGGGGAATTTTTAATGAGCAGCGGTTACCTGCCGGGAGCACATATAGAAACCTGTCCCATCTATAAAAAACTGCTGAAGCACAAGCCTGCCTGGATGGTTAAGAAGAAATAGCACCCTCCCCGCAGCGATTCCGCGGTCAATTCAACTGCACCACCGGCAACCGGTAATGAAGGCCATCCACCGCGAATAACTCGTCGATCTCGATAGTCCAGAATTTAAAAAGAGGAGATTTGGAAATATATTTTTCAACGGAGGCCTTGTCTTCAGCCGAGACCGTGATCCATACCCTTTGTGTTTCCATCGACACCACATAATGATCTATTACCCCTTGTTCGATCAACCGGTTTATATAAGTGCGGTGAGGGGGAACAAGTGCTGCAAATTCATCTGTCATTTCAAACTGTATCGTCACCTGGAATTTTCGCATAACACTTCTTACTTTATCCTAACAAAATTTCCATTCCATTGTTCGGAGAGGCCTCTTCGCGGCCTCCCTCTCTTATAAATACGTCCATATACCCCTGTCAGTTGCTTCACCTTACAGTCTCCATTCGATCACCTGGTTCACCCATTCCGGGCGGTAAGGAGTCGTCACTTTGATATAATTATCGGTATAGCCCTCCATCATAGGCGTTTTCACATGCCCCTCCAACAGGACTTTCCTTACATGCCCCTCATGCTGCCGGGTAAAATATTGCATTTTCTGGTAGGATAGGTTCCGCAGGATCTTATTCCGCTCATTGCGGATAGCAATAGGAACAACCGGCTTGATCTCCAGCGCTTTCGTATGATCCCGCTCGGAATAGGTAAACACATGCAAATAAGACACTTCCAGCTCATGCAAAAACTCGAAAGTCTCTTTAAAATGATCTTCCGTCTCTCCGGGAAAGCCGACGATCACATCCACCCCGATCGCACAATGCGGCATGAGTGTCTTGATTAGCTGTACCCGCGACGCATACAAGTCTCTTTTATAACGCCGGCGCATTAGCCCTAGGATCCGGTCGCTCCCGCTTTGCAGGGGAATATGAAAATGCGGCATGAATTTATGGCTGCCGGCCACCCATTCGATCATTTCAGGGCTGAGCAGATTCGGTTCTATGGAAGATATGCGATAGCGTTCGATCCCCTCTATTTTATCCAGTTCCTTCATTAGCCTGAAAAAATCCTCCGGCTTACCGGTTTCATCCCGCGTCCCCTTCGGCTTACCGGCGCTCATTCCTGCCTGCACGATGCCTTCCCGCGCCGCCCCGTCGGGCCCCTTCCCAAAATCCCCCAGATTCACCCCCGTCAGCACAATCTCCTTCACGTTGCCTTCCGCCGCAATCTTCCGCACATTATCCATCGTCCGGGATATGGTGTCGCTCCGGCTCTTGCCCCTGGCCATGGGGATCGTACAAAAAGAACAATTATAATCGCATCCGTCCTGCACTTTCAGAAAGGTCCTCGTCCGGTCATTCAGGGAAAAAGAAGGGTTAAACCCGCTCACGTCTTCAATATCACAACTGCAGATCCGGGCCGGATCTCCCTTGGTCAGTTCCTTCAGGTGCTGCACAATATTAAACTTCTCCCCAGCCCCCAATACCAGGTCGACCCCCGGTATGGCCGCGATCGCGGCAGGCTTCAGCTGCGCATAGCAACCCGTGATCACCACCAGGCTTTCCGGCGCCTTACGTTGGATCCGGCGCACCAGGTGACGGCATTCTTTATCGGCATTATCCGTGACGGAACAGGTATTGATCACATACACGTCTGCCTGCTCATCGAACTCCTTTTTCTCAAACCCCTCGCTTTCCAACAGCCGGGATAGGGTAGAGGTCTCCGAGTAATTGAGCTTACAACCCAGCGTGTGAAAAGCGACCGTCTTATTTCGAACTTGCTCCATGATGAATAGTAAAGCTTTATCAGCCGGTAAAGGTATGCCTTTTCCCCGTTTTATGGGTTTCGGGGTGCCGCCGGCTTAGGACACGCTCAAATCCGGCAACTGCCTACGGATCAGTAGGTTTCAGGTTTGAAAAGTTGTCAAAAAGGATCAATTGGTGTTTGTCATGCCCGCTTCTCCTATCTCGCTGGAGGAGCAAATAGCTAAACAGCCATTAAAATTGATAAGCAAAATTGTAAAATATTAGAGTGAAGGAAAATTTGGAAAGGTTGGATGCTAAGGTAACAAAATCAAAAAGGTAATGAAGCCCCTTGGGCGCCCTGCCCATGTTATATCGTTTTCTTCTCGCCATAGAGCGAAATATCGCTACCTGATTTACTAAAAAGCTATTATAAATTATTGATTTATAATAGCTTATCTCATTGGCATCATTTTTAGAAAGTATAGCCGTCTGGTCTTCTTCAGAGAAAAAACGACGGTTATGAAATATATCATCTCATTTTTTACAATCCTTTTTTTTATTTTTTTTTATTCCTGTAAGTCAGGAGACAGGAATGAGAACGCCCCATCCATTATAGACCCCGACTCTGTGAGGGTCCCGGTAACTGCAATAGTAATGACCCGTTCCATAGGAAATGATAAGTTGTCCTTCAGCGGCTCTACAGAAGCAAGGACTACCGTAAACCTTGGGTTCATGGTGGGCGGAAAAGTAAGTCGGGTCATGGTGGATGAGGGCTCAAAAGTTTCAAAGGGGGAGTTGATCGCCGATCTCGAAACCACCGATTATACGCTGGCCCTGGATATTGCCAATGCCAATTTGCAAAAAGTACAGGACGAGTATGACAGGCTTACGATCCTGCAAGGCAGGGGCAGCATACCTGCCGGCGATTATGTGAAAGCCGTCGCCAGCTTACATGAAATAACAGCGAGGCAAAAGCAGGCCATTAAAAGCTTAACCGATTCCAGGCTCTATTCTCCCATCTCGGGCATTGTGTCAAGAAAGGGTACCAATCCCGGGGAGGTTATTTCCCCGGGATTGCCCTTATTTTCCATCGTAGACATCAACCCGATAAGGGTGGTTGTTGCGGTGCCCGAATCGGAGATCGGCCAGGTCAGACCCGGACAGTCCGCGAAAGTGGATATTCCGGCCCTGGATTCTACCTTCTCCGGAACAGTCAGGCTCATCGGCCCCGTAGCGGATCCCAATACACGTTCTTATACGATAAAAATAGATTTGCCGAACCCGCATTTTTTAATCCGGGGAGGAATGATTGCGACAACTGCCCTTCTTTCCACTCATAAATCATCCGGTCTGTTGCTGCCGGCAGAAGCTGTTTTACATGACATCGACCAGACCACCTATGTCTTTGTTGCTGACCGGGAAAAAAATACGGCGTTTAAAAGGAAGATATTGGTGGGTGCATTGTATGATAATAAGATCGAAGTCAGTTCCGGCTTAAACGAAAATGAATTAGTGGTAGTGGGCGGGCAGCAAAAGATCCAGGATGGTTCTCTTATTCAAATTAAAACGGCTCAGCCATGAATATCGTTCAAGCATCTCTGAAATATAGGCAGGTTACGCTCGCTGTTCTCGCCATTGTATTCCTGGCGGGTGTTTATTCACTGTTCAATATGCCCCGCCGGGAAGACCCGAAGATCACCGTCCGCCAGGGGCTGGTCCTCGCCTTTTACCCGGGCGCCAACTCGGTACAGGTGGAAGAGCAGCTAACCAAAAAACTGGAGCAATACCTGTTCCAGTATAAAGAAGTAAAGAAAGAGAAAACTCATTCGACAACGAGGGACGGCGGCGTAGTAATTTATGTGGAATTACAGGACTGGGTTAAAAACCCGGACATGTTCTGGTCCAAGCTGAACCACGAACTGAACTATGCAAAAGTGGTGGACCTTCCCACGGGCGTTCAGGGCCCGATCGTAGATTCCGACTTTGGCGACACCATCGCCATGTTGATAGGGATCGAGTCCGACAGCCTCGATTACAGCCAGTTAAAGGGATACCTGGAGAAGCTGGAGGACGGACTTCGCAGGGTAAAATCCGTTTCGAAGATCAAACGCCTCGGCGAGCAGACCGAACAGATCACCATTACGACCAGCTCCGAGAAAATGTCTCAATACGGCATCAAGCTTCCCCAGGTGACCCGGCTTCTTCAATCGCAAAACGCTATTCAGGCTACGGGCGATATCAAACTGCAGCAGTCTGACGTTCCCTTGTACACCGGGGGATATTACAATACCCTTGAACAGGTCAGTCAGCAAGTTGTAGGAACTTCCACGAGGGGAAATATTGTACGGTTCGGGGATCTGGCCGATGTCAAAAGGGGCTTTGCCGAACCCTCTGTAGTCGTTACGCATGACCAGCACCGCACGCTGATGCTTTCGCTTGAAATGCAGGAAGGAAATAACGTGGTAAAATTCGGCGAATCGGTAAATCAGGAATTGGCAGAACTAGCGGTCCATTTGCCTGCACCCATAAAGATAAGTACGATCGTCAACCAGCCGAAGCTTGTTAAGTCCAGTATCAGTAACTTCATCCGGGAGTTCTTTCTTTCCATTATTTCGGTAATTATTGTAACGATCCTGTTATTACCTTTCCGTGTGGCCTCCGTAGCTGCCATGGCCATCCCGGTAACCATCGCAGTAACGTTTGGCCTGCTGAATATTTTTGGCATCGAATTGCAACAAGTATCGCTGGCTGCGCTGATCGTGGTGCTGGGCATGGTGGTGGATGATGCGATCGTGATAGCGGATAATTATGTCGAACTGCTGGATGAAGGCATGGATCGCTGGACCGCTGCATGGAGGAGCGCCAGCGATTTGATGGTGCCTGTATTGACGGCAACGGCGACCATAGTGGCCTCTTTTTTGCCCCTGATCATAATATCCGGTTCAGTAGGGGAGTTCATTTTTTCCCTTCCTGTAACAGTAGCCATCGCATTGGCCTCCTCCTTCCTGGTAGCTATGCTGCTAACCCCGATGCTTTGTTATGCATTTATAAAGAAAGGATTGAAAGACCATAGTGTGCCTGTAGCAAACCAGCCGGTAAAGAAGAAACGCCGTTCTATGCTGGATCTGCTGCAGGCCATTTATGACGTAGCCATCGGCTGGTGTATGAGGCATAAGATAATAACGATATCCGCCAGCGTTTTATCGGTCGTGGCGGCTCTTGTGCTGTTTGGCCACCTCCGTCAGCGCTTCTTCCCCGCCGCCGAGCGCAACCAGTTTGTGATAGAGTATTGGATGCCGACCGGCTCCCGGCTGGAAAAAACACAGGAGACCTTGCATAAACTGGAGGGATTGATCAAAAATGACAACCGGGTGGCCGATTTCGCAACCTTTGCCGGGACAGGCGCCCCCAGGTTCTACTATAACTTTGCTCCGCAGCCGCCCGTAACGAATTACGGGATGATCCTGATCAATACGTTTACCAATGAACAGGCGGAGGAGATGGCTACGGAACTCACCAAAAAAGTAGATACCCTCGCTCCTGAAGGAATGGCTTTTGTAAAGTTGATGCAGCAGGGAGCTCCTTTAGAATCGCCTGTCGAAGTACGGGTCATAGGCGATGATATCGGTACGCTTAAAAGTCTCGGCGCCAGGGTGCAACAGATCCTAAAGAGCACGCCCGGAAGTATGCTGGTCCGTTCGGACTTTCATGAAGATTATTATGGCCTGAGTATAAATCTGAAGGAAAACGCCAATAGGCTTGGGTTCACAACGGCATCCATTGCTGACAATATAAACACAGGCTTTGCAGGCTCGCCTGTTTCTGTCATGTGGGAAGGCAATCAGCCGATCAATCTTGTCCTTCGGCTGGAGGAGAAAAAAAGAGGGGATTTTAGTGATATTACCAATGACTATATCAGTTCGCCGGTCACCGGCGCCAATGTTCCTCTCCGGCAGGTAGCCAACCTGGTGCCGGAATGGCAGACGGGTAGGGTTATGCATCGCAACGGGGTAAGAACACTGACTATACAAAGCGAAGCGCAGGCAGGCACCCTGCCCTCTGAAGTCCTGAAAAAGATACAGCCGGCGATCGCCAAGATCCATTTGCCGGCTGGGTATCGTATTGAATACGGAGGAGAAGACGAAAATCAAAAGGAGACCTTCGGACAAATGGTCGTGGCGTTATGCATTAGTATCGGGCTGATCTTCTTCATACTGCTTTTCCAGTTTAAGAACATTAAAGAATCCTTGCTGATCATGACATCCATCCCATTATGTCTTTTCGGGGCTATACTGGGCCTCGTGGTCACCAATAATCCGTTTGGATTCACCTCTTTCCTCGGATTGATCAGCCTGTCAGGCATCGTGGTCAGGAATTCCATCATATTGGTAGACCATACCAACCTCTTGATCAGGCAGGGTATGGATATCCGGACAGCCGCCCTGGAATCGGGCAAACGGCGCCTCCGCCCTATTTTTCTGACAGCCATGGCCGCAGCCATTGGTGTCTTACCCATGATCTTATCAGGATCCTCCATGTGGAGCCCCCTCGCCAGTGTGCTGGCATTTGGGGTCGTCTTCTCTATGGCCATGGCGCTGCTGGTAACCCCCTTATTATTCGTGATCATGGTAAAGTCAAAGGATAAGGAATTGGCTCCTTCATCAGAACCTTTAAAAAATGAATAATCGTATGACTGTAAAATATCTTTTAACAGCCCTTATTCTCATTCTCCTGACTGCATGCGTCTATGCACAGCAATCCCAGGGCATTACCCTTGAACAAGCTAAAAAAATGGCATTGGAGCAAAACTTCCCCTTGCTGATTCAACGGGAGAAAATAGTAGAAAACCAGGAAAAAGTAAAGGAAGCCAAAAGCAAAAGATATCCCATACTCCTGGCCACTGGTAACTATGCTTATAATGGCGTTAGCAACGATGTCACTTTACGTAAAGGTTCATTTGGAAATTATCAGGCCAGCAATATCCTTGTTCCTGAAAAAGATATCACGCTGTTGAAGAGTAAGCATAATCTATATTCCTTCGGCGGATTGGCCGTTCAGCCTATAACAGACCAGGGAAAGATCAATGCGGGTATAAAAGTTGCCGGGGCAGATGTGGACATTGCTCACACCCAGGCATTACAATCGGAGCTGCAGGTGAATCAGTCCGTTGAAAAATTGTATTATGGCAGCCTGATCGCTCAGAAAAGGGAGGAATCGATAAAGATCAACATCGAGTTGATAAAACTAAGATTATACGATGTGGAGAGTGCGCTGTCAGCAGGTAAAATAGATTCTTCCGTTAAAACAGGGCTGGTGGCGGAACTGGCGGACCAGGAAGAAAAACTGCTGGAGGCTGCTAACCAACGGGAAGACAATGAAGGAGACCTGGCGGTAATGATGGGCCTTCCTTATACTGCGACATTTATTTTGAACACGCCATCCGATGCCCTTCCGGTAGTTCAACCCGTCGAATTTTATTTACAGTCGGAAAAAAGCAATAACCTGGACATACTGCTCGCCGGGCAGACGCTTCAAAAAGCCCGATATGGGGTTCTTGCCGCTAAAAAGGATTTTTTTCCATCTTTAAATGCCATCGGCGGATATTCTAATCAGAGCCTGATATCGGTCCTCCCGACAAATAATTATTTCCTGGGCCTTATGCTGAGCTGGAACTTTATGGACTTCGGAAAAAGAAAGTCTGTTCTGAATGAAAGAAATTCGCAGCAGAAACAGGCGGAATTGAATCTCGATTATTCGAAAAAAAGGATGGATAACGAAGTCTTCAAAGCTTATCGAAAAGTGGTCCAATCCCGGGAACTGTTGGCGACTTCTCAAAAAGCGCTGGATTACCGCCGGGCGGATTATAAACTGAAAAAGGACCATTCGGACGCGGGGTTAATTCTTCCAAAGGATCTGCTGGAAACCAGAGTCGCCCTGGTAAAAGCGGAGCAGGATTACTTTTCAGTGCAATTGGGATACAGACTCGCGATCACTGCTTTGGAGATTGTAGCCGGAATGCTGAAATAATGAATGCATAAATGATTGTTTACTCATTAATAAAACCATTCCTAAAACTCCTGAAGTTCATCCCGCAATTATTCTTAAAGTATTTACTGAAATGCGCACAATCGGTAAACCCTAAATAATCCGCCAGTTCCTTCAGCCTCACTTTCTCAGAGACCACCTGTCGCTTAGCTTCCAATATAATACACTGCTGTATATGATAACTGGCGTTGAATCCTGAAATCTTCTTAACGATATAGTTAAGATAGCCTGGGCTAAGAGCCATTTCACTCGCATAGTCAGCGACCATTTTTTTGGTCAGAAAATTCTTTTTTACCAAAGCCAAAAATTCCATCACCTTTCCCGTTTTTTCATCAGGTTTATGCTGACAGCTATTGATAGCCAGGCTTCTGGAAAGATAAAGCATGAAAATTTTCAAAAAGCCGCTCAGGATATCTAAGCGCGATAGCGCGTTGCGATCATATTCTTTACCCATCAGTTGAATAATATCGTTTAATTCATACAGCCGTTCTGTTTCAGGCCTCAACAGCATTATGTTTCTCCCCCCGGTAAACCGATCGAATAAAAAGAAGTAATCCACTTCGCCCTTAACAGTGAAATAAAAATCCGCCGACAGGCTGATATAATATCCTTCCAGCCTGCTCTCCGCCTTTACCTTGCGGTATTGACCAGGCGACAGGCAATAGATGGCGTTCTCGGAAAACCTATAATCCTGGAAATCTACGGTAAGGGATCCTCTGCCTTTTTTAACCCATAAAAATTCAAAATGGGACAACCGCAGTGCGATCCCTTCGTGGAAAGCACCCTGTTCATCCATTGTCTCCAATGGTTGAATATGAAAAGCTGGTGTCTTTTTGTCACCAGGTAAAGTTTTTTGTCTCATATCTTTTGATTAAGCCAATGCTGTGCCAGTTCATAAATGATTGATGTTTAATAATATATGCTGATTCGGTCCAAAAAAAGCTATTGCTATTTCGCCAATCGCCGAAAGGATGGCGATTGTTAGCCAATATGCTCTTTCCGGATGCCTAATCGTTTCATTTTTGAATTCAGGGTACTGGGTGGGACGCCCAATAATTGTGCAGCTCCACATTCTCCCGCAATTCTGCCGCTGCAATACTTAAGCGTTTTCAGAATGAACTCCCGTTCATTCTCATTGATGGTTTTTACCACAAAGGCTTCTTTGGAAGAGGGTGAGGGGGAATGCTGCTTTGGCAAGGGCAGATGTATTTGTTTGATCGTATCCCCGGAAGCCTGTAAGATGCTTCGCTCGATCAAATGCTCCAGTTCCCGGATATTACCCGGCCAGTTATATTGCATTAAATCCTGCAAGGCGCTGTTGTTAAGGGCTTTGATATTTCTTCCGGCTTTTTTGGCAAACCGTTGAATAAAGTGGGAAGCCAGCAGGGGAATATCCTCCCGGCGATCTCTTAACGGCGGTAGAGAAATGGGAAATATATTCAGCCGGTAATAAAGATCGCTTCTGAATCTCCCTTCTCCCATTTCCTTTTCCAGGTCCCGGTTGGTGGCCGCAATGATCCGTACATCGACTTTGATGGTAGATCTGCCCCCTACGCGCTCTATTTCCCTTTCCTGTAAGGCCCGGAGGAGTTTTACTTGCAGTTCTAACGGCATTTCACCGATTTCATCGAGGAACAGCGTTCCGCCGTTTGCCAGCTCGAATTTTCCGAGCCTGCGGTCCGTAGCGCCGGTGAAACTTCCGCGCTCATGACCAAACAATTCGCTTTCTATCAGGTTGGCCGGCAAGGCAGCACAATTGACCTTAACCATCAATTTGTTCTTTCGGGGCGAACTGTTATGTATAGCCCGGGCAATCAGCTCCTTGCCGGTACCGGTCTCTCCAAGGATCAGAACGGTGCTATCGGATGGCGCGACCTGCGACACCAGGCGAAAAGTTATTTGCATGGTGGAGCTGGCGCCGACAATTTCTGAATAGTGGTGCGAAGTTTCGATTTCTTCCTTTAAGTAGATCTTCTCTGCTTCCAGTTGCTGTTTGTACCGGTTGATCTCTATTAACTGTCTTTCAATCTTATCATTAGCGATGATATTGAAGACGGCAATGGAGATCTGGTTGGCCAGGCTTTCTGCAAGACTTAACCTGCTTTCATCCATCGGTATCTTTTTTTCAAAATAGATAAGCCAAAAGCCGAATACCCGCGAGCCTTTGGAAAACCTTACGGCAGCCAACTGCCGGATCCCGCTTTCAAAGTTGATCCTCAGCCATGTCGGAAGCTCCGACTCTTTCATGAACTGATCCAGGTCGACAACAATGGGCGAAGGGCTGGCAATTACCCTGTTAAGAATTCCATCATTTATAGGATGCTTATCATTTATAACATCCTGGTAAGTGGGGTGAGTCTTGCTTTTTGATTCAGGATCTAATATAAATGCGCTGGCAGTGAGCTGATCTTCATTAACGGTGGCTATACTGCTATGGCTGAATCCCAGGAGATTTTTAAGTCTCCGGGAAATGACCAGGAGTAATTCATTCGCATTCCGGATGGCTGCAAAATCAAAGCTCAGTGACAGTAATAGCTCCCTTTCTCTCTCCCTCCTGACGATTTCTTCATTGGCTAAAATATTAGACACCGCCGTAGACAGTTGATAAGAAATGCCTGTAACCAGGTTCAACTGCTTAAAGCTCATTTGCTGGTTGATAACCAGGCAGATGGCCCAGACCCCGATAATCCTGTCGCCAACCTGCAAGCCGATCATCACAATTTTTCGGATGCCGCTTTCGTAAAGTATCTGCATGTATTCCGGCATATTGGATCTTGCAGAAAGCTGATCCAAGTCAAAGACCTGTGGCTCTTTCGATAAAAGCACCTTATTGAATATTCCGTCATTTATAGGATATTTCGCACTTATTACATGCTGGTATTTAGGATGCTCTTTTGCCCTGGACGCCGGCTCCTGTAAAAAGGATGTCATCGTTAATTGATCCTCATTGATAACGGCTACCCAGTGATGGCCAAAATCAAACAATTTTTTTAGTTTGACGTGAATAACTTTTAGTAGATCATTTTTATCACGGATGGATACAAAATCAATATTCAAAGACTGGATTATTTCGGTTTCCGTTTCACGCTCCAGGACGGCATCATCGGCCTTTATCTTTGATACCACGAGTGACAACTGATTAGCTAACAACCGAAAAAGATCCGGTTGATCATCATTCAATTCAATGTTGACAGTGTATAATAATACCCAGTAACCAATTACCAGATTCCCCTCATGCAGATTTAATAGCAAACCTTTGTAAGGGCTCCGATTATCCTTTAAATACGGCAATACATTACGGGTTATCGTTATTTCATCAAAATAATATCCCTTTTCACCAGCGGAATGCATTCCTATGGGAATATATTCACAAAAGGGGTTTTCGGTAGTCACGGTTTCCGGGTCCAAAAAAAAATCATTGGCGGATGTTCTGCTTTTGTTCAATAGGAATATCGTAGAGTGATGGAATTGTAATTCTTTTTTCAACAGGTCGTTGATCGTTTTTAGAAGCTGCTTCCTGGTTTTAACGGAAGCAAGCTCAAGGCTGAGAGCAAGCAGGAAGTTCGTATCCATAAAATAAATGTAAAGGGTAAGATCGGGTTCCAACTTCCATACCATATATTAGTAACTTTAATTTTAATGATTTATATATAGTAACTTTAGTACAGATATCACGATATTCCGGGATTTGACGAAATGTCACGGAGGATGACCCTAAGTAGAATACAATTAATTGTATGGTTAAGGCTCTATTGTTTATTATACTACTGCTGTTCAACAGCCCGGTTTCTTTTCATGGGCTGTCTGCCCAGGGGCAAGATATTTCCAGGCATGAAGCTGATTCATTACTCGGATCATTGAGTAAAGCAGGTGCAGACACTGCTCCTATAAATTCACTATTAAAATTAGCAACATTTGAAATTCATAAACCCGGCGAATTCAAAACCGATCTGGATAGTGCGGCTGTATTTATTGACCAGGCTAAGCAGATCAACAATAAAATAAGATCAATTGAGGCTCATGGATATATTACTTTAATTGAATCATACCTTGAGAGAGAGAGGGGCCAGCGAAAGGAGGCAAAGGCATCAGCTGAAAAGGCCATCCAGATTCTCAATAATGGGCCAGATAAATTTCAATTGGGCCAGGCTTATATGGAACTATCTGAGTATTATGATTATCAAGACCCGGATCAATTGCCCAAAAAGATACAATTGATTGAACAGGCAGTGACTAACTTTAAACTGTCTGGCCATATAGAGCGTATGGCTTTTGCTCTCAGAATGTTGGGCGAATATTACAATGATGCAGCTAACTTCGGAAAATCTGGCAATGATTATTATAATATTTTGGCTACAGCTTTGGAAAAAGGTAAACTTTCTTTAGCGCTTTATCAATCAATTCACTATGACAAGCTTCAAGGTGTATATGTGGTGTTAGGAGAGGTTTATTTTAGCCAAACAGACTACGCACAGTCCTTAAATTATGAATTAATAGCATTAAAAACCGCTGAGAATGTTCACGACACTACGATGCAGCTATGTCAGATCAATAATCATATCGGATTAACACTTTTCAAGTTGGGAGAATATGAAAAGGCGGCAAATTATTTTAAAAATGCGGTTCAAACAGCAGAAAAATATAAGGACTATGAAACTATTTACCTATTAGTATCAAATATCGTTGATGCATACGTAAGCGCAAATAAACCATCGGATGCAAGAGCCGTTCTGGAATATATTTCAAAAAAATATGCTGCGCCAAAAAACAATATTCAAATTAACTACGAAATTGCGTGCGCTTATTTAACTGTTTATACGCTGCTTAAACAATACCGTCTTGCGAAGCCTTATTGCGATCAGTTGCTAAGTCTGGTCAATAACAATAAAACAGCCCAAATAGATTTAAATTACATTTATATACTACTCATAAAATATTATTTGGCTACAAATCAATATTCATCCGCACTTATTTATTTAAGTAAGAATGATTCGCTGGCACTTAAATCAGGCGACCCTATAAAAATAGGAAATAATAATTCCTGGTGGTTTATGTTGGATACAGCCCGACAACACTATAAATCCGCAATTTCTCATTTATTAATATACAATAAAATAAAGGACTCTATTTATACTGTAACTAAAAGCCAGCAGGCCCAGCAATTGCAGGTTCAGTTTGAAACGGAGAAAAAGGAAAACCAGATCAGGTTATTAAATCAAAAGACAAAGCTTGATCAGGCCAATCTTGCACAGGCTAACCTGGTCAAAAACGTTACTATTGGGGGTATTATAATAGTGTTGATCATTGCCGGATTATTTTACAGACTATACCGGCAAAAACAAAAGGTCAACCGGGTCATCACGCAGAAAAATGAGGTCATCACCCGGAAAAACGAACTGCTGGAGCACCTGCTGACAGAAAAGGACTGGTTGCTGAAAGAAGTCCACCACCGGGTAAAAAACAACCTGCATACCGTGATTTGCCTGCTGGAATCCCAGGCCTATTACCTGGAAAACGACGCGCTGAAAGCGATAGAGAACAGCCAGCATCGCATCTATGCCATGTCCCTGATCCATCAGAAAATATATCAGTCGGATGACATAAAGACGATCGACATGGCGAACTATCTTCCTGAATTCATCCAGTATCTCCGGGATAGTTTTGGCGGCCCGGGTCACATTCATTTTAAATTGGATATAGAGGCCTTGCAGCTCGGGATATCACAAGCTATCCCGGTAGCATTGATCGTAAATGAGGCCGTTACCAATTCGATCAAGTATGCGTTCCCGGGCAACCAGCCAGGCGAAATTATCGTTGAGTTGTATAGGGTTGGCGAACAGATAAGGCTCTCCGTGAGGGATAATGGTATGGGAATAAGCCCAGCCTTGAAAGGGGCTGAATTGCATTCCCTGGGCATCGAGCTGATGAAAGGGCTGAGCCGCGAAATAAAAGGAGAGATTACCTTTGAAACCGAGGGGGGAACCCGGATCATCCTTATATTTGACGCAGATCCGCTAAATGAACCTCGGACGCTTGTAATCTCTTCTGCGAAAAAGGAGCCAGCCGTATGAAGGTTAGTTAAACGCCTAATTAGAAACGCTTAGAAATCATGAATAGGTTCATAGCTTCGATCATATTTTTTTTCCTGACCATATTTGCCCAGGGGCAGGATATTTCCAGGCATGAAGCTGATTCATTACTCAGATCATTGAGTAAAGCAGGGGCAGACACTGCCCATATAAATTCACTATTAAAATTAGCATTATTTGAAATTCATAAACCCGGTGAATTTAAAATCGATCTGGACAGCGCGGCTTTGTTTATTAACCAGGCTAAGCAGATCAACAATGAAATAAAGTCAGTTGAGGCTTCTGGATATATTACTTTAATTGAATCACAATTTGAAAGAGAGAAGGGCCAGCAAAAGGAGGCAAAGGCATCCGTTGAAAAAGCTATACAGATTCTCAGTAATGGGACAGATAAATTGCAATTGGGCCAGGCTTATATGGAACTGTCCGACTATTATGATTACCAGGACCCGGACCAATTGCTCAAAAAAATACAATTGGTTGAACAGGCAGTGAATAACTTTAAACTGTCTGGCAACATAGAACGTATGGCTTTTGGTCTCAGAATGTTGGGCGAATATTACTGGAATGCCTCCACCTCCGAAAAACCCGACAATTATTACAATGCCTTGGCTACGGCTTTAGAAAAATGTAAGCTTTCTTTAGCCCTTTATCAATCAATTCACTATACCAAACTTCAAGGGGTATATGTGATGTTGGGTGCGGTTTATTTTAGCCAAACAGATTACGGACAGTCTTTAAATTACGAATTGATGGCATTAAAAACCACTGAGGATGTTCACGACACGACCATGCAGCTATGCCAGATCAATAATCATATCGGAATAACACTTGTACAGTTGGGGGAATATGAAAAGGCGGCGAATTATTTTAAAAATGCGATTCAAACAGCGGAAAAATATAAGGACATTGAAACTATTTTCATATTAACGTCAAATATTGTTGATGCATACGTAAGAGCTAAAAAACCATCGGATGCAAGAGCCATCCTGGAAAATATTTCAAAAAAATATGTTGAGCCAAAAAATAATATTGAAATTAATTCCAGAATTGCGGGTAGTTATTTGACTGTTTATATACCGCTTAAACAATACCATCTTGCGAAGCCTTATTGCGATCAATTGCTAAGTATGAGCAATAACAATAAAATAGACCAACTAGCTCTAAATTACATTTATGTAATGCTCATAAAATATTATTGTTCTTCAAATCAATATTCATCCGCACTTATTTATTTAAATAAGAATGATTCTTTGGCGCTTAAATCAGGCGACCCTGTAAGAATAGCAAATAATAATCATTTGTGGTTTGAATTAGATACAGCCAGGCATCATTATGAATCTGCCATTTCTCATTTAGTGACATTCAATAAAATAAAGGATTCAATGTTTACTGCAACTAAAAGCCGGCAGACCCAGCAATTGCAGGTTCAATTTGAAACGGAGAAAAAGGAAAACCAAATCAGGTTATTAAATGAGAGGTCAAAACTTGAGCAGGCTAATCTTAAGCAGGCTAACCTGGTTAAAAACGTTACTATCGGCGGTATTATATTAGTGTTGATCATTGCCGGATTACTTTACAGACAATACCGGCAAAAACAAAAAGCAAACCTGGCCGTCAATCAAAAAAATGAGCTTTTGCAACATTTATTGACAGAAAAAGAGTGGTTATTAAAGGAAGTCCACCACCGGGTTAAAAACAATTTACATACCGTCATCTGCCTGCTGGAATCGCAGGCCTATTACCTGGAAAACGACGCACTGAAAGCGATAGAGAACAGCCAGCATCGCATCTATGCCATGTCCCTGATCCATCAGAAAATATATCAGTCGGAAGACATCAAGACGATCGACATGGCGAACTACCTTCCTGAATTCATCCAGTACCTCAGGGACAGTTTTGGCAGCCCGGGTCATATTCATTTTCAACTGGATGTAGAAGCCTTACCACTCGGGATATCACAAGCTATCCCGATAGCTTTGATCATCAATGAGGCCGTTACCAATTCGATCAAGTATGCTTTCCCGGGGAACAGGCCAGGTGAAATTATCATTGAACTGCATCAGGTGGGTGAACAGATAAAGCTATCCGTGATGGATAATGGTATTGGAATAAGCCCTGCTTTGAAAAGCATTGAATTGAACTCCCTGGGCATCGAACTGATGAAAGGGCTAAGCCGGGAAATAAAAGGTGAGATTACTTTTGAAACTGATAAAGGAACCCGGATCACCCTTCTATTTGATATAGATCGGCTGAATGAATTCCGGACTCTTGTAACCCCAGCCATGGAAAAGGAGGTACCAATATGAAAGCCAGCGTACTTATCGTAGAAGATCAATTTATTGAAGCGAATAATTTAAAGCTGATCCTGAAAAAAGCAGGTTATTCTGTATTCCCGATTGCCCATTCGGTCAACGACGCATGGCAGATAATGGAACGACAAAACCCGGAAATCGTCTTGCTGGATATCCGTTTGCAGGGAGATCTGACCGGCATCGATCTGGCTAGATCACTAAAAGAAAAAAATATTGCATTCGTTTATTTGTCCGCCAATTCTGATAAGCCAATCCTCGATGCGGCCATAGCCACAAAACCATATGGATTCCTGGTAAAGCCCTTCCGGGAAAAGGATGTATTGGTCATGTTGGACGTTGCCTGGTATCTTCATCAGCACAACCAGGAATCGGTTAATCGGGTACATGATCATACTGCTGATATGCCGGGTCCATTACCAGGCGATGAATTTCCAAATATTATCGGGAAAAGCTTCAATTTTTTGGAGGTATTAAAAAATGCAACGATAGTGGGCCCATCGGAGACATCGGTCCTGATACTGGGAGAAAGCGGTACCGGAAAGGAATTGATCGCCCAGGCCATCCATCGTATCTCTCACCGGCGGGCAAAACCGCTGATTGTCGTCAACTGTGCGGCGCTTCCTGCCAGCCTGATCGAAGCAGAATTATTCGGACATGAAAAAGGGGCTTTTACAGGAGCCCTGGAAAAAAGGGTCGGGAAGTTCGAACAGGCGGACGGCGGAACGATCTTTTTAGATGAAATTGGCGAATTGCCACCGGATTTGCAGGTGAAATTCCTTAGGGTATTGCAGGAAAGGGAAATAGAACCTATCGGAGGCCACAAACGGAAAATTAATGTACGGGTCATAGCGGCAACCAACCGCAAACTGGAAGAAGAAATGGCCGCCGGCCGTTTCCGGATGGACCTCTATTATCGCCTTAATGTTTTCCCTATATCATTACCTTCCTTGCGGGAACGGAAAGAAGATATCTTATTGCTGGCCAACCATTTTTTAAATGTATACGCAAAGAAGGAAAATAAGACGATCACCGGCCTGTCAGATCACGTGATGAAGGACATGCTGGGTTACTCCTGGCCAGGCAATGTACGGGAATTGGAAAACCTGATGGAAAGAAGTGTATTACTGGCCACCGGACCTGTCATTAATACGCTGCAATTGCCTGTAAATCCAAAGAAGGGGAATATCGCAGATATGGAAGACCGCTTGAAGACAATGACGGAGAACGAACGTGACCATATATTAGCCGCACTGGAACAATGCGATTGGAAAATTTATGGAAAAGGAGGTGCGGCAGAACTATTGGACATTAATGCATCCACCTTACATTCCCGCATGAAAAAATTGGGTATTGAGAAAAAGATCACTCCGAAAAATACCGATCGCTAAAGCAATTTAAGGCTTGGATGAAGTTCCGGAGGGCTTCCCATGGTATCACGGTAGGAAGGTGGCTGAGTTCCATCAATGTCCGATACTTCTAACAAGAGCGCCAATTCTGCACCTATCAAGGCCTGACCCGATAGGGCCATGCGTTTGTCAGAATTGTAAAGCGCGCTGATAATTCTGCCGGTGAATTGCGGCGATTCCCGCTTTACCCTTGATTTGGAATCATCGGGCAGCGTAGCAAGATAGGCGCGGGCACGTTCGGTGTCGATCCCTCCCATCCAAATGGAGACTGTGGCTATATTATAAGGCCGGAGCTCCCTGGCCATGTCGGCTGCCATTTTATCGGCACCCGCCTTCTGAGCGCCGTATATAGGGCCACCATAGTAACTTACGGCACCATAATGTCCTGTGTTTACGATCAGGCCCTTTCCATTTGCCATCAAGAGCGCTGCCGCATAATAGCTGGAAACAAAATGTGAGCGTAAACCTACGGTCAGCAGATCAACGGAATCTAACGATTTCTCCCAGAAAGGAATGGGCAGGGCAACCTGGTTGTTTAACTTTGCAGCGTTATTAACGAGAATATCCAGCCTGCCATAGTCGTTCCTTACCTGCTCAAACAGGTCAGCAACCGCCCCATCATCTGAATGGTCAACGATCACCGGAATGCCTTTGCCTCCGGCGTCAGTGACAGCCCGGGCTGTCTCCATTACAGATCCACCAAATTCGTTATGGTTGTCTGAACTGCGACCGGTGACATAGACGACGGCGCCGGATTTTCCCAACGCGATGGCAATGCCTTTTCCTGCGCCTCTGCTTGCACCGGTAACTACTGCGATAATTTCTTTTCCCATACAATTTTTTATCGATACACAAAATTAACTACTTTAGGTTGACAAATTTTAATGGTTACCTACAGGTTAGCGATAATGTCAGATAACGTTCTTAAAAATGGATACGATGCAGCGGAACAAAAATGGCGGGGCGGGCGGCGAAAAGTGTGTCAACAGCTTTACTGCTGTAGAGGACGCATTGTATGTCATAGGGGGAAAGTGGCGTTTGCCGATAATTGCCGGATTATTGGATGGCGATAAACGGTTTAATGAAATTCAGCAAACTGTTAAAGGCATTTCGGCAAAAATACTGTCCAATGAATTAAAGGAACTTGAATTGAACGGGTTTGTCAATCGTATTTCTCACGGTGAGAGACCTATCATTAAATATCAGTTAACGGAATACAGCCGAACCCTTAAAAAGGTGGTTCATGCACTTGATGAGTGGGGGAAAAATCATCTAAAAAAAATTAAGCGGCAGTAACGTTATTTCATTTCTTATTCGCCATTTGGCGAATTATCGCTGGAATCCTTTTTCCAATAATCAACCCATGTCGTTGATTTACTTCGATCTACACACTTGGCACCATTTTTACATTATCCGACCATGCCATCATAAAACAGAATAACAGCAATGAAGTTTATGAACCCGAAAGGAATTGTTATACGTTCAAGTCAATATACTGTAAAAGAAACGATCGACCGTCTGGTGGTCTTTTTGCAGCAGCATGGCGCAACAGTATATGCAAGAATTAATCAACAATCAGAATTAAATGGCGCCGGACTGAAAATATCCCCGCTCGAACTTATTCTATTCGGAAATCCTAAAGCCGGAGGACTTGTAATGATCGAAAACCCTATGGCTGCGCTTGATCTCCCGTTAAAAATAATCGCATGGGAGGATGAAATAAATAAGGTTTGGCTTGCTTATACGGATGTTGCATATATAGAAGAACGATATTCTTTGCCACATACATTAATGGGCCCCCTGGATCCGGAGCCATTGATCACCATGGCCTTGATAAGTTGATCTTCCTCCCGAAGTTGAAAATTCAAAATATACAAGTATATATTGAATTTGGCTATTGTCCCCGATTGCATGACCTCGTAATTTTAATCTACCAAACATTTTGTTATGCCTGAAAAAAAAGAAATCACAGAAAAGTATCCCCAAGTCACTGTTATTGGCGCAGGCACCATAGGGATTTCGTGGGCCGCATTATTTCTCGCTAACGGCTTAAAGGTAGCGGTTAACGATCCACGCCCTGATCTGGAAGAAGCCACACTGAAAGGCATTGGTGAAATGAGCCATACGTTAAAATCCTTGGGGTATGACGACAAAGAAATAACGAAGAACCTGTCCTTTGAAAAAGATCTCGATAGGGCTGTGAAAGGCGCAGATATCATCCAGGAAAACGGCCCCGAAAATATCGACTTCAAACAAGACCTGTATGCCCGGATAGAAACCAACGTAAAGTCTTCGGCATTAGTGTTGTCTTCATCGTCCGGCATTACTTCTTCCCTTTTTACAAAAAAAATGAAAGATGCAGGTAGGGTGCTAATCGGTCATCCTTTTAACCCTCCGCATATTATCCCATTAGTGGAGGTTGTACCGGGCGCCAGGACAACTAAAGAGGCTATCGGAGAAGCCATGCAATTTTACAGATCAATTGGCAAAAAGCCCGTTCTGATTGAAAAAGAACTTCAGGGCTTCGTCGCCAACAGGCTCCAGGCCGCCCTATTTAGAGAATGCGTATACCTCGTCAGTACAGGAGTTGTTTCCATGGAAAATTTAGATCTGATCGTTTCCAGTTCAATTGGGCTCAGATGGGCTGCGGCAGGGCCGTTTAAAACATTTACATTAGGTGGAGGCCCGGATGGATTGCCGCATTTTCTTGCACACCTTGGCCCCGGATTGGAACAATTATGGGCTGTACTTGGCAACCCGCATTTGGATCAGCCTACCAATGCTATACTGATTAGGCAGGTAAATGATTCTTATGGCAAAATACCTTTTCAGGAACTTTCAGAAGAACGGGACGAGCAACAGTTGTCTGTTTTGAAAGCGCTCGGCAAATAATTAAAAAAATATACATGAAAAATAAAAATACCGGTAACGGGCGATTGCTGGTGCTTGATGGGAAAAATGGCAGGATACTTTTGTTTAGTGCGGATGGAACGAATATGACAACTGTTTTGGATAAGTGCGGGGGAACGCCCGATGGCATTGCCATCGACGCCCCTAAACGCCATATCTACTGGACCAATATGGGGGAACATTGGAATCAGAATGACGGATTTATCGAGCGTATCAACTTTGACGGCACGGATCGGACAATGATCATACCCAAGGGCGATACATTTACCCCAAAACAAATACAACTGGATCTTAAAAATGACCTTATGTATTGGTGTGACCGGGAAGGTATGCGGGTGATGCGGGCAACGCTGGACGGCGCACATGTTACTACGCTGATTGAGGCAGGCCGGGGACATGCTGATCGGAACGATGAGACCAGGCACTGCGTCGGTATTGCGCTGGATATTGACAACGGCTACCTCTACTGGACCCAGAAGGGACCAACAGACGCCGCCAAGGGCCGCATCCTTCGCGCCGGCCTTGCTCTGCCTCCTTGTGCCGATCCTGCATACCGGGAAGACATCGAGGTATTATGGGATCACTTACCGGAGCCTATCGATCTTGAATTGAATCATTTAGCCGGACAGCTTTACTGGACCGACAGGGGTGCCCCGCCAGAGGGCAACACGCTTAACCGGGCCAGCATTTATAGACAAATACCCCCGGAACAGGAGATCTTGTGTAGCGGTCTGAAAGAGGCCATCGGGCTGGCGCTGGATATAGAAAACGACAGGGTTTTCTTCGACGATTTGGATGGTAATCTGTATTGCTGCGGTTTAGACGGCAGCGAACAGAAGACATTGTATTCCGGTGAAGGAATGTTTACCGGAATGGCATATGTGGCGAACGGTTTAATATAAAAGGCATCACTATTTATAAAAAAAAACTATGAACAAAGGACAAACTACCGTAGCGCTGCCCGAGCCAAACGGAGACTTTTACCAGATAACCGAGAACCTGAACGATAAGGAACGGGAGAAATTGAAAGAGGTTCGTGCGTTTATGGACACAAGGGTCGCGCCAGTGATTACAAAGTATTGGGCGGAAGATGCTTTCCCATTCGAATTGATTCCCGGCGTCCGCGAACTTGATATTGCGAGCCTCGGCTATGAGGGTTATGGCTGTAAAGGCGGGACAACCTTGTTGAATGGTTTCATCATCATGGAAATGTCGCGCGTTGACCCCTCCTTCGCGACATTCTTCGGTGTGCACAACGGCCTCGCTATGGGTTCCATCTATCTCGGCGGCTCAGAGGAGCAAAAGAAGAAATGGCTGCCGCCGATGGCCCGTATGGAAAAGATAGGTTCTTTCGGGCTTACGGAACCGCTGGTCGGCTCCGGTACCGGTGGAGGACTCCTGACGACCGCAAAGCGGGAAGGCGATACCTGGGTGCTCAACGGTCAGAAAAAGTGGATTGGGAATGCCACGTGGGGTGATCTCACGATCATATGGGCGCGCGACGTCGCCGACAATCAGGTGAAGGGTTTCATCGTGGAGAACAAAACGACCCCTGGATTCCAGGCCGAGAAGATTGAAGGCAAGATCGCCCTTCGTGTAGTCCAAAATGCGCTGATTACTTTGGACAACTGCCGCGTGCCCGAAGAGAATAGGCTACAGGCGGATATGTCCTTCCGCGACACAGCGAAGGTTTTGCGCATGACAAGAGCCGGCGTTGCCTGGATGGCTACTGGTTGCGGCATGGGAGCGTATGAACATGCTTTGCGTTATGCCCAGACACGGGAACAGTTTGGAAAACCGATCGGCAGTTTTCAACTGGTTCAGGACCTTCTGACGAAGATGCTTGGCAACGTCACGGCTTCGCAATGTATGGTGGTTCGCCTTTCGCAAATGCAGGACGAGGGCAAGCTAAAGGATCATCATGCATCGCTGGCCAAATCTTTCTGCACGGTCAGGATGAGGGAAACTGTGGCGTGGGCGCGGGAACTCTTTGGCGGAAACGGTATTCTGCTCGATTACCAGGTTGCCCGGTTTTTCTCGGATGCCGAAGCGCTTTACTCGTATGAAGGCACCCGCGAGATGAATACCCTGATTGTGGGCAAGGCGATCACGGGCTTTGGAGCATTTGTTGGCTAATGATCGAATGACCTGAAATATGAGCGACAAAAGATCGAATGGAAAAACTTTCCGGGAAAATGCCGGAGCGAGCATCATTGAGCCGCTTCGAAATTGACCATCCACTAAAGAAAAGTAACATGCAACAAGAGCCTGGAATTTTTACGGGATTAAAAGTCATTGACATGGCCAGCTTTATTGCGGGCCCTGCCGCTACCACCGTGCTGTCCGACTTCGGCGCAGAAGTCATCAAGGTGGAGTCGCCGGGGATCGGAGATCCCTATCGGCATCTGTACCGGATTCCGCCGAATCCCCCGTTGGAAGAGAACTACACCTGGCAACTCACCAATCGCAACAAGCGAAGCCTGGTAGTTGATCTGAAGAACCCCCAGGGGGCAGAGGTGCTGGCCAGGTTGGTCAGATGGGCCGATGTCCTGGTGACGAACTTCCCTCCAAGGGTCCGGAAAGACCTACGACTGAACTACGAGGATATTTCCCCGTTTAATTCACGCCTGATCTATGCCGATATCACCGGGTACGGTGAACTGGGACCGGAAGCGAACAAGCCCGGATTCGATATTACGGCATATTGGGCGCGCTCGGGATTGATGCAGTTCACGCGGGACGCTTCGAGCCCGCCGGCGGTGCCAGTCCCCGGCATTGGCGACCATGCGACAGCGATTTCGCTCTATGCGGGTATTGTAACGGGGCTTTATAGGCGCGAACACACCGGCAGCGGGTGCAATGTCTCTACGTCATTGATTGCCAATGGAGCCTGGGCAACAGCAGCCTGGCTACAGGCGGGACTGTTTGGCGCGAAGTTCAGTGGTGAGATCGATCGGAAAAACCCGCCGAATGCTGTTACGGGTGCGAGTTACCAAACGGCCGACAATCGCTGGCTGCTTCTCGCCTTCGTCGAGGAAGATAAGAACTGGCATGTCTTCGTGAAAACGATCGGGCGCGAAGACCTGCTGGGGGACGTTCGGTTCGCTGATACGAAGGGCCGTATGGCCAATGCGGGTGCACTCGCTGGCGAACTGGATCGTTTGTTCGGCGCGCAGACGCTGAAATACTGGAAGGCGCTTCTCGATGCTGAAAGACTGCCATACAGCGTAGTGCAGATCCCGGAAGAGATATTGAAAGATCCGCAGCTCTGGGAAAATAAGATCATCGTTAAGATCGACGACGGCAGCACAAACCCGAGGTATACCGTAGACAGTCCGATCACGGTGAAGGAATCTCCGAAGGTCGCCCCCCGGGCAGCTCCGGGCCTGGGAGAACACACAGACGAAATCCTTCAGGAACTTGGGTTTGACGCCAGCCAGATCGACGGTTTGCGTGCAGGCGGCGCCATTCCTCACAGTTAGCATCGGGAACTGACAAACACTTTTAAATCAAATACGAATCAGGAGGTACGGCAGAACTATTGGACATTAATGCATCCACCTTACATTCCCGAATGAAAAAATCGGGCATCGAAAAAAAGATCACTCCGAAAAATACAAGCCTTAAAAATTAATAGCCTTCTTTCCGGAAATTTCAGGATAAATACTATCAGCCCGGGACTGACTGCAACGGAGTGATAGTCGGTCTGAACACTGTTTCCAGCAGGATGCCGGTAGGAGTACGCAGGAAGATCCTCCTTTCACCGATGTCCGGTAGGTTCATTAACGAAAAGTGCACGCGCAGGTCGGTCAGCTTTTGTTTAAACCCATCATAATCTTCCATATAGAAAGCGGTGTGGTCTATAGCCTCAGTGGCAGTATCGGTCATTTCATTATAATGATAGGGACTCTCTATCAGGTGAACGATTGGTGCATCCTTACAGTACAGCCAATACCCCCTGATGTTAGCCGCTATCGTTGCCGGCCTGGGACCTACGACCAGATCGAACACCCGGACCATAAAGTCTTTGGTCTCTTCCAGATGTGCTGTGCGGAGAGTAGTATGATCGATATGCATAAATTTCTTGTTAATGGTTCCATACAAAGTTATCCTATCTCCCGGCCCCCGAAACTGTAAGAACAAAGGATAAAGTTGAAGAAAACGGAGAAGTGTGCGGCCATCCCTGCAACCCCCGCTGATAACTCTCCGGCACGCTGCCCGAACGCCTTACCTCCGCTGCTTCTCCCTTTTAAAGGCGGAAGGGGTCTGGTGAAAATGGGCTTTGAAGGCGTTGCTCAAATGGCTTTCATCACTGTAACCGAATTCACTGGCCAATTGGGACAAGGTCTTATCGCTATGCACCAATTGCTGGGCGACCAGCTTTAAAGAATATTCCTGTACATACTTTTTATAGGAGCTGCCGGTCGCCTTGTTAAAATATTGATTAAAATATCCCTTGCTGATAAAAAACGCATCCGCTATCTCTTTGGTAGTAAGAAGATGTTTCTCGGTAATGTGTCGGTCAATATAAGTCAGGATGGACTGGATCTTTTCTTCTTTCGGACTGGGCATATTCTGATCCGCATCTTTGGCCATTAAGGCTAAAATGAGAGCCAGGGCGCTTTTGATAATGAGATGGTTATATTTTGTCTCCTTCCTGTGTTCATTGATCACCAAATCCATTAATTGAATAGTCTGCTGCCGGTTATAGACGGATAAGGAGAACTTTCTGTAGGGTGATGAAAAACGTGTCAACAACTGCTTGAAATTCGCATCCTGTAGAAATTCCTGGAAAAAACCCTCATGGAATTTGATGAAACAGATCGTGCTCCTCTCCTGGAAAATAAAAAAATGATTGTCGTTCGGAGCCATGATGAACAGATCTCCTTTCTCATAATTATAGCTGTGATCATTGATGATATGCTGCCCTTTTCCCCTCATAATGTATTGCAGCTCATAGTGCGTATGCTTATGCACCGGCAAGTGCCAACTGTCTTTCAGAACGTAGGAAATATCAAATTTCTGTGTGAGGTTCCTGATATGCATCTATCAAAATTACAAGTTATTCGCTGTTTTCTTCAATGCCAGATCCTCCCCAATGTCTCAACTTTGTGGGGTCATAAAAATACACCCAAAGAAGACTAACCCGACAAATAATCGTAAACAATTAAAAAGAAATATATGCAACTCACCAATAAGACAATTCTCATCACAGGCGGAGCAACGGGCATCGGTTTCGCCCTCGCCAAAGTCTTAGCGAAACAAAACAATAAGGTGATCATCACCGGCAGAAGACTCGATAAACTGAAAGAAGCGCATGAATTGGTTCCCGCCCTGCAATACTATCAAGCAGATGTCTCCGATCCGGCATCCATCGATTCGCTCTTTTCCCAATTGAAAGATCAGGGACTGGTCCTCGACGTGGTATTTAATAATGCCGGTGTCCTGGAAATCTGGGACATTTTCGGACAGACCATTCCTACGGCGGATCTTTTCACGAAGATCAGCACCAATCTGACCGGTCCGATAGCCATCACCCAGAGCTTTATCCGGCAGGCAGATCACCGGAAAAAGAATTATATCATTAACATTACGACGGAAGCGGCTATTATGCCCGTTCCGATCCTTCCCTTGTATTCTTCGTCGAAAGCTGGCCTGAGCGTGTTTACAAAAGCCCTGCGTATCCAGTTGCAGCATAGAAACTTCGTCGTGGTTGAAATCGTACCCCCCGCCGTGGAATCGAAGATGACCACCGAGGACATGAACAATTCTACGAAACTGGTCCAGCCGTCAGTGTTCGCCCACCAGGTGATTGCAAAAATTGAGGCGGGAAAGCTCGAATTTGCCCCCAGCTCCAACGCACGGTCGTTGCATATGATCCGCCGGTTTTTTCCGAAGGCGGGACTAAAAATGATCGATAAAATGAGCCGCAAACAAATCCTGACCATCGATCTTCGACCAATTGCTTAGCCACGCTCCATGAGCGTGGGATAAAAAAAGCAGCCGAACCCATTGACTGCTTTCCTAGACTGCCTGCTCCAGTATCTGCTTTACACGTTGCGCCACGATGTCGACCTGGTCCGGCCGCAGTAAAACTACACCGATCGTTAATTTATCGTGGCTGCCACCCGCAACAATACTCGGATTGCCTTCCTTCAGGGACTTTAATACTTCTTTGGGAGTGATCTTCACCCGCTGACGGTCCCAATCTACCGCCAGGCTTGGGAATGCATTCGCAGGTCCGGGGTCTATCACGATCTCCGACTTTAATGTGGGGACGGACGCTAAGCGGGCAGCAATATGTTTTGCTCTTTCGAGCCACTCGTCCCATTCTTTTTGATGATCCCTCTCCAGGTATGCTTTCAATGCAGCATACAATCCGAACATTTCTTCCTTATTCACCTTCATAGGCCGACCGATGGGAGCCTCATGAGGACTGTGATTGAGCTTAGCTGCCTCTATCAGGTCCTTGCGCCCGAACAGCAATCCTGCACTCTGCGGCCCCCTTATCATTTTGCCGCCGGAAAAAGTAACCAGGTCGAAACCCATTTTCTGAAACTTGAAGAGATTTTCTACCGGAGGTACATCCGCTGCCGCATCCAAAAAACTGGGAACCTTATGCCGCTTTGCGATGGCCAGGAACTCCTCATGCATGATACTATGTCTCTCTGCGGCGTTGAAGAACAGCGCCATGACTGTTTGACCGGAGAAGGCCCTTTCCATCTCTTCCGGCCCTTCCACTTCCACAATTTTCGCACCTGTAGTGGTCACTGCCTGGTCGAAGAGATACCGGTGGCTCCTTTGCATAATTACTTCCGGGCGGGGGCCGGGAAGATTGGGTATCTGACGGATCTTTTCTTTGTCGGTACCCGTAATGGAAGCCGCTGTGCCTAATAGGATAGCACAGGCTGCTCCTGAAGTCACCATGGCCGCTTCCACCTTCAGCATCCCGGCGATCTTTGCCCCTACTTTGTCCTGCAAGTCAAACATATCGGCAAAATCATGAGCCGTTGAATGGATCGCCTCCAACACCTCCGGTAGCATCAGCGAACCCGATAAAAATGTCATAGTTACATGGGCGTTGATCACCCGGGTAACGCCCAATTCTGTAAAAAGGTCGCGGGTGACTGGCGATGCGGACTCCGGTGCGGACGAATGTTGCTTCGCTGCCGTGAAAGGGTCGGTTGCCACAGCAGTTGCAAAAGGCAAAAAAGAAAGCTTTTTAAGGATATCTCTGCGATTCATGTATATTTTATTTAAGTATCATAAACAGTGTTGAATCAAATATAAACGTATTATTGTTCAATCGTGCAAATATTTTGCAAAACATAACAGATTTTATTGATTAAATTCAAACAATACACGTTTTGCTTCATCTAAACTGCAAAATATTTGCAATATGGTGTCCCTTTCTTATTTTCCTTTCTCATGGACGATTTGCATAAATTTGTCGGTTCATGTACGCCGAAGTCATCATACCCTTAGCGCTGCCGAAGAATTACACCTGGTCCGTACCGGAACAATGGCGTTTACAGATCCGCGAAGGCTGCCGGGTGGAAGTGGAATTGAAGAATAAGAAATATGCCGGCATCGTCAAACGCCTCCACCAGGACAAACCCGCTGCATTTGAACCCAAGGCAATCGGCAATGTGCTCGACGCGGAGCCCATCCTCCATCCCGCCCAATTACAATTATGGGAGTGGATCGCCGGGTACTACCTCTGCAGCGAAGGAGAGGTCATGGCGGCCGCCCTGCCCGCGCACTTCAAACTGAGCAGTGAGACCATCCTCGTCTTTAACGAAGAGACCGGAGATGATTTCTCCCATCTCGATCACGATGAATACCTGGTCGCGGAAGCCCTCACCATCAAAAAAGAGCTCAAACTAACGGAAGTCCAGCAAATCCTGGACTCCTCCCATGTCTATCCCGTCATTAAAAGACTTATCGAAAAAAAAGTTTGTTTTGTATGGGAAGCGTTAAAAGAGACCTATTCCGCCAAAAAAGAGAGTTATATTCTCCTTAATCACGAATACCACAACGAGGACAAACTGTCCAAACTGCTCAATGACTGGGATCCGCCATCCGCCGGAGACTCCGCCCCCAAAAAGTCCTCCGGCCCCCGGGCTCCCAAACAACTGGAGCTCCTGCTGGCTTATCTGCATCTTTCCCGCACCCAGGGGGAAGTCACCAAGCCCGACCTGCTTAAAAAATCCGGTGCCTCCGATGCCCAGCTCAAAGGATTGATCGACAAGAATATCCTTTGGGTAGAACGACGCAACGTGGACCGGCTGAAATACCTGCCCCGGGATATCACCATCGATTTTGAACTGAGTCCCGCCCAACAGAAGGCTTTCGAAGAGATCGGCCGGGCCTTCCAGGACCGCTCCGTCTGTCTCCTGCATGGCGTCACGGCCAGCGGTAAGACCGAAGTGTATATCCGGCAGATGGAACAGACCGTCCGTCAGGGCCGCCAGGTGCTTTACCTGTTGCCGGAGATCGCCCTCACTTCGCAGATCATCCGCCGCCTGCAACGGCACTTCGGGGGATATATCGGGATCTATCACAGTAAATTCAGCCAGAACGAAAGACTGGAGATCTGGAACAAGATCCGTACCGGGGAACTAAAGATCATTTTGGGAGCCCGGTCTTCCCTGTTCCTGCCTTTTGAAGACCTGGGACTGATCGTGGCCGATGAGGAACATGATTCTTCCTACAAGCAGCAGGAACCGGCTCCCCGCTATCATGCCCGGGACGCGGCTATTTATTATGCTTCCCTGTTCCAGTCAAAGGTCTTGCTGGGCAGCGCCACCCCCTCGGTGGAGACCTATTACAATGCTTCTACAGGCAAATACGGGCTGGTCGAGCTGAGCGAAAGGTTTGGGCAGGTGCAATTGCCGGATATCTCGATCATCGATACCAAGCTGCTTCGCCCTTCCTGGAACAACGCTTACAAAGGCAAGCAGACCAGCAATGTGGCCCACAACCATTCCAGTCGCACCGGCCCTCAACAATCCAGTCCTAAAGACGCCAAAGACTCCGATCCTATTAATGACCTTTTTGGCGAGGCCCCTTCCCATAGCTTCCCCAATACCATCGACCCCAATGCGCCACAACCGGGCATCGTTCCCGACAGCGCGCCGACGCCTCCTTCCCGGGACAATAGCAAAGTCATCCTCAGCCCCCAGCTCAAAGAGGCGATCGAACAGTCACTGGCCACCGGCAAACAGGTCATTCTCTTTCAGAACCGTCGGGGTTATTCCCCTTACCAGGTCTGCGAGGTCTGCGGATGGATCCCCCAATGCCGGAACTGCGATGTATCCCTCAACTTTCATAAGCTGACCAATAAGCTGCATTGCCATTATTGCGGTACCGTATACCCGCCCTTGCATACCTGCGCCGCCTGCGGCAATCACCGTTTCATCCAGCGGAATTTCGGGACTGAGCGGATCGAAGAATTCCTGGAAGAGACTTTTCCCAAAGCCCGTATCGCCCGCATGGACATCGACAGCGTCAGGGGCAAGACAGCCCATGACAGCCTGATCCAGCAATTCGAACAGCAGCGGATCGATATCCTGGTGGGAACGCAGATGGTCGTCAAGGGACTGGACTTCGAACACGTCAACCTCGTCGGCATCCTCGATGCGGACAGCATCCTGAGCTTTGCCGATTTTCGGGTCAATGAAAGAGCCTTTCAGTTGATGGAGCAGGTGAGCGGGCGCGCCGGCCGTAAAGATGGAGAGGGTAGGGTGCTGATACAGGTAGCCAATACAGGACACCCGGTACTGTCTTATCTGAAGACCCACGATTACAAGATCTTTTTCCAGCACGAGATAGCGGCGCGGCAACAGTTCTTCTACCCGCCTTATTCTCGGGTCATCATGATCACCTTCCGGCACCGGGATAAAGAAGTCGTGCAGTCGGCGGCACAGTTCTTTGCGAACAACCTCAAACAGGATTTTGGCAAATACCTGGTCGGCCCCGCCGAGCCGGCCGTGGGCCGCGTACGCAATCAGTACCTTATGGAGTTATTGCTCAAACTGCCCAAGGACGGCCACACCATCTCCTTTGCCAAACACGTCATCCAGCAGCAGACCGCCATCCTCCATAACGACCGGAAATTCCGCAGTGTCGTGATCATCCCGGATGTGGACGCGATATAAGGCGATATAGACGTAGAGGCGCTTTAAAAACGGATCAGAGATTGGCAGCCAATGACTGCAATTGCGGATACTCACAGACATGCACACCCTTTGCACCCTGTTTCGCCGCAGCGATCATCGCCAACGCAACCTTGGAGGAGGGGATGGGCTTGTATTTCGCCAGCTTCCCTGCAAACAGCCAGGATAGGGGAGGCATCAATACTTTGGCCAGGCCCTCTCCGGGCCTTGGGACATCCCGGTGGCCTAACAACATAGAAGGGCGCATGATATACAAACTGTCAAAAGGGATAGCTTCTAACTCTTTTTCTACTTCCCCTTTTAATCGAAGGTAGAAATTCCTGGACCGGGGATTGGCGCCGACAGCAGATACCAGCACGAATTGCCGGATGCCGTTTTCATATCCCAACCGGCCGGAATGGACGGGAATATCCAGGTCTATTTCGCGGTATAATGCCTTATTTCCTTTTACGAGCTTCATAGTAGTGCCGATACAGCAGAAAATAGCGTGGCCGTTTCCCAGGGCAGCCTTCAGGGAAGGAAGATGTTTGAAATTCACCAGCCGGCTTTCCAGTTTGGGATCCAGGCGGTCGTAGGCTCTTCTCACCAGGACCCGCACTTTCTCATAATAAGGGTCCTGCAGCAGGTGGGTGACCAGCAGGCTGCCTACCTGCCCCGTAGCTCCAATGACGATGGCGGTGTTTCCGGACATTTTTTTATTGAAAAGTAGCCTATTTTTGAGACATGGTAAAGTTCCATGAAAATACCTCGTTGAAGACCCTCAACACCTTTGGGATCGATGCAACCGCCCGCTGGTTCGCCTCCTTTTCGACCCAGGAGGAACTCTCAGGCCTGCTGGACAGAACTCCGCTTCTCATCCTCGGCGGCGGCAGCAACATCCTTTTCACCGGCAACTTCGACGGCCTGGTCCTGAAGAATGAGATCCAGGGAATCGAACTGATCCGGGAAGACGAAAAATATGTATACGTACGAGCCGGGGCAGGGGAGAACTGGCACGGTTTCGTTCAATATTGCCTGCAACGCAACTGGGCCGGCGTGGAGAATCTATCCCTCATACCCGGCAACGTCGGCGCCGCTCCTATGCAGAACATCGGCGCCTATGGCGTGGAAATAAAAGAAGTCTTCTATGAGTTGGATGCCCTGCGGCTGGAAGATGGTAAAGTGCATAGTTTCAGCCTGAACGACTGTGAATTCGGATATCGGGAGAGCGTATTCAAAAGGCGTTTCAAGGACCGCTACGTGATCCTGGATGTCACCTTCCGGCTGAATAAGATCCCGAAATTCCATACGGAATATGGCGCCATCCGGGCGGAACTGGACAAAATGGGTGTACAGGAACTGAGTATCCAGGCCATCTCACAGGCCGTCATCAATATTCGTTCTTCCAAATTGCCGGACCCCCGGCAAATCGGCAATGCAGGCAGTTTCTTCAAAAACCCCACCGTTACCGGTGAACGGTTCACGGTGCTGCAGGCGGCATTCCCCGGGATCCCAGGGTATCCCTCCGGGGGCGGCGGAGAGGGAGAAGGCCGGGGAGGGGCGGTCAAACTCGCCGCAGGCTGGCTCATAGAACAATGCGGCTGGAAAGGTTATCGCCGGGGCGATGCCGGCTGCCACGCCCTCCAGGCCCTGGTGCTGGTCAATTATGGCCAGGCTTCCGGGAAAGAGATCTACCGGCTCAGTGAGGAGATCCTGCAGAGTGTAAAAAATAAGTTCGGCGTAGAGCTTGAAAGAGAGGTGAACATTATATAAACGGCCATTCAAAATTTTACCAAAATGATCTTGTGCTCATTCCGGTCATAATACCCATAAATATAGTTTCCATTATTCCGGAAAAGGTTTTCCCCTTCCGGCGGTATCAGGGCCCCTTCTGTATAAGACTCGATCTTTTCATTGATGGTTGCCGGCATGTCCCCGCTGATATGTTCCAGGGTGCCGGCATCCAGCAGCATTTTGAAGCGGGCTGACTTCGTCCAGGTATCACGATAAAATCCCCCGCTGGGGACATACATCATCGGGGCGCCTCCGCCACCGCCCATCCACATGCCGCCTCCACCGCCACCGGAGCTCATTTTCTCAAAAGAGCCCACGTATAAGGAAACACGACCGCTGTCCTCACGGCTGGCCATGATAACGGCCGTCTCGTTCAGCATCTTGCGGATCAGCTGGCGGGTCTTGGTTAGCTCCCGGCTGCTATTCTTACTAAAACTGCTCCCCTCCTGGATGATCGGGGTATTCTTGAAAGGGATCTCCTCCTCCTTTCCGGCCATATATTGATGAAGCAATTCTCCGTTGCCGAAATCCCTCGCCTCCACATTCAGGCTATCCGGAATAACGGAGACGAAATATAATTTCCCGTCCAGCAAATAGGCATTGTCCGTATAGTCCGCCGGGGAGGTCTCCTGCCCGCCTATTTTATGGTGAAGGATTTCCCGGTAAGCGACCTGCCGGTGCTGCAGGTCGAAATGGAAAATGCCGGTGACCCCTTTGTCTGCATTCATCAGCAAATACAAAGTATCGCGGATCAGGTAAAGTTTATTAGGGGTTTGTGCATTCTCTACGCTGCTTTCTCCCTCCTGGTCAAATTTGGCTACGTTGATATCCCTGGAAAGACCGGCTGATTTCGTCAGCGTCTTCCAGATTCCGCCTTCGAACTGATAATGCAGACTATCGTAATGCTGACCATCCCTGAAATCATACAAGACAAACTGGGCCGCTTTTTTATTCACCGCAAAGCACAAAAAACGATCTCCGCCACTGATCCGTTCGGCCATCTTTTCATGCTCCATCGCAAAGGGAATATAATAATCTTCGGCGGTACCGGCGGCGATATCAAAGGTCCAGCCATGCATATGCGGCTCTCCATGATCGACATGCAGAAAAATACAGATCTTCCCCTCTTTTATAAAACCGCCCAGTAATTTCTCTCCCAGCTTACGCCTTACTCCGAACTGGCGGATGACAGTCGCCGTATTATCCAGAAAGAATAGCCGGATACTGTCGCCATTCATCAGGAATACACAGTTCTGCTGCTTGTTACGACCTGAAATAGTATGTAATTCGATGTTTTTCCCCCTCCAGCCGATCAACTCTTCATAGATTTTATTTTGCGCAGACAAGGGGCGCACCAGCAAGAGGGTCAATAGAAGGACAAACAATTGTTTCATAAAAAAGGGGCTTTCTCTTACGAATATACGGAGAAAAGGGGGGCTCAAATAAAAAGGGACCCCGATCGGGGCCCCCTAATAATAAGTCTACAAGTAATAAAAAATCTTCAATTAAGATCGTCCCCGTCAAAATCCTCATCCCCGCTATACGAACCTCCCGATGAACCCAGGTTCACCATGGAGCCGATCAGGTCCTTGAATTCGATCTTTCCTTCCACGACCTTCTTACTGATCAGTGAATAGGCCGCCAGTCCATGTAACACGAACTCCATCAGGAGCGCCGCTTCCTTTTCGTTAGCAAGCTTGAAATATTTTTTCACCAGCGCATGCAGACCATCCACCTTGTAGAGCTGCTGGATCTTTTCTTCATCTTTGGTATTAAAGAAGAGATTGAGCTGATTGCCTTTGTCAAACCAATGCGTGATCGACTTGAACGGATTCTCATCCCTCGTCTCTGCCTTCCGCTTCTTCAACTGATCCGGGTTGGGGAAATAATTGACGAACTGTGTCCGGAATGCTTTTTCCAGCAGATTGAATGCTACCTGGTAAGGCCCTTCCTGCTCTCCTTCATACACCAGCTCTATCTTCCCGGTGATGGAAGGCACGATACCCACCAGGTCGCTCATCCACACCTGCGTTTCTTTTTCATTATTGAGGATCGCCCTGCGTTCGGCAGCGCTGACGGCATTCTCGAAAGCCGCAATGGTGAGACGGGCCGAGACGCCGCTCTTTTTATCCACGTACTCACTGGACCGGGCTTCGAAAGACACCTGCTCGATCAGCCGTTTGACCAGGTCGCTCACGATGACCCTGCCTTTTTGCTCGGCATGAATATCTGCTTCCTGCTCCGTAATGGCCAGGGAAATATCGAGAGTCTTGGGATAATGTGTCAATATCTGGCTCTCGATCCGATCCTTCAGCGGAGTGACGATCGAACCGCGATTCGTATAATCTTCCGGGTTAGCGGTGAAGACGAACAGCATATCCAGCGGCATGCGTAACTTGAAGCCCCGGATCTGGATATCGCCCTCTTCCAGGATATTGAACAGCGATACCTGTATACGTGCCTGCAGATCGGGAATCTCGTTGATGACAAAAATGCCGCGATTGCTCTTTGGGATGATACCGAAGTGGATCACCTGCTCGTCGGCAAAATTCAGGCGGAGATTCGCCGCTTTGATAGGATCGATATCCCCGATCAGATCGGCCACGCTCACATCGGGGGTGGCTAATTTCTCCCCGTAGCGATCGCTGCGATGCAACCAGCTGATGGGCGTGTCGTCGCCCTTGGCTGCGATCATGTCACGCGCATATTTAGAGATCGGGTTAAAAGGATCGTCATTGATCTCGCTGCCAGTGATAAAAGGGACATATTCGTCCAGGAGTTCGATCATCTGACGGGCCATCCTTGTCTTGGCCTGCCCGCGGAGCCCCAGGAATAGAATATTGTGCCGGGATAACAACGCCCGTTCCGTATCGGGGATAACGGAATCTTCATAGCCGATAATACCCGGGAAAGTAGTCTCCTTATTTTTCAACTTATTGATGAGGTTCCCGCGGATTTCTTCTTTGACAGATCTGTTTTTGTAGCCCGTTTTCTTTAACTCTCCAAGTGTCTTTACTTTAGTAATGTCCATTTAGTCTTAATTAATATTTCTTCTTAGCAATTAGTACACCGTCTTCCTCTTCCCGCTCTCGAAGTCCCTGAATATAAAACTTCCCAAACGATCCAGTGACGCAAAGAACGCCTTCCCGTTATTCGTCTCCGTAAATTCGGTGACGAAGCGTTGCAGGTAAGGATCACTGGCTATCATAAACGTAGTGATAGGGATCTTCAGTTTTTTACATTGTGCGGCCAGGTTCAGACAGCGGCTCGTGATCTTCCGGTCCAATCCAAAACTATTTTTATAATACCGTTTACCCACCTTCAGACAGGTAGGTTTGCCATCCGTGATCATAAAGATCTGCTTGTTGGCATTCCTTCTCCGGCGAAGGATATCCATCGCCAGCTCCAGCCCGGCCACCGTATTGGTATGGTAGGGCCCTACCTGCAGGTAGGGGAGATCCTTGATCTCCACAGGCCAGGCATCGTTGCCGAATACCACGATATCCAGCGTGTCTTTCGGATATTTCGTCGTGATCAGTTCGCTCAGCGCCATCGCCACCTTTTTGGCCGGCGTGATCCGGTCTTCCCCGTACAGGATCATGGAATGTGAAATATCGATCATCAGCACCGTAGACGTCTGTGATTTATAATCCGTTTCCCGGATCCTCAGATCGTCCTCCTGCATGGAAAAACTCTCCACACCATGATTGATCTGCGCATTGCGGATGGATTCGGTAAAATCGATCTGCTCCAACTGGTCGCCGAAAACGAAAGGACGGGTCTCGGGATTACTCTCGTCTCCGCCTCCCGGCTTAAAAGTATTGTGATTACCCTGTTTGGTCTTTTTCAGCTTGCCGAAGATCTCCTCCAGGGAACGACGGCGTATACCCTGCTCCGTTTTAGGAGTGATGGTGATCTCGCCGGTCAGTTTATTATCGTCTATATAACCTTTGTCTTTCAGATCTTCGATGAAATCCCCCATCCCGTACTCGCTGTCGGTTAATTGATATTCCTTGTCGAGCTGGTTCATCCATTGCAAAGTCTCGCCGACATCCCCATTGGTGTAGCTTAGCAATTGCATGAATACATCCAGCAACTGGTCGAATTTGGGTTTACTCTCCTCGTTGGGATCATACCCTTTAAAGTGAAATCCTATCATAATCGTACATTAAAAAATACTTTAATTCCACTGAAACTGAAGTTAAGAATAATTTTGTTGTGGATACAGCTTTCCAAAAAACAACTACAGTAACTTAATGGTATGTTTTGAACGTGCCTGGCATATCTAGAACAATCTATTGGACAATTAGTTCTGTAGCGTGATCCCCGTGCACATCCTTCCGAAACGGACCCCGTCCCGCCCCGGTATAGTGCCCTCCCGCCAGGATTTTTTCTCAAATCGGGATTGCCCGCCCGGATCATTTTTTGCGCTTGTCGGAGCCCGGATCCCCACAAATGCAAGATCCCGGAGCAAGCCCCGGGATCTTTGTCTTATATCGTAGGACGTCTTGTCTTTTAAGGCTTAGCTGTATCTTTTTGCGCGGCAGATGGCTGATTACTGATCAGGGTCGGATTCTTTTCCCCCGGCTGCTGCCCGGGCAGGGGACCACTGGCCGTGAACTGTTTTTCCCAATCTCCCATCTGCATCAGCATCTGGTAGGAAGAGAGAATATCCTGCGCGAACTGCCCCTGCTTATCCGACAGATTTCCGCCCTTGCCCTGCAACGCCATCTGTGCGTTGATGGCCAATTGCTCATTCGGCATATTATCCCCCAATGCGCTGTAGTAACGCAACTGCTGGGTGAGATCCTTTTTAAGGGAGGCGGCGACCTTTTTAGCCAGCTCCATTTTCCCGCTTTGATAACTGGCCAGCAGGAAGCTCATAGAGATCCGGTTGTGCTGGTTGCCCCGGTTGGAAGTCATGCCATAAGGGAAATTAGACTCCAAGACATTGGTATCAAAATGCTCCAGCACCTTGCCGGCCGAATCCTTTTTGCCGGCATCAATCAGGCTGATGGCCAGTTGCGCATAAGAGGCACGCAACGTATTCAGGTGGCGGCGGTTTTCCTCATCATAATAGACACCTTTTTTATCGGCATTCCCAAAGCCGAACTTCGTCATCATATTCGTATACGCCACATCATTATTATAGCTGCCCGCATTGGGATTCTTGCTTTCTACCGGCACCAGCCTGCCGGCGAGCCCGTCCTGCCGGATATATTTACCCAGGCCCATGTCCTCCAGCTCGTAGGTGGAGTTGAAACACAGCGGTCGCTGCCATTTATTGGCGGCTATCAGCGCCAGTACGGCCAGTTCATTCTTGAAGAGGTAATTCTTATTCTTGGAAATGTCAAGATGCAGCTCGCTTACCACGCTGTCTCCTGCATTCACCGTACCATTGGTGCGAACCAGGTTGGCGTCCACCGGTACCGATAATTTGCGGACGGGCAGAAAGTTATAAGTCTCCCCATCTTCTGTCTGGGTGGTGTATTTCGGGTCACTACTGCCTACGACATTTTTCAGGATATCGAGGAGATCGTAATATTTATTCTGGTCGAAACCGGGTAAACCGTTGATTGGCACTGCATCCCGGGTATTTCCCTGTATTTGCTCGGGGGTGAAGACCACATCGGCCGGGCCGCTCTGGTTCACTTTATAGCGTAATTGATTAATATACCAGTCGGTGCCCAACAGGCTATAGTTCATAACCCGCACGTCGGGGCGAATGCCTTCCACTTCCTGGGCATACCAGAGGGGATAGGTATCGTTGTCGCCGAAAGAAATGAGGATCGCATTCGGAGGACAGCTTTCCAGGTAATCCTTCCCAATATCCCGGGCGAGGGTCTTTTTGCTGCGGTCGTGATCATCCCACTCCTGGCTGCCCATCAGGACAGGCACGGCAAGGAAACAAAGACCGGCAGCGGCGTAATTAGCCAGGTCCGCCTTCCCCTTGAACAGGAATTTGCCGAACACTTCCTGCACCCAGATGACGCCCAGCCCGATCCAGATGGCAAAGGCATAGCAGGCGCCGGCATAAGCATAATCCCTTTCACGGGGCTGGAACCCGGCCTGGTTCAGGTACACCACGATGGCGAACCCGGTGAAGAAGAACAGCAGTCCCGTCACCAGGAAATCCCTTTTATTGCGCGTATATTGAAAGATAAGGCCGATAAGACCCAGGATCAGCGGCAGCATGTACAGCCGGTTATAGGACTTGTTATTGGAGCGAATGGTATCGGGCAACTTGCTTTGGTCGCCGAGGAACATATTATCGATAAAAGAGACACCGGTAACGGCATTCCCGTCCCGGGAATTTCCAAAGCCCTGCAGGTCATTTTGTTTGCCGACGAAATTCCAGCAGAAATAACGGCCGAACATCACCCAGTTCTGATACCGGACAAAATACCGGATATTATCCAGCATAGTAGGTGTTTCGCCATCCATACCCGAGAAGGATTTATAGCAGTCGACCTGTCCCCGGTCATTGCCTCCATCCCACATACGGGGGAAAATATGCGAAGAAGGCGTATTGGCCCAGTCCTGGGAGGACATCTTACCCGCTATTTCATATTTTTCTTTTCCCTTCACATACAGATTGCCATTGTCTACCCGGGGGGCGCGATCCTGGAAATCGGGTCCATAGAGGATGGGCCAGTCGCCGTATTGGTCGCGGCTGAGATAACCTACCAGGCTCACGGGATTGTCCACATTATACATATCCACGGCCGGATCGGCATTGGAGCGGATCAGGGTGGTGAAATAGGTGGAATAACCCAGGAGCATGAAGGCCACGCACCAGAGCCCCATTTTCATATAATAGTATTGTTTGCGAACCGACCAGCGGATGGCAAATACCAGGGCGGCGGTCAGCAGCGCAAAAAAGACGGCAAACCCCACGAAGAAAGGCATGCCCATCGAATTGACGAAGAAGATATCGAAGGCGCCTGCCCCCTTGATGGTATACTGGATGACGAATTTCTGTACGACACCCGTGATGCCGCAACCGATGATAAAAGCGATCACCGTGCCCCAGGCGGTAGGTTTATACCGCTTGAAATAATAGACCATGACGATGGCCGGAATGGTCAGCAGGTTCAGCAGGTGGACTCCGATGGAAAGCCCCATCATATAAAAGATAAAGATGATCCATTTGTCGGCCCCTGGCTTGTCGGCATTATGCTCCCATTTGAGGATGGCCCAGAAGACCAGGGCGGTGAAGAAGGCCGAAGAGGCATAGACTTCCCCTTCG
>DASWFF010000112.1:0-12502 GCA_036394375.1 Puia sp.
AGCTTACACAGTTCAATCACCGGGTAAAGATAGGGTAAATAATTAAGAACCTATATATATTTAAAAAAAAGTGAAAAAGAGCCCTTTTCGGGGCTCTTTTCCTTATATACTATGTTCTTATACCTTTAATTCTCCTGGAAATCTTTAGATAATTCAGCTATTTCATCGGCAGCCGTGTCGATTAAGCCCATCTGCGTGTCAGTAGGACATTGAAAATCATACCCTACCTCTCCTTTTTAGTCTAATCTTTCGATAATATCAAGCCGATGCTTACGCGCAGTATCCTTTGCAATGTCATACCCTGCATCCGCATGACGTATCACGCCGATGCCCGGGTCATTGCGAAGGACTCTGCCGAGACGGACGGCGGCTTCCGGGGTGCCGTCGGCGACGATCACCATGCCCGCATGGATGCTATAGCCCATCCCTACTCCCCCGCCATGGTGCAGGCTCACCCAGCTGGCTCCTCCTGCCGTATTTAACAGGGCATTCAGCAAAGGCCAGTCGGCCACGGCATCGCTACCATCCAGCATGGCCTCTGTCTCCCGGTTGGGAGAAGCGACCGAACCCGTGTCCAGGTGATCCCGGCCGATCACGATCGGCGCGCTTACCTTACCCGTCCGGACCAGTTCGTTAAAAGCAAGTCCCGCTTTTTCCCTTTCTCCCTGTCCCAGCCAGCAGATCCTGGCCGGCAGGCCCTGAAAGGCGATCTTCTCCTTTGCCAGCTTCAGCCAGCGCTGCAGGGATTCATTTTCCGGGAAGAGGCGGGCGATCACTTCGTCCGTAACGGCAATATCCGCGGGGTCGCCGCTGAGGGCCGCCCAGCGGAAGGGGCCTTTGCCCTCGCAGAACAGGGGGCGGATATAGGCGGGTACGAAGCCGGGGAAGTCAAAGGCATTCGTCAGTCCTTTTTCCTGCGCCCTTGCCCGAAGGTTGTTCCCATAATCGAAGGTAATGGCCCCCCGACGTTGCAGTTCCAGCATGAGCTCGACATGCAGGCGCATGGAGGTATAGGCATAATCCGTATACTGTTGGGGGTTATCTGTCCGCAGGACTTTCGCTTGTTCGTAAGAGATCTCATGCGGCCAGTACCCGATCAGGGGATCATGCGCCGAGGTCTGATCGGTGAGGGTATCGGGTATACAATTGCGTTCGATCATGCGTTGCAGTAAGTGAACGGCATTGCATAATACGCCGATGGACAGGGCTTCTCCTTTTTGCCTGGCTTCCAGGGCCCGGTCAATGGCCTGGTCGATGGCGGAGATTTGATGGTCGATGCCTGATACGCCGTTGCCGCCAGTGCCGGCAATCTTTATGTCCAGGTATTTTGTCTCCAGGCGTTTGTCGATGCGCCATTCCTCTACTTCCGCTACCAGGGCCACTCCCCCGTTCATGGTGATGGCCAGGGGTTGTGCGCCGCCCATACCGCCCAGGCCGGCCGTTACGTTGAGCGTCCCTTTCAGGGATCCGCCAAAATGTTTGGCGGCGGCTGCCGCATAGGTCTCATAAGTTCCCTGTACGATCCCCTGCGAGCCGATATAGATCCAGGATCCGGCGGTCATCTGGCCGTACATCATCAGTCCTTTCTTCTCCAGCTCGTCGAAATGTTGCCAATCGGCCCATTTCGGCACCAGTTGAGAGTTGGAGATCAGCACCCGGGGAGCGTCCTTATGCGTTTTGAGGATCCCTACGGGTTTGCCGCTCTGGACCAGCAGGGTCTCATCTTCCTCCAGATCTTTCAAGGCTTTGATGATCAGGTCCAGGGCTTCGAAGTTACGGGCCGCCTTGCCGCGTCCCCCGTATACGATCAGCTCATCCGGACGCTCGGCTACTTCCGGATCGAGGTTGTTCAGGAGCATCCGCAGGGCGGCTTCCTGGATCCATCCTTTGCAATGGAGCCGGGAGCCTGTGGGCGTCTTGTATTTAACCGGGTCATATCGTGAAAAGGTAGTGGCGTTCATATGAAAAAAGTTTAAATTAAATCAAATAACAAAGGACCCGTATCCGTCATTTAATGGAGTGCCTTTCCCGGCAGACATCTCATTGACTTTGTCTACAAAGGAAAAATCCCGGATGATCGCCCTCAGTTGATTGATGTCGTTTGCGAAGATGCGGTCCTCACTGGCAAATTGCACAAAATTCCGGGCATATTCATGGGCGGCTTCCAATATTTCGCTGCTTTTCAGGGGCCGCCGGAATTCTATGGCCTGGCAGGCGCTCATCAATTCGATCGCCAGGATATATTCCAGGTTGTCCAGGACCTGGTTGAGTTTCCTTCCGCTGATGCTGCCCATGCTGACATGGTCCTCTTGCCCGAGGGAGGTAGGGATGCTGTCGGCGCTGGCCGGGAAACAGAGGGTCTTGTTCTCGGTGACCAGGGCCGCCGTGGTATATTGGGGGATCATAAAGCCACTGTTGAGCCCTACATTGTTCATCAACAGGAGGGGTAAGCCCCATTTGCCTTCCAGCAGCAGGTAACAGCGGCGGTCGGAAATATTGCCGATCTCTGCGGCGGCAAAGCAGGCATAGTCCAAAGGCAACGCCAATGGCTGTCCGTGAAAATTCCCGCCGCTGATCGTATCGTCTGCTCCCAGTATGATCGGGTTATCGGTAACGGAGTTCAATTCGATTTCGGTCTGCTCCCGCAGATGCAGCCATGCATTCCTGGAAGCGCCGTGCACCTGGGGCATACAACGCAGCGAGTAAGGGTCCTGCACTCTTCCGCAATCCACATGGCTTTGCATGATGGCGCTGTTATGGAGCAACAGTCGCAGTCGCTGCGCCACGAGCCGGCTTCCTGCAAAAGGCCTTAATTGGTGCAGTCTGTCATCGAAAGGAGCTTTGGTGCCGGTCAATGCTTCCAGGCTCATAGCGCCGATAATATCGGCCGCTTCGAGGCAATAGTGCAGCCGTTGTACCGCCTTGACGGCAAAAGCCAGGATGAACTGGGTGCCATTGATCAGGGCCAGCCCCTCCTTGGGGCCCAGTTGGACGGGAGCTACTCCGAACCGGTGCAGGATCTCCTGGGTGGGATATCTTTTCCCTTCGTAAAAGACTTCGCCCAATCCTATCAGGGGGAGGAAAAGATGGGATAAGGGGGCCAGGTCTCCCGAGGCTCCGACGGATCCTTTTTCCGGCACTACCGGTATGATGTCTTTTTCAATATGCCAGATTATGCGTTCCAGGGTTTCCAGCTGGACGCCGGAATAACCCCGGGCCAGGGCATGTACCTTGGTGATCAGCATAATTTTGGCTATTTCGATGGGGATGGGCTCCCCTACTCCTACGCTATGACTTTGGAGGATCTTATGTTGCAGGGTGCGGGTATCTTCTTCCGAGATCCTGGTATTGGCCAGGATGCCGAAGCCGGTGTTCACGCCGTATACCGTTGTATTCCGGCTTACGATATCGGCGACGTGTTGCTGGCTGGTTCTTATCTTTTTAATGGCTTCGGGAGACAAAACTCCGGTAAGATCGCCCTTGGCCAGAGCAATCGTCGTTCCAATGCTCAGTGTATCAATGCCATAATCAAAACTATTCTTTTGCATAACAATCCTTTCAGGAGCCAAAAATAGGGTTTTGGACCAGGATCCGGAACTTTCGGGCTTACTTCAGCAGTCTTCGCAGAAATTCTTCCCGGCGGCGGCTGGCCACTTCAATGGAGCTGCCGTCTTCCATGATCACATAACCGCCTCTCCCTTTATGGTATTTCTGGATCTTATGAAGGTTGATGATATGAGAATTATGAATCCTGCAAAAGATGACAGCCGGCAGAAGGTCTTCATATTCCTTAATATTGCGGGTAGCCATGATCTGCTCTCCGTTGTTGAGATAAATAGTGGTGTAACTCCCTTTGGCTTCAAACCGCGTAATATCCCGGATGGCGACAAAGATCAGCCCCGTAAGGGTGGGAACGGCCATTTTCTGCTGGGATAGATGGAAGGTCTCCACATTATGCAGTAAGACCTGCATCTGGTCCAGAAAGCTCTTGCCCTGTATCTTTTGCGTGACCCTTTCGACGGCGGCGCAGAGATCGTCTATATCTATAGGTTTGAGTAAATAATCGATGGCGCTGTATTTGAAAGCTCTTATCGCATAGTTGTCGAAAGCCGTGACAAAGATGATCTGGAAATTAATGGGCTGTAATTGATTGAGCAGGTCGAAGGCGTTACCCTGGGTCATTTCGATATCCAGTAGGACCAGGTCAGGTTTGGCCGTCTGAATGGTATGAATGCCCGTCTCTACTCCATCCGCTTTGCCCACCACCATTACTTCGGGGCAATAAGTTTCCAATAAACGCTGTAAAATCCTGATACTGTCGATTTCATCATCTATCAATACTGCCCTGATCATAGAATATTTTTTTTAGGCTCGTGTCGAATTTGGAAAATTGTATTACCACTCTTGTCCCGGCAGGCTGCTCTTCTTCATTTTTCAGATCTGTCACTTCTATCTTGATATTATCTCCGTAAACGGAATTTATAAGACGTACTCTATCTGCCGTCAGGGACATTCCTTTGGATTGGTATTCGATATGTTCCCTGGTCTTGTAACGGGCTGCCTTTTCCCGGCCGACCCCGTCGTCTTCGATCAAAACAGCCAGCCTGCCTTCCAAGAACATAAACCGGATAAGGATATGTCCCGGGCCGTCCGTCTTATGCCGGAGCCCGTGGCGCATGCTGTTCTCCACATAAGGCTGAATAAGCATCGGGGGGATCAGGATATCTTTTTCCTTCTCCTTAACGAGAGGGTCTGTCTCAATGGAATAATCCATTTTATCTTTGAATCTCAATTTCTCCAGGGAAAGATAAGCCGACAGGTAGGCTATTTCATCGATCAGGGGTATATAGGCCTGTGTGGAATTTTGCAAAGTCCCTCTTATCAGTTTGGCAAATCCGGAGATATATTTATTGGCAGCAAAAATATTCTGGTCAAAGATATACTGCTGGATGGAGTTGAGGCAATTGAAAATAAAATGGGGGTTCATCTGGGCCTGTAAGGTCATACGTTCCATTTCTGCCATTTTTTTGGCCAGTTGCTCTTTTTCTTCCTGCCGCCGCCGGATACCCTGTATGCGCCAGCTTAAGAATACCCAGGTGAGCAGGAGGAAGATCACGATGAGCAGGCCATAAAACCAGGCCGCTTTCCAGAAAGGCGTAGTGACGGCGAAACGGACGGACACTGATCGACTCTGCATGCCAAACTTGTTGATGGCCATCAATTGAAATTCATAGTTCCCCGATGGAAGGCTAGGATATTCCAAAAAGGTCTCCTTTGTATTTTTCCAGTTATTGTCCAATCCAACCAACCGGTATTTATAGAGGATATTTCCCACGGATTTGTAGGAGATGCCAGCGAATTCAAACCGGATATTGTTATCGGTATGGGGCAACCGAAGATCAGCCGTATCCTGCAACTTCTCCTTTCCAGAATTGATCACAGCCAGCAAGGCCAGGCGGCAACCCGCATTGACATTGGCCCTCCCCTCATCAAAAAAACTCAGGCCCGCCGAAGTGCCTACATAGATCATAGAGCCATTGGCGTATACCGTATTGACGATATCCGATCCCAGTCCATCGTTGGAAGTATAGCGGGTGACCGGGTACTCCGGGTTTCCCAGGTCGACTTTGTTCAATCCTTTGTCGGTGCCTACCCAGAGGTTATTCTTATCCAGCAGCAGGTTCCGGCAGATATCGCTGGATAATCCCTGCCGGCGGGTGATGGAGGCCACCACCCGGCCATTTTTATAACCTATGATACCCCCGTCATCATAGGCTGCAACCCATAAAGTTCCATCATCGGCGGCTGTGATGGCAGCGATCCGTTTCTTAAAGAAGGGGATTTCGTCACCCATGTATACAACCGATCTGTCTTTTTTAACCAGGTAAAGCCCGTTGAGGGTACCTATATAAGTAGTGTCATTCCTGAAATAAACGGCGGTGCTCCGTTCGTGAAAAATGGTGTCCACTGAATGAAAAGCCGGCAAATCAAATAACGTGCATCCTGTACTGCTGGTCAATAACAGCTCTCTCTCATTGACCCTGAAACCTGTCTTGATATGTGCGGGCCAGGGAGGGGAAAAGCGAAGATCATGGGAAAACGTCCCCATTGCATAATCCATTCCATAGAAGATCCTTCCATTGTTCAGGGAATCCATGAATAATATCCTTGCGCCTCCTTCTTTTTGCACCGCGCCATATCGCTGATCCCGGAGGCCAGGCAGCCGGAGCCTGAAGATAAGATTATGACCCGAGCCGGCGAAAAGCTCATTGCCCACTTTTAACAGGGAATAAACGGGACATTTGTCGTAGCTGCCCGCTTCCAGGCGTACATTAATGAACTCATCGGAATTTAACCGGAAGATCCCCTGTCCCAGGGTAGTGAACCAGGTACTTCCTTCATCGTCGCGGAAAGTTCTGGAAACCTCGACACCGGGCAGGAAAGTCTTTTTAGCGCCCGTATGCATATTATACTCCATGCTGCCTACCGCCTCATTGCAATAAAGAAGGCTGTCATCTATAATAGAATAGGTTCTATTATTCATGGGATAGGGAAAGTATATCTCATGCCCGGTGAGGACTGATTTCAGTCCCATTTGGGTTATCGACTCCCGCCATGCCAGCCATTGAGAGCTGATGGTCATGTCCGACTGTGTAAAAAAGTTGATTCTTACGGAAAAAAGGGGTCTGAAGACGTCGTCCGACAGTTCGTAGAAATTATTCTTTTCCTGCACGAGGAAATGGCCGGAGAAGCTGGTGCTGATAACACCGCAAGCGTCGATGGGCCGGTGGCCAATGGAATCGTATTCCTTTACCTGTCCGTTGCCGGAGAACAGATACAAACCTCTTATTTCCTGTATGAGGATATTCCCATTCCTGTCTTCGGCAAAGTTGCGGATATTGCCTTTCAGATGGATCTTCTTCAGTGCAGGATCGTTCTCCTGGTTATAGATCTTTCCTTTGTAATAATAACAGATGGATCTGCGGAAGGGAGCCATCCATACTCTTCCCTTCGAGTCCCCGAATATTTGTAATACTTCTACGTCCGGTAAGCCATCTGTCGTGCTGAAGTTTTTGAAATGGGTACCGTCAAAGCGGCTGACGCCTGTCTCCGTACCGACCCAGATAAAGCCTTCTGCATCTTGTGTGATACAGTAGACGGTGGATCCGGCCAATCCTTCGCTAATATCATAATGGGTATAGCTGTATTCCTGTGCAAAAGAGGAATAAGGTAAAAGGGAAATGCCATAAAGGAGCAGGAATACGATCCGCGTCATATTACCTTATAAAAATAAGGTTTATTGCGAATGATTGTAAGACTTTTACCTATTACGATCCCGACATTGGTGCAATACTGGCGAAATTGGGTCCACGAATAACGGGCATGAGAGTTTCCCCTTATACGGGACAAGAGGATACCCAGAAAGAAAACGGGAATGTCCGCGATATAAAAGAAGAGCTGGACCAGGAACCAGCCTATTCCGAACTTCTTGCGTATCATTAAAAAGTTGGAGAGCATCAGTTGAAGGCCTTTGCGATCGAAGATATTGATATACCCCTTCCCATCCGACCCGAATGCCTGGTTGGCCGTCACGCCCTGTAAATGCACGATTTCCAGATCGGAGTAAAGGACAAGCTTGCCTGCCTTTCCCAGTCGTCCGCACCATTCCGATTCCTCGGCATAGAGGAAAAAATCATTATCCATCATCCCGGCCTTCTCAATAGCCTCTCTTTTGACCATCAGGAAGGCCCCATTGATCCAGTCCACTTCCACAATCCTCCCCACATCGGGGACATGCGGTTTTTGGACCTTGACCTTTTGGCCGAGCCATTTGATGAAGCTGCCCAGGTAAGGCAGGAGCAACAGGTAATTGAGCCCTCCTTTCATAAAATAAAGACCGGATATCTGGGGGCTGCCGTCGGGACTCAGCAACTGGACGCCGGCAGCGATATATTCCGAGTGGCGAAGGCGCCGGTAGCATTCTTCGATGACATTGCCTGCGGGAAGGGTGTCCCCATTCAACAGCAGAATGGTGTCCCCGGTGGCGCGCCGGATGCCCTCGTTGTTGGCCCTGGAGAAGCCGGCATTATAATCCAGCTGGATCCAGATCACCTGCGGGTAAGCCGTGGTAATGCGATGGTGGCTGTCATCTCCGGAATTATTGTCGACCATAATGATCTCAAAGGAAGAGGCGATGGGGTCTTTATAAATTGTTTCCAGGCAGTCCAGCTGGAGTTGCGCCGACTTAAAATTTACGATGACGATGCTCAGTGCCATTACAGAGATGCGGTTAAAAGATTACTAATATAATTGACGAACATAGTGAATTTGGAGAAGATGCCCATACGCAGCAACCGGACGGGTATCTTTTGCTGCCAGGCGACCATTCTGCCTACCGGCGCGGGTATTTTTTCTCCTTTGGCGTATTCCTTCAATGCGGAGGAGTCCCGGACGGCAGCGTTCCGCAGCAGCCGCCACCATTCATCATAGGCCTTTACGGGTCGCAGGCTATGAATAGCGGCCTGGTTGAGCATCCGCAGTTTTTCCGGGATCATTACTTCGCGCAGGAAAGGGATATCGTGGCGGGAACTGATGCCATCCGCACCGAAATAAGCTACCAGCAGGTCGATGTACTGTACCCGGACCCGATTGTCCTTAAAACAACGGATATTCAGGTCCCAGTCGGCATATCCCTTATAATGGATAGCGAAGGGACCGATGAGCCCGAAGAGGCTTTTTTTATAAAAAACGGCCTGGTGGGGTATATTCCTACGCAGCAGTTTTTCAAAGCTGAATTCCCCGTCATAGACGCCCTTGTAACTGGGGCTCACCACGTTGCCATAGACCAGGTCGAAATCCAGGTGGCCGGGAACGGAGAAAAAGGAATGCAATACTTTTTCATCATACAGCCGGTCATCGCTGCCCAGGAAGAGAATCCATTGTCCCCGGGCCTTTTCTATTCCTTTGTTCATGGCATCATACACTCCTTTGTCCGGCTCGGAGAATACCCTTATCCTGGAGTCTTTTTCCGCATTTTCCGCTGCAATGGAAAGAGTGCGGTCCCGGGATACGCTATCGATGATCCATATTTCAAAATTGGTAAATTGCTGAATCAAAAGGCTGTCTAAGGCAATTTGCAATGTCTTTTCTGCATTTAACGTAGGAATTATTATGGAAAGAATGGGGTCGAGCATATAATTATATAAACCAGAAGTCTTTTTTAATCATGATAGCATTCAGATTTGTATTGGCATATTCGTAGTAACCCTTGGAAACAAGAAAATCGATGATATCCGATCTTCTTGCCCCTGTGCCGATCGGAGAGTATTCTGCGGCTTCCACACAAATAACTTTGGGCCAATATAAATCGAAGCGAATGGATTGCAGGATAACCAGGTCCAGGCCTTCCACATCGATGGAAAGGAAATCGGGGAATTTTCCCTTAAAGTATTCGTTCACGATCTGTTCGACGGTAATCAGTTTAATCTTCTCCACTGACCGGATACTGTATTTACCGGTAGCCACAATATGGTCAGCTTCTTCTTTGGAGAAAGTGCTCAGGGTAGGATCGCTGATAATATAAAAATTCATTTCTCCTTCTACCGGGCCTACCCCTACATTAAGAGTAGTATCTTTCTTCCGGAGACGACGGAAAGAGGATATCAGGTGTGGGTTCGCTTCAACATTGATGCCCCGGCACCCTTTCCGGTAGAAAAATGCGGTATTGCTGATAAAAAACGGATGATTGGCGCCGATATCGAGATAAGAAGGGTATTTCACGCCACGCATGTCAAACACGTAATTAACCAGCAGATCTTCCCCGCATTGTGAATAAGATCGGCGGCCGTTAACCAGTGAGGCGGCAATTCCTGTCTGATTCGCTATTCGCCTGTATATTTTATTTAAAATGTTGTTCATAGTCTTCGATTTTATTATTTGACACCCTTTCTTACCCTGGTAACGCCGGGACTTTTCCTATGCCGGATGGTCCTGGAGAATGACCGTAACCAGCGCAGGAAGCCCATGATTTTAGCTTTCGGATCCTTAGCTTCTACGGACTGATTTTTTTGACGGTGATGATCCAGTAATTGAAAGTAAGGAGAGTTATAATAAGGCAGGACCGCATAATATCTTACGGACCGTTGCCTGTATTGGTTAACACAATTGAATTCTTTTTCCAGTCGGTAAGGATATATTTTATAATGATTACCGAACTGGGTGGGGCTCCGGTACAGAGGGACCTGATATTTCTGGGCCAACAGGGAAAGAATGGACTGATCGCGCCTGTGTTCCCTGAATTCAGGCAGGTCTTTTTTCCCGAAGGTGTTGGGCATATCCGTCAGGATCCTTTTATCACATGCAAATTCCAACCATTCCTGCAGGAACTTTAAGACAAAGGGGGATTTTTTCAGCAATAAAAACGACGCATCACAATGGGGACCATACCAGAATACCTCCTCATCGCAATCCATCAAAATAAAACAATCTCTTTTGGTCCACAATGAATTAGTAAAATCCCCGTTGCCAAATAATAGTATAGGCTGCTCTTCCCGGCAGATCCTGCACAAAGGATCCAGGGGGGCAATGATCTCGATGCCGCTGTCGGAATAGATAACGAGATCACCGTCGGATAACCCCTTTAGGGCTTCCAGCAGGATATAGGGCTTCCACAGCCAATATCCCATTCCTGTGGGCTGATCCAGTATAGCCTTGTTTGGGGGATAAAAGGGAGTCTGTTTGATCTCCTCAAAATCCCAGGACAGGATGTCTTCTATTCCATGCCGCCTGGCGGATTCATTTAACCGGTTCCGGCTATCTTTATACAGCTGATTGGACAGATTGACAAGGACGGTTTTCATGCTAAAAAGCGAAGTTTGATATGATACCGACGGAGTGGGTCCCTTCATGCTGGCCCACCCATCCGTTGACTTCCAGCAAATAAATATCTTTTATACCATACACCTCATTGTATTTGCGGATGATCTTAAAGAACGAGTTCTTCATCTTACCTACGAGGTCGTCCCAGACGATGACGAATTTCTCATCCAGGAGGCGGTATTTGACCAGCATCTCGAATTCGAAAAGGATGGCTTTGGGGGTGTGCAGGGCATCGGAAAAGACCAGGTTGAATTTGCTGCCTTCCATTTTTGCCCAGCTATTGGAATCCCATACGTCGGCGGACAGGTAATTCACCTGCTTCTCGCCGAATGTATAGGTTTTGAGGGAGGAGTTATTCTTTTTGATGGAGCCGGCGGGTGTCGCCCATTCCGACCTGGCGCCTGCACCCAGCCGTTGTTCGATGACGGGGTTGATCTCTTCGATATCAAAGGCCGTCAGCTGGGCGTTCTGCAAGGAATGCAGCAGTTGAAAAAAGTTCTTTCCTACGGAGACGCCGATCTCCAGGTAGTTGATCTTTTCAAAATATTTTTGGGCGATGAAGGTCATCAGGTCAGTATAGGTAGGGCTGTCGTCGATGGGTTTGTTGATCAGCGGCTTTAAGAACGGCGGCACTCCATACTGAAAATAAGAACGGGCGAATGCTTCTTCATCGATCCAGTTATCGATCAGCTGCAGGGAATGCCGGTTGGTCCGGGTGGGACCTGCAAGGTCATCGGCAGAGAAAGGAACAATCGATTTAGCTTTAATTTCCTTTTGAAAAAGATTTTTCAACGGATTTATCATATAAACTATAATTTAATGAACTCGACCATGATATTTCTTCCTTCGATAAAATTCCGCATCAATTTTAATGCATTCTTATATAAAGGAGCAGGAATGGCCGATAACAGGTGGAATGCCGGGTTATTGTTTTCTTTTAAAAATTTCACCTGTGTCTGATACCACTCTTTATAATCAGTTAGAGGTTCAATAAAAACTTTATTTAACCGCATCGGAAAGAACTCAGGTAATTTGCTGAAAGATCCCTTATCCCAAAGACCTGCATGATGCGGTGGCAAATTCAGGGTATGGAAAAAGTCATGCCGGTACAGGTACGGATTATTATGGGGGACGCAAAAGAGTAATTTGCCTCCTGGCCTTAACACCTGCAGGGAAGAGCTGATGAATGAGCGAATCTCCGTCACGTGCTCAAGCACCTGCAAGGCGTATGCCACATCGAATCTTCCCGGATTCTCTTTTGCAAAATCCTCTATCGTTGCATTGATAACATTCAACCCTATTTTTCTTGAGTTTTCTACCGCCTTGGTATTCAGCTCAAGACCGCATAAATCCGTAAAATTCCCTTTAGCCAGCTTCTGCATAAGATATCCGGCGCCGGAGCCGATCTCCAAAACTTTTTTAAGCCCCCCGATCAGGCTGATCGTCTTATCATATTCCCATTTCTCCTTCAGATAATACAGATCGGATTTCTGCAAATGTTGATAAAACAGGTCATCTCCGAATATATTAAAAGGATAATAGAATCTATACCCGGTATCCTTACATTCTACTAAATGAATCACCTGAAGACCTCCAAAATAGGACCGGGTATCCAGCTGCTGAT
>DASWFF010000113.1:0-40098 GCA_036394375.1 Puia sp.
AAAAAGCAACCTTATCCCTTCGGATCTGGTGATAAACAGAAGCCAGGGGCCAAAGCAGAAAACGAGGGTCGGAGCAATAGGCTTTTATGATGTTGATTTCTCTGACAACTAATTGGCCGGGATATTTTATACGGCATAAGGGAAATACAGAAGAACGGCATCGCTGCTTCATTCTCAGTTGCCAATACCAGGAATAGGATCGCTGAAGATATTTGAGGGTAGTCTTAAGGCTTATGGTTCCTGTTATTTTATGAATCGTATTCAATACCACCTCATTAATATGGAAGATATTTCCTTTTATACGGTCGTGGTAAAGAATTAAGAACCTTTTTAAAGCAATGATGCGAAGGAGAGCCCTGTTGATACGTAGCAATTGTTTACTGGCCGTAACCTCCCGTAACGTATCGAACAGCTGTCGATTTTCATTATACCAATCATAGCCGTATAGAGCAATCTGATCTTTACGGGTCCAATCATGCCGGGTAGATCTGGGAATACGCTGTAATAAATCGGCAGGCAGGCAGTTAAGATAAAAAGCCACCAGCAAATAAGGATGGTAAGAGGTCTTGGGTCTGACGAGCATATGGATGAAGATAAAGCCTGGTAATAGCATCGCCAAAAAAAGGGCGAGGAGGGTATTGACCAGTACAAGGGTCTTTTAAATGTACACCAAAAGCACTGACCACAATTCTGCGCCATCCAGGAGGAAATAGTCGTGTCCTCCATGAAAGTGTTCTAAGCCCGCTGCCGCCCACTACCGATTAAAATGACTTCTATCGCAAAAAAAAGAAATCGCCTGCAAAGAAATCACCTTCTAAATAGATTCTCTACATACTCCTTCCTGAACTCTATATAAGTGGGATCTCCTCCGGGAGTAATATTCGGTTGCCTGGCGGCGAACAACCCATCCACCAGCGCCCTCATCTCTTTTTCACCGAGGGGATTGCCGGGTTTGACGGCCTGTTGCCGGGCCATGGAGCGGATGAGTTTTTCCCGTTTGGAAAATTTCAGTTCATTACTGAAATGTTTGAATTGTTCCAGCAGATTCTCCAGGATAGCTTTTTCGTTACCCTGACCGGTGTCTGCCGGCGTGCCCTGTACGATGAAGCTATCCTTCCCGAATGGCTCGATCAGGTAGCCAAGGACCTGCAGGTCCTGCATCAGTTCATTCAGCAGGATAGCATCCGGGGAAGACAACTGTAAGGTGACGGGGAACATGCTTTTCTGACTGGCGATCCCTTTCCCGGCGGCAGCGTCCAGGAATCGTTCGTACAGGATCCTTTCATGGGCCGCCTGTTGGTGGATCAGAATAAAACTGCGGTTGGTAGGCGTGACGATATAGGTATTGAGCAGTTGCTGCAACGCGGCATTTTCGAGGGGTATGAGGCGGGATTCTTTTGCAGCGGGCTGTTCCTTATTCTCTGCCGGTGCCCCTGTTCTTCCTTCCGTTGCCGCCTTTTCTCCTTCCGTTGCTGCCTTTTCTCCGGAAAGGCCCTGCCCCTCATTTCCAGGCCGGCCTGCCGATGGACCTTCAAAGAAATCCTTCCAATGCCGTAACTCGCTTTTATTGGTAGGTTCGATAAAATGAGCCTGGTTCTTTTTGGAAAAGGTCTGGTACAGGGAAGAAGAGGCGACGGAAGCCTTATTTTCTTCTGTAACGGGTTTGCTCACCGCATCCAGTTTCTGGATAAAAGGGTCCAGGTCGAAATCCAGGGTAGGTGTAATGCTGAATTGGGCCAGGGCATGCTTCACGGCTGCCTGCACAAAAGCGTAGACCAGCTTCTCATCTTCGAATTTGATCTCCTGCTTGGTAGGATGCACATTGATGTCCACCTGGGCGGGATCCAGGTCGATGAACAGCACATATAAGGGAAAGCTGTCCGTCGGGATCATTTCCCGGTAAGCGTTCATCACGGCATGGTTCAGATAAGCGCTCTTGATGAAACGGTTGTTCACGAAAAAGTACTGATCCCCCCGGGTCTTCTTAGCGGTGTCGGGTTTGCCCACAAAACCATAAATATTCAGATAATCCGTATTCTCCTGTACGGACACCAGTTTGGCATTCTGGGAACTGCCCAGGATCTGTACGATCCGTTGTTTCAGGCTGCCTTTTTCCAGGTGCATTTGGTCCTGTCCGTTGCTGTTAAGGGAGAAGAAGATAGCAGGAAAGGACAACGCCACCCGGGTGAATTCCTCCACGATATGCCGCATTTCTGCCGGATTGGTTTTGAGGAAATTCCTGCGGGCCGGTACATTGAAGAAGAGGTTCTTCATGGCGATATTGCTGCCCACCGGACAGGCGACGGGCTCCTGGCTGATCACGGCGCTGTTCTCTATTTCTATAAGGCTTCCCGTTTCGTCCTCGGCCCTGCGGGTCTTTAAGGATACCTGCGCCACCGCGGCAATGGAAGCCAGCGCTTCTCCCCGGAAGCCCATGGTGCGGATATGGAACAGGTCGTCGATATTCTTTATTTTGGAAGTGGCATGACGCTCAAAAGCCATGCGGGCATCCGTCTCGCTCATACCTTTCCCGTTGTCAATAACCTGGATCAGTGATTTGCCGGCCTCGGCCACGATCAGCTTTATTTCGGTCGCTCCTGAGTCTACCGCATTCTCCAGCAATTCCTTCACGGCGCTGGCCGGTCGTTGGATCACTTCTCCGGCAGCGATCTGATTAGCGATGTTATCGGGCAATAATTGAATGATGTCTGGCAATTCTAACTTAATTTGTGCTGCAATTTACGCCGAATATTATTAAGGTCTTCATCAAGACGGCCCCGCGCAGCAAAAGGCGCTGGAAGCGTCTTAGTCCGAAGGATCAACAATAAGTCCCCAAAATGAGAAAATTTTTTATCTTTTTCGTCCTGGTACCCTGCATGATAACTGTATACGGCCAACACGCTTCGGATCCTGCTGCGCAAGCCTGGGTAGACAGCGTTTTCAAGACCTTATCCGGCGACCAGAAGATCGCACAGCTGATGGTGATCAGAATGTCCGCCATCGACCCCGCAAACCACCGGATCGTCTTTTATGACAAAGAAGTAGAGGAGGCCGTTAAAAAATACAATGTAGGCGGGATCTGTTTGTTCCAGGGAGGTCCCCTTACCCAGGCCGGGTATATCAATTACTTTCAAAGGATCGCCCGTACGCCGATCCTGTTCTGTATAGACGCGGAGAACGGGGTGGGTATGCGGATGGACAGCGTCATGGGGCTGCCGAGGCAAATGATGCTGGGCGCTACGGCGGATCCGTCCCTGGCGTATCAATATGGCCGCCTGGTAGCCACCCAATGCAAACGGATCGGCATCCAGGTGAACTATGCACCGGTCGTGGATATTAATAATAATCCGGATAACCCCGTCATCAACGACCGCTCCTTCGGGGAAGACAAGTACCAGGTGGCGGCAATGGGAGTGCAATACATGAAAGGCATGCAGGACATGGGAGTAATGGCCTGTGCCAAACATTTCCCCGGGCATGGGGACGTCTCCGTAGACTCGCACCTGGATCTGCCTGTCATCAATAAGAGTGAAAAGGAACTGGATTCCCTGGAACTCTACCCTTTCCGGGAGCTTTTCAAGGCCGGAGTCGGCAGCGTGATGATCGCGCACTTATATATTCCCGCGATTGACAATACGCCTAACCAGGCTACCTCACTTTCTAATAAAACGGTTACGAAACTGCTTCGTAAAAAACTCCATTATCAGGGGATCAGCTTTACCGATGCCCTGGAAATGAAAGGCGTAGCAAAATTCTACCCGGATGGGGACGCTTCCGTACAATCCCTGGTTGCCGGAAATGATATGCTTTGCCTGCCGGGAGATGTTACGCTCAGCATCGGCAAGATCAACGAGGCTATCAGCCAGAAAAAAATAAAATGGAAGGACATCGATGCCCGGGTAAAGAGGGTATTATTTGCGAAATATGCTTACGGACTGGCGGACAGAAAGCCGGTGGATACCGTCCACCTGACGGAAGATCTTAACGAAGGCGTAAAAGAGATGCGCCGGCAGGTAGCGGAGAATGCCCTGACCCTCCTGCGTAATGAAGACAAGACCCTTTTCCCTTTGCTGGCGACAGCGTCTTCCTCCCTGCAGGCCGGGGAAGCTGCTCCCCGCGCTGAAAATATTTCCGCTCCCGGTCTTTCCGTTAAAAAGGCGAAAATAGCGTATATCGGCATGGGACTTACAGAGGACAATGAGTTCGGCCGCAGAATGCGGGCGGACTACCATGCGCATGTCTACTTTTTCGATTATTCCCTGGACAGCGCAAAAGCTGCCGCTGCCCTGGAATTACTAAGCAACCGTTACGACGCCCTGGTGATCGGCCTGCATAATTTTGCCCGTTTCCCGGCACATGATTTCGGCATCAGCCGTTCCGCTATCGGGTTGCTCCGGCAGTTGCAGCAAAAGAACAAGACGATCACCCTGGTATTTGGTAATCCTTATGCCGAAAAGTTCACCTGTGATGCCAAAGTGCTGGTTGCCTGTTACGAGGACGATGAGATCACGCAGGATGTTGCCGCCGATCTCCTGAACGGAAAATTTGCTGCGAAAGGAAGGTTGCCTGTGTCGGTATGCGATGAATGGAAAGCAGGGGCCGGTATAATGGGGGCTGACCGTGCATTGCCATCGGTGGTTCCGGCGACTGTCGGCCTGAATGCGGAGCGCCTGCAAAAGATCGACTCCATTTGTAAGGAGGCGATCGCCAAACAGGCGACCCCGGGCTGCGTCGTCCTCGTGGCGAAAGACGGGAAGATCGCCTATGAGAAGGCGTTCGGCACCTTGTCTTACGATAAAAAAGAGCCTGTATACAGGGAGTCCCTCTATGACATGGCTTCCGTCACCAAAATTTGCGCCACCACGATGGGGGTCATGAAATTATACGATGAGGGCAGGCTGGACCTGCAGAAGACATTGGGGGACTATCTTCCCTGGGTAAGGGGTACGAATAAGGCATCCCTGCGGATCTGGGATGTGCTGCTGCACCAGGCCGGGCTCAAGGCCTTTATCCCGTTTTACAAAGAGACGATCGACAGCAGTGCAGCCGGATTCCCTCTTCCCGGTATTTATACGGCGAAACCGGATAGCCTTCACAGCATCCGGGTCGCGGAAAATTTATACCTGCGGAGTGATTGGGAAGATACCCTGTACCGGCGTATCCTGCAGAGCGAACTGGGGCCGAAAGATAAATATGTGTACAGTGACAACGATTTTATCTTCATGGGAAAGATCGTGGAAGCCATCAGTGGGATGAGCCTGGACGAGTACGTGAAGAAGACCTATTATGATCCGCTGGGAATGACCGCTACCGGGTTTAAGCCCAGGGAGCGATTTCCTTTGGGCCGGATTGCCCCGACGGCGCAGGAACCCATTTTCAGGAGACAATTGATAAGAGGGGATGTACACGATCCCGGATCTGCTATGTTTGGCGGAGTGGCGGGACACGCGGGCTTGTTCAGCGATGCTTATGACCTGGCTCTGCTGGAACAGATGTTATTGAATGGGGGCTCCCTGAATGGGCAAACGTATCTTAAAAAAGGGACGATCGATTATTTTAGCGACTATCATAGCGATATCAGCCGCCGCGGACTGGGATTCGACAAACCGGAAAAGGACAATGCCCATCGTAAGGAAGCCTATCCCTGTCTCTCCGCTTCGCCGCTTACCTTTGGTCATACCGGTTTTACCGGCACCTGCGTATGGGTAGATCCGAAATACCATCTCATCTATATCTTTTTATCCAACCGGGTCAATCCGGAAGAAAATAATCCCAGGCTCTCCAGCCTCAGTATCCGGGGCAGGATCCAGGAGACTATTTACCAGGCGATGGGAGTGGATCCGGGTGCGCCACTGCCGGGCGATCATTCGAAGAAGGGGAAGAAGAAGCGGCATGCGAAACATACCTGATCCGGAATTTAATTCTTCCCGAGGGCATTTTTTTTCAAAAATGAAAAAGGGTATTGCTAATTTTGTTAGCAATACCCTTTTTGTTTAAGGGGAATGCCTAACCATTAAACCGTGACCTATGGAATTGAAAAAATATGATCGCATTCAAGATTATGACAATTATACCTATGAATTTGAAAGCGAAGGGCCCAAGGGTAAAATCAGAAAAGTAGTAAAATTCCAGCCTGTAGAGGGAGCAGGAGAAAACCTTTTTAATCTCTACTTCGGAGACTTCATCGAATCAACAGGTAAGGTTGATGACTTGTCCGTGAGCAACAATAAGGACCGGGATAAAGTTCTATCTACGGTAGCCGGTATAGTGCATGATTTTATGGAATCTCGACCCAGAACGATAATTCTTGCAGTAGGTAGTACTAAATCACGTACAAGGCTTTATCAAATGAGTATATGTTCTTTTTGGCCTGATATCAATTCTCTATACAATGTATATGGAAAGTTAAATGAAGAATGGCTGCCTTTTAAAAAGAATGTTAATTACAATGGTTTTCTGCTGTTTAAAAAAGATTGAGTATATTTATATCGGTAAAAATGTTGAACATGTTTAGTAAGGAAACTTTAACTACTGAAAAACAGAAGGTTGATACAACTAAAAACCTTCCTGATTTTGAAAACGACCCAGCATTCATCAGGGCTAAAGAAAGAGCCATTAAGATTTTAACAGAATCTCCCTTGCCAGATGTTATCCTCAAAAGAATAGAAGGCCCCTCTTTTTTGAAGCAGACTAGTTAGAGTTCCCCACCACATTCTTCTGAAAATACTTACAGGCCTGCTGCAGCCCGCATTCGCGGCATTTAGGGTTTCTGGCCACACAGACATATCGTCCATGCAGGATCAGCCAGTGATGCGCTACATGCACTTCTCCCTTGGGGATAAATTGAAGTAATTGTTTTTCCGTTGCCAAAGGCGTTTTGGCGTTCACGGTCAGGCCGATGCGGGCGGATACGCGGAATACGTGCGTATCCACAGCCATATTCGGCTGATTATCTACGACGGAGGTGATGACATTAGCCGTTTTCCGGCCCACACCGGGCAGTTGCACCAATTCTTCCACGGTCAAAGGTACTTCCCCATGGAATTTCTCCTCCAGCATCTTCGCCATGCCGATAAGATGTTTGGTCTTATTGTTGGGATAGGAAATACTCTTTATAAGCGGGAATAATTCTTCGAAGGAAGCCTTGGATAAGGTAGCTGGATCGGGGTATCTTTCAAAGATGGCCGGAGTGGTCATATTGACTCTTTTATCGGTGCATTGCGCCGATAAGATCACGGATACCAGCAGCTGGTATGGGGTGTCATACAATAACTCTGTTTCAGCATCAGGGTTGTTTTCCCGGAAATAGTCCAATACGAATTGAAAGCGTTCCTTTCTGGTCATTGCCAAATAATTTCAATGACCGCTAAATTACGGCAATCTGTATTGCCGGCATCAAAATCACAACGGGGATGAAGAGCCGGGGCAAGTATAACACCAATAATAAATGGACCAGGGGGCTTCGCCCCGAAGGTCCATATCCTTGTACTAAAGAAGATTAACCGTGTTGTACCGGTTCTATAGCAGTCTCCCTGGCATAGTTCATGACCCGTAGGATCACCTCCATGCGCGGAGATACCGTAACCTTGTTCAGTTCATCAGCAGAAGATTGCAATACCTGTAACTTCTCGCGAAGCATCCAGTCCTCCTTTAACGCTGACTCTATAGCAACCGTCAATTCTGGGGAAGACTCTTTGTATAAATACAGCAAAAGATCCTCCGGTGTAAAGAGTGTCATAGGCAAAACCATTTAATGTCCTTATTTATCCGAAGCAGTAAAAGTGAAACGTCCGTAATTAAAACGGTATTTGGGTACTGTTATTGTCTTCCAAAAACATTTTATTAGGCAGAAAGGGTATTTTTAAAGCGTAGCACTTTAAAAATCAACGATTTGTGTGTGAGTTGTCCTCGTGGATCAGGAATAGATCTTCATTATCTCTTTTCATCAGGTATTTTTCCCGGGCGTATTTCTCCAACAGGGCCGGATTGGACTTCAATTGTTCCAGTTCGTGTTGGGTAGTAGTGATCTGCTGCTCGTAATATTTCTTGCTCGCCTCCAGCTTCCTTAATTCTCCTTTTTCCCGGAAATGACTGGTAATGAAATCTCTGGCGTCAAAAAAAAGGATCCAGACGGTAAAACCTACCGAAGTCAGCACGTATTTATTCTTCAGCCAGGATGGTATATGAGCGAGAAACTTCATAAATAAAGTTGGTGGCCCCGAAGCTCTTGCGGCGAAACCTTCGCCAAAGCTCCGGGACCACAAACTACAAATTATTTTTTGAATTTAATTCTTCCCTTGGGATAAACGCCGGCGTCTCCCAGCTCTTCCTCTATGCGGATAAGCTGGTTGTATTTAGCCAGCCGGTCCGTACGGGAGGCGCTGCCGGTCTTGATCTGCCCGCAGTTCAGGGCTACTGCCAGGTCGGCAATAGTCGTGTCTTCGGTCTCCCCGCTACGATGGCTCATGATAGTGGTATAACCGTTGGTCTGGGCCAATTGCACCGCATTGATCGTTTCCGTCACCGTTCCGATCTGGTTTACCTTGATAAGGATGCTATTGGCAACGCCACGGTCAATACCTTTTTGCAGGATCTTCGTGTTGGTAACGAACAGATCGTCTCCCACCAGCTGCACTTTGTGCCCGATGGCCTCTGTTAATTTCTTCCAGCCATCCCAGTCTTCTTCGGCCATTCCGTCTTCTATGGAAATGATGGGGTATTTATTCACCCAGCTGGTCCAGTAGGCCACCATTTCGTCGCTGCTCAGCTCTTTTCCGCTGCTTTTGTAAAATTTGTACTTGCCGTCTTTGTACATCTCGCTGCTGGCGGCATCCAGGGCAATGCCGATCTGGCTGCCTACTTTATATCCTGCCGCTTCGATGGCTTGCAGCACCGTCTCGATAGCCTCTTCATTACTTTGAATATCGGGGGCGAAACCGCCCTCGTCGCCTACATTCGTGCTGAACCCTTTTTTCTTTAAGACGGATTTCAACTGGTGAAAGATGTCTACTCCCCAGCGCAGTCCTTCACTGAAGGTCGAAGCGCCCACCGGCACGATCATATATTCCTGGTAATCGATCTTGTTATCGGCATGAACCCCGCCATTCAGGATATTCATCAGGGGAATAGGCAACACCGTGGCGTTCACCCCACCCAGGTACCGGTACAAAGGCAGCTTGCTTTCCTGCGCGGCTGCTTTGGCCACGGCCATGGAAACGGCCAGCAAGGCATTCGCACCCAGCTTCCCTTTATTCTCCGTACCATCCAGTTCGATCAGCCGGGCATCCAGGGAGGCCTGCTCATTGACCGGGAATCCGATCAACTGGTCAGCAATAATATCATTCACATTGTCTACGGCTTTTAATACGCCTTTGCCTCCATAGACGCTCTTGTCCCCATCCCGTAATTCAACGGCCTCATGAATGCCCGTTGATGCTCCACTGGGCACGGCGGCACGACCGCGATGATTATTCTCCGTGATGACGTCCACTTCGACGGTAGGATTACCCCGGCTGTCTAAAATCTGTCTTGCATGAATGTCGGCAATGTAGCTCATGATTAGTTCGTTGTTTTTAAATGTTTGTAGTTTATTCTTATTGTTCCTACGGCGTCAATCGTGTTGCCCTGTCCTCTCTTACTCTCATTTCAGGGAGTTGGGGGCGGAGGCTGGGATGATGGGGCGGCGGTCAGATGCCGGAAGATATCCTCCAGGCTCTGATTTTCACTTTGCAAAGAAACAATGTTCAGATTGTTTTGCAAAGCCAGTTCCAGCAATTGTTTTTTTACGGCATCCGGGTCGTCGGTCTGCAGCTCCCATTCCTGAAAGGAAAGCTGATGAACGGCTTTTACTTTTTTCAGCTCTTCCAGCCGTTTGGCTTCCAGGGGCTCTTTAAAAGATACTTTAACGGCGCCCGTGCTGTTTTGCGACCGGAGCCTGCTCAGCCGATCGTCCGCTACGAGCTTCCCCTTATTAATGATCACGACCCTGTCGCAAAGAGCTTCTACTTCCTGGAGGATATGCGAGGAGAAGAGCACTGTTTTATTTTGCCCCAGCTTTCTGATCACTTCCCGGATCTCGATGATCTGGTTGGGATCCAGTCCGCTGGTAGGCTCGTCCAGGATCAATACTTCGGGGTCATGGATAAGAGCGGCGGCAAGGCCCACCCGCTGTTTATACCCTTTGGATAACTGCCCCAGCTTCTTTTTGCTTTCCGGCGCGAGTCCCACCACTGCGATGACGGATTCTATTTGCTGTTTTTTATCCGTGACGCAGTGAATGTCTGCCACAAAGTCCAGGTATTCCCGTACATACATATCAGGATACAGGGGATTGGCTTCGGGCAGATAGCCGATCTTTTTTTTAGTTTCCAGGGGGCGCTCTTTTACAGGAATGCCACAGACTACGGCCTCGCCGCCATCCTGTCCGAGATAGCCGGTGATGATCTTCATAGTGGTGGATTTGCCGGCGCCGTTCGGCCCCAGGAATCCCACGATCTCACCTTTATTTACCGTGAAAGAAATAGTATCTACCGCCTTTTGTTCGCCGTAGATTTTTATAAGCCCCTTTACTTCAATGGACATGCTGCTGGTTTACTGTGCGAAAGTAGGGGAATTAGCCGATTTCTTCATACTCACCCTTTAAGGCGTAATAGCCGAATAATACCAGGCCGATGGCGATCGGGATAAAGACCACGATAAACACGCTCCATTCGATCCGCGTATCTAATACCGGTTTTTTGGCTATTTCGGCGCCAGCCGTTTTTACCAGGTAAAAAAGGACGAGAGGTCCCAGGATCATCCAGACAATGCCCAACGCTCTTTTAATGAAATTCATAATAATAAGTTTAATTTATTTTATTCCAGCTCCTCTTTACGGGGGCGGGAGGGTATATACAAAGCTCCGATGACTACACAGACACCTGCCACCAGGATAGGATACCAAAGCCCCACCAGCTTATTTCCGCCGCTGAAAGTAGTGGCGAGAAGGGTGGCAATAAAAGGGGTCAGCCCCCCGAATACGCCATTCCCGATATGATAGGGCAGGGACATGGACGTATACCGGATCCGCGTGGGAAATAATTCCACGAGGAAGGCGGCGATAGGACCATAGACCATCGTGACATACAGGATCATGATAAAGAGGATCAGCACCATTTTCAGGTAATCCCCCGTGCCCAGCGTTTTAGCGATCCGGGTCTCCGGCTTCAGGCTGGAGCTGCCATTGGCATAGAGGGTGTCTTTTTTGGTGGAGGCAAGGACCAGCTCCCCTTCATAATGCGTGAGGGTCGTGGCCGTCCGGATCAGGTTGGGGGTCCTGCCGATAAAAGCCACGCTGCTCTTTATTTCTTTTTGCGCTGTCAGCTCCGTCCGATGAGCCGTATCGGAAATATCCAGCAATTGACGGAACAGGAAAGGATAGGTGACTACCGCCAGCGCCATCCCGGCAAGCATGATCCATTTGCGCCCGATCTTATCGCTCCATCCCCCGAAGAGAAGAAAGAAAGGAGTGGCTACGACAATGGCCAGGATCATAATAGTCTTGGATTGATCAAAATCTATATTACAGACATTTTCCAGGAAAGACTGCGCATAGAACTGACCCGTATAAAACACAACGCCCTGGCCCATCGTGGCGCCGAACAGGGCCAGTAAGACCATCTTCAGGTTCGTCTTGTGACCAAAACTTTCTTTCAGGGGATTGACGGCGACCTTACCCTCCGTCTTGAGCCGGCTGAACAAAGGCGACTCACTCATCTTCAAACGGATGTAAATGGAGATGACCACCAGCACGATGGAGATCAAAAAAGGGATCCTCCAGCCCCAGTCATTGAATTTTTCGATGCTGCGGGCGAGGTCCGGATCCAAAAGATGACGGGTGAGGAGGATCACTCCCAATGAAAGCAGCAAGCCTACGGTCGCCGTAGTCTGTATCCAGGAAGTATAATATCCCCTCCGGCCCGCCGGGGAATGTTCCGCCACATAGGTGGCGGCGCCCCCGTATTCCCCTCCCAGGGCCAGACCCTGCAGGAGACGGAGCAATAATACGATCAGGGGAGCGGCAAATCCGATGGTTTCATATTTGGGGACGAGACCGATCGCAAAGGTAGAGCCGCCCATAATGACCAGGGTCAGGAGGAAAGTGTATTTACGGCCTACCAGGTCGCCTAACCGGCCAAAGACCAGGGCACCGAAAGGACGCACGATAAATCCGGCAGCAAAAGTAGCCAGCGTGGATAAGAGGGCTGCCGTCGGATTGGTCTTCGGAAAGAACTGGCTGGCAATGACGGTAGCCAGGCTGCCGAAAATATAGAAATCATACCACTCTATCAGGGTGCCCACGGAGGAGGCGGCTATTACTTTCCGGATTCGCCTGGCTGCTGTGTCTGGAGTCGATGGGAATGACATGTGATCGTTAGTAAAGGTTATTGGTGATAAAGTTGGTTAAGGATAAGATAAGTGATAAAGTTAGTGCAAATAATTTCCGATTAAATTCTAAATTTATGCCCTCTAATGTATTAATTATTTATTTAAAACCTCCGATTGTCATATGAGTTATCCTTACCAGATCAGATCTTTAGAAGAATACCAATCAGTGTATAAGCAGAGCGTGGAAGATCCTGAAGGGTTCTGGGCAGGAGTGGCCGGTCATTTCACCTGGCATCGCAAATGGGACAAGGTGCTGGATTGGAACTTTGAAGGACCGCAGGTCAAATGGTTTTCCGGGGCGCAGTTGAATATAACGGAAAATTGCCTGGACCGCCATCTGGCGGAAAGGGGCGATCAGCCGGCTATTATCTGGGAGCCCAATGACCCCGGAGAAGACTACCGGATCCTTTCTTATAAAGAATTACATTTTAAGGTATGCCAGTTTGCCAACGTGCTGAAGAACAACGGCATTAAACGAGGCGACCGGATCTGTATCTATATGCCGATGGTGCCCGAACTGGCTATCTCTGTCCTGGCCTGTGCCCGGATCGGGGCGATCCATTCGGTCGTTTTCGGAGGATTCTCCGCACAGAGTATCGCAGACAGGATCCAGGATGCCCAATGTAACCTGGTGATCACCTCGGATGGCGCCTACCGGGGTAATAAGGATATCCCCTTAAAATCCGTGATCGACGACGCCCTGGTACAATGTCCCTCCATCAAAAAAGTGATCGTTCTCACCCGCACCCGCACAGCTGTCAGCATGATCAAAGGGCGGGACGTTTGGTGGGAGGACGAGATTAAGAAAGTGGAGACACAGGGTAACCCTGTCTGCCCGGCCGTCACGATGGACGCGGAAGACATGCTGTTCATCCTCTATACTTCCGGTTCGACGGGAAAGCCCAAGGGGGTGGTCCATACCTGTGCGGGTTATATGGTCTATACCAATTACAGCTTTGTGAACGTGTTCCAATACCAGCCGGGCGACGTTTATTTCTGCACGGCGGATATCGGCTGGATCACGGGACACAGTTATATCGTGTACGGCCCCTTAAGCGCAGGCGCCACCACCCTGCTCTTCGAAGGGATTCCCACCTGGCCTGACGCGGGCCGCCTCTGGGATGTGGTGGATAAATTCAAAGTGAACATCCTCTATACGGCGCCCACCGCCATCCGGAGCCTGATGGGATTCGGACTGGATTATGTAAAAAATAAAGACCTGGGCTCCCTGAAAGTATTGGGTACGGTAGGGGAACCGATCAATGAAGAAGCCTGGAGCTGGTATTACGAGAATATTGGAAAGGGCCGTTGCCCCATCGTGGATACCTGGTGGCAGACGGAGACCGGAGGCATTCTGATCTCCAATCTGGCAGCGATCACTCCCCATAAACCGTCCTATGCCACCCTGCCTCTGCCCGGTGTGCAGCCTTTACTGGTAGATGAGAAAGGAGAGGCCGTCCCCGGGTCGGATGCCGCAAAGGATGGCGTCTATTACGCCGATGGCGTCGGAACGCCCGGAGCCGGAAACCTTTGTATCAAATTTCCCTGGCCTTCGATTATCCGTACGACTTATGGCGACCACGAGCGCTGCCGTCAGACCTATTTTGCCACCTATCCCGGCCTGTATTTCACCGGAGACGGCGCCCTGCGGGACGCCGAAGGAAATTACCGGATCACCGGCCGTGTGGACGATGTGCTGAACGTGAGCGGACACCGGATCGGTACGGCCGAGGTGGAAAACGCCATTAACATGCACACGGGAGTCGTGGAAAGCGCGGTAGTAGGATATCCCCACGATATAAAAGGACAGGGGATCTACGCTTTTGTGATCTTTAACGGGAATAAGAGCGATGAGACGCTTATTCGTAAGGACATCGTACAAACGGTGGCCCGTATTATAGGCCCCATCGCCAAGCCGGACAAAATTCAATTGGTGAGCGGCCTTCCCAAAACAAGGAGCGGTAAGATCATGCGCCGGATCCTGCGAAAGATCGCAGAAGGCGAAATCAATAACCTGGGAGATACGACGACTTTACTGGATCCCGCTGTCGTGGAAGAGATCAAGAACAGCCGGCTGTAAGTAGGGGGGAACCTAGTGCTGTATGATAACTTTCGTGCCGACAGGCGCCATGTTATATACTTCATCCATGTCTTCGCATTTCAGGGAGACACATCCGTTCGTCCAGTTCTGGTAGGCGTCTACCGCGTTCTCATCATGGGCCCAGGTGCCGTGAATGGCAATCCCGTCGCCGATCTTAGCCGTTTTGGGGATCAATCCCATGGCTTTCCGCTCATTGAATTTGGCCTTATCTGACGCAGTCGGATAGTCAAGATCCATGATCTTATCCCATTTTTCATGAGGGCGCTTTGAAATAATATGATAAATCCCCTCCGGGGTCTTCCGATCCCCCTGTATCATTTTGTCCTCCAGTGATTTATTCCCGAAGACGGCGGGGTAGGTAGCATACCACCCCTCCTTATCATAGATTTGTAGCTCGTAGTTGGATTTGATTACCAGGATATACACATCCCCTTCCAGCGCAGGATGAAACCAACGGCGGCGAACCGTTGTACGGGAGGCGTCTCTGACATCTCTGAATCCCAACAGGGCTACCAATAACAGGCAGGCCGGGAAAAACTTCTTTGTCCTCATGATGCGGCTATTTAACCCGTGGTAAACGGAGCCGGCATATCAATTATTTTTAATGTGGAAAATTTTAACATATGACCTTCCGGCCCCTTCGGGAATCCTTCCCGACCCCTCCGTGGCGGCATCCGGACAAAAAAAACCAGCGCCAGGAATGGCACCGGTATACTACTACACATGAGAACCCGCGTTAGCGGTCTCAAAAAGTTCCTACCCCCTTCTACCAGTTGCCGAACCGGATGCCTACCGTGTAGGGCACCTGGTTCAGCCCTTTTTGGAACATACTTTTGGTGGCATAAGATCCGTACAGCTTCAGCCAGCCCAATTGTAGTTCCCCGATCCAGGATATTTTCCAGGGCTCCATATCAAATTCATCAAAAGTCTTTTTCTTACCTGTCACACTGCTCTTGAATTTTTGCCGGGAGGAATATTTATATCCCACGCTGGCGCCTACACTAAACCCAAAATCATTTCTTCGGTTAGGCGTAAAGTTGAAATTAAGCATAAAAGGAACAGTAACATAATCGGCTGCCAGTTTGTTCTTACTATAATTGATCGTATCCATGATCACTTTGGTGGGATTCGTGAGGTATTTGATATTCGCCTCATACCGGTAATTATTTAATTCTATTCCCAATCCATATTTCAGATTCACCACATGTTTGATCAGGTTGACCCGTTGCATAAAGAGCCAGATATTGACATCGACGGATTTGCCTGTCCGCAGGCGAAACCAGTCCTTGGTAGCCCCGGGGGCGAATTGTTGTGCGGATGCCGATGCATAGTTGGTCATGTCATTGTAATTGGCGAATCCCAGGTCCAGGATGACCCAGTTCGTACTGATATTGGCGGGTTTGTAATTGTTGTGACGCCTGTGGACCCGCACGACCTCGCTGTTGCTGCCTTCCACTCCTTTCCCGTTCTTAATAATGATCAGGTTGCCGACGCGGATGGTGTCGTTACCGGATGGTATCGTATCATTCCGGGATAGGGGCGCCTGGCTTTTACCGGTAGTGTCACTTTGCGCCCAGCCTGACAGGCCCAGGCATAATCCTGCCAATAGTAAGAATTGCCGACTCATACATTTTCTTTTTAGATGAAATTTTATTTTAATGCAAATTGGAAGCTCCCGATCAGGACACTGCGCTGGTCGTCTTCGTCACGACTGGTGCTTTTGTCAAGGACCCTCGTTACTTTTCTAAAGAGCCCCCGCAGTTTATTTTTTTTAGAAGGAGTAGACTCCATGGCCAGACCATCTTCCGGCGAGCCGTTTTGACTGGCAGCCGGCATCATCAACACAAGCGTCTTAGCCGCCGGGACGGCTATATTGGAAGTTGTTATTCTGATGGGGTGCTGGTCGGTCGCCCTCGTATTTACCGGCGGATCTGTCTGCGCCAATGCCCTGCCTTCCTCCTCCTCCTTTCCTTTCGCCCCGGCGGCCTGTCCCGTTTCTGAAAGGTGTAACGCAGAAGACGGCCGGGGAGTTACAGCCAGCTCGTTTTTTTTCACGGCAGGAAGAAGGATGATCGGTGTAGCCGGAGTTCCAGGGTCCGCCGTTCTCTCTTTGACGACGGAGCCTGCGTTGCTATCCGGAGTATCTATCCGGGCCAGCGCTTCGTTGTTTTCCGGTTTATTTTTCCCGGCCGGAGAAAGAGGAGAAGCTGGGGAACGGTTGGGGGCCGGAGGGGCAACGGAGGAGATCGTTCTTTCCGGGGGCTCCTTCTTAAAAGGATTAAAAATGAGCAGCCCGATCACACCTGCTACGAGCGCTGCCGCTGCTATTCTCCAGGGGAAAAACACGATCCGCCGTTCTCTTTCTTTTTTATACAGGATCTCTTTATTCTCAAATACGACGGCAGGATCAGGAACACTCACCGTCCGCTGCAAGGATGCTAACTCAGCGAGCAGGGACGGACGGCGGCGAACAAATTCCTCTACGGACTTCCGGGCGTCTTCATCCAGCTCCCCGTCGATATACGATAGAAAGTATTCTTCATAATTGCCGGCATCGATCGTATTGCCGGTATCTGCCGGCTTCTTCTTTTCGCTCCCCACGGTATCTGCCGTTAAGCCGCCTTCCTGCTTCAACAGGTACTCCCTGCCGGTAAAGACAAGGTGCTGGTCCGGCTTTATCCTGCATTGTAACAGGAGGTCCCACTCTTCCTTCAGATCAGGATTTTCGGCAACAAACCTTTCCACGATCTGCCTGTCTGCCGCAGATAACTCATTATCTACGTACAACAGAAAGAACTCTTCATAGTTATTGCGTGTGATCATGAAGTTCATATTAAGTTTTCAAGGCTGACCAAATAGGTTTTCAACTGGATACGGGCCCGGTGCAAATATACTTTTACCTGGCTTTCATTCAGCCCGGTGATCTGCCCGATCTCCTCATAGGAATACCCTTCATAGTCTTTCAGCAGGACCAGCGAACGCTGGGTCTCGTTCAGACGGGCCAGGGCTGTCTCCAATACTTTTTTCAAATGGAGGCCGCCGGCGTCACTCACACGGACTTCCTCCCTGAATTCCTCCCGCAGCTGTACTCTTTTTACCTTTCGCAGATGGTCGATCATCTGATGATAAGCGATGGTAAAAAGATAGGACTTGCTTTTAGCGGTCTCTACCTCAGCGCGGTTCTTCCACAATTTCTCGAAAGCGGTCTGTACCACATCACGCGCATCTTCTTCATGCCGGAGATTCTTCAGGATGAAGCGATACACGTTATCCGCATAATTGGTGACACATTCATTAAACTCTTTTTCTGTCATAGGCAGAAGCTGTCTGGCTGATAAAATTATAAGGCTATGGCAAAAGACTAGGGTAATACGCCTTGCTGAAGGGAAAGGTTACAATTACTTTAAAATTAAATAATAGGCCGGAGGATTAAAAAGAAGGGAGTTTGCCCGATTAAAGCTGAAAATTGTCCGAATACTGGCTGGGAGGCTGTCCGGTTAGCGGCTGGCAGATAAGAAGTTGCGGGAAAGAGATTCCCAGAGGATGAATTCGGTCTGCGTCTTTTGTTTGCTGCATTTCCCGCTATCATCACATTTATCAGTATCTGCAGTGCTTTTATGGGAATAAGAGAAGAGCAGGAAGCTTATAGAAGCTGCCAACACCAGGAAGAAAAGCCGTAAAAAGGTTTTAAATCTCATGAAAGCCCGTTTCTCTTATTAGACGAAGTTAGATATTAATTTGTTACATTTTAGCAAAATTTACCCTTACTTGCCTAACAGATGAAGGGTCAACTACTTACCTTTGGGCCTCCTAAAATTTTTTTATGAACTCCTCCTTTGTCCATCGTATCGCCGAAGAGCTTTCAGCCATTAAAACCGCCGGCCTCTTCAAAACCGAACGCATTATATCCAGCGCCCAGGGCGCTGAGATCATGGTTAATGGTGAGAAAGTATTGAACTTCTGCGCCAATAACTACCTGGGGCTGTCTTCCCATCCTAAGGTCATTGAAGCCGCCCATAAAGCCATTGACTCCAGGGGATATGGTATGAGCAGCGTCCGTTTTATCTGCGGTACGGAGGACATTCATAAGGAGCTGGAGCAAAAGATCGCGGCTTTCCTGGGTACCGAGGATACGATCTTATATGCCGCCGCCTTCGATGCGAACGGAGGAGTTTTTGAGCCTCTTTTCGGGGAACAGGATGCGATCATCTCCGACGAGCTCAATCATGCCTCTATTATTGACGGGGTCCGGCTTTGCAAGGCGCAGCGATACCGCTATAAGCATAATACGATGGCCGACCTGGAAGAACAGCTTAAGGCGGCACAGGGCGCAAGAAGCCGGGTCATCGTAACGGACGGGTCCTTCAGCATGGATGGCACCATTGCCCAATTGGACAAGATCTGCGATCTGGCCGACCAGTATGACGCGATCGTTCTGATCGATGAATCCCATTCCTCCGGCTTCCTGGGCAAAACGGGACGGGGGACGCATGAATATCATGGGGTGATGGGCCGTATCGATATTATTACCGGCACCCTGGGTAAAGCCCTGGGAGGCGCCAGCGGCGGATTTACCAGCGGAAAGAAAGAGATCATTGAAATGCTGCGCCAGCGCAGCCGTCCGTACCTGTTCTCCAATAGCCTGGCCCCTTCCATCACCGGGGCTTCTATTGCTGTCCTGGACATGCTGAGCAGCACCACGGAGCTGAGGGATAAACTGGAATACAATACGAAATACTTCCGTAGCAAAATGAAAGAGGCCGGCTTCGATATCCGGCCCGGAGAACATCCCATTGTGCCCATCATGCTGTACGATGCGGTAGTGGCTCAGAATTTCGCCGCGAAATTGCTGGAGGAAGGCATCTATGTGATCGGGTTCTTCTATCCCGTGGTGGCAAAAGGGCTGGCCAGGATCAGGGTGCAGTTAAGCGCAGCTCATGAACAGCACCACCTGGATAAGGCGATCGGGGCATTCACGAAAATCGGCAAAGAGCTGGGAGTCCTTAAATAGACCGGTGACCGGGGCCCGGCGCTGCCGGCTCCCTACAGCGCTGCGATCATACTGATCTCTACATTCACATTTTTCGGCAGGGTTTTTACGGCATAGGTCTCTCTTGCCGGAAAATCACCGGAAAAATATTTGCCATAGATCTCGTTAACTTCGGCAAACAGGGCCATATCGCTTAAAAGGATCGTGGTCTTTACCACATGACTGAAGTCTGCTTTGACCTCGGCAAGAATAGTTTTCAGGTTATGCATCACCTGGTGGGTTTCGCCGATGATATCGGTGGCTTCCACTTTCCCGGTAGCGGGATCAATGGGTATCTGACCGGATATGAACAGCAGGTTGCCGGCTTGTACAGCCTGGCTATAGGGCCCGATCGGGGCCGGGGCATTGGGGGTATTGATGATCTTTTTTTCCATGGAACAAAGATAGGTTACCGCTACCTTTACCGGGAATTCCGAAGCTTTAAATATGAAAATAGCTGTAATATCAGGAGAGCTCTTGAAAAAAGAACTGGAGGCCGGATCGTGCCGGCAAGGGCAGGATATTGAGTGGATATGGGTGGACCAGGTGGATGACCTGGAGGGACGCCGGGACGCCAACCTGTATATCGACCTGGATTTTACCATGGATAAGGATCGGATCGGGAAATTAAGCCGGTTCCTTCCCGCTCCCGTGATGATTAATTCAGTAGTGCATACGCTCCGGGAGATCGACAGGCCTTTTATCCGTATAAACGCATGGCCCGGTTTTCTGGCAAGAAGTATCCATGAACTGGTGACTCCCGATGAGATTACCGCAAAGACCCTTGCTGGGCTCTATGAACAACTGGACTGGCAATATCGCGTCGTTCCGGACATTCCCGGTATGATTTCCGGAAGAATACTGGCCATGATCATCAACGAGGCATACTATACGTTACAGTCAGCCATCAGCACCCGGCAGGAAATAGATACAGCCATGAAACTGGGGACTAATTATCCTTTAGGCCCTTTCGAATGGAGCGAACGCATCGGTCCGGCGAACATTTATCATCTTCTCTCTGTATTGAGTGAAAAAGACAGCAGGTACCTGCCGGCCCGGGAATTAATACAATCGTTAAAGAAAGATTAAAATATGATTAATTTTTCTTTTCAAAAAAAACAAGCATGGCGCTGATCCTGAATATCGATACGGCTACGGAGATAGCAGGTATTTCTTTGTCAAAAGAGGGGCAATCCCTTGCTTTATCGCAGAATAAAGAGCAGAAAGAGCATGCTTCCTGGTTGCATCCTGCCGTTGAAAAAATGATGCAGGAGACAGGCTTCCGGATGCGCGACCTGCAGGCGGTTGCCGTAACGGCCGGACCGGGATCTTATACGGGGCTGCGCGTTGGAATGGCCGCTGCCAAAGGGTTTTGCTATGCATTGAACATTCCACTGATCACAGAGAGTACATTAAAAGTGATGGCTTTTGCCGCCGGGGAGCAGACTTTGGATGCCGGTCTGTTATGTCCTATGATCGATGCCCGGCGTATGGAAGTGTTCACGGCAGTCTACCAAAAGGATCTGGTCGAGCTAATGCCGGCAACAGCTATGATTATCGATGAGAAATCTTTTTCCACGTGGCTTGCAGGTGGCAAAGTGTCGTTTTTTGGCGGCGGCAGCTATAAGTGTAAACCTATAATTACGGCTCCCAGCGCGGCTTTCATCGAAATTAATTACCACGCGGGGTATCTGGGTATTCTATCTTTTTTACGATATTTACAACAGGAATTCACTGGGCTGGCGTATAGTGAACCCGCTTATACCAAGGAATTCTACACTCATACAAGAAAATGACTATATTATCATATTAGCAAGATTTGAGCATTTTTTTTAGAAAGTAGATCATAATTTTGCATGGACCTGTCTTGTATCTTCTTGAAATCCTTAAAATGGTAATCGCTCATGAGTTTAACGATGAACAACAATAACTATTGGATGGTAGTAAATGCAGAGGGCTCCGAAGGAGTCCCTGTGAAAGTTGATTTTTTGAATCTTAAGAAAGGGGCTTTGATATTACGAGCGCTCAATCATAAGTTACGCCAGCAGATCATCCGGCTACTGGATGAAAATAAAAAATTAACCGTGACGGAAATTTATGTTCATCTCCGCCTTGAACAATCCGTCGCATCCCAGCATCTCGCCATTTTACGCCGCGCCGGTATTGTCAAAACACAGCGGGACGGAAAATTCATCTACTACATCATTAATCATGACCGCCTGGGTGAAATAATGAAATGCGTAGATGAGCTGATCGACTAAGTTCCCTTTTCCTTCTGCAGGCCGGTTCCTTTCCCCAGTTGAATAATAATAGCTAATTTTGCAGGCAAAAGACGCTGGTATGTTCATTAAACAACTGTACACCGGATGCCTGAGTGAAGCGGCCTATTATATAGAGTGCGATGGCGAAGCCGCCATTATCGATCCACTACGTGACATCGAAGGATATCTTCAACTGGCAAAGGAGAGAAAGGCAACGATCAAATATATATTCGAGACCCATTTTCATGCTGACTTTGTAAGCGGGCACCTGGATCTTTCCAAAGCCACCGGGGCTCCTATCGTATATGGTCCTCAGACCGAGACCCATTTCCCTATCCATCTGGCAAAGGACGGAGAACGATTCAACCTGGGCAGTTGTACGCTGGAAGTGCTGCATACTCCCGGCCATACGATCGAATCTTCCTGTTACCTGGTAAGAGAGGCGAATGGAAGACCCCATGCCATTTTTACCGGAGATACCTTATTCGTCGGTGACGTAGGCAGACCGGATCTCAGCAGCGGTAACCTGAACAAAGAAGACCTGGCAGGGCTCTTGTATGAGTCGCTGCGGACGAAAATCGCCCCTCTTCCAGACGACGTATTGGTTTATCCGGCCCATGGCCCCGGCAGCAGTTGCGGCAAGAACCTGGGCCCCAACACCCATAGCACCCTGGCGGATGAGAGACAAAGCAATTATGCGTTAAAGGAACAAACAAAGGAAGCGTTCGTCAAGGCGGTAACGGATGGCCTGGATTCCCCTCCTACTTATTTTCCCATTAATGCCAGGATCAATAAAGAAGGATATGAAAGCCTGGACGGTGTCCTGGAAAATGGCCTGAAGCCCTTGGACCTTTCTGCATTTAAAGAATTGATCGCACAGGAAGAAGTGATCCTGCTGGATACAAGACAATCCTCCCTCTTCACCGAAGGATTTGTACCGGGAGCCATCGGCATAGGACTGGACGGAAGATTTGCCGAATGGGCCGGCAGCCTGCTGCCCTTTGACAGACCCATCGTATTGGTAACAGCGCCCGGAGAAGAAAAAGAGAGCGTAGTAAGGCTGGCCAGGGTTGGCTTCGATAAAATGAAAGGATACCTGGAAGGCGGCTTCGCTACCTGGCAGCAGGCCGGGGAAACCATCGACCTCATCATTGACGTGGAAACGGATGAACTGGCAATGGATATACCTTTTGACAGCAACCTGGTAGTGCTGGACGTGCGCCGCGAGACGGAATTTGCCGACGGACATGTCAAAGGCGCCATCAACCTTCCCCTGAATGCTCTGGCAGACCCGGCCAGCATGGTCGACCTCGAAGAACGATATAATATCTATGTACATTGCGGCGGCGGTTACCGCAGCATCATCGCCGCCTCCCTGCTCAAACGCCAGGGAATCCATAACCTTCGCAATGTAACAGGCGGCTGGACTAAGATCAGGGAACAGAAAGGCATCGAGATCGAAAAAGAGGATAGCGTACTCAACTAGGAGCTATAAGCTATATGCTCACGATCCCATTGCGGATGGCGTATAATACAAGGCCGACCCTTGTCCGTACGCTTAATTTTTCGAATAAGGAATCCCGGTAGCCATCGATGGTACGGGGACTCAGATACATCCGCTCCGCGATCTCTTTATAGGTACATTCGGTACAAGCCAGTTTCAGAAACTCCATCTCCCGGTCATTCATTCTCAGCAGATGACTCACTTCCTGTTCCGGCTCGTCGAGGGTATTGATAGTATGGATCAGCTTGCCTGTCACCATCTCGGAATAATAAAACCCTTTATAGATCACCGATTCCAGCGCCATTTTTAACTCGGCTGGTTCTATATCCTTCAATACATAGCCCTTTACTCCATTCTTCAGCATACGGATAATGCAATTATCCGTATCATACATGGACAAGGCCAGTATCTTTATTTCCGGGTGGTTCCGTTTTAGCCATAAGGCCGTCTCATAGCCATCCATTTCCGGCATATTGATATCCAGCAGGACAAGGTCGGGAAGACAGCGGGGCTTTAATTGCCTGATGAAATCAGCGCCATTATAAGCTTCGAATAATACGGCGTATTCGCCGAAGCTGCGGATAAGATTGGCTAAGCCATTCCGCAGCAGTACATGGTCATCGACCAATACGACAGCAGGTTTGAAAGTGGTCATCCGGTTGGGTTTAGGTTCAGGTTATGGGGGTTCCGACGGGCACGCTAATGGAAACACTTGTTCCTTCATCAAGTGTGCTGCTAATCTGGAAACCTGCACCTATCAGCCGGGCCCGGTTATGCATGTTCTTGATGCCCAGGCCGAATGAAGAATTGTCAGTTAGAGGGGTAAGATCGAATCCTTTGCCATTATCAATGATACTAAGGGTAAGTTCCTCGGGACGGTAACGTAAATGTATTATAATTTTTTGAGATGCCGCATGTTTTATAATATTGTTCAAAGTCTCCTGGATAATGCGGTAAAGGATGAGTTCATTCTGACTATCAAGGTGATAGAGGGCCCCTTCCATGAGGAATACCGTTTCATACCCCCCTGATTTTTTGATCATTTCCAATTCATGCTCAATCGCCTTCACCAACCCCCTGTCGGCAATATAATCCGTACTGAGGCCATGCGACAGGTTTCTCAGGTCATAAATAGCCTGGCTGACCAGCTTTTTCGAATCGCCGATCTTCTGCTCCAGGCCGGCAGGCTGGGCAACATCCATCGTAGCCAGGTTTAACTTGGCCAGGCTCAGCATCTGCCCGATATTGTCATGGATTTCCTGGGAAATATGCTTGAAGGTCTGTTCCTGGATCTCCAGCTGGGATTTGAGCAATTCCCTTTCATAAGAGAGCCGGAGCTGCTCTTTCTCCCGCAGATGCTTTCGATGACGCCTGCGGTAAAGAAAGAGAAAGGAGATCATCAAAGCGCCCAATAGCAGGAAAGTGATCGTTCCAGCTATTAAGGTGATAATGATTTCCGGGGATTCCTTCTGCATAGAAAGGCTATTATAAAGCAGGAATAAAGCATCAAAATAAGATTATTATTAATATTTTGAAAGAGTTTCCCACTGGTATTCGTAGCATATTTCTGCAGGAGATTAAATAATATGTCATAAGAAAGGCCGCCCAGGTTAAAAAAAAGGATCCCGGTACTGATCCAGAACATAGGATCCCGGCGTAGCTGTCCCTCCAGGGGATTCAGCAATAATTCATAGAAATAGAGACCGCAAAAAATAATCATAAAAATAGTGCCTATCACCATCGTATAAGAGTGAAATTGCCTGAAGCCCTGGACAAACAGGAGATTGAGAAGGACCAGCAGGGGATAGATGATCATAAACCGGGAAGCTGTTTTTTTAAGAGCGGGATCCTGTAATTCCAGTTCAAAAATATAAGCGTAGAAGACAAACTCAACGGTAGTGGTTATATTGTAAAACCAGGTGTTTTGGTGAAAGGCGATCTTCAGATACCTGCCCGTAAATTCCACCAGGACGATGAAAAAAAGGAAAAAAGGGAATAGCCGGAAAGATGTTCCCTTTAATCCCGGGTAGACCATCGTACTTACGATAAAGGCGCCCAGTTCAAAATAGTAACTTAAGGGAAAATGGAACATCAATGTGACTGTTTGCGCCTGTGTTAGACGGTTGGAGGAGGCGGCGGTGTGCAATTGGGAGGACAAAGCTCTCCGTGATTATAGCCTTCTTCGGTCATGTAAGTGTTGATGAGTTGCTGGGCGACACTTTCAGGGATAGGGCCTCCGGAGCCGGCCGCAGAAAGCTTAGTAGATGCTGCCATAGATAGAAGGGGTTTAAAGTTTTAAATGAAGCCTCCCAATTTAGTGACCCTCCTGCCAATCCGGCAAATAAAAGCACCCGATTTTATCCCGTTATTTCACCCTTTTTTAAAGAGACGCCGGAAGCTTTAAGGAGACGCCGGAAGCGCCGGCCCCTCTGTATCTATCCATAGGGAAGCATATTCCTCCTTCCAGGCATGCTTCCACCGCCGGTGGCTCCAGAGCCACATGTCCGGATTGCGGCGGATGACCCCTTCCAGGTAACGTACATAATTCCGGGTCAGCTCCCCCTCGGCTAACTGACTGGTATCGGCAGCGGCCAGCTTCATGGTAGCATGATAATAGCCCCGCCGGGGCTTTTCAATGCACGCAAATACCACCGGCATACCGGTGGCCCGGGCTCCTTTTTCAGGACCGCCTACAAAAGCAGTGGGTTTGCCGAAAAAATTAAGCCAGTAAGCGGTCTGCAGGTTGCCGGGATTCTGGTCGGCTACCAACCCCAACGCATATTGGGTCTGTAGATAAGGACCGATAGCTTCCCGCATATTGGTGGCGGGTAAGAAGACATTCCCGCTGCGGGTGCGTAATTTATAAAACAGCTTCTCCATGACGGCGCTGGTGATGGGCATATATACCACCATTATCTTATACGGGGTGAGTTGGGAAAGGACCAGCTGCCCCCATTCCCAGTTGAAGGTATGCCCCAGGTGGATCTGGCAGCTTTTGCCGGTCGTATAGAGTTCATTCAGCTCACTTACGTCCGCGGTAAATCTTTTTTGGAGGAAGGCGTCTCCCGCAGAAACTAATTTGATCACCTCCATAAAGGAGTCGATGAAATTGTGGTAAAATTTCCGGGCGATCTTTGAACGCTCCGCTTCCGTCTTATCGGGGAATGCAATGGCCAGATTGCTCATGACCACTTCTTTTCTATAACCCAATACATAGTAGATCAGGCCGTAAATCGCATCTGAAATGAAATACAGCACGCGCATCGGAAGAAGGGAGACCAGGTAAAGAAAACCGTAAAAAAGATAATACATGAATCAGGGTTAGATTATACCCATGTGGGGCCCATGGGGTTTGTTTAAGGTTCCGCTAAAGATAGGGTTATCCGCGGAACCTCCCTGTTAATTGATCCATAATTTGCTGAATTCCTCTTTCCAGGGAGTTTTCCATCTTTTATGGCTCCAGAGCCATAGATCCGGGTCCTGCCGGATGGCGTCTTCGAGCAGCTCCCGGTACCGCCGGGTCAGCTCCCCCTCGGGTAATTGAGCAGGATGATCGGCGATCGTAGTAAGGTACACCCTATAGTATCCGCGGCGAGTCTTATAAAATCGCACGAACACGGCGGGAATATCCCCCGCCCGGGCGCCCCGTTCAGGGCCTCTTACAAAACCGGTAGGGCGCCCGAAAAAATTCAGCCAGTAGGATTGATCGGGATTGCCCGGAGCCTGATCGGCTACCAGGGTAAGAAGGTATTGGGTATTCCGGTAGGGAAGGATCGATCGCTGCAAACGGGTAGCCGGCAAAAGGATGGTACCCGTACGTCCCCGCAGATGCAGAAAAAGACGCTCGAATACCTTATTCTCGATAGGCATGTACGCAACGATGAAGGGGTAGTCCGACAGCAGGGGCATGGCTGCATTGGCCAGCTCCCAGTTGAAGGTATGCCCCAGGTGGAGCTGGCACCGGCGGCCGGCATGATAGAAACCTTCCAGGATTTCCGGGTTGTCGATGATGAAACGCCTCTTGATAAAAGAAGGGCTGGCAGACAGTAATTTGAGCGTTTCGATGAAATTGTCCACAAAATTCCGGTAGAATCTTTTCGCGATCCGTCTCCGTTCCGCTGCCGTTTTTTCGGGGAAAGCGATCTGCAGGTTGTCCATCACGACTCTCCGGCGATAGCGGATAACATAGTAAGTGAACAGGGCAAGCCCGTCAGCAAGCAGGTACAACAGCCGCATGGGCAACAGGGACACCAGGTACGACACACCATAAACTACATAATACATACGCTAACGATCTTAGGGGCCATTCACCCAATTCTTTGCTTCCTGCTCGATATGATGCAAGGAAATTTTTACATGAAATTTATTTCTCAGGTGCCTGGCCAGCGCATCGGCGGCATATACGCTCCGGTGCTGACCGCCGGTACAGCCAAAGCCAATGGTAAGACTCTCAAAATCCCTTTTAATGTAATCTTCCACCGCTATATCGACGATATTATACACGCTGTTCAGGAATTCCGGCATCCGCGTACGTTGTTCCAGGAAATCCTTCACATCCTTATCCCGCCCCGTCAACGGCTTGAATTCAGCTATCCGGCCGGGATTCAGAATACCCCGGCAATCGAATACGAAGCCTCCGCCATTGCCGCTGGAGTCCTCCGGTATGCCTTTCCGGTAAGAAAAGCTGCTGATATGGACCACCAACGGCGTATTTTCATTCGCACGCAGGGGCTCAAACCGGTCGATCACCTCCTCTTCAACCATTAACCCGAGCAATCGTTCAAATTCCGGCAAAACAATTCCTACCTGCTTGTGCGTAAGGAACCATTTAAAATTGCGCAGGGCCAGCGGGATGCTGGTGAGAAAATGAGCCTTGCGTTCGAAAAGCCCCCGGAACCCGTAGGCTCCCAATACCTGTAACAGGCGTATGAGGACATACCCGTTGTACTGGCTGACAAACCGTACCCGGTCTATCTTTTTATCCAGGATCGACTCCACGCAGTCCATATAATAAATCAACAGCTCATTCTTCCATTCATCGGACAGCTCGGCCTTGGCCTGCCATAACAGAGACGCTACGTCATATTGGAGTGCGCCCTTCATCCCACCCTGAAAATCAATGAAATGTACTTTCCCTTCCTGGATCATGACATTCCGGCTCTGAAAATCCCGGAACATAAAATATTTATGGTCCACATGGGTAAGGTAAGTGCTCAGCGCTTCAAAGTCATCGATCAGCCTTTCCTTATCATAGGGTATCTGCAGGGTATCCAGGAAATAGTATTTAAAATACAGCAGGTCACTCAGGATAGCCTGTTTCCCAAACTCTTTGGACGTGATCGACCAGGAATAATCCAGTTGATCGTCCCCCCTGATCTGTAAATGGGCCAGTTCCCGCAGGCTTTGCCGGAATAACCCGAGAACGTATTCATTATGGCCTTGTTTTTCCAGTTCGCCCAGCAGCGACCCGTCCCCGAAATCTTCCTGTAAATAGATCGTGTAGGCTTCATTGACGATATAGATCTCCGGGACAGGGCATCCGCTATCCCGGAAATGCCGGCTGAAATGGATGAAAGTCCGGTTCTCCCGCACATTGTCATTATAGGTGGCGATGTAAGACCGGTCTGTCGCCCAAAGACGGAAATAGATACGGTTACTGCCCGACTGAGGGATCTTTTCCATCCGGGTGACCGGAGAAGGACTGTAAGAGGCAAAAAGCTCTTTGATGTTGTCAATAATAGCTTGCATAGAAGTTTGTGGGGCGTAAAAATAAACTATTTTAGTTTACGCGTTTGTTCTCGTCTTCCGCCCCTGTCTTATGCTGCCGGGCTGCTTTTACCTGGGTATTGCCGAACCGGTAAGTGAAGTATAATTTGAGCTGCCGGCTCTCATAGCTTCCGTTGATGTGAATAGTTTGCCCGGCAAAATCACTGATGGCCGACCAGTGCAGGGTATTAAAGATATCGCTTACCGATGCCTTCACCGTCCCATTGCCCTTGAGTACGGTCTTTGAAAGACCTCCGTCCACGCTCCACATCGAATGGGTCTGGAAAGTACCCTGCCAGATGGATGGCGAGGTGTAGAAGCCGCTCACTTCCCCTGTCCAGCCTTTGCCCAGTTTGGCGGTCTGCTGAGCATAGACATTACAGGAAAATACATTCACATTGACGGTCCTGCCGGTACCGAAATTGGCATTATACAGGGAATAATAGGTGTTCACATTGGCGAACAGGCTATACCATTTGTACTGGAAGGGATAGCTGATATTGAGGCTGGTGATATTCTGGGTAGCGAGATTCTGTTTAGTGAGAAAGGCCTTGGACTTATCTACGGTGTCCAGCAGCTGGGTGAAGACGTCTTTTACATGGCTGTAGTTCAGCGTGGTGGTCAGTTTGTACTTATACGTATAGGTCAGCCCGATACTATGGGTATACTGCGGTCTTAACTGCGTATTCCCTTTTTGGAAAGTATATTCATCCAGCTTGAATTCGAAGGGGTTCAGATCCTGGTAGGCCGGACGATCGATGCGCCGGCTATAGTTCAGGCTCCATTGCTTCATCGGGTCCTTATTATACGTGATCGCGCCGCTGGGGAAGAAATCCACGTAATGACGGTCAAACCCGGAATCATATCCTACATAATTGTTGTTGTTGTCCAGCTTATATCCGGTAGAAGTCCCTTTCGCATTCGTATTCTCTACCCGCAGGCCTGCCTGGATTGCCCAGCCCTTCCAGGAGCGGTTGTAGTTGCCATAGACGGCATTGATATTTTCCTTATAATCGAAATTATTACTGTGCAGGCTATCCAGTATCCTGTTACTGCCGGTGATATCATATTGCTCAAAATTATTCCCGCTGGTTACATAAGCGGCTTTGAAGCCAAATCCCAGGCGCCCTTTTAAAAAATTCTGCTCATAGTCCGACTTGAGGCTGTAGATCCTGATATCGCTGGGAGACAACATATTATAGGTAATGCTATCCAATGGCTTACCGGCAGGGTCATAATACATATTGGGCTGCAGCTGATCATTCTTGATCCGGTAGGCGCCAAAGTCGGCATCCACATTCAGCTCATGGCCGCTGGTATCCGCATAGCGATAGTTCCCGTTGACATTGGTATTATCCCTGCGGCCATTGCTGAGGTTATTCGCCACCAGCAGCCTGACCGGCTGACCGGTGGGAATATAGGAGATCGGCGTGCTGCTGTTGGTTTTGAAGGAATTATCGGAGAAAGTCCCGTTCACCATGATGCCCAGGGTGTTCTTTTTATTCACAAAATAATCCAGTCCGGCCTTGAAATTGTGGCTGTTATTGGTATTCCTTATGGTCGAATGCTGGTCGAAGAGGGTATCCAGCTGCTCCCGGTGCAGGCCGGAGAGATATTCTACGGGATTATGATTATAGCTGTAATTGCCGAATACGTTGATATTCTTATCGCGGTGATTGAGGGAAAAACCAGCATTGTACTTGGAGTAGATGCCGACATTATAACCGGCATTGACGCTGCCGTTCGTGCCGAACGACCGGTTCTTTTTGAGTTTGATATTGATGATGCCCGCATTGCCTGCCGCTTCGTATTTGGCGCTGGGGTTGCTGATGATCTCGATGGATTCGATGGAAGCCGATTGAATGGTCTTGAGATATTCCGACAGATCGTTGCCCGACAGAGGGGTCGGCTTGCCGTCGATATAGATCTGTACGCCATTCTTACCGCTCAGGCTCAGGTTATTATCCTTATCCACCGTTACTCCCGGGGATTTACGTAACAGCTCGAGGGCATCCTGGCCCACCGCATTGGTGCTGCCTTCCACGTTGAGAATGATCTTATCGGCCTTGACTTCCACGGGGGGCTTATGCGAAGTGACGACCACCTCCTTCAGATCGGCGGATACCCTGGTCAGGAGCATGGCCGGCAGGCGGGTGAGGCCCTCCTCCTTCGTTTCGAAAACCGCGGAGTTCCGGGGGGTATAGCCTACATGTGAGATATTGATGAAATAGATGCCGGCTGGTATGCCGGTGAATTCGTAATTCCCGGTCGAATTGGAAACACCCAGTTTCACTACAGAAGAATCTTTACTTTTTTTAAGGCTGATGGAGGATCCTGCTAATGGTTTGCCCTGCTCGTCCTGTGTAACCCCACTGATCTGCTGGGCTTTTACATTCATAGAAAAAAGGCTTATAAAGAAGACAACGACGGCAGTGCGCATTTTGGTTCTTTTAAATAATTCGTCAGCAAGCTCATTTCAGCAAGCTCATTCTATCATTTTCTCATGGACAGATTGTCTCTTTTATACTGCAAAATAGTCCGCAAACTTAGGGTATAAAAGCGTCTTACGGTGAGCGGAAAAAAATACCCGGTGAATGGCGTACCGGTTTTAGCCCCCGTTAATGGTTCCACTTATAGGCAACCGGAAACTCATTATCTTTATGTCCGGCAATGGATTATATCAGGGAATATAAAAGTTTCATTAACAGCCACAACCTGAGCGGGGCCGTGCGTATCACGGTAGGCATCACACTTCCGGCGATCCTGCTGGGCTACTTCTTCCATAATTTGTCCGCCGGCATCAGTGTATCTATCGGCGCGATGTGCGTGGGAAATACGGACAACCCGGGCCCGATCCATCATCGTCGTAACGGCATGATAGCCTGTGTCGTCATCATTTTCATAGTCTCATTACTGACCGGCCTGGTCTATGGCTCGGCGATCCTGACCGGCCTGCTCGTTTTTGTCTTCTGCTTTGTCTTCTCCATGATGAGCATCTATGGCAACAGGGCCAGTTCGATCGGGGTCAATGCCTTGCTGGTCATGGTCCTGAATATCGATCGTCCGCAACATGGCTGGGATATTCTCATCAATTCGGCCTATGTGCTGGCCGGGGGAATATGGTATACTACGTTAAGCCTGCTCCTGTATAGCTTTCGACCCTATAAACTCATACAGCAGGCTCTCGGGGAATGCGTACAGACGACGGCCGGCTATCTTCGCATCAAAGCGTCTTTCTATGCGCGCCAGGTGGATTATGACAAGAGCTACCGGCAACTGGTGGAGCATCAGATCGATATTCATGAGAAACAGGACCTGGTCCGCGAGCTGCTGTTCAAAGGCCGGGATATGGTTAAAGAGTCCACGCATACCGGCAGGATCCTGTTCATGATCTTCCTGGATATCGTGGATCTTTTTGAAAGGGTCATAACCTCGCAGCAGGATTACCCATCCCTGCATCGTTTTTTTGACAAGAGCGATCTGCTGGAGGAATGCCGGCAGCTGATCCTCGACATGGCCGTAGAGCTCGATGAGATCGGGATCGCCATCAAGAGCGGCAAACCCTCCGTAGAGACTTCCCATTTGTCTTCCGGCATCAAACACCTGCAGGCCTCCTTCCTCCGGTTCAGGGATGCGCAGCGGACAGCGGAAAATGTGGAAGGATTTATCGGCATGCGCCATATCCTGGATAGCATACAGGATATCGCAGACCGGCTGCATACGCTGCATGGATATACGACGTATGACCGGAAGCTCGGAAAGGACTTCCGGCCACAGATCGACTACGACCAGTTTATCACTCACCAGGACATCGAAAGCTCATTGCTGCTGGAGAACCTGACGCTCACCTCGAATATTTTCCGGCATTCCCTGAGAGTAAGCATTGCTACCATCGCCGGCTACCTGATCTCCCAATTCTTTCCCCTGGGACATGGCTATTGGATCTTGCTTACGATCACCGTGATCCTCAAACCGGCGTACAGTCTTACGAAAAAAAGGAATTATGAGCGGCTGATGGGGACGCTGGCCGGGGCGTTCATTGGACTCTTGATCCTTTACTTCGTCAAGGACCGGACGGTCTTATTCGTGCTCATGATCCTTTTCATGATCGGCACTTACGTGTTCCTGCGAACGAATTATCTTATTTGCGTCACCTTGATGACGCCTTATATCCTGCTCCTGTTTCATCTGATCTATCCTTATGACTTCAGGAGCATCCTGTCGGAGCGGGTGATCGATACGGCTATCGGTTCGGCCATCGCCTTTGTCGCCAATATCTTTCTGCTGCCTTCCCGGGAGCGGGAACAGATCACCGATTATATGATCCGGATCATCGAGGCGAATGGGGCGTATTTCAGGGATGTATGCGGCGCTTTCCTGGGGACACCTGTGAGCGTCGACCAGTATAAATTATCCCGCAAACATGCTTTCGTCGCGCTGGCCAACCTGTCCGATGCCTTTAACCGGATCTTGTCGGAGCCCGGCAACAAGCGGAAGCTGGCCGACAGGATGCATCAGTTCGTCGTGTCCAATCATATGCTCACCTCTCATATTGCCACATTGGCTTATTATACGTCGTCCCTGCCGAAAGAAAAAGCCGATCCGGTTTATGAGCCCATCATAAAGGCGATGCTCGCCCGACTGGATAATACCGCCGCCTGTCTGCAGGAAAAGGATAGCTCCGGGGAATCGAGGTCCGGGGAGTCCGTGACGGGAAAAGAAGATCTCCGGATCCTGAATGGAAAAATGAATGCCCTGATGAACCGGCGGAAGGCGGAGCTGGAGAAGGGCATCCTTGAAAGCGATACCCGCCGGCAATTATCCGGGTTCAAGCCGGTCGTTGACCAGTTCAATTTTATCGCCAAGGTAACGGCGGACATTGAAAAGCTCAGCCTGGAGCTGGCTCTGAAGAAGGATTCCCTGAAAGGCAATCCTTCTCCGGGGATTCTCCGGAGTCTGGGCTAATTATTCGAGCCCAGCATCTCCCTTAATTTCATCACCAGTTCCGTCTTGGTGATAGGGATGCCCATGATCTTATGATAGCCTTGTGCATCGACGAAGTATTGGTCGCGGATGATCTTGATCAGCTGGCCATTGTTGATCTCGGGGATTAGGACCTGTTTGAAGTTTTTAAGCAGGTCGCCCAGGTTCTTCGGGAAGGGCCGCATGTGGCGGAGATGTGCATGGGATACGGTATATCCTTCCCGCTGCAATTCTACCACGGCGCTCTTGATGGATCCATAAGTACTACCCCAGCCCAATACCAGGAGGTCGCCCTTGTCCGGACCGCTATCCAGCTTCTGCAAAGGGATATAGTCGGCGATCTTATTTATTTTCTCCTCGCGGATCTTTACCATCAGCTGGTGATTCTCCGGATCGTAGCTTACATTCCCCGTGATATTTTGTTTTTCCAGCCCGCCGATCCGATGCTCCAGTCCCGGAGTGCCGGGAATGGCCCAGGGGCGTACTAATTTCTCGTCGCGCAAATAAGGCTGGAATTGGTCTTCCCCGGGCCCCAGCTCTGTTTTGAATTTCACTTCGATAGGCGGCAGATCTTCGCTTTTTGGGAATTTCCAGGGTTCGGCGCCATTGGCGATATATCCGTCACTGAGGAAGATCACGGGGGTCATATGCTGCACCGCTATTCGTACGGCCTCATAGACGGCTTCAAAACAATCACTGGGAGTAGAGGCGGAGATGACCGGCATCGGGCATTCTCCGTTCCGTCCGTAATAAGCCTGCAGCAGGTCGCTCTGTTCCGTCTTGGTCGGCAGACCCGTGGAAGGGCCACCCCGTTGGACGTCGATGATGAGCAGGGGAATTTCCAGCATCACCGCCAGGCCCATCGCCTCTGCTTTCAAGGCCATGCCGGGACCGGAAGTGGTGGTAACGCCCAGGGAGCCGCCATAAGCGGCGCCGATGGCGGAGGTGATGCCGGCAATTTCATCCTCGGCCTGGAAGGTACGGACGCCGAAGGATTTGTGCCGGCTCAGCTCGTGCAGAATGTCCGAGGCGGGCGTAATAGGATAGGACCCCAGGAACAGGGGCAGGCCGCTCTTTTGGGAAGCCGCGATCAGCCCGTAGGTCAAGGCCTGGTTGCCCATAATGGAACGGTATACGCCCGGGGCCATCCTGGCCTTTTCCACCCGGTAGGTGGTCGTAAAAGTTTCTGTCGTATCCCCGAAATTATAACCTGCCTGCAGCGCTTTTACATTGCTTTCAAAAATTTCAGGCTTTTTCCCGAATTTATCTTTCAGGAACTGGATGGTATTGGCCATGTCCCGGTTGTACATCCAATACAGGAATCCCAGGACGAACATGTTTTTAGCCCGGTCTTTTTCTTTCGTGCCAAGGGTGATTTCCTTCAGTGCTTCCCGGGTCATCTTGGTCACGTCTATTTTAATGACGGTATAGCTGTCGAGGCTGTTATCTTCCAGGGGATTTATCCCGTCGGGGTAATTGGCGAGGCGGAGGTTCTTGCTGTCAAATCCCTCTATATTGGCGATGATCTTCCCACCTTTCTTCAGGCCTTTCAGATTGGCTTTCAGCGCCGCCGCATTCATGGCTACCAGGACATCGCATTCGTCCCCGGGCGTAAAGATCTTATCGCTGGAAAAGCGTAGCTGGTAACCGCTGACGCCCGGAAGGGTGCCTTGCGGAGCCCGGATCTCGGCCGGGAAGTCGGGGAAGGTGGCCAGGTCGATCCCTAATAAAGCCGTATTGTTGGTGAACTGACTTCCGGTCAGTTGCATTCCATCGCCTGAGTCCCCGGCGAATTTTATAACTACGTCCTGCAGGACTTCTTCTTTTCTGTTCATCAGACAAAATTAGTACAAGAAAAGGTAGGGTTTCCGAAATTTTTATTCCTGCTCCGGATGAATTTTGCTAATTTCGTTAGCAATGACTATGAAGCGTTCCGGCTCCGCCGATCTTCCCTTACATTATGGCTACGTTCCCCAATGGCTGGCGGAGCGCATGGCCAAACTGGGCCTGGCTGTCACGGAAGTGTTGTTAAGTGAATATGGCAAGGCGGAAGTGATCCGCCGTTTGAGCGATCCTTTCTGGTTTCAAAGTCTGGGGGCGGTGATGGGAATGGATTGGCATTCCTCCGGCATCACCACTTCCGTGATGGGAGCCCTGAAAAGGGCGATCAATCCTCATTCCAGGCAATTGGGCATCTATATCTGCGGGGGAAAGGGTAAGTTTTCCCGGCAGGCGCCGGACGAGATCCGAAGCGTATGTGAAAGTACAGGACTGGACGGGGCGCAGCTGGTGCGCTGCAGCAAGCTGAGCGCCAAGGTGGACAATACGGCCGTACAGGACGGGTTTCAATTGTATCTGCACAACTTTGTGATCAGCGACGAGGGGCAATGGACGGTGATCCAACAGGGGATGAGCGCCGGAAATTCGACTGCCCGCCGCTATCACTGGCACTCCGCCGGTCTCCGTTCTTTCGTGGATGAGCCGCATACCGCCATTTGCGGCGCCAACCAGGGCCTGATCCTCAACCTGGCGGACAGCGCGGCCTGTCCGGCCCGGGATGCGGTCCTTTCGATCGCCCGGGAGAAACCGGAATCCATGATGCAGGATATCCAGCAGCTGGTCCTGCCTGCGCACCATGACGTACGTACGGAAGACGTGGACCTGAAGAGACTGGGCGCGGTATTATGGCTGGCCCATGACAGGCAGCCGGCCGATTTCGAAGAGCTGCTGCTGCTGGAAGGGGTAGGTCCCCGCACCCTTCAGTCCCTGGCCCTGGTAAGCGAAGTGATCCATGGGGCGCCTGCGCGGTTCAGAGATCCTGCCCGTTTTGCGTTTGCGCATGGCGGTAAGGATGGCCATCCCTTCCCCGTACCCATCCAGGTATATGATGAAACGATCGGCATCCTGCAGACGGCCGTGCAAAAGACAAAAATGGGACAAAGCGATAAGCAGGATGCCATCCGGAAGCTGCATGAGTTCGCGCAACGGGCGGAAAAGGATTTCATCCCCTCCGGTAACCTCGAAGAATGGATGGAAAAGGAAAACGATGATTCCTGGAAATATGGGGGGCGCACCGTATTTGGAAAAGCCGTCGCTCCCGCCCGACAGGCAAAGAGCAGGCAATTACGATTGTTCTGAGCAATCCCGCCATTCCCTCCATCCCGTTCGCAGCGTTATACTCCTGCGGTCACAGGACTTTCGGGAGTTTTCCCGTACCCGTTATTTTTATTTCCGGATTTTTGGATAGTAATAGAGCAGCCTTGCGTTCAGTCTCCTGCACCTTCAGCCATTTAGACATGAGCTTTTTAATAACCTTGGCCTTATCAGCCTTTTCCTGGGGAGAGTCTAACATAATCAGTATACCTTAAGCCTTAACAATTGAAACCTTGAAACCTTGAGCTAAAATTAAGGCTTACAGGTAAAGGACCTTCCCCCATGCAGGAATGATTCAGCTCGCTAATGGTTTTCTTTAGATTTTGTTATTCCGGTCCTTTAGGAATTATTGTAGTTATTGTTTGAGTCCATTCTTTATTTCAGGGAATTTCTTTTAGCCCGGACCTTGCTAAGCATTTCAGGCGTCATTCCTAAATAGGAGGCAATGTCTTGCAGGGAAGCCCTTTCCAGGAGGTAGGGTTCTTGTTCCAGCAGCAGTTGATATCTTTCCAGTGCTGTCTTCTTAATCAGGGCGACCTGTCGTTTCATGCTCTTGATGTAATATTTTTCGGTTAGCACCCGGCCGTGATAATTGTACGCAGGAAATTCTTTATAGAGGGCTTGTAGCTGATGGTAGGTAATGTACCATACCGTTGAGGCTTCTATGGCTATAATATTTTCAAAACTTGGGATCTGCTCATAGAAGCTTTCAACAGAAAATATCAGATCGCTGTCTTTCATGAACCAGGTCGTGACTTCTTCGTCTTTTTTGTCTGTATAATAGGCTCGGATCAGGCCTTCTTCAATGAAATATAGTTTTGAAGAAGTTTGCCCTTCGCGCAATAAATATTCTTTCTTTTTATATTCTTTTTTTACCAGGAAAGACGAAAGACGGTCTAATAGTCCAGTGGGAGGAGTTTGGAGATAATTCAGGATCGCGAATAGCTGTTCCATAAGGGATCGATAAGGTTTTGAAAATGATTAATAGGGATAAATTTAAGGAATGAATGATTTGAAATTTTTTAAGGAGCTTAAGTTTAAGGAGGTATAGTATTGATTCTTAGACTTTTATAAATAAAAACTCTTATTCGACAGGGGTAGCACTCCGCTGTCATATAAAAACTATAACGGGTATCGTTAAATCATCCTGCTGAACCAGGTATAAATACGGTATTTTTCCAACCCACACTTATCTCTAATTATTTCCTTTAGATTCGAATCAGCATTTGATCCCCTCCCTCTAAAAGCAACCGCTTAATTTCTTTTAAACACTTAATTGCCTAACCGCATGAAATATGCCTTATCCGGTATAATACTACTATTATACTTTATGCCCCTGGCATCCTTTTGCCAGGAAAGTACGGCGGTTACCACCACCGATAGGATCATCAATCTACCCTCCAAATTTTTCAGCAGGATCCAGGGCAAGACCGCCGACCTGGATAAGCAGCTCACCGAACAGACGGAAAGATATTTAGCAAAGATGGCTAAGCGGGAAGAGCGGCTTAGAAAGAGATTATATAAAGTAGACTCCACCGCTGCCAGAAACCTCTTCGCCAATTCCTCGCAGCAATATGCCGCTCTGGCGCAAAAGCTGAAGACGGATACCGGCAGCCGGACGCAGTCTATTAGCGGGGAATACCAGCCGTATACGGATTCGTTAAGGGGATTACTGAATTTCCTGCAGCTATCCGGCTCTACCGGGCCTGCTACCGCCAGCACTGCCCTGTCCCCGAAAATGCCCTCCCCCTTACAAAGCTCTATCAGCCAACTACAGGCGCTCCAGGCAAAGATGCAGGACGCCGACCAGGTCAAAGCCTATATTCAACAGCGTAAACAAGAAATCGGCCAATATATCAGCCAGCATGCTAGTCTGGCTGGGATCTTGGGTAAACAGTACCAGGGGATGAACCAGGATCTGTTTTATTATTCACAAACAGTTCGGCAGTATAAGGAGCTATTGAACAGTCCGGACCAACTGGAACAGAAAGCCCTCTCCCTGCTCAACCAATTACCCGCCTTTCAAAGTTTCATGAAGAATAATTCCCAATTGGCGGGGCTGTTCAACCTGCCGGCAAACTATGGTTCCCCCCAGGGACTGGCAGGACTGCAGACCCGTGACCAGGTAAACGATCTGATTCAGGGGCAGGTAGCTGCTGGCGGGGCCGGAGGAGCGGCGGCGCTGCAATCCAATCTCCAGTCGGCCGAGTCGCAGCTGGATGGCTTTAAGGACAAACTGAGTAAGCTGGGCCAGGGCAGCGGGGATATCGACATGCCCGATTTCAAGCCCAACGATCAAAAGACCAAGACCTTCTGGAAGCGACTGGAATACGGTACCAATTTCCAGACGACCCGGAATAACGCTTACTTCCCGACGGTAACGGACCTGGGCTTGTCGGTGGGCTATAGGTTGGGAAATTCAAATGTGGTGGGCGTGGGAGCGAGTTACAAGATTGGCTGGGGCAATGGGATCCGGCATATCGCCCTGTCCAGTAACGGAATCGGTTTACGGTCTTTCCTGGATATTAAAATCAAGGGCAGCTTTTATCTATCAGGCGGTGCAGAATACAATTATGAAACTCCTTTTTCCTCTTATCAGCAGCTCAAACAATGGCAGTACTGGACTAGATCAGGGCTTCTCGGCGTCACTAAAATCGTCTCTGTAAAGAGCCGGGTGTTCAAGAAGACGAAACTGCAACTGCTTTGGGATTTTTTAAGTTACTCCCAAATTCCTAAAACTCAGGCGATTATTTTTCGCCTTGGCTATAATTTTTAAAAATTCGTTTATCAATATGAAAATAATAAAATTTATAAGATTCCTTTTACTGATTTTCCCATTGAATGCAGTCATTATTGATCTTTCGGCACAAACCAA
>DASWFF010000114.1:0-11450 GCA_036394375.1 Puia sp.
ATTTAGAAGTCTACATTGACGGAGAGCGACACCGGCTTTATAATGGCAAATCTTTGGGAATCAAATGCAACCCCAACCAGGCAAAAACAATAACTCAACGCGATAAAGCTCTATCCTTCCTTTATTCTATCTTCATAAGAAACTAGAACAAGGATGGAAACTTCAGAAGGAGAATGCGATTAACCCCAAACAAATAATCATTGTTCCTGCAAGCAAAGCCTTCACAGATCTAAACGCAACAATTGAAGCAGAGCGCCTAAGTGATGTATATGAGCGTGATCTACTTGCATTAAACGAGTACTTCCTTACGTATTTGAAAGTCAATAAGTTGGAAAACACACCTGTTACGGACATAGATTCCGACCATGTTGAACACTTTCCAGCAGCCTCACATCAAAGACTATTATTGTCCTGGTAATCATCTTGCTCTTTTGGCTGGCGTTGATGATTATACTACCAAAAACTATAGCGATAAAGTGGCTGACAGGGTGTTCGAAAAGTCATTTATGAAACCTAAAACTATCCAATAACCTCTTCAATACCCCATCGTCGAATCCCCGCCCATTCGTGTCAATGCAAACGGTAACCCTGCCATTTGAAAAATAAATGAATTGGCATTGTCCCCCGACGGCAGAAACTCTGCTGCTATCACATATAATTTCACATACATTATCATGATAGATACCTGTCCAGTTGCTGCCTTTTATATTTTTTGCTTTAACACTGTCACCAGTTCTATCCCGTGTGGAATACGTATCACCATCTTTTGTATACATGCCTTCTGAAACCAGTGTCGAATCCAAATTGATTCTAAACAATTCCATTCGAAATACGATTCCTTCAAAACAGTCTTTGTATTCTTCCTTTTCAGATTTTGTCACAGGCACGCATATGAATCCACCTTCATCTTTTCGATATGTCATTGCCCAATAGGTTGGAATATCAAACGAGAATTTGTAATTCTGATTCGTATATTTTTTAAATTGAGTCGGCTGAGCCTGTAATACCCCATGACAGGAAATCATAATTGTCAAGAAGAATATGGATAGTCGGTTCTTTTGAATTGTCATTTGTTGAGATTGTATTTATATTCTGGATCCTGTGGCTTCCATCTGTCTGGTAACATATCCCTCAACTGGCTGATTTTGGTCATAGGCATATTCTCTTTTGCTCTTGAATAAAAATAAATTAAATCCCCCCACTTCAAAAGAAAAACGATGGGGCCGCGGTGTAATTTGAGCAGGGAGCGGAAAATTACAGGGCATTTGGACTACCTTTATAGCCCAGATAATATAAATCAAGTAGTCCAATATGTTACCCTTTTCCACCATGATCCTCCTCGACAGAAAGGCGGAGTCGGCTGTCTACCAGCAAATCGCCCATCAACTGGTGAAGCTGATCCGTGACGGCATTATACAGCCCGGCTCCCGTCTGCCCGGCAGCCGCGAACTCGCCGTCTTGCTGCAGGTGCATCGCAAAACGGTGGTAGCCGCCTATAACGAATTATATGCCCAGGACTGGATCGAGGCGATTCCAAGAAAAGGGATCTCCGTGTCTTCCCGGCTGCCGGAGCTGAAACCTAAAACCTTCAAAGCGCTCGCCCGCCAGCCCTCCTATGCAGGCCCGGCAGGTTTCAGCTTTAACCATACTTTGTCCATGCCGGAGTTCTCTCTGTCGAAGGACAAACCCCGCCTTATTATCAATGACGGGTCTCCCGACAGCCGGCTGGCGCCCATGGACCTCCTGCTTCGGGCTTATAAAGAGTTGCTCACCGAAAGGAATTATAAAAAATTTATCCCGCAGAGCAGCTTTGCCGGCACTCCGCTCCTGCGGGAAGCGCTGACCCGGTTCCTCACCGATACCCGCGGTCTGACGATGAGCCCCGACAATATATTGATCACCCGCGGGGCCCAGATGGCTATTTATCTCGCTGCACAGCTGGTTCTGAAAAAAGGGGATTCCGTGATCGTCAGCCGGCCGAATTATTTTATGGCCGACAAAGCCTTCGAACAGGCCGGGGCCCGGCTGCTCCAGGTGCCCACGGATGAACAGGGCATGGACGTAGATGCCATAGAGGCCCTCTGCCGAAAAAAGAAACCCCGGATGTTATACGTGGTGCCTCACCACCATCATCCCACTACCGTCACCCTTAGCATGGACCGGAGAATGAAGCTGTTGGATATCATCCGCCGTCATCAGCTGGTGGTCATCGAAGATGATTATGACTATGATTTTCACTATAGCTCCGGCCCTATTCTTCCCTTAGCCAGCGCCGACCATGGTGGAAACGTCATTTATATCGGCAGTCTTACCAAATCCCTTACGCCGTCTATCCGTCTGGGATATATGGTCGCTCCGCCGGATTTTATCGCCCAGGCCACCCAACTCAGAAGGATCATAGATATCCGGGGCGATCACCTGCAGGAAGATGCACTGGCTACGCTGATCAGGAACGGAGACCTTGCCCGTCATTTGAAAAAAGCTGGTAAGATCTACCATAGCCGCCGGGATTATTTCTGCGATCTGCTGACCCGGGAGCTGGAAGGCTGTATCAGTTTTAAAAAACCGGACGGCGGCCTGGCTATCTGGGCTGCCAGCACCCTGCCTCCCTCCCTGCTGTCCGCCCGCGCCGCTACCATGGGATTGCTGATCAATGACGGCAGTTATTACAACGATAAGGCAGGGAATGGTCTTCGATTGGGTTTTGCGTCCTTACAGGAGAAAGAAATGGACGAAGCCGTGGAAGTCTTGAAAAAGGTTTTTTCCCTCCGGTAGAAAATCGTAAGTGCCCCCCTATCAGTCATTCGGATTATAAGGCTGCCCAGGTACGAACTGGTTGAAATCATCGAAAGTAGCATTATTGCCCGTCGCTCCCGTCCCGATAAAACTCTTCCCGCTGATGGTAAAGGCTACGGCTCCATATCTTGGCTGGCGGGGATACGGTGTTCTCCTGGACCATATGTCCTGTACAAAATCATATTCCCAGGTGCTTGTCACCATTGTACCGTTGAGGCCCAGGGTCAGATAACCATGATCTCCATTCACGAAGGCCGAACCAAATTCCCGTTGAAGATCCGTATACCCGTCGTCAAAGGTCCCGGGATCGGTATTCGTGATGTTATGAAGAGGGATCCAGGGGACCGGCTGGGAAGGGTCGAATGCCCAGGAATCCCTGGCCATTCCCCCGCTGACAGAACCCGCAAAGATGTAGGCTCTATTCTTGTAGACAAAGGATACAGCCCCCCTGCGTTTGGAAAAATTAAGGGCGGTACCAGGCACTTTGTCCCAGCTATCCGACTGCGGATCATACCGGTAAAAATCATTCAGCTAATACTTGTTGTACCCCGTTCCGACATATCCTTTTCCCAGAACCCCGAAACCAACGGCGTCATACCGGTCGCCGCCGGGAAAGGAATCCCTGGCCCTCCACCGGTTACTCACAGCATCGTATTGATAGAAGTCGTGGAATCCTTTGACCCCGTCCGTTCCGGTTCCGATATAGCCGGAGTCCCCTACGCTGAAGCCCACCGCATTGCTGCGGGCGGGGCCGGGGAAATCCGCTTTCTGCTGCCAGCCGCTGTCCAGGCTGAAAGACCAGAAATCCGTCAACCGGCCATTCGACTGCCCTCCTATCGATTCATTAAAGCCCAGCCCTGCATAAGCCGTATCCCCGATAACGAATGAAGAGCTGTTGCCCCTTGGATAGGCTCCGATGGGGGCGGCCTGCAACCAATTACCATCCTGGACCCAGGACAATTTTGCCTTATTGCAGGACGAATGGGTGAATACGGTCAGGACGATCATACAAAGCGCAAATAGATAAATAGAACGACTCATACGTGCAGATTTAAGGTTAATTTAAATTTCGTATATATAATACCGTTATAGTATCGACGAAAAAAAATCGCTGCAGCCACACAATGACGCGGAAGAGCCTTCCGCATATAGGCAGAACCACTTACAAAAGACGCTGGAAGCGTCTTAGTCCGAAGGACCGACATTAGACCTTTGCAGGAGATGCGCTAATTTTTTCATAGCGCATCTCCTGCACATTTTATTACACACCCGACTGTCTGATGGAATTTATCTCTCTAAGAGAGCAGGATGACAGGCATCGTTGCTTGTCACTTGTTAATGTTTTCTATAAGAAATGTTAAGTAGAACCAAAATAGGGGCGGCAAAGGCTTGATTAGCGGATAGCGGTAGCAACGGCGCTCCAGTCCATTTGCCCTTTCCCTGCGGTCACCAATTGCTGCATATGCTCTTTCAATAAGTTGGCTAATGGCATATTTTGCTGCACCGATGCGGCCTGTTGCAATGCCAGGTTCATGTCTTTCAGCCCCAGTTGCGCCGTGAACGCAGCAGGCTCGAATTTTTGTTGCACGATTATGTTACTATAATTATGATAAACCGGCGCATTGAATAAGGTCTGGTTGAACAGGGCCCACATGCGGGTAGCATCCACTCCGCTGGCAGTAGCCAGGGCGACGCTCTCCCCGATAGCTTCCAGGGCAGCTGCAAGTAAAAAATTGCCGCAAAGCTTTACGGTATTAGCGGCTGTAATATCTTCTCCGAAATCCCATACTCCCGCTCCGCCAGCATCTTTCAGCAAAGGAGTTATCTGCGACTGCAGGGCTGCCGGGCCTGCGACTACATAATTCAATTTCCGGGCAGCGGCGGCTTCCGGCCTTCCGAAAACAGGCGATGCCAGGTAATGCTGGCCGTGCTGACTATGCAGACCAGCCAGTTCTTTGGCGGTCGCCGGAAGAATGGTGCTCAGGGAGACATGAATACTATCGGGGATCAGGTTTTGCAGCAGGCCATTTTCTCCCCCGCAGATACTTTTCAGGGCGGCATCGTCCGAGACGATCGTGAAGACGATCGTACATTCTTTCGCCAAAGCGGGGATGCTCTCACAGGCGATAGCCCCTTTTTCGGTCAGTGGGACAACTTTGGAAGCTGTCCGGTTGTAAACATATAATTCATGGCCACTGTCCAACAGGTTGAGTGCAATAGGGGTACCCAGGCTGCCAAGACCGATAAATCCAAGTTTCATAAAAAAAAATTTAAGCATGATTTACTGTAGCAAAATTAAAGAATAAAGTCGAAAGAGCGGCTCCCGGATATGGCGTGAAAATTGCACTTTAAAATGGCTAACGTTTGCGGAAGACGAAAACGCCGCAGCAATCTTATATTTGTACAATATTATTATCGAAAAACCACCAAAGATCATGCAGCGCAAGCAACGGACCCTACCCTATCTGGCCATCCTGATCCTGATCATTCCGATCCTGGGATCGATCCGGCCTGTCCGGGAACGACCTGCTCCGGCCCGGCCTTTTCCCCAGCATGCAACCTACCGGTCCGGCACCATTTTACCGAATCATGTCAGGCAGGCGGTAATGGATGACAGCGTCCGGTCATTCTATCAGCAATGGAAGAAGCATTATGTCCTCCCGGCCTGCCTCCAGGGAGAGGCATATATATGGTTCGAAAGGTCGCGCGGGTCTAAGTCTAATATCAGCGTATCGGAGGGACAGGGGTATGGAATGATGATCGTGGCGTTGATGGCAGGATACGATTCTTCGGCGCAGGATACTTACGATCGCCTTTTCCGGTACTACCGCTCACATCCTACCAGGAGCAGCATTCACCTGATGGCTTGGGCACAGGATAAACATTGTCACAGCATCGATGGCACTTCAGCCACTGACGGAGACCTGGATATAGCCTATTCGTTATTATTAGCGGATGCGCAATGGGGCAGCGGGGGGGCTATCTCTTACCGGGAAGAAGCCATCGGGATGATCAGCTCGATACTCCGGCAGGAAATCAACCCGGTCACTTTCTCTGTCATACAGAGTAACGCCATAGAGCGTTATAGCAGGGATTATTTCGATATGCGCTCTTCCGATTTTATGCCGGCCCATTTCCGCGCTTTCGAAGCTGCCAGCGGTGACCGGCACTGGGATTCGGCTATCGATAATAATTACCGGTTATTTCGCTACCTGGAGGATAAATATAGTCCGGAAGCAGGATTGATACCGGATTTTATCCGAAATGCAGGGCCCGGTAAACCGATCTTTCCCGCTCAGTCCCATTACCTGGAATCGGCCTATGACGGGGCCTATAATTTCAATGCCTGCCGGGTGCCCTGGCGTATCGCCACGGACTATCTGCTCCATGGCGATAAAAGGGCCGATACCATCCTTAAAAAGATCAACAGCTGGATTCGCAGCACTACCGGGGACGATCCGGATAATATATCTGCTGGCTACAGCCTTTCGGGCAATGACCTGAAAAGCCGCAATTATGAGGCGCTCTGTTTTATCGCCCCTTTCACCGTGGCGGCCATGGCCAGTGCGGATAACCAGCCCTGGCTAAATAAATGCTGGGATTACCTGGTGCATTTTCGCCTGCGCGATTTCGACTATTATGACAACAGCATCAAAATGATCAATATGATCATCCTCTCCGGAAATTACTGGGCGCCTCCCCCACAGGCTCCCTGAAGAGGGAACTATGTCTTTAAGCCCTGGAACTCCCCCTCCAGGGGGCGGGGGGTAAGTTTGGATAAGATCTCAAACATTTTTTCCGGCGCAAAAGGTTTGTTGAGGATATCGTAAATATTCATTTTGGCCAGCTTTACTTTAACTTCCGTCATAATATCGGCTGTAAATATAATGATATGGATGCCGGGGTATTGCCTGCGTATAATTTCCGCCAGCGCATATCCGTCGATTTCCGGCATGTGCAGGTCCAGGAGGGCGGCATCGTACTCATTGTTCTCTAAAAAGACCAGCGCCTCTTTACCGTTGTACGCACAGTCAGGAACAACGCCGAAATATTCCAATTGCTTCTTCGCGACCAATACGTTGATCGGGTTGTCTTCCACAAACAACAGCCGGATGCCGTTCAATTTTTTTTCATACCCGGCCAATACGGGGATGGCAGCAAACCGGGCAGGCGAATTTTTATCGTTTGCCAGTTCAAAGCCCAATTCGAAATAGAATTCAGTTCCGGTACCGGGCGAACTCCTGATAAACACCTGGCTATCATGCAATTCGATCAATTTTTTGGTGATGGTCAGCCCCAACCCTGTTCCCGAGTGTTTTCTGTAAGCCGATTGCTGCACCTGCTTAAAGCTTTCAAAAATAGTTTCATGCAAATGTTCCGGGATCCCTATGCCGGTATCTTTTACGGAAAAGTGAAGGGTGGCTTTATCCTTCTCCACCGATACAAGCTTCACTAACAACGTCACTTCTCCCTGATCGGTAAATTTAATGGCATTGCTGACAAGATTGTTGAGTATCTGCCCCAAACGAATAGGGTCCGCAAGGATGCGGGGTGGTATGTCATCGTCAATAAAGCTTTTCAACTGGATATTTTTTGCTTCCGCCAGTGATCTAAATTGGTTTTTGATGTTCCTGATCAGTTGGAACAGGTTGACCTCAGCATAGACCAGTTCCAGTTTTTCACTCTCCATTTTGGTAAGATCCAGTATATCGTTGATCAGTTGCAGTAAATGATCGGCACAAAAAATGAGGTTGGTGACATATTCTTCCTGGTCCAGGGTATAGTTAAGCTTTAAAAGATTGGCAATCCCGATAATACCGTTGAGCGGGGTCCTTATTTCATGGCTCATGACGGATAAGAAGTCGGTCTTGGTCTTTGCCAGATCCTCCGCTATGTCTCTGGCACGGATCAGCTCCAGCTCGGCCTCCTTTTTCTGCGTGATATCCATGAGGGCGCCTTTCATGACCACCACCTCCCCGTTCCTGATAACGGGCGAACCGATAGCTCTCACACATTTCCGGACGTTTTTTGCCGTCGTCAGCCATACTTCGATATCATACGACTTCTTCTCCAAAACTGCATTCCGGGCGACGCGGTCCAGTCTCTTTCTTTCTTCTTCCTCATAAAAGCTAAGGCTGCTTTCCAACGTAAGGACAAAGTCCTCCTCTACATCGTGCAGAAGATAAGCCTGCCGGGTCCAAAATATTTCCCCGGTCTGAAGATTGAATTCCCAGCCTGCGGTACCGCTAAGTTGCTGGCTCACGTCTAACAATAAATTGCTGCGTTCCAGCTTTTCTTTCACTTCCCGTAATGCCAGCTCGTATTCCTTCCTTTCGGTAATATCGGTAACCGCCCCCCGGACCAGCTCTACTTTTCCGTCTTTTACGACCGGTCTTCCAATGGTTCTGAACCATTTTTTGGTGCCTTTGGGCCTTAATTCGAGATCGTACACCTTATGCTGCTCGATAGCCTCCTTCATCCCTTTTTGGATGGCCTTATCGTCTTCCTCCTCGTAGAACGAAGTGGCCGTAGCCAGCGAGGTGTCACTGGCAATGCCCAGCATTATTTTCATCTGTTTGGTCCTGAAAACAGTATCTGTTTTCACATCGTATTCCCATCCGCCGGTCTTGCTTATTTCCTGGCTTACATCCAGCAATATATTGCTTCGTTCCAGCTTTTCATTCGCCTCTTTTAAAATATGTTCGTGCAGGGTGCTTTCAGTGATATCTTCCACAAAACCTATATAATATTGTGCAGCGCCTTTCTCATCAAATACAAACCTTGCATTTACCTTGCACCAGCGTATGCCTTTCAGGGGATGGCATACCCGGTAAACAAAATCGAATATATCTTTCTTTTCTGCGAGAACATTTTGTATAAGGGAGAGAATGGCAGGAATATCTTCTTCATGAATGGACTTCATCCATTCCTTGCCCAGTGACGCGAAGGGATCGAGCCCCAGGATATTCTCCAATTGCTTATTCATAAAAAAGCAATTGCCTTCCGTATCAGCCTGGAAAGCGCCGAGCGGCGCCAGTTCCAACACATCCTTTATAAATCCGTCCCCTTTTTCATACCCGGTACTTTGATTATTCATGGGAAATGAATTTTGAAAGGACCGAAAGATAATGATTTTTTACTATATAACAGTATGAGAAAAGGCAATAATCCCTTAGCAGCAGGGATTATTGCCTTTTCGGAAATTACGGGCGCCGTAGGGCTGCGGGTTTTTAGTTCCTTTAGTGGACCGGCGATCCGTCCCTGCGCTCTTCGCTGGCTACTTTAATGATCTGATCCCCTTCATCCAGTTTGCCATAGATCTCTGTCTTTCCACCCTCTTCCCGTCCTTTTTTCACATCGACCCACTGCGCCTTATGATCGACGACCCGGATAACGAATACTCTTTCCGTGGAATTGACCACTGCCGTCGCCGGTACGAGAAAAGTACTATCTCTGGCAGGCAATGGCACATTTACTTCCGCTACCATACCCGGCAGTAATTTCTTATCGTTGTTGATTACATCCATCTCGATACGTTCGGCGCGAAGACGATTGTCCAAAGCGCCGGCCAGGCGTTTGACCTTCGCATGAAATATTTCACTGGGCCGGGACTTCGTGCTGAATTTCACTTCGTCGCGATCCGTCAGGTAACCCGTGTAGGCTTCCGGTATGGAGACCACCAGGCGTAAATGCTTTTGCTCCTGCAGCGTGAAAAGGGGCAAGTCCGAACCCTTGCCGGAGGGTCCTACATAGGCGCCGGGGTTGACATTACGCGCGCTGATCACACCATTGAAGGGAGCTTTGATCTCCAGGTATTTCAGGGTCTCCGCCACTTCAGCGTAAGCGGATTTGGCAGCATCCCATTGGGCCAGATCCGATTTCCGGCGCGAATCCGCCTGATCGATATCATTCTGGGAGATCGTCCCGGGGGTCTTGCTGGTCTCTACCAGGCGGTCATAGTTGGACTTGCTGGCGATATAGATCGCTTCCTGCGATTTCACCCTGGACTGGGCGCTGGCCAGTTGCGAAGTCAGTTCAGGCGCTTCCATCGTGACCAGCAATTGTCCTTCCCGTACTTCCGACCCCACGTCGACATATAGTTTTTTTACGAAACTATTCTCTTTCGCATAGAGGTCTACCTGCTGGTAGGCGATCAGCTCGCCCGGAACATACAGGGTCGTGGACAGCCGTCCCTTCTGCAGGGCAAAGGTCTCCGCAGGAGCAGGGGCTTTATCGGCCGTTGCTTCTTTATTTTCTTTTTTCTCCTTGCCCTCGCCATCCGAAGAGGAGCAACTGCTGAACAAGATTGCTATCAGCAACGCAGGCACAGCAAAAAGGGCAATAGAGGTCCGGTTATTTCTCATTTTGTTCATATAATGACGGTATGTAGTGTTTACTTTCTTTATCGGAAGGGTCCAGGGATACGGACGCAATAGATGTCTTACCCTGTACCCAGGCAAATATAAGCGGCAGAATAAATAAGGCGGCAAAAGTAGAGGCTATCAATCCTCCGATGACCGCACGGCCCAACGGAGCTGCCTGATCGCCTCCTTCCCCAAAGCCCGAGGCCATGGGGATCATCCCTACCACCATCGCGACGCTGGTCATCAGGATCGGCCGCATACGAACGGCGGCTGATTCACGGGCAGCCTCAAGGGCATTACCGGAATGCATTCGTAATTGCTCGGCATTAGTCACCAGCAATACGGAGTTGGAGATGGATACTCCTACGGACATGATCATGCCCATATAGGACTGCAGGTTGAGCGTCGAACCCGTCAGCATGAGCAGTGCCAGCGAGCCCAGCAATACGGCCGGTACGGTACAGAGGGTTACCAGGGAAACTTTAAAGGACTGGAAATTGGCAGCCAGCATGAGGAAGATCACGACGATCGCTACCAGCAGCCCTGTCTGCAGGCTGTCCAGCGTATCCGTCAGCACCCCCACCATTCCTTTGGTCTCGATATTGAGGCCGCGGGGCAGCTGTCCCAGGGAGGCTACGGCCTTCTTTACATCCGTGGAAGCTCTTCCCAGGTCCATCTTATTAAGGTTGGCCGTCACGGACAAGACAGGGGTCGCCCCGATATTATCATTTTCCCCGTAGACGGAATCAATGGTGAGGGAAGCGACATCGCTTAACAGGGGGCGGGGTGCGTTCGGCTGGACAGGCGTCTCCCCGATATCATGCAGGCTGGTCATTTTATTCTCCGGTACCTGCACCTGTACGAAATAGGAAAGATTCGTTTTATGATCCAGCCATACATTTTTTTCAGTAAAACGGGAGGAGGAGGTGGCTGCGATCAGCGAACGGCTGATAACCGCGGCATTCGTCCCTAACTGGGCTGCCCGTTCCCGGTCGATATTGATATCGATGGCTGGATAGCGTGTAGCCTGGCCTATCTGCAGGTCCCGCAGATAAGATATCTGCTGCAGCTGAGCGATGACCTTCTTCGCATATTCTTCATTCAGTTTTTTATTTTTCCCGGAGATCTTCACTTCGATCGGCGTCGGAGAACCCTGGCTGAGGATCTTATCGGTGAGCTCGATCGGCTCGAAGGACACTTTGAACTCCGGCACATCGGCGGCCAGCTTATGCCGGAAGGCTTCTTTCAGGTCATCCATTTTCACCTTGTAGTCTTCTTTCAGGCTGACCT
>DASWFF010000115.1:0-11520 GCA_036394375.1 Puia sp.
CAGGTAATACCGGAAAGAATCCGGCACATGCTTCTGCAACACCCGGTACAGATCGTAGCTGCCGGCATAAACGCCCCCGGACCGGAACGCAAATGCATTCCTGAATTCCTGCAAAGCTGCATTCAGGCTATCCTCTCCGATCAGGTCCCCGAGCCCATACAGGACCAGGGCCGCCTTCGAATTCCCTTCGTAGCCCTTGTTGGCATGCAGCAGGTCGTTCTCCTGATAGAAATTCCTCCGCCGTCCCCAGTTGTAATCCCAATTAACGTCTTGCAGGACTCTCTGCTGCGCCTCCTTTCCATATTTTTTTCCCATCAGCACGAGGGCTGCGTATTTCGACAGCCCATCGGAGAGAACACGCGACCCCACCGTATGATTCGGCGCTACCTGCCCTCCCCACCATTGATGGGCACACTGCTCCGCCATATAGTAATAGACATAGTCCAGTTTCCCCGAATCCCTGAAATCTGCCACCCAGCCCGTCCTTTCCGTTACGGCAACCGTATTCGGGGAAGAGAACATATTGGGGCTATAAGCGGAAGTTTCGATCAGGCGCATCTGCGAAAAAGGGTAGGAGCCAAATGCCGCTGAATAATACCGCAACCCGTCCTTATAGGCGGCCATGAACCGGGAAAGATTTGCCTCATGCGCAGGATGATAATAGATCTCCAACTTCACCGGCTCTCCGCCCGCTTGCCCCTCCATCCCCCGGTATACCCGAACCGTATCGCGCAAAACGGCATACCGCGCCGCAGCGATCCCGTAAGGCATATACACCGCCGGGTGATCCTGCACATAATGAAAATAATGCCGTCCCCCGGATTCCCATTCCCTTTCCAGCTTCCCGGGCGCAACGGCCAACTGATCCCCCGGCGTACTGACCGTTATATCCAGGCTCACCAGGTCTCCGTCATTCCCATCCTGCAGGCTGCGCATGCCTGCAGGATCATCAGCAGGAATATCCCGCACGATCTTTTTGGGCAGGCCATATTTTTCCCGGGTCTCATTATTACCGATCTCCTCACCCTCGTCATAACCCATCCCCGGCATACCTCCCTTAAAAAAGATCCCGTTTTGCAGCAGGTTGGCGGCGTACAGGTTATTTTGAAAGCCCGGATAGGTGATCAGCGAATTGACTTCCACCCTGGCGCTATCCCCCGGCAAAAGAGGCTTGGGGAAAATATACATCCGGTAATCCGATGCTTCCTGCCGGGGCCTGAATATATTGAACTTCCCCCTGGGGTAATACAAGGGATAGCTATACGGCAATTCCTTTCCATTGTATTTCAGCGTATACTCTGTCAGGTTATCCCCATCCAGCAACAGCGTGTCTATTGGCTGACTGCCCTTATTCATCAGGCTTATAGCAGCCCGGGTTCGTTCGGTCTGTGTTTCCGGGTACAGATCCGTATAGAACTGTATACGGGTGACCTTGGGCAGGGGCAGACCGGCATACCGTTTTAGTTTCTTTTCCGCCGCCACCGCCCTTTCTTCCCTTTCCGTTTGGGTAAGATATTCATTCAGATAACTGACATTATAATAGATATAGCCACCCGTTGCCAAAAAAGCAATCAGTAGCAGCAAGGTCCCCATCCGGCTGGCTCCCCGGAATCGTTGCCGCGCCAACCGCATCTTTTCTTTCAGACTGGCGCCCATTCCCCGGGTATAAAACAGGGAGCCGATCACCACCAGCGCCATCCCCGCCAGCGACCAATAAACATTGAACCACAGGATTGGCGACAGCATATGCCCGATACCATCCATATCGGATGCCATGGAAAAAGGAGTATAGGAATAGAGCAGCAGATTGTAGGTGAAATAATTGAAATCGGACAATATGAACATCAACACCCATACCGTAATAGCGATCCCATGGGCCGCAAACTTATTATTGACGACAATATGCACCGCATAGCAGAATAACACCATCTCGATCAGGCGGGGTAAGGTGGAGGCAAATAAAGTGGAGAAATACAGGGGGAAATTGAAATACGTATACCCCTTTATCAATTGTATGCCAAGCCCCAGCAGGATCGGCGTCAGCGATAGGAAAACAGCCAGGCAGCAGAGACTGATCAGTTTGGCGCCATTCAACACCCAGGTCGGCGGAGGCAGGGCATCGTTGATAAAGGAATACCGGGTAAGCTTCTCCCGGTGTACCGTCTCGCCCGTATAAAATATGATGATGAGGAAAAGGAAAAAGATGAAATTGTCGCCGAAGATGAACATAAAGAAGGCCGTACGGGGAAAGTCAGGGACATCGTAGCGGTTAGGTCCATGCCAGAAGACGAAAGAGAGGAAAATAAGCCCTCCGGACAGTATGATCCAGAAATAATTATCCCGTATGATATTCATGAGCTCTATCCGGGTAAGACTATACAGGGTCTTGCGAAAATAACCTCCTTCGAACCGGACGCTGACCGAACGGAATACCGCCCGGATCCCCGTCCGGCTGATCTCCTCGCTTACCCGGGACTTTTTCTTCTCCGTCACCGGGCTGAAGAATCGTTCAAAGCTGAATCGCCAGTAGGTGGCAATCAAGACCAGCGCTCCTACCGAAGTCCAGAGGATCCGGTTTCCCAGAAACAAGCCCTGCATCCGCAAGACGGACGTATTCAGCCGCTCTGGTGAATAAGCATCGGTTTCCATTCTCAGTCCGTTGACGAGAAAAGGATCGGTGAGATAAATCACCCTTGGATTGTGAATATTATGCAGGAAGAAATTGGCGAGAATATACCCCAGGAATAAGAACAGACCGCTGCTATAGATCACTTTTACATTCCGGAAAATGGCCACCAACCCAAAAAATAAGGAAGAAGTGAAAAAGAGACTGGGCACCATGATGGTGAGATAAGGATACCAATAATAAAGCAAACGATTTTCCCCATACCGGCTGGCGGGCACCCATCCCAGGGTCGGTCCCAGCTTACTACCCAGGTAGGCTCCCAGGTATACCGCCGTCCCCGTCAGCAGCACGAAGATCCAACTGCCCAGGTAACGCCCCCAGAAATAACCCGCTTTGGTGATAGGGTAGGAGAGATAATACTCCCTCGTATTGTGCTCGATGTCCCGGTAAAGAGGAACGCCCATAATGGCCGAGCTTACCAGCATCAAAAAAACGCTTACCACGGAAGAAAAAAGGGCCAGCACGGCGGGCGCATTGATGAACTCCTTTTCCTGCACCGGCACGCCGCCGTTGGCAAAAGAGAGTAGAGCGAAACCCAAAACGAAAACAAAATACACATAGAAGGCAGGCCGGCGCAGCCTGTATTTTATCTCGAAGAGAAAAATTTGCAGGAACATACATAAAGTTTGATGGTTAATTCATATCCGGGACCTCCCGGAACCCGGTTACAGCGTATTGATATCCATTTTCGTGGCGATATTGCTGAAATAAACATCTTCCAGGTTGGGCGGGCTGGCGACAAACCCATCCCCCGGCTCCTGCTCCTGCAGGATCCGGATATACAGGTTGCCGGCCTTGAGTTGCGTGGAAATGATCGGGTACCTGACCCGGTATTGCTCAATAGCGTTCTTCGGGATCATCTTGCTGTAGATCTTTCCTTCCAGCTTCGCAATGGCGTCATCCGGTTCTCCGCTATACAATACCTCTCCCATACATATAATCGCAAACCTTGAACAGAGTGTACTCACATCCTCCACAATATGGGTAGACAAAATAACGATCGTATTCTCCCCCAGGTGACTCAACAGATTGTAAAACCGGTTCCGTTCCGCCGGGTCCAGTCCGGCCGTAGGCTCATCCACGATGATCAGCCTGGGATTTCCGATCAGCGCCTGGGCAATGCCCCAGCGTTGTTTCATGCCTCCCGAAAAGGTGCCCAGCTTCTTCTTTTTATCCTTATACAGGTTCACGTTATTCAGCAGCTCATTCACCAGGTCCTTCCGTTCCCCCGCCCGGTCCACCCCCTTCAGCCGGGCAACATGATCCAGCATCTGTTCGGCGGAGATTCGCGGGTACACGCCGAACTCCTGGGGCAGATATCCCAGCAGCTGCCGTACCCGGGTCTTATTCCGCAATACATCCAGTTCATCCAGGAAGATGCTGCCGGTATCGGCCTCCTGCAAAGTGGCAATGGTGCGCATCAGGGAAGATTTGCCCGCCCCGTTGGGACCGAGCAGGCCGAATAGGCCATTCCCGAGGGTGAGGGATACGTTCTGTATGGCGCGGACGCCATTGGAATAAGTCTTGGATAAAGAATTAATAGCTAATTGCATAAAATGGTTTTTAATTTATCCAGGTTGGCGCCGGTCAGGTTGATTCTCGACCGATCCGTATAATGGATCTCCGGTTGGCCGATCGTTGCATGCTGATCATCGAGCTCGGATTGGTCATCCAGCTGTACATTCAGCTTCCCGATAACCGCATTCCGGTGCAGGACCAGGTTCGTATTCCTCGCGTGCACCTGTACGGAATCATAAAATTCAGCAGCGGTGGAATCGGGGGCCATTCCATAGGCCTCGCCGATCCAGAGTTGTGTATTAATAGCCTGAAGATTCCAGTCGGCCCGGCCGGCAATTTTAGGGCCTTTCAACAGGGCCAGTAAATTCGTTAGTTGGATCCGGGTATGAGGGCCGGCATGTATTTCTATCCAGGGATAATCGCTGTAATGCTGGAAGATATCGTGTGGATTCATGGGAATGGACTCTCCCTGAATCAATAAGCTGTCCGCACCCGACCGGCGGCAATTTATTTTGCTGCTTTCGTGTTTGTCGAATTCAATAAAAAAAGTATCGGATGGAATAAGCCTGACATTCACATTACCCTGCAGGGATAGAAAGGAGGGAGCCTCTCCCTTGTATTGAATGCCCCAGCCTTCTTCCTGCGCCGGGCTTGTAACCATCTTACCCTGTTTGGACCGGGCATACAAGGCCAGGTGGATGGCGCCATACAGGCCCAGGACCGATAGAAAAAAGAACAGTAATAGCTTATCGCTTGTTTTCATACGCTATGCCTCTTTGTTGGTGTTAAAAAATTGCTTCCGGTATTTCTCATACCGGGGCTTCAACTCGTCCAGGTCCATCCCCAGCAGCAGCAGGCTGCGGAATACCTGGGGCAGGTCTTTTTCAATAAAGACGTCCTTCCGGTACTGTGTTACCTGTTTAACCGCATTCGGCGCCGCAAAGAAACCGATGCCCCGCTGGTTGAAAATGATCTCCTGCTGTTGCAAAAACTCATAGGTGCGCATAACGGTATTCGGATTCACTTCCAGTTGTATGGCCAATTCCCTTACCGATGGAATACGCTCCCCGGCCCCCCACTCTTTGAGCAGGATCTTTTCGCACACGTAATCCGCGATCTGCAGGTATATAGCTTGTGATTCTCTGAACTGCATATTGATAGTTTTAATCCCTACACTTCTTTTTCTTTCAAGCGTATATAAGTAATGAACCAGAAAATGAAAGGAATGCTGTATTGTATCAGAGTGAACAGGCTGCTCTCTATCCACCGCGGCAACCTGACCAACTCCAGCTGCGCTATATTATTCGCTCCATTATTCCATTGAATGAAATTATATGTACGCCATCCCGATGGGAGATGGTCCTCCACCCCCTTCACGGCAAAGATCACAAACACAAGCCAGAACAGCAGTAAACCGACAATGGTCTTGATAAAGGAATACCGCGTAAAATAAACCGACCCCAGGAGGAAGGCCGACTGGATGGCGAAATAACCCAGCAGGAGCATATGATATTGCTGGTCCAAAATAGGCGCCCAGCGATTGTTCCACAAGCTGAATACCTCGACCTTTCCGATCGGTATCGTGGTACCCGTCCATACCTGGTGATCCTTTAAAATAAGCTGGTTCCCCACATTCACCAGGGGAATATCCACTATATAAAAAATAAGGGTATAGACGATAAAAAAAAGCACGACGCCAAACAGGATCCCACACAGTAATTTTTCGAAATGTGAGGCGGGAATGGATAAGTAGCGAATGCTCTGAGCCTTCCCTCCCAGTTCAGAAAAGATCGTACTGGCATAAAGGCAGCCCACAAAGAACAAACCGCAGTAGTACGTAGCGTATTGAATGAAAGGGTTCAACGCGCCGTACTTATACACTACTAATACAAAGCTATACCAGCCGGTCATTAACCCGCCCATCGCCAGCATGGCCAGCAGATAGCGCTTACGGTTCTCGACCCAATGCAGGGTCACCAGCATCCGCCATCTGTTAAAATCAAAAGTCTGGTTCATTTGGTTTTATTTATTTGGAACACCGCATTTATTTTGTCTCCCTCCAGGACCACCGCCTTATAGAGCATCTCCAGGTCCGGCCGGCTATCCTCTCCATCGGAATTGGCGAGTATCAACGCACTGCCTTTCAGCGAAGATTCGCTGTAAAGGGCCCTGGCCGTCTCCTCCGGATCAAAGGAGATCTTAAAGGTCAGCTTGCTGGAAATGGTCTCCAGATCCTGGTCGAACAGGATCTTTCCCTCTTCGATCAGCATAACCCGGTCGATCAGGTTGTCAAGATCCCTTACCTGGTGCGTACTGATAAGGATACATCTGTTTTCATCGACGGCCCCGGCAATCACTTTCCTGAACTGGCTCTTACTGAGAATATCCAGCCCGTTGGTGGGCTCGTCCATCAACAGGAGAGGCGCATTGATGGCTAGTGCAAAACTGATCAGCGTTTTTTTCTGCTGCCCATAGCTCATCTCATCGAGGATGGCGTCCTCCGGAATGTCGAAATCGTCAAGGACCCGGTCGAACTGCACCCTGTTAAAGGAGGGATAAAAACGGGCATTATAACGCACCCATTCACCGATATGCATAGGCGGTAAATAGAAATCTTCCGGCACCAAAAACACTTTTTCCAAAAAAGCCGGCCGTCGTTTACACGGTTCAAAACCCAACGCTTCGATCCTGCCTTTCCCCGGGAAGAGGAACCCGGCAATACTTCTCAAAAGGGTCGATTTCCCCGTTCCATTCCTGCCAAGCAACCCATAAATACGGCCGGGCTGCAGGTCCAGGCTAAGCCCCGTAAAGACGGGCTTCCGCCGGTAGGCAAAATGCAGGTCCCGGACACTGACCATCGAAGGTGAATTCATACTTAGTGATTTAGTGTACTAGATAAGTAATACACTAAAGTAGTGAATATTTCTCTTCTTCCAAATATTCGACACAAAAAAATCATTCTTTAAGAAATTAGATCCCGGTGACTGTCGTTCTTACATGGAATTCCTTATATTTATTCCTCTAAAATGTTGTATGACCCAAACCAACGCTTCCCCGCTCCAATCTACCCCCTCCCAACGACTCTTTTCGCTCGACGCCCTTCGGGGATTCGATATGTTCTGGATCATCGGGGGAGAAGAGATCTTCCATAGCCTGGTCAAAATCACCGGCTCTCCTTTCTGGGAAGCCATCGCTAACCAGTTCACCCACCCCGACTGGAACGGCTTTCATTTATACGACCTCATTTTCCCTATGTTCCTCTTCATCGCAGGCGTCGCAACGCCCTATTCAGTCGGGAAGGAACTGGAAAAAGGGGTTCCCCGCAAAAAATTACTGATACGTGTTATCCGCAGAGGACTCATCCTCGTCCTGCTGGGCATCATATATAACAATGGTCTGAAGATCCATCCGCTGGCCGAGATCCGTTTTCCCAGTGTATTAGGCCGCATCGGCATCGCCTATATGTTCGCCAATATCATTTACCTCTATACCAAACAAAGAGGGCAGATCATTTGGTTCTGCTCCCTGCTCATCGGTTATTGGTTACTGTTATTATTCAACTCCGCTCCGGGTTTCCCGCGGGGAGACCTGTCCATGCAGGGAAATTTCGCTTCTTATATCGACCGGTCGATCATCCCGGGCAAACTCTATTTAGGCATCCATGACCCCGAAGGCCTGGTATCGGCCATCCCGGCCATCGGTACGGGATTATTGGGGATTCTCACAGGCAACCTGCTGAAAAATAGCCCTTTACAACCTTCAGCCAAGGCATTGAGGATGGCATTGACAGGAGTAGTGTTCCTGGTGCTTGCCCAGGTCTGGAACCTCGTCTTCCCGATCAACAAGAATTTATGGACCAGTTCCTTCGTCCTGCAGGTAGGTGGACTAAGCCTGCTGTTGCTGGCGACCTTCTATTATGTTATCGATGTACTGGGCTACAGGAAATGGGCCTTCTTTTTCACGATCATCGGCATGAATTCCATTCTAATCTATATGTCCAGCCGTTTCATCAATTGGGATTATGCCACCAAAGGTTTTTTCCAATGGCTGATTCAACTGGCAGGCGATCCCTGGAATGCACTGGTAGGGGTAATCTGCTTCCTGGCCGTTAAATGGGCCTTCCTCTATTTCATGTACAAAAAGAAAACCTTTTTACGGGTATAGCCGGAGACCGCCAATCAGATCTTAGCGCATCTCTGCGCTGCTCCTGGCACGGCCCGCGCCGGAGGTCCGCCATCGTTTTAAGAATTGACGGCAGCCGCGGTCGCTTTCATCCCGATAATAGTTTCGCTGAAAGCGCACATATTGTCCAGGAGATCGGACAACTCCTCCCCCTTACCGGTAAGGGAATATTCTACCTTGGGAGGTATCTCATCGTAATCGATCCGGGTGATCAATCCATATCTTTCCAGCAACTTAAGCCGATCCGACAGGATCGTATCGCTGATATATTTCAGGTCGTCTTTAATAAGCTTAAATCGGTTATTCCCCTCTTGTATACAGAATAAGACGTCGCTAAACCATCTTTTACTGACGAGGTCTAATAACTCATTAAGCGCGCACTTTTCTTCCAGGAACTCCTGGTTGCGATAATTGGTGGAACTTGTTTTTCTCTCTGACATATCCGGTGGTTTTACAACAATAACAGTTCAGGACCATAGGTTAGGAGTGTTCAGGTCTTTGCAAACTTACTTTTTTATTAGTGAAATATTCCTACCAATGAAAATAAGAAATAACCGGCCATACCAATAAAATGTTTAATTGACCGATAAAAAAAAATTCCACTCCAAAAGGACAAAAAGAATGCACATTAATAACCCGAAATGCCTGCCATTGTTCGGAAGATGATAACTAAACTTTTAGCAATTTTCGGGGTATTAAAAATTAAGCCGCTTCCCCTGCTCAGGAAAAACAAGCTTTACCGGCGCCAGATGGAGGTTCGCTTCCAGTTCCTTCCGGATCCTGGCTTCCTGGTCGCCGGAAGGTTTTCTATGCGTGATCACCACCGGCAAATCCCTGAGCGAGGCTCCCCCGCACAATCCGGCCAGTTCCGAAATTTCTTTTCCCAGCAACTTCGGGGTCAGATGCCCGAACAGGAGTTTCTCCGGTTGCTCATCGGGGAACGAAACTTCAATAAAGATACCCTTAAGCCGCCCGGATTGGACGATCGGAGCGATCGCCTGCCAGAGCAACTGTAACTTATCGGAATGCTCGACGGTATCAGCCCCCGTGTCGCCCAGGTAGAGCAGGTAAGCATCCCCGCTTCGCACCAGGAAAGCAGTGCTTTGATAGGGCGCCCCATGACTCAGGACATACGCCGTTACGTAAAGAGGGGTGTGGGGAATGGCGGCTTCCTCCCCCGGAGTCAGCGACGCATAATGATATTTCTTCAATAAGGGCTTTTCCCCTTCATCTCCGAAATTCGCCCAGCTCTCCCAGGTAAAGTATTTTTCTTTCAGCACGTCCAGGCAGGAGGGAAGCCCATAGATGGTTTTGGCGCTGTCGTCCGGGGAATTGATGATCAGCCCGGCCACATGATCCAGGTGAGGATGGGAGATAAAATAAGCCTTGATATAATTTCTCAATACATTCGGAATGCTGGTGGCGAATACCCCGGAATCCACCGCCTTCCGGATTCCCGCGTACAAGGTCCCGGCATCGAGACAGATATAATCATTGCTGCCTGCCGCGGCCAGCATATAAGCCGATAGATTGCTTTCATCCAGTCCCCCCCTTACACCCAGCGGCACAACGGTAAACTGAGCGCCGGCCCTCAGGGAGCAGCATAAACAAAATAAGATCCAGCCCGAACGATAGATATTCATGAGATTAAAATAGACTCCTGCTTCCGCTCCGCTTGCAGGGCCTGTTGACGGTAGGCAGAAGGGGTAACCCCCTCGAAACGTTTGAAGAACTTAGTGAAATTGGAGGTGTCAAAGGTAAGGCGCTCCGCGATCTCAGCAATGCTGTGTTGTCTTTCCCGCAACATTTTACGGGACTCATCCATCAGCTTGTCCTCAAAAAAATAGCAGGGGGAATGTCCCGTAGTGAGTTTGATCGTGTTGCTCAGGTGTACCGGGTGAATGTACAGGATCGCTGCAAAATCCTTGATATGATACATCTTATCAGCCTTACCGGAGAGAATGTCGGCAAGATGCTTGTCTACTTCAACCAGGAAATCCCTGGTGATCTCTGCCTTCCTGGATAATATTTTTTTCGGGAGATTCATCGCGGATATTTGCCGTGCCGGTAAAAAAAATCACCTGTTCACCGCCACAGCAGCAAATTAGATGCAATTTGGTGACTTTCCAAATTAAGTTAGGAGATACCGGCGGAAGCCATAATGCCCGGGGATGTCAGCTTTTCGATCAGATGAATGATGCGGTCTCTTTCCTTCCGCAGCGTATAGATCTCATTTTCCAAAAAAGCGATCTTTTCATCTTTACTTACGATCACCTGTCCGTAAAGTTGGCGGGTATTCTCGATCATCTCTTTCCAGTGATCTTCTTTGGGAGACTGGCCGGGGTGGGAGGAGGGATCTGAAAAATGGAGGACCGGCTCTTTATCGGACAATAACTCCATGGGGGGGATATTCAGGATAACAGCCAGCCTTCCCAGGCGCTCGGCCGTTATTTTTGTCTGGTTATTTTCAATGCGGGAATAGGCATTTTGCGTAATTCCCAGTTTCTCGGCAATATACTCCTGTGAATAATTACGGAACTCTCTTAATACCCTTAGTTTCTGTCCTGTCATACGGATGGATTAGTTCAGATAATGATTGCTCGACAGGGGGCTATGGGGTGGTACTAATCAGGCTGTAGTAAGGAATATCATTGAACAGATACGAAAATAAAGCGTTTTTGGATTCATTCATGGCTTTTTTATAAAGGCTTCCTGCCCCGGGAAGTCATGTATTCCGGAAATGGATAAATTATGCATAATAAGCATAATGTATTCTTGTAATGGATAGGATATCCAAGGTCTTCTGGGCAATTTTACGGCACACTGCGATCTTGCGGTGCTTCTGAAAAAACTTGAAAAATGAAAAGCTTAGACTTTGCCTCTATGGAAAACATCCAGGGTGGATCTTCTGGCAACATCGCTATCAATCTTCCTATCACTGGGTTATTAGGCCTGCTGGGCCTCGGGGGGGTTGGTGTTGGAATCGGTCTGGGAATCAGCTACAACATTGATCTCCTCCCCTCTACTCTACCCGGCTTACCGCTCGGTCTGTAACCTTAATAACAGGATGATGATCACACGGGTGATCATCATCCTGTTCATTTTCAACAAGGACTCCTATGACTGATCTGGCA